>JADZEK010000033.1 GCA_020850595.1 Anaerolineales bacterium
CATAGTGCCAGACTTTGACCTTATCTACCAGATAGGACTGGCCCAAGTCTAGCTGGACGTAGTGCAGGCCACTGGCGACGGTCGCGTGCTGACCGCAGGCGGAGCAATCCGCCCAGGTGTCGCCATCCGTGACAATGCCCGGATTGCTCAAAGAGCCGCTGCTGGTCGCGATGACGCCGGCCGCGACGTTCTCGTAGCTGGTTTCCTTGACCAGATTGCCGTCGCCGTCATAGGCATAGGTCGCCGTGGCGGCGTTGCTCACGCCGGTCAGGTGGTTGGCGACGTCATAGGTCAAGGCGTAGGTGCTGCCGGCGATTATTCGACCCGTGATGTTGCCGTTGCAGTCATAGCTGTAGGTCTTGTTAGCGCCTACGGCGCTGACCGCGTGTACCCGCGTGTTGATCGAATGCCGCGTAGTGCGGCTACCGGCGTGTAGTTGGGGTCGAGGTACTTCTTGAGATATTGTCCCGTATAGCTGTCTTTCACCTTGGCCACGTCTTCGGGCGTGCCGGTCGCTACCACGTAGCCGCCGCGGTCGCCGCCCTCCGGGCCTAGGTCAATTAGCCAGTCGGCCACCTTAATAATCTCCGGGTTGTGCTCGATGATGAGCACCGTGTTGCCCTCGTCGGCGAAGCGCTGCAGCACCTCCACCAGCTTGTGCACGTCGGCGGCGTGCAGGCCCACCGACGGCTCGTCCAGCACGTAGAGCGTGCGGCCGGTGGAGCGCTTGGAAAGCTCCTTGGCCAGCTTGGTGCGCTGCGCCTCGCCGCCGGAGAGCGTGGTGGCGGGCTGCCCGATGCGAATGTAGCCCAGCCCCACCTCCTGCAGCGTTTGCAGCTTGCGGCGGATGCCGGGGTGCGCGTCGAAGAACGCCAGCGCCTCGCCCACGCTCATCTCCAGCACCTCGGCGATGTTCTTGCCCTTGAAGCGCACCTGGAGCGTCTCGCGGTTGAAGCGCGCCCCGTGGCACACCTCGCACGGCACGAAGATGTCCGGCAGGAATTGCATCTCGATCTGCACCTGCCCCTGCCCCTGGCAGGCCTCGCAGCGCCCGCCCTTCACGTTGAAGCTGAAGCGCCCGCTCTGATAGCCGCGCACCTTGCTCTCTGGCAGCCCGGCGAACAGCGTGCGGATCTCGTCGAACATGCCCACGTAGGTGCCGGGGTTACTGCGCGGCGTGCGGCCAATGGGGCTTTGGTCAATGTTGATGACCTTGTCAATCGCCTCGGCCCCCTCCAGCCCGGCGTGCGTCCCCGCCCGCTCATGCGCGCCGTGCAGCGCCTGCGCCAGGCGCTTGTAGAGCACCTCCACCAGCAGGCTGCTCTTGCCCGAGCCGCTCACGCCTGTCAGGCAGACGAACTTGCCCAGCGGAATGGTCACATCAATGTTCTTCAGGTTGTTCTCGCGCGCGCCGCGCACCACCAGCGCCTTGCCGTTGCCCTGGCGGCGCTCGGCGGGCAGCTCAATCTTCTTGCGGCCGGAGAGGTAGGCCCCGGTGAGGGATTTCTTGTCCTTCAGCAACTGCTCCACCGTGCCCTCGAAGATCAGCTTACCGCCGTGCTCACCCGCGCCCGGCCCCAGGTCTACCACCCAATCGGCGGCGAGGATTGTCTCGTCGTCGTGCTCCACCACCAGCAGGGTGTTGCCCAGGTCGCGCATGGTCTGGAGGGTGCGGATCAGCCGGGCGTTGTCGCGCTGGTGCAGGCCGATGCTCGGCTCGTCCAGCACATACAGCACACCCATCAGTTGGCTGCCGATTTGCGTCGCCAGGCGGATGCGCTGCGCCTCGCCGCCGGAGAGCGTGGCGGCCGTGCGCCCCAGCGTCAAGTAATCCAGCCCCACATCCACCAGGAACTTCAGGCGGGCGTTGATCTCCTTGATGATCTGCTGGGCGATCTTCTGCTGCCGCGCCGAAAAGCTGCTCTTCAGCTTGCCCGCCCACTCCAGCGTGCGCAGCACCGGCCAGCCGGTCACCTCAATGATGTTCACCCCGGCGACTGTCACGGCCAGCGCTTCCGGCCGCAGGCGCTGCCCGTGGCAGGTCTCGCACGGCCGCTCAGACATATACGCGTTGATCTTCTCGCGGATGTAGTCGCTGGTGCTCTCGTCGTAGCGGCGGCGCAGGTTGGGGATGATGCCCTCGTAGGGCGTCTCCCACACCGCCTGGCGGCCGTCGCGGCTCTTATAGTGGATGCGCACCTTCTCGCCGTCGGTGCCGTACAGCAGCACCTTCAGCTGCGCGGCCGACAGCGTGTCGAGCGGCTTGTCCAGGTCAATGCCGTACTGCCTGGCCGCCGCCTCCAGCGCCTGAAAGTAATAGCCGCCGCTCTCGGCCGCGTTGCGCCACTCCATCACCGAGATCGCGCCGCCGTTGATGCTCAGGCGGCGGTCGGGCACGATCAGGTCTGGGTCAATCTCCAGCTTCGCGCCCAGCCCCTGGCAGTCGGGGCAGGCGCCGTGCGGCGTGTTGAACGAGAAGGTGCGCGGCTCGATCTCCGGCAGGCTGATGCCATCGAAGGGGCAGGCGAAGTTCTCGCTGTACAGCCGGTCTACCGGCGCGGCGGCGGCGCTCACGTCCGAGACGATCAGCGTGCTGCTGCCCAGCTTGAGAGCCGTCTCCACCGAGTCGGTCAGGCGGCTCTGGAACTCGGTGTAAGCCTCTTTTGCGACGGCGTCCGCGGCCTCGCCCGCCTTGGCCGGGATGACCAGCCGGTCCACCACGGCCTCAATCGAGTGCTGCTTGTAGCGGTCCAACTCGATGTCCTCGGCCAGGTCGAGCACGCGGCCGTTCACGCGCGCGCGGGTGAAACCACTCTTGCGCAAGTCCTCGAACACCGGCTGGTGGTGGCCCTTGCGCTCGCGGATGACGGGCGCCAGCACCAGCACCTTGCTCCCCGGCGCATAGGCCAGCACCGCGTCCACGATCTCCTCGGCCGATTGGCTGCGCACCTCGCGCCCGCACAGCGGGCAGTGCGGCACACCCACGCGCGCGAACAGCAGGCGCAGATAGTCGTACACCTCTGTCACCGTGCCGACCGTAGAGCGCGGGTTGCGGCTGACGCCCTTCTGGTCAATGCTCACCGCCGGGCTGAGGCCGTCAATGTAGTCCACGTCGGGCTTCTCGAGCTGGCCCAGGAACTGCCGCGCGTAGGCCGACAGGCTCTCCACGTAGCGGCGCTGGCCCTCGGCGAAGATGGTGTCGAACGCCAACGACGACTTGCCCGAGCCGCTCAGCCCGGTGATGACGACCATTTGGTCGCGGGGGATCTCGACGGTGATGTTCTTGAGGTTGTGTTCGCGCGCGCCGACAACAACGATCTTATCTTGGGGCATAGACGGAGTGACCTTGCCAATATGGACCAAAAGTTCTAGATCATTATACCAAAGGGCGCAAGGCTTTAAGCGCCCTGTGCCCCGATTGTGACGAAGTGTTGACCGGGCGAGGCATCCGACTCTCCGGCGCGCCAACAGCCGCGCGCCACGGCCCCATTTTCCCAAATCCGTCCGTCGCGGCTACAATCCCGCCTCTGACCGCCCCTGAGCGCCCATGACCCTGACCATCAACGCCGACCGACTGCGAGTCGACTTCGACGCCCTGGCCGCCTTTGGAGCCGTGGCGGCCGACGCCCCAACAGAACTAGGGCAGGCCGAGGCTCGCGGCGTCAACCGCCCCTCGCTCTCGCCCGCCCACCTGGACGCCCGCCGCTGGTTCCAGGCCCGCGCCGCCGCCGCCGGGCTGGAGACGCGCGTAGACGCCGCCGCCAATCACAGCGCCGTGCTGCGCAGCCCGCGCCCCGCCCGCCCCGCGCGCACGCTCTTGCTCGGCTCGCACCTGGACTCGGTGCCCAACGGCGGGCGCTTCGACGGCGCGCTGGGGGTGCTGGCCGCGCTGGAGGCGCTGCGCACCGTGCAGGAGGCCGGGCTGGCGCTGCCTGTCCACCTGGAGGCGATTGACTTCACCGACGAGGAAGGCACACTGGTGGGCGAGTTGGGCAGCCAGGCGCTGGCCGGCACGCTGGCCCCCGAGGCGCTCCTGCGCCCGCGCGGCGGCCGGGCGGCGCTGGTAGCCGGGCTGGCCCGCGCCGGGCTGCATGAGTCCCGGCTCTTCGAGGCCCGCCGCGACCCGGCCACGCTGGCCGGCTACCTGGAGCTGCACATCGAGCAGGGGCCGCGCCTGGCCCACAGCGCCATCGCCATCGGCGTCGTCACGGCCATCGTCGGCATCACGTCGTATCGCGTCACGTTCAGCGGCGCGGCCAACCACGCCGGCACCACGCCGATGGACGCGCGCCAAGATGCCGGGCTGGGCGCGGCCGCCTTCACGCTGACGGCCCGCGAGTTGGTCGTGCGCGACTTCGCCGGCTGCGCCGTGAACGTGGGCCAGATGCGGTTCGAGCCGGGCGCGTTCAACATCATCCCCGGCCGCGCCGAGCTGGCGCTAGAGTTTCGCGCGCCCGACGCTTTACGCCTGGCCGAGGTGGAAGACGCGCTGCTCAGCCTGGCGGGCGTGGTGGCCCGCCAGCACGGGCTGGAGCTGGAACTGGAGCCGCTGGGCGGCTGCGCACCCGCGCCGATGGACCCCGCCGCCCAGGCCGCCATCGCCGCCGCCGCCGACTCGCTGGCCCTGACGCACATGCCGCTCGTCTCCGGCGCGGGCCACGACGGCCAATCGCTCGCGCCCCTCATCCCGTGCGGCATGGTCTTTGTGCCCTCGCGCGGCGGCCTCAGCCACTCACCGCTCGAATACACCGCCTGGGACGACTGCGTGAACGGGGCCAACGTGCTGCTGCGCGCGGCGCTGACGCTGAGCGTGGCGACAGCAACGTGACCCAACCAGACCAGACCATAACGGCGCGCTTCCCTTCGTGTAATTCGTGATAATTCGTGGCTAAGGTTTTCGCCTTAGCACGACCCGACCAAGTTTCATGCTATCCTGAGGCCATGCGCACCCCACTCGAAGTCTTGCAACTGCCTGTTGGCCCCATCCAGACCAACTGCTACCTCGTGGCCGACCCCGCCACCCGCGACGCCGTGGTGATTGACCCCGGCGGCGAGGCCCCGCGCCTCCTCGCCGCGCTGGCCGAGCGCCAGTGGACCACGCGCGCCGTGCTCCTCACCCACGCCCACTTCGATCACCTGGGCGCGGTGGCCGAGGTCGTGGCCGCCACCCACGCGCCGTTCGGCCTGCACCCGCTGGAAGTGCCCCTCCTGCGCCAGAAGGGCGGCGCGGCGCTCTTCGGCCTGAACGTGCCCGCCTGCCCCGAGCCAGATTGGCTGCTGACGCCCGGCACGCCGCTGGCCGCGGGCAGCTTGAGCTTCGAGGTGCTGTTCGTGCCCGGCCACACCGTCGGTCACGTGGCCTTCTACCACGCGGCGGCGGCGGTCGTCTTCAGCGGCGACGTGCTCTTCGAGCAGGGCATCGGCCGCACCGACCTGCCGGGCGGCAATTACGCCACGCTTATGACCAGCATCCGCGAGGTGCTGCTGGCCCTGCCCGATGACGTCACCGTGTGCTCCGGCCACGGCGGCCTCACCACCATCGGGGCCGAGCGCCGCGACAACCCGTTCTTGGCTGAGTAGGGCCGAGGCTGATTGCCTGGGCGGCAATCGGCAGCGGCTGGCGCAAAGCACGCACAGCGCGGCTGCGTATGGAGACACGTGGCTGACGCGCCTGGTTTTAACGCCCGCTATCGTTGGCTCACCGTGCTCCTGCTGCTGGGCGGATGGGCGCTGCGGCTGCACGCCCTGGGCGCCAAGAGCCTGTGGTATGACGAGCTGCGCCAGGTGGAGGTGGCCCAGCGCCCGCTGAGCCAGATGAGCGATCTGCTCATCATCCACGCCGCGCGCCCGCTCGACTACGGCCTCACCCACTTCTGGCTGGCCGGGCTTGGCCCGGTAGACACGGCCAACAGCCGCGCCGAATTCTGGCTGCGCTACCCAGCCGCGCTGTGGGGGCTGCTGGCGCTGGCCGCGTTCTTGCCGCTGGCCCGCCGCTGGCTGCGGCCAATCGGCCGCCACCCGGCCGCGCCGCTGGCCGCGCTGGCGCTCTTCGCCCTCGCGCCGCCGGCGGTACAGTACAGCCAGGAGCTACGGCCCTATGCGCTGTTTCTGCTGCTGGCCGTGCTCAGCGCCTACGCCCTCGACCGCGCCTGGACGCTTGGCCGCACCCGTGACTGGTTCACGCTCGGCGCGCTGGCCGTGCTCGGCGCGCTGACGCATTTCTTCTTTGCCCTGTTCGTGGCGGCGCAGGGCGTGTTCGTGGCGGTGGCGGTGGTGGCCGCGGCCGTGCGCCGCCAGCCGCGCTGGGGCGACCTGCTGCGCTTTGGCCTGGGCGCGGCGGCGGGCGGCGCGGCGTTGTTCGTCGCGGCGCGGCCCGCCCATTTGGTGCTGTTCGCGGAGCAGTTCTTGGGCGCGCTGGCCGAGGCCCCGGTAGCGGGCCTGGTGTCCGACACGGGCCTCAGCGTGCCCGTCACCACCGTCGTCAACGCCGACTTCATCTTCAACGGCGTACTGCCGTTCTTCGGCGGCGGCGTGGGCTGGGCGCTGGCGCCGTTCCTGGCGCTGGCCGCGCTGGGGCTGGCGGCCTGGGCGCGGCAGAGTCCGGCCCGCGCGGCGTGGGGCGCGCTGTGGCTGCTGCTCGCCCCGGCGCTGGTCATCGTCTACCTGCAATTCCGCCAGCAGTTCTTTGCCCTGCGCTACATCCTCTTCGCGCTGCCGATCTACCTGTTGCTCGTCAGTGCCGGGCTGGTCACGCTGGCGAAGTGGCTGGAGCGGCGAATCAACGTGCGCGCCAATGCCGCCGCGCTGCTGCTGGGCGTGCTCGGTCTGGGGTTATTGCAGTTCGGGGAAGTGCGGCACGATTACGGTGTGCCCAAAGATGATTGGCGACGCGTCGGCGCGTTCCTGATCGCCAACGTGCGCCCCGGCGACATGCTGGGCGCGCCGGACGTGCAGGCCTTCATCCGCTTCTACGCGCCGGACCAGCCCGCCGTGATCGTGGACTCCAGCGAACGCGGGCCGCACGAGCAGGCGCTGGCGAACGGGGAGCGCTTCTGGTTCGTCTGGTCGGACTACACGCTCGCGCCGGTAGACGCCACGCGCGCCTGGGTCAGCGCCCTGCCCAGCGTGACGATTGACCTCGACCCGCGCATTCGCGTCGTCTTCATCCACCCCGGCCGCACGCAGGCCGAGATGCTGGCCGAGGCGCAGGGCTTCGTCATCCCCCCGCCCACGCGGCCCTAAATGCGGTAGGGGGCATTGGCCTGCCGCAGGCCTGGTTGATCGGGGCTGATCCGTCGCCCTACTCGGCCGCTTCCAGCTGCGCCACCAGGGCCGGCAGTTGGCCCAGGTGGTCAATCTGGTGGTAGCGGCTTGGGTCGGCGTCCTCCACCACCTCGTGCGCCCAGGTGAGCGCGTAGGGCACGTGCACCGCTTGCCCGCCCAGCGCCACCACCGGCAGCACATCGCTCTTGAGCGAGTTGCCCACCATCAAGAAGCGGTCTACCGGGATGGCGTGGCGCTTGAGCACGGCGGCGTAAGCGCCCGGCGTCTTCAGGCTCACGACCTCCACATGCCGGAAGTGCGCGCCCAGCCCCGAGCGCGCCACCTTGGCCTCCTGGTCTTGCAGGTCGCCCTTGGTGATGATCATCAGCGCGTGGGTTTGCGCCAGCGCCGTCACGGCCGGCTGTGCCTGCTCCAGCAGCGCCACGTCGGCCTGGACCATTTGCTTGCCCAGGTCAATCAGGCGCTGGATGTCGCGCCCGGCCACGCGCCCATCGGTCAACCGGATAGCGGTCTCGATCATCGAGAGCAAGAAGCCCTTGACGCCGTAACCGAAGTAGTTGAGGTTGCGCATCTCCACTGCGTACAACGCATCCATCAGCGCGGCGGTGTCAATGTACTGGTCGAGTAGCGCCCGGAACTGCGCCTGCACGTCAACGTACAACTGCTCGGTGTGCCAGAGCGTGTCGTCGGCGTCAAAGGCAATCATGTCGAACTTCATGCCGTCCTCAACCTCTCAGGGGGCCAGCGGCGAGTGCCGCCGCGCCACCACCGCCTGCCCGGCCGCGCTCTGCGCCCAGGCCAGCCAGCCGCGCGCCGCGCCCTCCGGCTCACCCGCCGCCACCGCCACCACCAGCACTTGCAGCGTCACCGGGCCGCCGTCCGCGCCGGTCAGCGCCAGCGGCTTCAGCGTCTCATCCAGCGCCGGGCCGATGACGTAGCCAATGGCCCGCGGGTCGGCCGCCACCCGCGCCCGCATCGCGTCCCAGGTGAGGGCCAGCGCCGCGTTCAGCGTCACCGTGCCCGCGGCCGTGCCCCATAGCTGCCCGGCAAAGGCGCGCCCCGCGTCCGAGTCGGGAGCGCGCGCCACCACTGCCACCGGCCCACCCGCGCCGCCGGCCGCCGTCCAATCGGTCACCTGCCCGGCGAACAGCGCCTGCGCCGTCGCCAGCGGCAGGCGATCGAGCGGGTTGGCCGGGTTGACCACCACGCTCAGCGGCAGGTAGCCCAGCGGCGTGCCGAACAGCGCCGGGTCGGGCGTCACCGTCAGCGCCAGGTCGGCCTGGCCGGCCCGCAAGCTCGCCGCCAGCGCATCGGCCGCGGCCAGCGTGGGCGCGACCACCACCGCCGGGTTGGCCTGGGCATAGGCCAGCGCCAGGTCGAGCGCCAGCGGCTCGGTCAAATCAGTCGCCAGCACGCGCACGAGCGCCGGGGTCGGCGGCGGCGTGGCCGTGGGCGTCGCACACCCGGCCAGTAGCAACAAGCTCGCTATATACCCCATCCACCACCGCAAGCCTCTATCAGACCTTTTGCGCTTGCCGGCCCCCCTTCGTGTAATTCGTGTAATTCGTGGCAAAAGTCTTTACCGCACCAGCCCCCACGCCAGGCACCCCAGCCCCGCCGCCGCGCAGTAGACCGCGAAGCCATAGAGCGAGCCGCGCCCCAGGTAGCTCAGCAGCCAGCGGATGCACACGAAGCCCACCACCGCCGCCACCACCATCGCCAGCCCAATCGGCAGCACGTAGCCGCCGAAGTTCGGCATGTCGAGCAGGTCTTTCGCGGCCACCACGCCCGCGCCGACCATCACCGGCACCGACATCAGGAAGCTGAAGCGCGCCGCCGCCGGGCGCGCCAGCCCGAGCGCCCGCCCCGCGCTAATGGTCGCGCCCGAACGCGATACCCCCGGCAAGATCGCCACCGCCTGCGCCAGGCCAATGAGCAGCGCGTCGAGCCACTTAATACTCGTCACCTCGCGCGCGCCGCGCCCCACCCGCTCGGCCAGCACCAGCGCCGCGGCCGTCACCAGCAGCAGCGCCGCCGTGCCCGTGGGGCTGCCAAAAGCCGCCTCAAAGAAATCCTTGAACAGCAGCCCCAGCACCACGGCCGGGATGGTCGCCAGCACCACCAGCCAGCCCAGGCGCGCCTCGGGCGTGCCCCACGGCTTGCCACGCGCCAACCCTTGCAGCACCGCCACGGCAATCGCCCACAGGTCTTTCCAGAAGTAGACGATCACCGCCGCCAGCGTGCCGAGCTGCACCAGCACGTCGAACACGAACTTGGCGCCGGCTGGGAACTGCCAGCCTAACAGCCACGGCACCAGCACCAGATGCGCCGACGACGACACCGGGATAAACTCGGTCAGGCCCTGCACGAGGCCGAGAAGGATGGCTTGAAAGATGGTCATGGGAGGCGGTTACTTCCGAGGTGACGGCATGAATGGGGACTCAGGGGATGCTTCGCTAGGACTCAAGAGGAAGGCACGAGGCCGTGTTGCAGCCGCCTGACCAGTGCGCCAGCATACCACAAGCCCCCCGGCCCTTCTGTCCGCTGACTTTCCCATCCCCTTTGCCTAACCTGCCCCTCAGTCCCCCTCCCCCGGCTTCCCCGTCCCATAGGCCCTCAAGAACTCCTCGGCATAGCGGGCAAACGTTTTCGCCTCAATCGCCGCCCGCATCTCGCGCATGAGCGTCAGCAGCAGGTGAATGTTATGCAGGGAGAGCAGCACCGCCGCCAGGATTTCGTCGGCCACCACCAGATGGCGCACGTAGGCGCGCGTGAAGTTGCGGCAGCAGTAGCACGCGCAGCCCGCCTCCACCGGCCCGGCGTCGCGGGCGAAGGGCGCGTTCTTCATGTTCAGCCGCCCGGTACGCGTCATGGCCGCGTGGTTGCGGGCCAGCCGCGTCGGCAGCACGCAGTCGAAGATATCCACCCCGCGCGCCACGCCGTTCACCAGGTCTTCGGGCGAGCCTACGCCCATCAGGTAGCGCGGCTTGTCCGCCGGCAGTTCCGGCAGCACCTGCTCCAGCGTGGCGTGCATCTGCGCCTTGGTCTCGCCCACCGCCAGCCCGCCGATGGCGTAGCCGGGGAAGCCCAGCCCCACCAGGTAGCGCGCCGAGGCCGCGCGCAGGTCGGGGAAGACGCCGCCCTGGACGATGCCGAAGAGCGCCTGGTCGGCGCGCGTCTTGGCGGCCTGGCAGCGCGCGGCCCAGGCGTGCGTGCGCGCCAGCGCGATCTCGTTGTAGGCGCGGTCGAGCGGCGGCGGGCACTCGTCAAAGGCCATGATGATGTCTGCGCCCAGGTTTTCCTGAATGGCGATGGACTTCTCCGGCGTGAAGCGGTGCCGTGAGCCGTCAATGTGGCTCTTGAACGTCACGCCGTCCGCGTCAATCTTGCGCGTGTCGGCGAGCGAGAAGACCTGGAAACCGCCGGAGTCGGTCAGCATCGGGCCGTCCCACTGCATGAACTGGTGCAGCCCGCCCAGGTCGCGCACCAGCGCGTCGCCGGGGCGCAGATACAGGTGATAGGTGTTGCTCAGCACCAGCGTCGCGCCCAGCTCGTGCAGCTGCGCGGGCGTCAGCGCCTTCACCGTGGCCGCCGTGCCCACCGGCGCGAACACCGGCGTCTGCAAATCCCCATGTGGCGTCCTAAAGACCCCCACCCGCGCCGCGCCGTCGGTGTGCTGTAGATCGAACTCAAACATCAGCCGTGTCTCGTCGTTTCCCACTCACTACACGCCGGACCGCACCCAGGTGCCGGTATTCCCAGCGCCCCCTTCGTGTAATTCGTGATAATTCGTGGCAAAGTTTTTCCTACGCCAGCGTCACCAACCGCACCGCATAACGATCCAGATACCCGATCAACCTCTCTGGCTCGACGTACTCGCTGGCCCGCACCAGGCCGCGCGGCCCGAACTCGCCGCGCGCAATCGCCAGCGCCGCCAGCACGGCCGGGGCCACCGGCGTGTAGTGGCCGTGGCGCGCACCGATCAGCGCCGGCCGCGCCACCTGCCCGTCGGCCCCCTCGATCTCATACGCGAGGCAGCCCGTCTCCGAGCCTAGCCGCCGCGCCACAGCCAGCCCCGGCCGCAGGAACGTCGTCAGCAGCCAGTGCATCGGCCACAGCCGCGCGCCCAGGTCGAGCAGGGGGTTCAGGCCAAACACGCGGCTGTCCACGTAAAAGTCCACCGTGCGCAGGCTGGGCCACACGGCGGGCAGCGTCAGCGGGTCGGCTGTTTCGTACAGCCGCCCCACCATCCGGCCAATGGGCGCGGGCATGGTCAGCGCGCGCGTGTCGCGCCAGCCGGGGCGCGTGGTCAGCCGCCCGTCGCGCAGCACCTGCACAGGCCGGCCCACCGAGCGCAGCAGCGACGCGCCGCTGCCGGGGTTAGCCGCGTACTGCGTGGCCGGGGCCAGAAAGCCCGTCACGCGCAGCGGCGCGCGCACGCCGCTGTGCCGCACCAGGGCCGCGCTCACCGCCGAGACCGAGCTGCAGGCCGTCAGCAAGCGGTTGCCGCGCGCCGCGAAGCGCGGGCCGAGCGGCAGCAGCCGCTGCACGTAGGCGCGGCTGTCGGCCAGGTCAATCAGGTCAAAGCCGATCTCCAGCGCCGCCTCGGCCAGCGCGGTGGTGCGATCTTGAAACGGCCCGACCGCATCCACCACCACGTCAGCTGGCCGCAGGGCTAAGCGCAGGCTGGCCGGGTCTTCCACATCTAGCCGCAAATCGGCGGCGGCGCGGCGCGCGGCCGCGAGCGGAGCCGCGCCCTCGGCCCGCAGCCGCTCGACCACCGTGGCTCCAAAGAACCCCAATCCGCCCGCGACCACAATTCGACGCATACGCCCTTGTGCCTAACGACCGCCTGAACGGGTCAAGCGCTCAGACTTTGCAAACGGCAGCGGACTCAGGGGACTCGGGGGACTCAAGGGCGTGTACTTCCCCTGAGTCCCTGGCCGCTTTTGCCGCCCCCTGAGTTACCTACTCTGTCGCTTCCGCGCCATCGCGCTACCTCACCCCCCACCACAGCGCCAGCCCGGCCAGCATGACGCCGAACAGCAGCAGCGTCAGCGGCGCGCCCACGCGGCCGTAGTCGCGGAAGGTGTAGCCGCCGGGGCCCATCACCAGCAGGCTGCCGGGCTGGCTCAGCGGCGTCAGGAACGCCGTCGAGCAGCCCAGCGCCACGGCCAGCGCCAGCGCGCGCGGGTCGGCGCCGAGGCGCTGGGCCGCCGCAATCGCCACCGGGGCGAGCACCAGCGGTGTGATCGGCGCGCTAAACACCTGGGTCAGCAGCGCGGCTATCACGAACAGCCCGCCCGCCAGCGCCAGCGGCCCCCATGCGCCCAGTGCCCCGGCCAACGCCGCGCCGAGCAGCGCGGCCGTGCCGGTGGACGTCATCGCCAGGCTGAGCGGCAACAGCCCGGCGATCAGGAAGATCACTCGCCACTCAATGGCGCGGTAGGCCTCTTCCATCTGCAAGCAGCCGGTCAGCAGCAGCGTCACCGCCGCCGCGAAGGTCGCCTCGGCCAGCGGCAGCACGTTGGCCGCCGCCAGCCCTACCGCTGCGGCCGTCACCGCCAGGGCGAGCAGCGCCCGCCGCGAGAGGCGCAGCGGCCCGCCGTCCTCTTCCAGCACGATCAGGCCCGGCTCGTCGCGCAGCAGCGCCAGCTTCGAGCGCCGCCCTTGCAGCAGCAGGGCGTCGCCGAAGCGCAGCGGCATCTCGGCCACCGCCTCGCGCACCGTCTGCCCCGCGCGCCACAGCGCCAGCGCGCGCAGGTCATACTTCTCGCCGAAGCGCAGCTCGCGCAGCGTGGCCCCGGCGAAGGCCGAGCGCGGGGCCAGCGTCACCTCCACCAGGCTGACCGCGTCGGAGGCGAGCTGCCCCGACCAGGCCGGGTCGGCCGTCAGCTTCAGCCCAAAGCGCGCCAGTTCCTCGTCATCGGTCGTGCCGGTGAAGAGGATCAGGTCGCCGGCCAGCACCTCGTCGGCGGCGCGCGGGGCTAGGTTGACCACCCCGCCGCGGCTGATGCCCACCACCATCAGCCCCAGCTTGCGGCCCCACTCGCCCGCGTGCAGGCTCAGCCCGGCCAGGGCCGAGCCGGGCTTCACATAAGCCGCGCTCACCGCCGCCTGCAGCCCATAGGCCTCAGTCAGCGTGCCGCCGGGCCGGTCGCCGGCGCTGTCAGGCTCGCCGGCGCGCTCGCCATCGCGCTCGCCATCGCGCCCCCACAGCGCCCGGTCGGGCAGCCGCCGGCGGCTCCACACCGTCATATACACGATGCCGGCCACGGCCATCGGCAGCCCCACCGGCACAAAATCGAGCACGCTGTACGGGCGGTAGCCCGCGTCTACCAGGGCGCTGCTCACCAGGATGTTGGCGGGCGTGAAGAGCGTGACCAGGCCGCCCAGCAGCGCGCCAAAGGCCAGCGGCATGAGCAGCCGCGACGGCCGCCGCCGCGCGCGGCGCGCCAACCCAATGACCACCGGCAGAAGCACGGCCGTCGCCGCGATGGTCGTCATGACCAGCGCGAGCGCCGCCGCCGCCGCCATGACCATCAGCACTTGCCGCGCTTCGCTCGCGCCCGCCGCCCGCCCCAACCATTGGCCGACGAAGCGCGTGGCCCCGGTGCGCTCCAGCGCGGCGGTGATGACGAACAGCGCCAGGATGGTGATGACGGCCGTGCGGCTGAAGCCGCTGAACAGGTCGGCGGGGGGTGTCAGGCCGGCGAGGCCCAGCAGCACCAGCACCAGCAGCGCCACCAGGTCGGGCCGCAGCCGGCCCGCCAGCAGCGCCACGCCGGCGGCCGCGACGATGAGCAGGAGCAGCGCGATCGAGGCAGTCATGCGCCGGGGATTATAGTAGAGGTCGGCGCTCGTGAGCGGCGCGGCCTGATATACTCGAGCGCATGACGGATACCGCGCACAACCTCACCTGGGTGGAAGTGGACCTGGCGGCGATCCGCCACAACGCGCGCTGGCTGGCGGCGCAAGCGGGCGGCGCGGGGCTGATGGCGGTGGTGAAGGCCGACGCTTACGGCCATGGCGCGGTGCCGGTGGGCCGCGCGGCGCTGGCGGCGGGGGCGCAGTGGCTGGCCGTGGCGCGCCCGGCGGAGGGGCTGGCGCTGCGGGCGGGCGCGATCAGCGCGCCGGTGCTGGTGCTGGGCTACACGCCGCCAGAGCAGGCGGCCGAGGCCATCGCCCAGGGGCTAACGCTGGCGGTCTTCGACCTGGAGCCGGCGGCGGCCTACGCGGCGCTGGCGCGCGCGCAGGGGCGGGTGGCCCGCGTGCACGTGAAGCTCGACAGCGGCATGGGGCGGCTGGGGGTGCTGCCCGCCGAGGCGCTGGCGTTCGTGCGCGGGCTGCGCGCGCTGGGCGGGCTGGCGGTGGACGGGCTGTTCACGCACTTCGCGGGGTCTGACCTGGACGACCAGACCTCCACGCTGGCGCAGATCGCGGCGCTGGACGGGGTGCTGGCGGCGCTGGACGCGGCGGGGCTGCGGCCGCCCCTCATCCACGCGGCCAACTCGGCGGCGCTGCTGCGCCAGCCGGACGCGGCGCGCTACGATCTGGTGCGCAGCGGCATCCTGCTGTACGGGCTGGACCCGTCGGACGAGGTGCCCGCGCCGAGCGAGCTGCGGCCTGCGCTGGCCTGGAAGACGCGCGTGGCGCAGGTGAAGACCCTGCCGCCGGGGCACGGGGTGAGCTATGGGCCGGAGTACACCACCACGGCCGAGGAGCGCGTGGCGGTGCTGGCGGTGGGCTATGCCGATGGTTTCCGGCGGGTGCCGAAGGGGGTGAACCGGGTGCTGATTGGCGGGCAGGTGGCGCCGATCCGCGGGCGGGTGTGCATGGATCAGTGCGTGGCGGGGGTGAGCCACGTGCCGGGCGTGCGGGCGGGCGATGAGGCAGTGCTGATTGGGGTGCAGGGCGCGGCCGAGATCAGGGCCGAGGCGCTGGCGGCGCGCTGGGGGACGAATGGGTACGATGCGGTCAGCGGCATCCTGGCCCGCGTGGAGCGGGTTTACGTCAACGCCGACACGGACGCCTGGGGCGGCTGAAGGCCGTCTGCCGGCGTTGATTAGGGCTTGGCGCGCACGCTGGTCTTGGGGCGGGCGGGCTTCTTGGGGCGGGCGGGGGCGGCCGGCTGGTCGTCTTCAGCGGCGGCCAGGCTGGGCGGGGTGGGGTTGGCGGCCATGACGTCGAGCGCGTCCGGGTCGGCGGGCAGGATGAATTTGCGGGCGACGTAGCCTTCTTTTTCGTTCCAGACGACGCGCAGCCAGTCGCCTTCGACACCGACGATCTCGACTTCCTTGGTGACGTTGATGAAGCCGATCTCGGGGGCGTCGAAGCTGGGGGCGTTGCGCAGGCGGATGTTGTCGCGGGCTTTGCCGGTGGTGGTCATGCAGGTTCTCCTGGGCGCGGTGGGGGCCGGCGGGCCGATGGGGTGGTCGCCGGGAGCCGTCGGGCGTGGGCGGCGTCTCAACGCGAGACGCCACCCACGGGAGTTATAGCGCTATTGGTCTTCGACGCCCTTGTGGGCTTTGCCGGTGGGGGCGCTGCCGCGGGCCAGGCCGGGGCGCGGGTCATGCTTGGTCATGCCGCTGTCATCTGGCTCAGGGGGCACGTGGGTGGCAGCGGGGGCCGGGGCAGCGGGGGCTGGGGCTGGGGCGGCCGGGGCGCTGTCGAATACTTCCACGTACTTCTTTCCCACGTAGCCTTCCTTGCCGGCGACTTTGACGTGCAGCCAGTCGCCCTGCGCGCCGAGGACTTCCAGCTCGGTGCCGGGTTCGAGGAAGGCGAGCGGCGGCTCGAATTCCATGCCGGGGCCGGAGCGGAGCTTGAGGTTGCCGGTGGTCTTGCCTGTTTGGGCCATATGCGTGGACTCCTTATGTGTGGGCCGAGCGCGGTAATTTCCCTGGGGGTGATTGTACCCCTGATTGGCGGGGACTTCATCCCCGGCCTATCCCGACAAGAGCATTCGGGACCTTGTCCTCGGCGCAGGGCGTTCGGCCCAACCGAGACTGCCGGGCTTGAGAACATCTCTACGCGAGGCCGGGTTAAGGAAGAGGCACTGGGGAGAGGGGGGCTGGGGTCAGCACCGTCTTTGGGCGCAGATTAGGCTTGTTTTGAGTTTCCACCCCACTGCCTCGCGGGCATGACAGACGGGCGCCGGAGGGCAGACGTTCCTAACTTGACTTTCCTTGTCCAGACGGCTAGACTCGCCGGTACTAACCGCATACCCACTCCACAGTGAGGGAAGAGTCTGAGGCCGCTGATGGGGCCTCAGCGCCGAAGGGGCAAGGGGGCGTGGAAAAGCACCACGCCTTACCGAAACTCTCAGGCACCCAGGACCCTCGCGGTGCGTTCCTCTGAAAAGTCGCAGGCTGGCCGGTCTTGGGCCAGCACCGACACCGACGGGGCAAGGTGGGCATGGGAAAGCGCCATGCCTTCACCGAATCTCTCAGGTCCAGCACAGAGGCTGTCGTGCTGCTTATGTTGCGCGTCCGCCTATCTGCCGCTGACTGGGAGACCCGTCCATGACTTACCCGACCGATCTAAAATACACCCGCAACGATGAGTGGGTGCGGGCCGAGGGGGCAAGCGCCACCTGCGGCATTACGCACTACGCCCAGGAGGCGCTCTCGGACATCGTGTATGTGGAGCTGCCGCCGGTGGGCGAGCACTATGAACAGGGGGCGGCGTATACGTCGGTGGAGTCGGTGAAGGCGGCGGCCGAGGTGTACGTGCCGGTGAGCGGCACGATCACGGCGGTGAACGAGGCGCTGAGCGCCACGCCGGAGCTGATTAACAGCGACCCGTACGGCGCGGGCTGGATCGCCAGGCTGACGCTCGACGACGCGGGGGAGTTGGGCGGGCTGATGGACGCGGCGGCCTACGAGCGCTACTGCGAAGAGCGAAAGCAGTAGGCCATGGCGTATTCACCGCATACCCCGCAAGACCGGGCCGAGATGCTGGCCGCCATTGGCGTGGGCGGCATCGAGGACCTGTTCACCGACGTGCCGGCGGGCGTGCGCTTCCCCGCGCTCAACCTGCCCGACCCGCTCTCCGAGCTGGAGACCATGCGCGAGTTGGCGGAGCTGGCCTCGGCCAACGCCGACGCGTTCGCCAGCCCGTGCTTCTTGGGCGCGGGCGCGTACAACCACTACAGCCCAAGCATCGTCAACCACATGATTTTGCGCGGCGAGTTCCTGACCGCCTACACGCCCTACCAGCCGGAGGTGAGCCAGGGCACGCTGCAAGCCGTCTTTGAGTACCAGAGCATGGTGGCGGCGCTGACGGGCATGGACGTGGCAAACGCCAGCCACTACGACGGCGCGACCAGCCTGGCCGAGGCGGTGACGATGGCGGTGGCGCACGGCCGCGAGAAGCGCCGCAAGGTGCTGATCTCGCCGGCGGTGCACCCGCACTACCGCGGCGTGGCGCGCACGTATACGCAGGGCATGCGCCTGACGATCACCGGGGACGAGAACCCCGCGGCGACGCTGAGCGACCTGGCGGGACAGCTCGACGGCGACACGGCCGTGCTGATTGTGCAGTCGCCCAACTTCTTTGGGCAGATCGAGGACCTGACCGGCCTGGCCGAGCGGGTGCACGCGGCGGGCGCGCTGCTGTGCGTGGCGGCCGACCCGATCAGCCTGGGGCTGCTGACGCCGCCCGGACGGCAGGGCGCCGACATCGTGGTGGGCGAGGGGCAGTCGCTGGGCATTCCGCTCTCGTATGGCGGGCCGTACCTGGGCTTCTTCGCCACGCGCAAGGAGTACGTGCGGCGCATGGCGGGCCGGCTGGTGGGTGAGACGAAGGACAGGCGCGGGCAGCGCGGCTATGTGCTGACGCTCTCGACCCGCGAGCAGCACATTAAGCGCGAGAAGGCCAGCAGCAACATCTGCACCAACCAGGGGCTGATGGCGCTGGCGGCCACGGTGTACCTGAGCGCGCTGGGCAAGCACGGGCTGCGGCGCGTGGCCGAGCTGTGCTGGCACAAGAGCCACTACGCGGCGGCCGAGATCGGCGCGCTGCCCGGGTTCGCGGTGGTGGGCGACGGGCCGTTCTTCAAGGAGTTCGTGGTGCGCTGCCCGGCGCCGGTGGCCGAGATCAACCAACACCTGTACGACGAGCACGGGCTGATCGGCGGCTACGACCTGGGGCAGGACTACGCGCACCTGGAAGACCACATGCTGGTGTGCGTGACCGAGATGAACAGCCGCGACGACATTGACACGCTGGCGCACGCGCTGAGCGAGTTTGGAGGCCAGGGCCATGAGCACTGAACCGTTGATCTATGACCTGGGCCGGCCGGGCCGGGTGGGCGTGCCGCTACCGGAGGCCGACGTGCCGTTGGCCGACATCCCGGCGGGGCTGGTGCGCGACGAGTTGGACCTGCCCGAGGTGGACCAACTGACAGTGGTGCGCCACTTCACGCGGCTGTCGAAGCGCAACTACTCAATTGACGAGAACATGTACCCGCTGGGGTCGTGCACGATGAAGTACAACCCGCGGCTGAACGAGGACACGGCGCGGCTGCCCGGGTTCGCGGCGGGCCACCCGCTGATAGACCCGGAGCTGGCGCAGGGGAGCCTGGCGCTGATGTTCCAGTTGCAGGAGTGGCTGAAGGAGATCGGCGGATTCGCCGGGGTGACGCTCCAGCCGGCGGCCGGGGCGCAGGGCGAGTTCACCGGGGTGCTGATGATCCGCGCCTACCATTTGCAGCGCGGCGACGCCGGGCGGACGAAGATGCTGATCCCCGACTCGGCGCACGGCACGAACCCGGCGACGGTGACGATGGCCGGGCTGGAGGTGATCGAGCTGCCGAGCGACGCCAACGGCAACGTGGATATCGCGGCGCTGAAGCAGGTGATCGCGGCGCAGGGGCCGCAGATCGCCGGGCTGATGATCACCAACCCCAACACGCTCGGGCTGTTCGAGGAGCAGTTGGAGGCGGTGGTCGGCGCGGTGCACGGCTGCGGCGGGCTGGTGTACGGCGACGGCGCGAACATGAACGCCAGGGTGGGCATCGCGCGGCCGGGCGACCTGGGTTTCGACGTGCTGCACTACAACCTGCACAAGACCTTCTCGACCCCGCACGGCGGCGGCGGGCCGGGCAGCGGGCCGGTGGGAGTCGCTGCCCGGTTGGTGGACTTTTTGCCAGGGCCGATCGTGGGCATCGTGGACGAGGGGACGGACGACGAGCCGCCGCTGTACGGCTGGGTGACGCCCAAGCACAGCATCGGGCGGCTGAAGGCCTTTCACGGCAACTTTGGGATGCATGTGCGCGCGTATACCTACATCCGCGTGCATGGGGCGAGCGGGCTGCGGGCGAACAGCGAGAACGCGGTGCTGAACGCCAACTACCTGCTGAGCAAGGTGCGCGGGCACTACCACGTGCCGTACGACCGGCTGTGCAAGCACGAGTTCGTGGTGGAGGGCGTGTGGCCCGACGCGCCGGGCGTGCACGCGCTGGACGTGAGCAAGCGCCTGATTGACTACGGCTACCACCCGCCGACGAACTACTTCCCGCTGATCGTGCACGAGGCGCTGATGATCGAGCCGACCGAGACCGAGAGCAAGGAGACGCTCGACGGTTTCGCGGAGGCGCTGATCACCATCGCGGCCGAGGCGCACAGCCAGCCGGACCTGCTGCGCGACGCGCCGCACAACGCGCCGGTGGCCCGGCTGGACGAGGTGGCGGCGGCCAAGCAGTTGGTGCTGTGCTGCCGGCCCACCAACCTGGCGGAGCCGGCCTGATTGCTGATTGGTGTTTGCTGATTGCTGATTGAGGGAGGCGGGGCTGGTTGGCCGAGGCGGCTGACTGGCCCCGCGCTGGTTAAGGGTGGCGGCGTGGGGCTGGCTGGTGAGTTTGCCAGGCATTCGGCGGCGAGGCGCGGCCAGTCCCCGGGCGGTCGGTGGTTGATCGCAAGAAGCGACGTGGTTTGTGTATCCCTCGAATCGATGGGGGCGCGATTGAGCAGTCTTTGGGGTCTGATTGGCCGCTATTTTAAGTGTAGCGCATCAACCTTCACTATGACCGTTGGGCGGTGAAAAAACAAACAGTTATTCGAGCGCGCCGGCTAGTCCGAAAGTCACCTGCGATTTTCAGATCAGTCGTGATAGTATAAGGGCGCAATGGTCAAACAGAGGACCATTGCGTGTCAAAAGCAGGTGACCTGGAGAACTGGGAGGGGGGGGGTGAAATTAGTCTTCTTAACCGCAGATCAAGTCTATGTAACGCCCAACCGCGCAGCCAATCCATGTGAGGTCTCGGCTGACCCTGACTTAGCCACCTTGGAAGTCAGCGCACAAATGGCGTCATCACTAACCTCGATCAGGCTCCCACCGTATGCGCTAATCCTCAACCCCTATGAAGTTTATCCTGATACACTGCGCATTATTCAAGCTTTGTCTCGGCTAAGCCATCAACCATTAGTTTTGGTTTCCAGCGAGTTTTGTGGTCGAGGAGATATGGGCAGACTATTGAGAACAGTCTGCCTTCTTTTTTTGCAACGGGCACGGGATAGCGCCGATTTGTCGACGCCGCAGCTACGTTTGGGCCAGATTGGCTTAACCAATAATCAGGAGCAAGTGCTGAGGGGCGTGTGCCAATACAAGACTAATCGGGAGATAGCAGCCGAATTGAACATCACGCTTAAGACGGTGGAGTACCACATTACAGGGATTCTGAACCGACTGGGAGTTTCATCAAGACGAGAGGCGGCTCGCTGGGCAATGGAGAATTGTGTTTGGGACCAGGAAGCGTTGCACGAGGGCCGGAACAACTAGGGTCTTGCACCTATTCTCACAAACGCTAACGGGGTATTCTGTTTTCACGCCAAACAGGTTGGCGTGCAGAATATGAAAGGGGCGTAAAATGAGTAGGTCACGGCTTGCAACAATGGTGGTAGCGACTATTTGGCTGCTTTCAAGTGTCTTGGGTGCATCTCTAGAACTGAGAGGCGGGCGCGCCGCGGGCGGCTAAATTGACAATAGGCAACCTGCCAGGCAGACTCGGATTTGGTCGAGGAATCCCGTCTGATCTGGAGGTTGCCCAATGGAA
>JADZEK010000034.1 GCA_020850595.1 Anaerolineales bacterium
CTGGAACGTTGGCTCGGCTGGGGCATCATCACCAATAATCTGGTCGTTACTGCGACGCGCTTGACGCGCCGCCGCAAATTCAAGCCGGTTCATACGTGATCAAATCATCTTTCCCGACAGAAACTAGACTAGACCAACTCAGCCCACATATTGGCCGTTTCGCCCCCCGCTGGGGCCAGGCATTTGTGCACTATTTCCCTTGACACCTTTGCGCCGTTGCCTATAATAGCGTCAAGGATTATGATGATGTTGGTCATGTTTATCATGCGGGCTTGCATGTGTAGCGGACGGAAGCGCTGTTTCCCGTCTACTTTGTGTTGCTCTTGACCTGACCTAGCAGCCCACAGACGCAGCAGCCGCTTCCTGGATTATCCCTGGAAGCGGCTGTTTTATTTTCCCGAACAAATACAGGTAGCCAGAATGACAGATACGCGCCTCATGCCCGAACTTCGCTTCTCCCCCGCCCCGGCAGCCGGCGACCGCCCGGCCGCGGCTCGGGTCAACTCACTCACCGACCTGGTCGGCAACACGCCGCTCATCCGGCTGCGCCGTATTGCTGCGCACCTGCCGGAGACCGTGGAAGTGTACGCCAAGGCCGAGTGGTATAACCCCAGCGGCTCGGTGAAAGACCGGCCTGCCCTAAACATCATCCGCACGGCCGAAGCCGATGGCCGGCTGACGCCGGATAAGGTAGTGCTCGACTCCACCTCCGGCAACATGGGCATCGCCTACGCCACCTTGGCCGGCGCGCTCGGCTACCAGGTGCGGCTCGTCATCCCCGAGAACGCCAGCCCCGAACGCTTCAGCATCCTGCGGGCGCTGGGCGCGAGCTTCACGCTCTCGTCGCCGCTTGAAGGCTCCGATGGCGCCATTCGCGAAGCCCGCCGGCTCGCCGCCGCCGAGCCAGAACGCTTCTTCTACGCCAACCAATACAACAACCCGGCCAACTGGCAGGCGCACTTCCACAGCACCGGGCCCGAAATCATCGCCCAGACCGACGGCGCGGTAACGCACTTCGTGGCCGGGTTGGGCACCAGCGGCACCTTCACCGGCGTCGGCCGCGCGCTCAAGGCCTACCATCCCGGCATCCAGCTCATCGCTTTCCAGCCCAACGCACCCTTCCACGGCCTGGAAGGTCTCAAGCACATGCCCACCGCCATCAAGCCCGGCATCTACGACCAGGCGCTGGCCGACGAAAACCTGGCCGTCAGCACCGAAGCGGCGCACCTGATGACCCGCCGCCTGGCCCGCGAAGAAGGGCTGTTCGTCGGCATCTCGGCCGGTGCAGCCGCTGTCGCCGCCCTCCAGGTCGCCGAGACGCTGACCTCCGGCGTGGTGGTCACGCTCTTCCCAGACGCGGGCTACAAATATGTCAGCGAGCGCTTCTGGAACGCCTAGCGTCTTATGTTGACCATTCCCGCGGACGTGCTCAAGTTGATCCAGGCGCATGGCGAAGCCGCCTACCCCAACGAGGGTGTCGGTCTGCTGCTCGGCCTCGCCGGCGGCAGCGACAAGACCGCCGGCGCCATCTACCCGCTGGCCAATAGCTGGCCTGCCGACGAGCAGTTCCACCGCTACCAGGTGGATGGCGCGGCCATGCTCCAGGGCGAACTTGAGGCCGCCCGGCGCGGGCTAGACATCCTGGGGTTCTTTCACTCGCACCCTGACCACCCGGCCGAGGCCTCCAGCACCGACCACCTCTGGGCCACCTGGCCGTGGTATTCCTACGTCATCACCACCATCGCGCAGGGCCGCGCGACCGTCACACGGTCGTGGGTCTTGCGCGAGGACCGCAGCGCCTTCGACGAAGAAGCGCTGACATTCTCGTAGTGAGGAGCAGGCATGGCAACTATTCGTATCCCGACCCCGCTGCGCGCCTACACGAACAGCCAGGCGGAGGTCAACGTGAATGGCGCGACCGTCGGCGCGGTGCTGCACGATCTGACCACCCAATACCCGTCGCTGCGCCAGCATCTCTACGCCGACAGCGGAGAATTGCGAGCGTTCGTCAACATCTTTCTGAATGAAGAAGATGTTCGCCACATTCGCGGCGCGGACACCCCGGTCCAAGACCAGGACCGGCTGATGATTGTGCCCAGTATCGCCGGCGGCCGCCCCGTCGCCGCGCAGGCAGGCTTGCATGCCACCCACACTCCAGAAGATTGACCACGCCGCCCTGCGCGTCAATCAGTCCTTCATCATCGTCTTGAACGTCCTGGCCTTCATCGTCAACGCCTGGTGGCTGTCGGCCCTCGTCATGGTCATCATGGCCTCCGGCTCGCTCCGCAAGCAGCCCGGCTTCAGGCCGGCCTACACCGGCCTGCTCAAGCCGCGCGGCTGGGTCAAACCCGATGTGCTGGCCGACAACCCTGAGCCGCACGTCTTCGCGCAGGGCTTCGGCGCGGTGGTGCTGGCGCTGGCGGTCGTGGCGCTCCTGCTCGGCCAGGGCGCGTTGGGCTGGGGCCTGGTTTGGCTCGTCATCGCCCTGGCCGCCCTCAACTTGTTCGTGGGCTTCTGCGCGGGCTGCGCCGTCTACTATTGGCTGGCGCGCTTCAACGTGCCTGGCTTTGGTAAAAATCCGCCGCCCGGCACGTTCCCCGGCATGCGCCCCAAGGACGCCTAGCGCATGGGCAGCGACACACTCACGCGGGCGGTGCTGGCCGCGGCGCTCGCGGCGCTAGGGTTGCTCGTTTTCTGGGCCTGGAACCGCGTCCAGCTGCGCCGCCTCAGCCAGGCGCGCGGCTCGGTGCTGCGCGGGCTAGAAGCCGCCCGCCCCGGTGTCCCGGCGGTGCTCTACTTCACCACGCCTGACTGCCTGGTGTGCAAGACGGCGCAGAAGCCCGCCTTGCAGCGGCTGCAAACCGACCTGCAGGCTGGCGTGCAGATTGTGGAGATTGACGCCACCGTGGACACCGCCGCTGCCAATTACTGGGGCGTGCTGTCCGTCCCCACCACGTTCGTCATAGACGCGCAGGGCAAACCGCGCGCCATCAACCACGGCCTGACCAGCAAGGAAAAGCTCCAGCGCCAACTTGAAGCGACGCTGGCCGGCTCCGCCCTCAACGCGGTGGCCGAACCCGAAGTGGGGCCAGTGGTCGCCAAACGGCTCGACTAGGGCCGTCGGTCGTATCTTTTTTGGGAAGAGGTGATGCTATGGCTTTGACATTAGAACGCGTGGACCCCCAGGCGCTCAACCTGACTCACGAAGAAATCAGCCGCTACAGCCGCCACCTGATCATGCCCGAGGTCGGGCTGGCGGGGCAGAAGCGCCTCAAGGCCGCCAGCGTGCTGCTCATCGGCACTGGCGGGCTTGGCTCGCCCCTGGGCATGTACCTGGCCGCCGCCGGCATCGGCCGCATCGGCCTGGTGGATTATGACGTGGTGGACGCCAGTAACCTCCAGCGTCAGGTCATTCACGGCACGGCCAACCTGGGCCAACTCAAGGTCGAGTCGGCCAAGGCGCGCCTGCTGGATATCAACCCCGACATCGAAGTCTTGACCTACAACGAGCCGTTCACGTCCGAGAACGCGCTCGACATCGCCCAGCCCTACGACGTCATCATTGACGGCACCGACAACTTCCCCACCCGCTACCTGACCAACGACGTCTGCGTGCTGCTAGGCAAGCCCAACGTCTACGGCAGCATCTTCCGCTTCGAAGGGCAGGTCTCGGTGTTCTACGCCAAGGAGGGGCCGTGCTACCGCTGCCTCTTCCCCGAACCGCCACCGCCCGGCCTAGTGCCCTCCTGCGCCGAGGGCGGCGTGCTGGGCGTGCTGCCCGGCACCATCGGCACCCTCCAGGCCACCGAGGCCATCAAGCTCATCCTCGGTATCGGCCAGCCGCTCATCGGCCGGCTGCTGCTGTACGATGCGCTCGGCATGACGCTCGAGGCAGTCAAGCTGCGCAAAAACCCGCGCTGCCTCATCTGCTCCGAGAACGCGCCCATCAAGACGCTGATTGACTACGAAGAGTTCTGCGGGGTGCCCGGCCACGACCATGACGACGAGAGCGCCGGGGCGGGATGGGACATCTCACCCACGGAACTGCAGGCGCGGATGGCCGAAGGCAACCACCTGCGCATCATAGACGTGCGCGAGCCGCACGAGTGGGAAATCTCGCACATCGAAGGCGCGCAGCTCATCCCGCTTGGCACGCTGGCGGCGCGCATGCACGAATTGGACTCGGCCGAAGACATCGTGCTCATGTGCAAAAGCGGCAGCCGCTCGGCCCGCGCGCTGGAGTTGCTGCGCACCGCGGGTTTCCGCAAGCTCAAGAACCTGAAGGGCGGCGTCAACGGCTGGGCGCGCGACGTGGATACCACCTTGCCGACCTACTGAAGCGCGCCCCACACTACCTCAGGCGGCGGCAGGCGACTACCGCCGCCTTTTTGTTGCACGAAGCCCGTTTCCGGCTATGATGCCGCCGACTATGCACCGCGCTTCCTGGCCCCTCCTGGCGGCGGCGCTCGCGCTGCACCTGGGCCTGCTCGTCGGCTGGCGCTGGCAGCTGCCCCTGACGCCCTACTTCTTCGACGCCACGGTGCTCAGCGGCGGGCGCGGCCTCGACTTCTATTCGATTTATCAGGCCGGCTACAACGCCCGCCACGGTTGGGACATCTACGAAGGCGACCCCACGCGCGTCGAGATCGTGGTGCCGTACTTCACGCCTTACCGCTACCTGCCGGTGGTGGCCTACACGCTCGGCGCGGCCCTCAGCCTGCTAACCCCGCTCACGGCCTACAAAGCCTGGGTCGTGGTTATCGAACTGACCCTGCTTGGCTGCGCGGCGCTCACCTGGCGGCGCACCCGGGCCGACCCCAACCTCGCCGCTCGCCTCACGGCCATGTGGCTGGTCTTCACCCCCTACTACCTGGAACTATTCATGGGGCAGTTCTCGCTCATCCAGGGCGCGCTGGTGTTGGCGATGCTGCTGGCGGTGGCCGGCCTGCCGCGCGCGGCCGCCGCGCCGCCGCTGACCCGCACGCGCGCGCGTTTGCTGAGCGGCCTGTGGCTCGCCAGCGTGCTGTGGAAGGTCAACACCGTGGTCTTCGCGCCCGTGTGGCTGCGGCTGGGCCGCTGGCGCACGGTTGTGGTTGTGGGCGTCGTAGTGGCCGTCACCACCTTGCCCTACTTCTTAGTGTTCCCGGCCCACGCGGGCGACCTGCTGCTGAACAACTTCGGCAGCCGGGTGGCCGGGCACGAGCTAGGCAACCTGGGCTTCCGCCAGTTGGTCTTCGAGGCGCTGGCGGCGCTGGGCGCGGGGCCGGCGGTGCAGCAACTGGCTCAATGGGTCGTCGTCGGACTGGTGGGCGGCCTCAGCCTGTGGCTCACCTGGCGGCGGCCCAACACGCCCGTTGCGGCGCAGCTCTCGCTCTGGCTCACAGCCTTCTTTCTGGCCTCGCCCCAAGTGTGGGAGCACCATTATGTCATGTTATTGCCCGTGCTCATCGTGGCCTATCGCGCGCGGCCGGGTTGGTTGCTGGCGAGCCTCTGGCTGCTGCTAGCGCTGCCCACGCCGTTTGGCTTCATCGGCCTGCAGCCCGTCATCGCCGCCAACTACGACCTGCGCGCCTTCGCCCTAGAACCGGTCTGGCAGCCGCTGGCCCAGCACGCGGCTAAGGCGCTACCCACACTTGGGCTGTTCGCCTATTGGGTCAAGCATCTTTGGGGGCAAAAGGCAGCGGAGCCAGTGGTATAATCCCGCTGACCCGGCAAGGTAACTCAGGTTGACTTCCCAGGCATCACAATCAACTGGAGGGCCGATGGAGCAGGCCGAACTGTTGCGGCTGTATCAGCAGATGGTGGTCATCCGCCATCTGGAGGAAAAATGCGCTGAACTGTATCAACAAGGCAAAATTGGCGGCTTTTTGCACCTATACATCGGTCAGGAAGCCACCGGCGTGGGCGCCATTTCAGCGCGCCGCCCCACCGATAATGTGATCACCGCCTATCGCGATCACGGCATTGCGGTGGCCTGCGGCATGGAACCCAAGGTGGCGCTGGCCGAAATGCTGGGCAAAGTGACCGGCTGCTGCAAGGGCAAAGGCGGCTCGATGCACCTGGCCGACAAGCGCCTGCGCTTTTGGGGCGGGCACGCCATCGTCGGCGCGCACATCCCGCTGGCCACCGGCCTCGCCCTGGCCAACAAGTATCGCCACGAAGACGCGGTCACCCTGTGCTTCTTCGGTGACGGCGCGACCAACATCGGTTACTTCCACGAAGGCGTCAACCTCGCCGCCGTGTGGGATTTGCCGATCGTCTTTATCTGCGAGAACAATCAGTACGGCATGGGCACCTCCATCGAGCGCGCTTCGGCCGTGAGCGAGATGCGCCAGAAGGCCGAAGGTTACGGTATCCCCAACGCGCGCGTGGACGGCATGGAACTGCTCGCGGTGCGCGAAGCCACGGCCCGCGCCATTGAGCACGCCCGCAGCGGCAAGGGGCCGTTCTTCCTTGAATCACTCACCTACCGCTACCGCGGCCACTCCATGGGCGACCCGGAGCGCTACCGCAAGCAAGACGAAGTGCGCAAGTGGCAAGCCGACGACCCGCTCGGCAAGTTCGAGAAAGTGCTGCTGGAACAGGGTGTGAGCCAGGCCGCCATCGAGCAGCGCGAAGCCGCGTCGGAGGCCATCATCGCCGACGCCGTGCGCTTCGCCGACGAATCGCCCTTCCCGCCCCCCGAAGAACTGTGGACCGACATCTACGCCGAAGCCGCGCCGCAAGCGCAGCCGGCCTAGGCGCGGTCAGGATATTGCCATGGCCGTCATGACCATTCGTGAAGCAGTCTCCCAGGCGCTTTGGGAGGAAATGGAGCGCGACCCCAACGTTTTCATTATGGGCGAAGAGGTCGGCATGTGGGGCGGCACCTATGCCGTCACCAAGGGGTTCTACGATCACTTCGGCCCGGAGCGCGTGCGCGACACGCCCATTGCCGAAGGCGTCATCGTCGGCGCGGCGGTCGGCGCGGCCATGAACGGCCTCAAGCCCGTGGCCGAGATCATGACCATCAACTTCGCCTTCCTGGCGCTCGACCAGATCGTGAACCACGCCGCCAAGATCCGCTCGATGTTCGGCGGCCAGTTCGAGGCCCCGCTCGTCGTGCGCACCACCTCCGGCGGCGGCAAGCAACTGGGCGCCACCCACTCGCAAACGCCGGATGTCATCTTCGCCCACTTCCCCGGCCTGAAGGTGGTGGCCCCCGCCACGCCCGCCGACGCCAAGGGCCTGCTCAAATCGGCCATTCGCGGCCGCGACCCGGTGCTCTTCATCGAGCACTCCACCATGTATCAGGAGCGCGGCGAGGTGCCCGAAGGCGTGGATGTGCTCGTGCCGATCGGCCGGAGCGACGTCAAGCGCCCCGGCCAAGATGTCACGCTCATCACCTATTCCAAGATGCTCCAAATCTCCATGAAGGCCGCCAAACAGTTGGAGGCCGAGGGCATTGACGTGGAGGTGATTGACCTGCGCTGCCTGCGCCCGCTCGACCTCGCCCCGGTCTACGCCTCGTTCAAGAAGACCAACCGGGCCGTCATCGTGGAAGAAGGCTGGCGCTCCTACGGCGTAGGCGCGGAAGTGGCGGCGCGCATTTATGAGGAATGCTTCGACTACCTCGACGCGCCGATCCAGCGGGTGGCCCAGAAGGAAGTGCCGCTGCCGTACAGCAGCGACCTGGAAAAGAGCGCCATCCCGAACGTCAACGATGTGGTCGCCGCTGTCAAGGCGGTGCTCTAAGCCGACGCGCGTCCGCCGGCTCGTCCTACAAGGAAAATGCTATGCCTGAATTAGTCCCGATGCCCAAGCTCGGCTTCGACATGGCCGAGGGAACGCTGGTGCGCAAGGTCAAGAAGGACGGCGAGGCCGTCAACAAGGGCGAAGTCATCGCCGAAATTGAGACCGACAAAGCCACGGTGGAGGTGGAATCGCCGGCCGCCGGCGTCGTCAAAGGCTGGGTGGTGGCCGAAGGCCAGCCTGTGCCGGTCGGCGCGGTGATGGCCGTCATCGGCGCGCCCGACGAACAAGTAGACGTGGCCGCCCTGGCCGGCGGCGCGGCCGCCAAGCCTGCCGAACCTGCGGCCCCGGCGGCCTCCGCGCCCCGCGCCAAGTCTGTCAACGGCGGCTCGGCCCCCGAGGCCAAGGCCGCCCCGCCCGCGCCATCGCCGGCCCCAGCCGCCCCCTCCGCTGCGCCCGCGGCCGGCAACGACGCCCCCGCCTCGCCCATCGCCCGCAAGATGGCGACCGAAGCGGGCGTGGATATTCGCCAGATCACCGGCACCGGCCCCGGCGGCCGCATCACCAAAAAAGACGTGGAAGCCTACCTGGCTGCCCCGCGCCCGGCCGCTGTGCCTGCTCCGGCCCTGGCCGCCCCGGTCGCCCCGCGCCCGGCCCCGGCCCCCGTGGTGGTCTCAACCGAAGACCAGGAAGTCCCGCTCACCCGGATGCGCCAGATCATCGCCCGGCGCATGACCGAGTCTAAGCAAACCGTGCCGCAGTTCTACATCAACAGCGAAGTTGACATGGACGCGGCCATGGCTCTGCGCAAACAGCTCAACGCGCTTGTCAGCGAAGACCGCAAGATTTCGGTCAACGACTTCATCATCAAGGCCGTCGCGCTGGCGCTGCGAGCCTTCCCCAACCTCAACGCCTCGTTCGGCGGCGATAAGATCATCCGCCGCGGCCATGTCAACATCGGCAACGCCGTGGCCATTGACGCCGGGCTGCTCACCGTGGTGGTCAAAGACGCCGACGTCAAACCGGTGGCGCAGATCGCCGTTGAGATGAAGGCCATGGTCGCCCGCGTGCGCGATGGCAAGGTGCAGACCGCCGACATCGAAGGCTCCACCTTCTCGATCTCGAACCTGGGCATGTTCGACGCCGAACGCTTCATCGCCATCATCAACCCGCCCGAAGCCGCCATCCTGGCCACCGGCACGGTCCAGCAGGTGCCGGTCGTCAAAGACGGCGCCATCGTGCCCGGCCAACGGCTGATGCTCACCATCTCGGCCGACCACCGCGTCACCGACGGCGCGGAAGCCGCCAAGTTCCTCCAAGCCGTCAAGCAGAACCTGGAAGAGCCGCTGCGGCTCATGCTCTAAAGGAGTAAGTGACGCATGGCTGCCACTGCTGCAAGCTGGTTCTACCGCGCGCCCGAAAATAACGCTTACCTGCTGGCCGAGCGCGTGAACGGCACTTTTTGGGACAACCGCCTGGGCGGCGTGCTGCTGAGCACAGTGCGGGCCGAGTCTCCCTTCGGCATGATCGGCGCCTACCAGGGCGCCAATGTCCGTATGGAGTGGGAGCCGAATAAGTGGCTGCGGCTGGCTACCAGCCCGGCCGTCCCGTCGCTGGTGGACAGTGTTGCCAATATCCTCCGCCGCAAACCCACGCTCCGCTTTGACGACGCCGATGGCGAGACCGTTTGGGAATGGCGGCTGGAAGATGCCGACAAGCGCTGGGCCGAAGTGCAGGGCAAGGCCGCCTTCGGCGCCCCGCGCCGCCTCGACACTCCGACGTGACGCGGCCATTTCAGCCAGAAGGTTAAGCAAAACCGGGCGACCCCCAACGGGCCGCCCGGTTCTTTGTTCTACGCTTCCAGAGGTTTACTTCGCCAGCTCGGTGGCGCGCGTCTCGCGGATCACCGTCACCCGGATCTGGCCGGGGTACGTCATCGTCTCCTCGATCTTGCGCGCGATGTTGCGGCTAAGCAACTGCGCGGCCAGGTCGTCAATCGCCTCCGGCCGAACGATGATGCGCACCTCGCGCCCGGCTTGCAGCGCGTAGCTCTGCGATACACCCTCAAACGAGTTGGCGATCTCTTCCAGGCCGCGCACGCGCTTCACATACTGGTCGTAGCTTTCGCGGCGCGCCCCCGGCCGCGCGCCCGAGATGGCGTCGGCGGCCTCGACGATGATGGCCTCCACCGTCTCCTGCTCCACCTCGTGGTGGTGCGCGGCGATGGCGTTCACTACCTTGGCGTTCACGCCGTAGCGCTTGGCATACTCCGCGCCGATGGCGGCGTGTGTGCCCTCCACCTCGTGGTCAATCGCCTTGCCCAGGTCGTGCAGCAGGCCGCCGGCCTTGGCCAGCGCCACGTCTGCGCCCATCTCGGCCGCGATCACGCCCGCCAGCTGCGAGGTCTCAATCGAGTGGCTGTGCTGGTTCTGCCCGTACGACGTGCGGAACTTCAGCCGCCCCACCAGGCGCAGCACCTCCGGGTGCAGCCCCGGCACGCCCGCCTCGTAAGCGGCCTGCTCGCCCGCCTCGCGGATGATCTGCTCCACTTCCTTCTGCGCGTCCGAGATCAGCTTCTCGATGTGCGCCGGATGAATCCGGCCGTCTACCACCAGCTTGGCCATGGCGCGCTTGGCCACCTCGCGCCGGATCGGGTCAAACGATGAGACCGTCACGGCCTCCGGCGTGTCGTCCACCACTACGTCCACGCCCGCCGCCTGCTCAAAGGCGCGGATGTTGCGCCCGTTGCGGCCGATAATGCGGCCCTTCATTTCGTCCGACGGCAGCGGCACCATAGACACGCTGATCTCCGACACATGCTCGGAGGCGATGCGCTGGATGGCCGTGGCGATGATCTTGCGCGCCCGCATCTCACCCTCGGCCCGCGCTTGCTCGTCAATCTGCCGGATGGTGCGCGCCATGTCGGCGCGGGCGTCCTTCTCCACCGCGGCCACCAGCATGGCCTTAGCCTCTTCCTTAGTCATGCCGGCGATGCGCTGCAGCTCGGCCATGCGGTCGGCCTGGAGCTTGTTCAAGTCGGCCTCGCGTTTATCGAGCTGGCTCTGGCGCTTATCCAGCCCTGAGCGGCGCTGCTCCGTCTGGTCATTTTTCTTGTCCAGGTCCTCGCGGCGGCGCAGCAAGCGCTGGTCTTCCTTATTCAACTCGGCCATGCGCCGGGCCATTTCTTCCTCGACGTTGTTGCGGATCTTCAGCGCCTCGTCCTTCGAGCGCAGCACAATCTCGCGCGCCTGGGCTTCCGCGTCGCTGACGATCTTCGTCGCCTGGTTGCCCAACTGCGCCTCGCGCGTCTCGGTCTCCTGGCGCTGCTGGGCGATGCCCGCCCGCACCCCCGCGCGCCGCGCCATAACCCAGGCCACCCCGCCCACAATGGCGGCCACCAAGATGGTGATCGTGATGCTAATTAGATCCATACCCCTCTCACTTTCCCTTACCCCCAGGCACGCTGGGGCCAGTGGCTAGTCCAGAAAACCCGGATCATCGCCCGCCTCGCCCGAGCCATGCTCGCTCCATAGGCGCTCGACCACCGGCTCAATGATGTCAAAACCGAAACCGCGCCGCGCCAAATACTCGCTTAGCTTGCGGCGAAACTCAGGCCGCGGCAGCGCGGTATAGCGCCGCACCCGCTTGGCCCCCAGGGCATAGGCCGCCTCGTTGTCGTCCGCGCCCGTCAGCGCCGCGCTCACCTCCGCCTCGCCCAGGCCCTTCTGCCGCAGTTCCGCCCGCAGCACCCGCGCGCTGCGCGGCCGGAAAGTGCTGCGGTTCTCCACCCAGTGGCTAGCGAACTCCTTGTCGTTCAGCAGCCCGGCGCGTGTCAGCCGCGCCACCACGCCCTCAATCAGCGCCGGCGCCAGCTTGTGCTGGGTCAGGCGCTTGCGCACTTCGGCCTCCGACCGCATCCGCGGGGCCAGAAACTTCAGCGCCTGCTCGTACGCCTTCTCCTCGTCGTCGGTGCCGCGCAGCCTGGCAATCGCGGCTTCATCCAGCTCCTGCCCAATGCGCAGGCGGGCCGCCACGATCTTGGCCAGCGGAAAGCCGTATTTGCCGTCCAGGTACACATTCACACGCGCCTTGTTGCGCGCTTGCAGCCGCAGGGCCGTCACTTTCACGTTGCTGCCTCTACCGGTGCCACCAAACAAAAACAGCCGGGCAGATGCCAGTTGGTTGGGCATCGTCCACGGCTGCCGGCGGGCGTTGACACGCTAGGGCGTCAACGCGGCGTGATCTCAGTTGGCAAATTCAGGTAACGGCTGGGCCGATGGCCCGGCCGCCATCAGGTCGGGTCGGCCGTCCTCAGGGCGAACGTGCCGCCCCATCTTCCAGCGCAGCGCTGGCAGCCGCCGAATTGGGCGGGTCTGCCCGGCCCGGTGGCTGTCAATCCACGTGCGCCTTGCCGCTTCGTCGCCCGGTGTTCCTGAAACTGAAGGCCGGCGGTCGGGGCGTCCCAAATGGACGCGGCGAACCGCCTCAGCTGGCCTTCATGGCTAAACTGAAATCGCGTGCGGGAATGCCGTGGATGCGGCCCACCGCGGGCCAACGCCGGCGCGGCCGGCAGGCCAGCCAACGGCTGGCGCGCCTGACGCCGAAGCGCCAACGTTCTGCACACGTGCAGTGCATAGAACACCCAACTGAGCATGGTCAGATTATAGTCCGCTTTCCTATTTTGTGCCAATCTTGCCAAAATTGGCCCGGAATTACGTCTCAACAGCCGTGCGCGAGCTAGTCCTCCGCGTCCTCGTCAGCCTGGGCCGCGCCGCGGGTGTTGATCGGCCCTTTGCTCACGCCCGCTTGCGCGCGAATTTCGGCCTCGATAGCGGCGGCCAGGTCGGGATGTTCCTTCAGGTACTGCTTGGCATTCTCGCGCCCCTGCCCCAGGCGCTGCTCGTTGTAAGAGAAGAACGCGCCGCGCTTGGTGATGATGTCGAGCGCCGACCCGAGGTCCACAATGTCGCCCTCGGTCGAGATGCCCTCATTGTACATGATGTCGAACTCGGCCTCGCGGAACGGCGGCGCCACCTTGTTCTTGGTCACCCGCACCCGCGTCCGCGAGCCGACCACGTCCGCCCCGCTCTTAATCGCCTGAATGCGGCGCACATCCATACGCACGCTGGCGTAAAACTTGAGGGCCATCCCGCCGGTGGTCGTTTCCGGGTTGCCGAACATCACGCCGATCTTCTGGCGCAGTTGGTTGGTAAACACCATGGCCGTATTCGACTGCTTGATCGCCCCGGAGAGCTTGCGCAGCGCCTGGCTCATCAGGCGCGCTTGCATGCCCATCGGCGCGTCGCCCATATCGCCCTCGATCTCGGCCCGCGGCACCAGCGCCGCCACCGAGTCCACCACCACCACATCCATCGCGCCCGAGCGCGTCAGCGCCTCGGCGATTTCCAGCGCCTGCTCACCCGTGTCGGGCTGAGCGATGTACAGATTGTCTATATCCACGCCGCAGCGCGCCGCGTAAGACGGGTCGAGCGCGTGCTCCATGTCTACATACGCGCACAGGCCCCCACGCTTCTGCGCCTCGGCCACAATGTGCTGGCAGATCGTCGTCTTCCCTGACGACTCCGGGCCGTACAGCTCCGTCACGCGCCCACGCGGGATGCCGCCGATGCCCAGCGCCAGGTCCAGCGACAGCGACCCAGTCGGGATCGACTCGACATTCATGTGGGTGGCTTCACCCAGGCGCATCAGCGCGCCGTCGCCGAACTGCTTCTTGATTTGAGACAGCGCCGCATCGAGCGCGCGCTCTTTGGCACCAGAGGGCATGGAGAGTCTCCTTGGGTATTGGCTGCGGAGTGTACCTGAGGCCCGGCAAAAAAGATAGCTGTCGTTCGCCCTCAGCCGTTCGGGCAGGATTGTCAGCCACGCCCCGCGGCGGTATCATGCCCGGCAGTTTGGGGCCGGCTGGCCCCGCCTGAGGCAGCCATTGATGACCAGTGAGCGGTGTTTGCTGTTCGTGGGGGCGCACCCCGACGACGAGTCGTTTGGGCTGGGCGGCACGCTGGCGCACTACGCGCTGGCGGGCGCGCAGGTGTTCTATGCCTGCGCCACGCGCGGCGACGTGGGCGCGGCCGCGCCCGAACATCTCGCCGGGCACGCCACCGTCGGCGACATGCGTTGGGCCGAACTACAGTGCGCGGCCCAGGCGCTGGGGCTGGCCGGGCTGATCCACCTGGGCTATCGCGACTCAGGCATGCCCGGCTCGCCCGACAACACGGCCCTTGGCGCCCTCGCTGCCGCCCCCGAAAACGAAGTCGTTGAGCGCGTCGTGCAGGTGCTGCGCGAGCGCCGCCCGCAAGTCGTCCTGACCTTTGACCCCATCGGCGGCTACAAGCACCCCGACCACATCGCCATCCATAAGGCCACGGTTAAGGCCTTCCATGCCGCCGGCGACGCCGCGCAGTTTCCGGCTGCCGGCCCCGCCTGGCAGCCGCAAAAACTCTACTTTCATGTGTTCCCCAAGGGCATGCTCAAGCTCGCGGTGCGCCTACTGCCGCTCTTCGGCCGCGACCCGCGCAAGTTTGGCAACAACGGCGACATAGACATCGCCGACCTGGCCCGCTACGAGTTCCCCACGCATGCGCTCGTATCTATCGAGCCGGCCGCCGCGCGGGCCAAACAGGCCGCCTCCGCGTGCCACCAGAGCCAGCTTGCGGGCGGCCCGGCCGCGCGCGGCCTGGTCGGCTGGCTCAGCCGCCTGGCGGCCCAGCGCGACGCCTACATGCGCGCCTGGCCCGCCCCACGCCCCGGCGAGCCTAAGGAAGCCGACCTCTTCGCCGGTGTCACTGCCTGACCCGCTGCCCCACCCCGCAACATTAAGGCCCGGCCAGGTCCAACCGCCGAGGCTTTCGATCCGCTTGATAAACTAGCGCGCCGCCTCAGTCCAGCGGGTGCTTATCAATCCTAAACGTGCACGTCGCCGCGCCCGCCGCGATGCACTCCGTCTCCTCGACCTTGAAACGCCGTCCGCCCGACGCCCAAAAGAGCGCCTCCTCCAGCAGTCCGCCCGCCAACTGGCAGCACGGCTCGTCGCTCTGGCGGCCCCAGCACACCGGGCAGCGTTCGATAATCCACAGGTGGAAGCCATCACCCTCCGAAAGCTTGACCACCTGGTCGGTGAACTGGTTGAACACGCGCGCGAATACATCCAGGCCCACGCGGAATTTCATGCCCAGCGGCATCAGCCGCAGCGGCAGGTCGGCGATGCCCAGCACGGGGTCAAAGTCCTTCAGTCCCAGCCCCAGCGTGCCGCGCCCGATGCGCGTGTTGCGCTGCCGCCCGGCCCGCACGCCAAACACCTGCTCAGTCGCCGCCTGCAGCGCGCTCACGTGCTCGAACGGGAACCGCTTGTCAAAGTTGTTCACCGGCGGGGTCGTCAACAGCGGCTCCAGGCCGACAGTTTGCAGCACTTCTTGCAGCGGCTGCGCGCCCAGCTCGTGCTTCATAGACTGCAAGATGATGCGGCCCATGCGGTTGGGGTAGAAATAAATGGGTAGCGAGACAGCAGGCATACGTTAGGCTTTCTTGTGCCGGCGGCCGGCGCGGCCCAAACTCACGTCACAATCATCACGATCACTTCTCGCGGCCCGTGCACCCCCACCGTCAGCGTCATCTCAATGTCACCCGTGCGGCTTGGGCCGGAGATCAGCACCGTGTTGCTCGCCGTCCCCAGACGCTCAGCCACGGCCTCCGGCCCCAGCGCCGCCAGCCACGCGGCCCAGTCGGCGTAAAACTGGTCGGGCGTCACCAACGCCACGTGCACCTCCACCGACAGTGACGCCAGGCGCGGCCGGCCCGCGCCCGAGCGCAGCGCCAGTGTGCCCGTCGCGGCGAGCGCCGCCTCGGCTCCTGTCACGCCTAATCTGATCTGCTCCCAACGGGCCAGCGCGGCCGCGCGCCCGGCCGGGTCATTCGGCAGCGCCCCCTGCTCCACGCCCAGGCCCCCGGCCGCCAACTCCGCCACCAGACCCGGCACCGGCAGGTAAGCCTGCTCCCAGCTCAGCGCGCGCGGGTAACCTCGCGCCCGCGCCAGCTCCAGCAGCCACGCGCCCACCTGCGCGGCGGGCAGCATCACCACCCGGCCGTTCAAGGCCTCCAGCGCCGTGCGGAACACTTCCGTCAGTGGCGCGGGCGGCGCGCTTGTCAGCGGCGCCGCAGCCGTTGACGCGGCCGGGTGCGCCACCAGCGGGATCACGTCTGGATAGGCGACATGCGGTGGCGCGGCCACGATCTGCGGGCGCGCTGCCAGCGCCTGCCGAATGTTGCCCAGGATGCGGGCCTTGCTCTTGTCGCTCATGCCGGGCCGCCCCGCTTCTGCTTCTGCTTTGCCGCCCAGCGCGCGCGGAAGGACTGCGCCGCGAACGGCGGGAAGTCGCGCCGCCGGGTCCACGCGTTTAGCGGCGGCGGTAGGCGCTTCAGCCAGCGGCCGCCTCCCAACAGCCGCGTGCCCAGCGCGGCGGCGCGCTGCGCCAGTGCGTAGCGCTTGCGTCCCGCCATGGCGAACGCCCAACCCGCCAGCCCCAGCTTCAGCCACGCGGGCGGCTGCCCCGCCGCCACGTGCCGCCCCCGCACCGCCAGCAGCATCAGCGGGATGTCAATGCGCACCGGGCACACATCACGGCACGCGCCGCACAGCGAACTGGCGTTCGCCAGTTGGTTGTAGTCGCTGCCAAACAGCCCGGCCGACACCACCGCGCCAATCGGCCCACTATAGGGGGAGCCGTAAGCATGGCCGCCGATCTCAGCGAACACCGGGCACACATTCAGGCATGCGCCGCAGCGGATGCACATCAGCGCCTCGGCCAGCTCACTGCCCAGCATCTGCGTGCGGCCGTTGTCCACCAACACCAGGTGAAACTCTTCCGGGCCGTCCGGCTCGCCCGCCCGGCGCGGCCCAGAGATTAGCGAAAGGTAGGAGGTCAGTGGCTGGGCGGTGGCCGAGCGCGGCAGCAGCCGCAGCATTAACTCCAGATCGGCCGGCGTCGGCACCAGACGCTCCAGCCCCATCAGCGCGATGTGCGTACGCGGCGCCGTGCTGCACAGCCGGCCGTTACCCTCGTTGGTCACCAGCGCCATCGTGCCGGTGCTCGCGACCCCGAAGTTGACGCCGGTAATGCCCACATCGGCGCTGAAGAACACGCGCCGCAGCTGCGTCCGCGCCTGGGCCGTCATGGCCTCCACATCCAGCGTCGGCTCCATGCCAAAGCGCTGGTGGAACAACTCGGAAACTTCCTCGCGCCGCAGGTGCACCGCCGGCGTGATGATGTGCGCCGGCGTCTCGCCGCGCAACTGCACGATGAACTCGCCCAGGTCGGTTTCCACCGGCCGCATCCCGGCCGCCTCGAACGCATGGTTGAGGTGAATCTCCTCGCTCACCATGCTCTTGCCCTTGGCGATGATGGCCGGGCCGCTCGCGCCCGCGGGCCGACGCGCCACCGACTGCCGCACCAGGTCGAGCACAATCGCCCGCGCCTCGGCCGCGTCAGCGGCCCAATGCACGCGGCCGCCCCTGGCCTCCACGTTGGCCGCGAACTGCTCCAAATAGGTGTCCAGGTGTTGCAGCACGTCCAGTCGGATGGCGCGGCCCTGATCACGCACTTCTTTGGCGTGGGGCAGCGCCGCAAAGGCCGCATTGCGGCCCACCAGCCGGCGCTCGGCGTTGCGGTCGAGCGCCGCCTGCAGGGTCGGGTTCGCCAGGGCTTCGACGATGCGGTGGTGAAAAGCCGCGGCCGTCTGCGACGGTTCGGCGTGGGCGGGCGGAAAGTCGAGGTTCACGAACGCTGCGCCACCACCGGCCCGGCCGTGCGATTTTGCTCGCTGGCCAAATGGGCGGCGATGTTGGCGTGGAACCAGGTGGGGCCAAAAGCCGCGGCCCCAGCCTGGGCGTCAGCGGGCGTTTCCCACAAGATGATCACGCAGCACCGGTCGGCCGCTTCTTTGTTCAGGTAAGTAGCGATGCAGCCCTTAAGCTGCGCCAGCATGGGAAACCCCTCTGTCTGGATTCGCGGCGCTAACTCGTCCACCGAAACGTCCAAATGCAAGTGATTGATGACAGCAAACATGCGGCTCCTCGCTAAGCTAAGGCTGATCCAGCGTCCACAATTCCACGTTCGTCATCTCGCAGCGCGTGCCATAATCGCGGTTGGTGCCCGAAAGCAGCGTGTAATTCAACAAGCCGTTCTTCAGGCTGCCGTCGTGTGCCGTCAGCACGCGCTGGTCGTTCACATAGGCCGTAAAGCGGTCGGCCTCCACCGCCAGCATAAACTGGGCCGAACCTTCAGGCACGTCTAGCCGGCCGGCCCGCGCGCTGGCCAACTCCGTCAACTCACCTAGGCGGTTCTTCAGAAAGTACACCACGCCGTCCAGGCCCAGGTAAACCAGGTAGTGGTCCAGGTTCTCGCGCGACGTCTCGCGAAAGACGAACCCACAGCCCGAGTTGAACCAGTTGGCCGTGTCGCTGGCTGACGCCCAGGCAAAGTCCGCGCGCACCACGAAGTCGGTTGGCGCGTAGCCCGTCCATAGCCACTGGTACCAATTGATCTGTGCCCAGGCGTCGCTGAAGTCATCCAGGCGGTCGTAGCGCCCGGCGCTGCTATTCAGGTAGCCCTCGGCCACAATCGCCTCCACGCGCGCTGCCAGCGGCTGGGCCTGGGCCGTGGCCTGCGCCCGGGTGGCTTGGGCCGCCGCTATGCGCGCAGCCTTGCGCTCTGCCGCTGCCGTCGCTTGGGCCTGGGCCGTGGCGGTGCGGCCCGCCTGAGCCGCCTCGGTGCCCGCCACGCTGGCGGCCGTTGCTTCTGCCTTGGCCTCGCTGGTCGCTGTCTCCGCTACGGCCGTTAGCGTCGCCACCAACCCCTCGGCCACCTGGACCGCGCGCGCCGTCGCCGTGCCGCTCACGTTCGGCGTGCCGCTCGGCGCTGCCGTGGCCGGCGGAGCGAGCGGCGTGGGTGTCACGCAGCCGGCCGCCAACACCAGCGCCAGGTTCACGGCCAGGGCGCGCCGCCTCAGCTTGGCTTGTGCCCCCATGTTGCCCTTCCCTTAGCCTCGCGCCAGCACCTCAGCCAGGTGCAGGCAGCGCACGGCCGTGTGGTCGCGGCGCAGCCCGCCTTCCAGATGCATCAGGCAGCTCATATCGCAGCTCACCAGCGCCTCGGCGCCGGTGGCGCGCACATTTGCCAGCTTATTGTCCAGCATGGCCGCGGATACCTCGCCGTGCTTGACCGCAAACAACCCGCCGAAGCCGCAGCAAACCTCCGCCTGTGGCAGCGGGACCACGTCGGCTCCCGGCACGGCCGCCAACAGCGCCTGTCCCGCCGCACCCTGCCCCAACCCGCGCGTGAGGTGGCAAGCCGTGTGAAACGTAGCCTTCCCCGTGAACGTGCTGGTGGCCGCTACCGTCGCCGGATCCACCCCCAGCACGGCCACCAAGAAATGCGCGAACTCATAGGTGCGCGCCGCCACCGCCTCGGCGCGCTTGCAGTTCACTGGGTCGTCGCGCAACAGGTCGGGGTAGCCGTGAATGATCATCGCCGCGCATGAGCCGGAGGGCGTCACAATCGGCGCGGGCGACTGCTCGAATATGTCCAGGAAGCGCAGGGCCAAGTCGCGCGCCTGTGGCCGAAACCCGGCGTTGTAACCGGGTTGGCCGCAGCACGTCTGCTCGGCCGGAAACTCGACCGCAACGCCGAGGCGCTCCAGCACGGTGACGACCGCCTCGCCCACTTCGGGGAAGAGCGAGTCAATAATGCAGGTGATAAAGAGTTGGACGCGTGGAATAGTAGGCACGGCGCGATTATAAAGCTGTTTGCGGCGGCCTCACAACCCCCGCGCCGCCAAGGGTCAATGCCCGGCGGCCCTGTGGTATATTCCTTGTCCGCGCTCCGGCCTGCCCGCGAGCGCCGCGCCTCTACGTTGCCGGGCCGCCGCTCGCGCTGCTCAGGGGTTCCGCGCCAGGCCCGCTGTCTAAGGAGAAGTTCGTGTGTTGACCGATGCCCGTCATGCCACCCTGCCGCCGGTACTGGCCGAAGTGGCGCTCCCGCGCCGCCTCGAAGGCCTCAAGGCCCTTGCCAGCAACATGTGGTGGACCTGGTACCCCGACTCGCCCGAAATCTTCAAGCGCATAGATAACACTCTCTGGATCGAGACCTATCATAACCCGGTGAAGTTCCTGCGCCAGGTGAAGCGCAAGACCCTCAACGCCGCGGTGCACAACCGCGCCGTGCTGAGCCTCTACGACCGGACGCTCGCGGCCTTTGAGGCTTACCTGGCCCGCGCCGACACCTGGTATGCCGCCACCCACCCCGACCGCGCTGACCACTTCATCGCCTATTTCTCCACCGAATTCGGCCTGCACGAGTCCTTTCCCACCTACGCCGGCGGCCTGGGCATCCTCTCCGGCGACCACGCCAAAGAAGCCTCCGACCTCGGCCTGCCGTTTGTCGGCGTCGGTTTTCTTTACAACCAGGGCTACTTCTCCCAGCACATCACCGAAGACGGCTGGCAGGAGGCGGGCTACCGCCGCTACTCCTTCGAGGACGTGCCCGTCATCCCCTTCACCGATGAGCAGGGCCAACCTCTGATTATCAGCGTAGACCTGCCCGGTCGCGCGCTACACGCCCGCGTCTGGCGCATTCAGGTCGGCCGCATCCCTCTCATCTTGCTGGATAGCGACATCGAACAGAACGCCCCCGCTGACCGTGACCTCACTGCGCGCGTCTACGGCGGCGACCTGGATACCCGCATTTCGCAAGAGATCATCCTCGGCATCGGCGGCGTGCGCGCCCTGCGGGCGCTCAACATCCAGCCCAAAGTCTGGCACATGAACGAAGGCCACTCGGCCTTCCTGGCGCTGGAGCGCATGCGCGAACACATCGCTGCCGGCCTGTCGCTGGACGAGGCCGAGGCGCGGGTGCGGGCCGCCACCGTCTTTACGACCCACACGCCCGTGCCCGCCGGCAACGAAGAGTTCCCCGACTGGCTGATTGACCGCTACTTCAACCAGTATTGGGGCCAACTGGGCCTCGACCGCGAGCGCTTCATTGACCTGGCCCGCCACGCCCAAAGCTGGGGCCAGACCTTCAGCATGTCCATGCTCGCCATCCGCATGTCGCACGCCCGTAACGGCGTCAGTGAACTGCACGGCCGCGTCAGCCGCGCCATGTGGCAATTCCTGTTTCCCAACACGGCCGTCGAGCAGGTGCCCATCCGCGCCATCACCAACGGCGTGCACACGGCCACCTGGCTGGCCCGGCGCATGCGCTCCCTCTACGACCGCTACCTCGGCCCCAACTGGATGGACAACCTCGACGACCCGAGCACCTGGCAGCCGATCTATGCCGCGCCCGACGACGAGCTGTGGGGCGCGCGCCGCCATCTCAAGCGCAAGCTGGCCGCCTTCGCCCGCGAGCGCGCCCGCGTGCAGTGGCTGACCACGCGCCGCCACCCGGTGCAGATCGTGGCCGGCGGGGTGCTGCTCGACCCCTACATGCTCACACTGGGCTTCGCCCGCCGCTTCGCCACTTACAAGCGCGGCTCGCTCATCCTGCGCGACCCCGAGCGCCTCATGCGCCTGGTGAACGACGTAGAGCGCCCGGTGCAGATCATCTTCGCCGGCAAAGCTCATCCCATGGATGAGCCGGGCAAGCTCATCATCCAGCAGGTCTACCGCACCCTCAAGAAAGCGGAATACGGCGGGCGCATTGTCTTCCTCGAAGACTACGACATCAACCTGGCCCGCTACCTGGTGCAGGGGGTAGACGTCTGGCTCAACAACCCGCGCCGCCCGCTGGAGGCCTCCGGCACCTCGGGCATGAAGGCCGCCCTGAACGGCGTCCTCAACTTCTCAGTGCTCGACGGCTGGTGGCAGGAGGGCTTCAACGGCGAAAACGGCTGGGCCATCGGCGACGAGGCTGAGTTTACCAACGCCGACGAGCAAGACGCCCGCGACGCCGCCAGCCTGTACGACACGCTGGAAAACCAGATCGTGCCGTTGTTCTATGAGGACGGCGCCGCCGAACCGCCCGCCGGCTGGCTGAAAATGATGAAGAACTCCATCGCCACCCTGGCGCCGGCCTTCAGCACCCGCCGCATGGTCAAGCAGTACGTGGAAGAGGTGTACCTGGACGCGGAGCCTGTCGCGACCGCGCCCTAGCTTCCCCCGTTGTCCCGCGCCGGGGCGCGGCCGGCTCGCTGCCGCGCCCCGCTGCGTTTCCTCTGGAGGCCTCATGGAAGCGCTGCTCGCCGGTCTCTTCATCTTCGCCATGCGCGTCATAGACATGTCGCTCGACACGCTGCGCCTACTCTTCGTCATGCGCGGGCGCAAGCTCATCTCGGGGCTGATCGGCGCGACCCAGGCAGCCGTCTTCATCCTGGCCGTCAGCCAGGTGCTCAAGGGGCCGCTCAACGCCCTCACCGTCACCGGCTACGCCGCGGGCTACGGCGTCGGCGTCATCCTCGGCATGTTGTTCGAGGAGCGCCTCGCCATCGGCTATGCCATGTTCCGCATCTACTCGCCCGCGCGCGGGGCGGCCATTGCCGCGGCCCTGCGCGCGGCGGGCCATGCCGCCACCGAGTTTAGCGCCCAGGGCAAAGACGGCATGGTCGCCGTCGTCACCACCGCCGTGCCGCGCAAGGCCATTGCCGCCGTCCGGGCCATCATCGAGCAGGCCGACGAGCAGGCCTTCGTGACCATGGACGAGGTGCGCCCGCTCACGCGCGGGCACTTCCGGCACTAGGCCCCCGGTCATCCATGCCACCTTTTAGCCCCACGCTGCGGGCGGCCGTCGAGCGCGCCATGACCGCGCGCCTGGGGCGAGCCTGGCGCGCCGCCCAGGTGCGCGACCTGGAAGACCGCGCCTCGCACCCCGCCGCCGTGCTCACCGACGGCGTCACGGCCGTCTTCGCCAAGTTTAGCGCCGCGCCCGACGGCCGCGCCCAGTTCGAGGCCGAGCTGTCTGGGCTGCGCCTGCTGGCCGAGCGCGCCGGGGTGCACACCCCCACGCCGCTAGACTTGCTGGAAGCTGAAGGCGGCGCACTGCTGCTGCTCGAAGCGCTGCCTGAGGTCGCGCGCGGCCCCGCCGAGTGGCGCGACCTGGGCCGCGCGCTGGCCCGCATCCACGCCGTCACCGGCGACACCTGCGGCCTGCCCACCGCCAACTACTTCGGCCCCCTCCCGCAAGACAACACCCCCCTGCCCGATTGGCCCACGTTCTATGCCGAGCGCCGCGTGCGCGCCAACCTGCGCCGCGCCGTGGACACCGGGCACGTGCCGCCGAATCTCCAGCGCGAGGTCGAACGCCTCATCGCCCGCCTGCCCGAGCTGGCCGGCCCGCCCGCGTGGCCCTGCCTACTGCACGGCGACGCCCAGCAAAACAACTTCGTCAGCACCCCGACCGGCACGGTGGTGATAGACCCGGCTGTCCATTACGGCCATCCTGAGTATGATCTGGCCCTGCTCGACTACTTCGCGCCGGTGCCGCCCGATGTCTGGGCGGGCTACCGGGAGGTGCGCCCCACCGCCCCCGGTTTCGCCGCCCGCCGCGACCTGTGGCGGATCGGCCCGTGGCTGGCCGTCGTGGCGGTAGACGGCCCGGCCTGGCTGGGCCAACTGGAGGCCGCCTTGGCCCGCTTTGCGTAGGCCGCGTAACGAACCCGTAACGGCGCGGGAGTACTCTCACGCTAGGCTTATGCTGACCGACGGCGCCCCTTCCTCGACCGGCCGCACTCCGACTGCCATATCCATCTGGCGGCGCGCCGCCAGCTTCGCCTGGCTGGCCTTCTTCACCCTCGCCACGCTCACCCTCCTGGCGGCCATCCCCGCCCGTTGGACCGAGCTGACCCAGCCCTCCCCGCTCATCGCCGCCCATCTGGCGGCCCTGGGCTGGGTGACGACCCCCTACGCGGTCTGGACCCTCGGCAGCGAGGTTGTGTTTGCGGCAGGCTTTCTGCTGGTGGCCGTCTTCATCTTCCTGCGACGCCCCGACGACCGCATGGCCTGGTTCACCGCCCTGGTGCTGGTGGTCTTCGGGGTGGGCAATCAGTCCATCACCCTGACCCTCAACGCCCTGCGCCCGCACCCGGTGGGTCAAGCGCTGTTCGCGGGGTTTGGCTTTGCAGCCTGGGGATCATTCACCCAGTTCGCCTACCTGTTCCCCAGCGGGCGCTATGTTCCCCGCTGGACGCGTCTGCCGGGGTTGCTGTGGGTGCTGCTGTGCATCCCCTGGAATCTCATGCCGGGCTCGCGCCTTGACCCCACCACCTGGCCGGCGTGGCTGTTCATGCCGCTGCTGCTCGTTTTGTGGCTCACCTTTGCCGTCGCTCAGGTCTACCGGTTTGTGTGGGTCTCCAGTGCCATCGAACGCCAGCAGACCAAATGGGTGCTGTTCGCCCTCCTTATGGTCATTGTCGGGGAGTTGCTGTTGCTATTCACGCTGAACGCTTACGACGGACGAGTGATCGGCTATTTGATGTCGAACACTCAGGCGCCGCCCACGCCCGGCCTCTTCGCGGCCATTACCGTCGCCCGCAGCCTGTACATCCCCATCTATCTGATGCTGCCCCTCGGCATGGCCGTCGCCATCCTGCGCTACCGCCTGTTCGACATAGACCTCATCATCCGCCGCACGCTGGTCTACTCCGCCGTGTCGGCCGTGCTGGCGCTCGCTTATTTCGGCAGCGTGCTCTTACTGCAAAGCGTGTTTCAGGCCATCACGGGTGAGGGCAACAACGCGCTCGTCACAGTGCTTTCCACCCTCTTCATCGCCGCGCTGTTTGGCCCCGTCCGCAGCCGCGTGCAACGCGCCATTGATCGGCGCTTCTACCGACAGAAATACGACGCAGCGCGCACCCTGGCCGCCTTCGGCGCCCGCGCCCGCGATGTGGTGGCGCTGGAGCAGCTTTCTGAGGAACTGCTGGCCGCCGTGGACGCAACGATGCAGCCGGCGCACTTGGGTTTGTGGGTGCGCCACACCAGCGGCCCCGGCCGACCGGGGACACCTTGAACCTCGTCATCTCCACCTTCGGCGCGCGCGGCGACGTGCAGCCCTACCTGGCGCTGGCCGTGGGCATGCAGGCCGCGGGCCATCGCGTCACCCTCGCCACGTCCGAAGACTTCACAGAGTGGATTCTGTCTTACGGGGTAAACACCCACCCGACGCCCTTCAGCTTGCAGGGCGCCATGCAGCAGCCGGAGACTCAGGCCGCGCTACGGGGCAAAAACGTCTTCAAGCTGCTGCGCCTGCTGCGCGACGCCATGCGCCAGATCGGCAACGCCCGCGACGATGTGTGGGCCGCGATCCAATCAGCCGATTTCGTCATCCAAAGCCCAACTGGCACTGGAGCGCTGGAGGCCGCCGCCCAGCGAGGCGTGCCGGTGGCCTTCGCCTCCCCGGTCCCCTTCGCGCCCACCCGCGCGTTTCCGTCGTTCTTCTTGGGCGCGCCGCGCTTCTCGCTGGGCGGCGGCTACAACTACTTTACCCACGTGCTCATGGATCGCATGTTATGGAGCGGCATGGGCGCGGCCATGACCAACCCGTTGCGCCAGCAGTTGGGCTTGCGCCCCTGGCGTTCGTTTGGCGAGTTGCTCGCTTACAGCCGTGGCTTAGGTATCCCCATGCTCTATGGTTACAGCGCGCGCGTCCTGCCCAAACCGGCTGATTGGGATGCCTACCAGCAGTTGACGGGCTATTGGTTTCTGCCGCCGCCGCCCGCTTGGTCGCCTGAGAGCGTGCCGGAGTTAGCCCGCTTTCTGGACAACGGCCCGCCGCCGGTCTATATCGGCTTTGGGAGCATGAGCCTGGGCCACCCCGAACAGCAGACCAAACTGGCGCTGCGGGCCTTGGAGTTGAGTGGGCAGCGGGGCGTGCTGCTGACGGGCTGGGGCGGGCTGGCGCGCGCCGCCGCGCCCCCCACCGTGTTGGTCGTGGACAACGTGCCGCACACCTGGCTGTTCCCTCGCATGGCGGCGGTCGTGCATCACGGGGGCGCCGGCACTACGGGCGCGGGCCTGAGGGCGGGCGTGCCCAACCTCATCGCGGCTTTCGCGGCCGACCAATCCAGTTGGGCCGAGCGCGTGGTCCAACTCGGAGTCGGGCCGCGCATTCCGGGCATTCGCCGCCTCACCGCCGAGACCCTGGCGGCGGCGATTGACACGGCCGTGAACGACCCGGCCATGCGCGCCCGCGCCGCTGCGCTGGGCGAGCAGATCCGCGCCGAAGACGGCGTGGGCACCGCGGTGCGCCTGATCGAGGCGCAGGCGGCGCGCCGGCACTCACGTTATAATCAAGGCACGTTCGGCTGAACCACTGCCGCTCGTGGCCGAGGCCCTGCCCCTTGCCCGACACTCGCCCTGCCTATGCCGGACTCTGGCCGCGCACCGTCGCCTTTGCGCTGGATTATCTCGTCATCGCGACCTATTTGATCGTGTTGGTCGGGCTGGGGCTCCTCGGGCAGCACTTCGCGCCGAGCCTCGCGGCCGCCATCTTCGGCGGCCCGCTCAGCGGTGAGGCCGCGGGCCTCCTATTGGTCACCTTGCCGGTCACGCTATACTTTGCCCTGAACGAGAGCGGCCCCTGCCAGGCCACCTGGGGCAAGCAGCGGCGCGGCTTGCGGCTGCAAACCCTGAAGGGCGAGCGGCTCGGCCTTGGCCGAGCGCTTGGTCGGACCGCCCTCAAGTTTGTGCCCTGGGAGCTGGCCCATGCCTGCATCTGGCAGATGAGCTTTGCCGGGCCAGCGCCTTCGCCGTTGGTCGTGCTCGGCTTCGCGCTGGTGTGGTTGCTGGTCGGCGCCAACGCGCTCAGCGTGGTGGTCAGCCGCCAACGGCAAGCCCTTTACGACTGGTTGGCCGGTACGGTTGTCGTCCGCGGCTAACACGCGCAATCCGGCGCGCTTTCCCGCGCCGAGGATACCTCCATGAACTCCTTACAACTAACCTTCCTCGGCACGGCCGCCTCCAACGCCTTCCCGGAGGCCTTCTGCCACTGCGCCAACTGCGAGGCGGCCCGCGCGGCGGGCGGCCCCAGCCTGCGGGCCCGCTCCTCGGCCTTGCTCAACGACGACCTGCTGATTGACCTCGGGCCGGACATCCTCACCTCGTCCTTCTACCACCGCCGGCCGCTCACCCACGTGCAGTACTGCCTGCAAACGCACGGGCACTCTGACCACCTCGACCCGTCCATGCTGCTCTCACGCAGCCCCGGCTACGACGTCGTCGGCGCGCCGCGCCTGCACTACTACGCCACGCCCGCCACCCTGGCGCGGCTCGAAGCCATGCTGCAATGGGATTTCCCTGCCGGAGGCGTCATGGCCCCCGGCGTCGCCGACGAGCTAAACGTGGCCTTTCACCTGGTGACGCCGCTGGAACCCTTTGCCGTCGGACCCTACCGCGTCATCGCCTTTCCCGCCAACCACGACCGCAGCCTCGACCCCGTGCTCTACTCCATCCAGACCGAAGCGCGCACGATCTTCTACGGCACCGACACCGGTCTACTGCCCGAGGCCACCTGGCAAGGCTTCCACGCCCACGGCCTCAAGTTCGACGTCTTCATCCTCGACCACACCTACGGCCCCGCCGAGCCTGGCCGCGACCACCTGAACGCCGTGCAGTTCCGCGAGCACCTGGCGCGCCTGCGGGAGGAGGGCCTGCTCGCGCCCCACGCGCGCCTGCTCGCCACGCACATCTCGCACCCGCGCAACCCGCCGCACCCAGAGCTGGCGGCCCTCGCCGCCCAGCACGGCTATGAGATCGCCTACGACGGGCTGACCGTCTAGCTGCCTAAAGCCGCCCGCCGCCCACGCTAGGAGTCGTGGGCGGCGGGTGGGGTTGGGCCAGGCCGGCCGGCCCGGCCCGGCGGCGAGGAGTGCCAGCTCCCGGCCGCGATCCGGCGGGGTGGTTGGGGGAACCCCGCCGGGCTATAGCCAAAATTAGAACGGCCAGAGCATCAGCGCCAGCACGGCCGCGACGACCAGGGCGCTTGCCAGCCCCGCGGCCGCCGCCAGCTTGCGGTGCGGCCTCATCCACGCCGACCGGCTCAACTCGGCCGCGGCCCGGGCGTGCTCCGACTGTTCGGCGCGGGCCAGCTTCAGCATGATGTGCTCATTGTGGGGCGTCATGGCGATCTCCCTTCCACCGCGGCCAGCGTGCCGCGTCTGTGGTCCAACGACTGCGAACTTATGACGCCAGTCTATAGAACAGGCGTCTCAAAAGCGTTGCGCCGGGGTGTCCCCAGCGTCCCACTTCTATGGGACGTTTTGGGACGGCATTCGGAGTACAATCGGGGCATGTTTTCCGCCGAGAATCCGCCCGCCGAGCCGGCCCAGCGCCCCCCGCTCCAGCTTTTTCTGCTCGGCGCGCCCCGGCTCGAGCTGGCCGGCGCGGCCGTGCCCCTGGAGCGGCGCAAGGCACTGGCGCTGCTGGCGTACCTGACCGTCACCGGCCAGGCGCAGCCCCGCGACGCGCTGGCCGCCCTGCTCTGGCCGGAGGCCAACGCCGCCGAAGCCCGCGCCGCCTTGCGCCGCACCCTGTCGGTGTTGAATTCCGCCCTGGGCGGCGGCACCCTCGACATAGAGCGCGACTCTATTGCCGTACGGCCGGGCGCGCTCTGGGCCGATGCGCTGGCCCTGCGCGACACCGCGGCCCAGGTGGCCCGCCGCCACCCGGCCCCCCAGCCGCCCTGCGGCGAATGCCTGGCAGAACTCTCCGACGCCGCCGTGCTCTATCGCGGCGACTTCCTGGCCGGGTTCAGTCTGCGCGACAGCCCCGACTTCGACGAGTGGCAGTTCCAGCAATCCGAAACGCTGCGCCGCGAACTGGCCGAAACCCTGGAGGCGCTCACCACCGGCTATGCCGCCGAAGGCGACTACCGCGCCGCGCTCGAGCCGGCCCGCCGCTGGGTGGCGCTCGACCCACTGCACGAGCCGGCCCAGCGCGCGCTCATCAAGCTGTATGCCTGGGCCGGGCAGAGCGCCGCCGCCCAACGCGCCTACCTGGAGTGCCGCCGCTTGCTGGAGGCCGAGCTGGGGACCGCCCCCGAGCCGGAGACCACGCGCCTCTACGAAGCGGTGCGGGCCGGGCAGGCCCCGGAGCCGCCCGCCGCCTCCGCCGCCCTGGCCCGCGGCCGCCTGCCGGCCTCCACGCTCGCCGGCGGGCAGCGCGGCCACGCGCCCGGTGGCCAGCGCGCCAACCACCTCCCGGCCCAAACCACGCCGCTCCTCGGCCGAGTAGAAGAACTGGCGCAGCTCTCCGAACGCCTGGCCGACCCCGCTTGCCGGCTGGTCACCGTCTTTGGACCCGGCGGCAGCGGCAAGACCCGGCTGGCCCTGCAAGCCGCCGCGCATTACGGCGTGCGCACTGGGCAGCCGCTGTACTTTGTGCCGCTGGCCGCCACGCCCACGCCCGACATCCTGGTCGCCGCCGTTGCCGAGGCCATTGGGCTAAGCTTCCACGACGAAGCCGACGCGACACTACAGCTGCTCGATGTGCTGCGCGACCGCCAGTTGCTCCTGGTGCTCGACAATTTCGAGCACTTGCTCCCCGGCGCGGGCCTGCTGGCCGACATCCTGGCCCAGGCCCCCGGCGTCCGGGTTCTGGTCACTTCGCGCGAGCGGCTGCACCTGCACGGCGAGTGGGTGCTCGAGATCACCGGCCTGCCCTACCCGCCCGACGCCGCCGCCCCCAACGTGGATTTCTACGAGGCGGTGCAGTTGTTCGTGCAGAGCGCCCGGCAGGCCCGCGCCGACTTCGTGCTCGACGACGACGCCCGCCCGGCGGTCGTGGCGATTTGCCGCCTGGTGGAAGGCCTGCCGCTGGGGCTGGAGTTGGCCGCGGCCTGGACCCGCATGCTCTCCGTGGGCGAGATCGCCGCCGAAATCACCCGCAACGTGGATTTTCTGGCCACCAACCGCCGCGACGTGCCGGCCCGCCAGCGCAGCCTGCGCGCCGCCTTTGAACACTCCTGGGCGTTGCTGGGCGAGCCGGAGCGCCAGGCCCTTTGCCGGCTGGCCGTGTTCGGCCGCGCGTTCGGGCGCGACGCGGCCGAGCAAGTGGCCCAGGTGGGGCTGCCCGTGCTCACCACCCTGGCCGACAAGAGCCTACTGCGCCGCCTGCCGCCGCGCGCCGGCGCGGCCCAATTTGAGCTGCACGAGTTGGTCAAGCAGTTCGCGGTCGAAAAGCTGGCCGCCACCCCGCAGGACGCCGAGGGCCCCCGCCGCCGCCATGCGCACTATTACGCCCGCCTGCTGAGCCAGGCGCCCGGCGAAGTGTGCGACCCCAACGACGCCGACGCCTTCCTGACCATCATCTCCACCGAGATCGAAAACGTGCGCGCCGCCTGGGATTGGGCCGTGACGTTCGGCGATCTTGAGGCGCTCGAACTGGCGCAAGAGGGGCTTTACAAGTTCTACAAGCGCCAGAGCTGGCTGCAGGAGGGCAAGGAACTCGCCGGCCTGGCCGCGCGCCGCCTGGCCGAGCTAATGCCCACCCAGCCCGCGCCCGACCGCCCGCGCTACCTGCGGCTCATCGCACTGCTCCAGTGCCACCAGGCCGCCAGCCTAGCGGGCCTGGGGCAAATTGCCAAAGCCGATGTGCTGTACCAGCGCAGCCTGGAAGTCCTGCGCAGTCACGGGCGGCCCGCCGACCTGGCCGTGATCCTGCCCCGGGCCGGCATGTCGGCCCGCGAGTTGGGCCGCAGCGCCGAGGCCCGTGCCCTCATGGAGGCGGGCGTGGCGCTGGCCCGCGAATTGGATGACAAGCCGCGGCTGATTCACGGCCTGCACATCTTGGGTTACTACCTGGGCGAGCTGGGGCTATTCGATGAGGCGTTTGCGCGGGTGCAGGAAGCCGTGGCCGAGGCGCACGCCTTTGGCCGGCGCCACGAACTTGGCTCGGCTTACAACAGCTACGGTTTCATCTGCTACATGGCCGGCGACTACGCCCGCGCGCTCGAACTGCTGGAGGTCAGCCGCTCCTATCGCTCCACCGACCAGGAGCGCGCCCAAGGCGCGGTCACCCTCAACAACCTGGGCTATGTGCGCTCAGCCCTGGGCCAGCCCGAGGCCGCCCACGCGCTGTTCATGGACGCACTGCGCGTCTGCCGCGAGACGCGCGCCGTCTCCATGATTGCCGACATCGTGGTGGGGTTGGCGGGCCTGCTGCCGCTGCCCGAGGGCGGCAGCCGCGCCATCGAACTGCTCACCTTCGCGCGCTACTCGCCCTATAGCTGGCTTGAGACGAAAGACCGCGCCGACCGCTGGCAGGCCGAGCGCGCCGCCGCGCTGCCGCCCGAGGTAGTGGCCGCCGCCGTCGCCCGCGGCCGCGCCCTGGAACTGGACGAGGTCGTGGCCGACCTGCTAGGGCTAAGCGCGCGCGGAACGATCATCGGCTCCGGCCCGCACACTGTGGAGACGCTCCGGCCGGGTGGGTCAGCGCCGGCCGCCTGATTCACGGCTGCGGCGTATCGCCCGCCGGCGGCTCGGGCGTGGCGTTCGGGTCCACAAAGCCCTCCGGCGTCGCCGTGGGCGTCTCGGTCGCCGGGATCGGGCACAAACTGCGCGTGTCGAGCACGTGGTTGGTCACCGCGTACGTCGTGCCGTTCAGCCCCGCCTCCGCCGTCAGCACCACCAGGCCAAACCAGGTATTCCCCGGCTTCAGTGGAATGGGTTGGCCGCTGCCGTCCTCGAGCCGCAGCCGCATGCTCGTGCTCTCATCCCGCCGCCATAGTCCCTCGTACATTTGCCCGTCGCGGAAGACCTTGGCCGGTCCGATCGTCCACAACTGAATTTCCAGCCCGCAGTTACCGCCGTCGCGGAAATCCTCCGGCACGAAGTTGTTCTGGTGATTGACGAACAACACCACTACGTTGTTCGTCGTGATCGGCTGGTTGGTCAACGCATCGAGGTGCACCGCCAGCGTGCCCGTCAGGTCCTGCTCCTGCCAGCGGATGTAGTTGCCTGCCGCCGCGTTGTAGCGGTAGGCCACGTGCGCCGCCGACGAATAATCAAGCGTCACCTGATCCACCGGCGCGCCGCCGGCAGGCGCGGCCGGCGCAAACACAAAGCCCGATTGGGGAAGGGCACTGCTGCCCGTGTGCACCGCGACCGTCTGCCGCAGCACGTCCGGGTAAACGAACAGGCTGTTCGTATCCACCGTGGTGGTATAGACTGACTGCTGGCGGCACAGCGCCGGGCAGCCATAGCTGGTCTCCTCCGACACCAACCGCCACACGTTCTCGCCCGCGAACCAGTCGCTCGAGCGCAGATGCGTCATCGTCCCCAGGCTCGAGCCGGAGGTGACCAGCATGGCCCCAAACATCGGCGCGATTTCAGTGTCAATATACCGCGCCGACCGGATGGAGCCGATATACTCCGGGCTGTTCTGCAGGAAAATCGCTGTGAAGCGCGTCACGCCCGCCTCTGCCGAGTGCTCAAACACTACGTCCGCCGCGGCCAGGCCCGATTGCGGCCTGACAGCGTAAGGGAAGTTCGAGATCTTGGCCGCGATGGGCATCCGGTTAATCAGCGCCGGGTCCACCTGTTGGCCGGTCAGCGGGCTGATACCGGGGGGATAGTTGTCGGGGCCGTAAACAGCCGCGGGAGTTGCAGCGCCGGGGGTACCAGCGTTGGGCTGGCCGGGGTCGGTCGTCGCGGTGCTCGTCGCGACCACCACGCCAATCGGCGTATCCGTCGGCCCCAGAATCGGCGCGGGCGTTCCGGTCAAGTACACCGTGACCACCACCGGCCGCAGCGTGGGGGTGGCCGTTGCTGCCCCGCCGCAGGCCGCCAGCAGCAGCGCCGCCGCCAGCGCCCCCAACACCCCCAGCCAGGTATTGCGTTGCCCAACCACCATGCCCAAGCCTCCCAAGAACGGGTCTCCAATCGGCCGCGAACCGGCCACGCACATAGTGTCACGTCACAGCGGGACGGCCATTCTAGCATACGACTCAAGCCGCTTCACCACTGAACCACCCCCGCGCCGCCCCCCGTGCGCCGCGCCACCCTGCCCCCACGCTCATGCGCCACACGCTTGACATAAAGGCGTGCAGCCCCGCCGGGGTCTGCGCTGGTTGGAGGCGCGTTTGACGCCTTTCACGGGTCACTTGTATAATCCCGCCTGCTTCGCCCGCGCTGCCAACAGCGTGGCCGGTCGCAAAGGTCGGTATGGCGCTCAAGGGCAATCTAAAAGACTTCTCAACAACTCAGTTGCTGAACCTCATCAACCTCGCCAAGAAGACCGGCACGCTCATCATCGAAGCGCCGGCCCAAGCGGCGCAGTTGGCGTTCCGCAACGGCAAGCTGGTCTACGCCCAAATGGGGGCCGACGACGGCAATCTGACCAGCATCCTGCACAAAGCCGGCAAGCTCAACGACGAGCAGGCCCGCGTGCTGCGCGAGCGGGCCGCGCGCTCCAGCGACAAAGAGCTGGGCCTGCTCCTGATCAATGCCGGCTACGTCAGCCAGACCGACATCCTCCTCAGCATCCGCGCCCACGTCCTCGACACCGTCTACCGCCTCATCACCTGGGCCGAGGGTCTGTTTCGCTTCGACCAGGACGTGCTGCCCGGCGACGACCGCATCACGGTGCCGATTGACCTGGAAAACGTGATCATCGAGGGCGCCCGCCGGATGAAGGAATGGGAGCGCCTGTCCGAAGAGCTGCCCAGCCTCGATATGGCCCTCAAGTTCACCGACCATCCTAACGTCAACATCCGCGACATGAAGCTCAGCGTGGAAGAGTGGCGCGTGGTGTCCTTCATCAATCCCAAGAATTCCATGAAAGCCATCGCCAAGGCCAACAACCTGGGCGACCTGGAAATCCGGCGCATCGTCTTTGGCCTGCTGCAAGCCGGGCTGGTCGAAGTCATCCGCCCCGAGGGCCAGCGCGCGCCGCTGCCCTTCCTGCCCGGCCGCAAACCGGCCCCGCCCGCCACGCCCACCGAGAAGAAGGAACGGCTGGGCCTGGTCAACCGGTTGATCGCGCGCATTCGGTCGCTGTAGGCCGGCGGCGGCGCTTACACAAGGACGCGCACCTTCATGCAAACCGTCAAAATGGTGGTGACTGGACCGTTCAACTCCGGCAAGACCCAGTTCATCCAGTCGGTCAGCGAAATAGACGTCGTCTCCACCGAGCGCAAAATCTCGTCTGACGCCGAGCGCATCAAAGAAAACACCACCGTCGCGATGGACTTCGGCCGCATCACTGTAGATGCCGAGTTGGTTCTGTACCTGTTCGGCACCCCCGGCCAAAAGCGCTTCGATTTTATGTGGGAAATCCTCTCCGAGGGCATGTTGGGCTTCGTCGTCATGGTGGACAGCACGCGGCCGGAGACCTTCCGTGAGGCCAAGAGCATTCTCGAAACCTTCCGAGCCTACGCCCCCACCCCTTACGTGGTGGCCGCCAATAAGCAGGACCACGACGAAGCCTGGCCGATTGAAGACCTGCGCATCGCCCTGCGGCTGGCCCCCGAGATCAAGCTCATCCCCTGCGTCGCCACCGACAAAGAGAAAGTCAAGACGGTGCTGCTCGAACTCCTCTACTCCATCTTGGCCGAGATGGAGACCTCCTAAGCGCCTGGGCGCGCCCGCCGGCCGGGTCGCGCGGGCGGGAGAAGCCCGGCCGCATGAGTTCGATTGTCACCGATCAAGGCAGTGTGCACTACGAAACCTACGGCGCCGGGCCGCCGGTCATCTTGCTGCACGGCTGGATCGGCTCGTGGGGCCTGTGGCAGCCCACCATGGAAGCCCTGGGCGCGCACTACCGCTGTTACGCGCTCGATTTCTGGGGCTTCGGCGAGAGCGGCAAAAAGCGCAGCTCCTACGCCGTCGGCGACTTCATGGAATTGGTGCGCCAGTTCATGGACGCCCTCGGCATCGCCCAGGCGCCCCTCATCGGCCACAGCATGGGCGGTACCACCAGCCTGGGCACCACGCTGCGCTACCCCGACCGCGTCACCAAGGTCTGCGTCATCGGCTCGCCGATCGTCGGCACCTCGCTCTCCATCTTCCTGCAACTCGCCGGTGTGCGCTGGATCGGCAGCCTCGTGCGCTACTTCCTGCCGGTGCTGCAATTCGCCCTCAAGCTCTCCAGCCCCCTCATCACCCGCGACCCGCGCTGGTACGACATGGTCGCCCACGACCTGTCTCAGACGACCATCGAGTCTTTCTTCAGCAGCATCGGCTCGCTGCGCCGCACCGACTTGCGCCCGCGGCTGGCCGAGATCAGAATCCCCGTCATGGGCATTTACGGCGGCCGTGACGTCATCGTCAGCCCGCGCGAATACCGGCCGCTGGCGGCGGGTGTCCCGCAGGCGCGCATCGAGGTCATGCCGCGCTCGGGCCACTTCCCCATGCTCGATGAGCCTGACGAATACCTGGCGCTGATCCGCTCCTTCCTGGACGGCAGCGCCGGCCCGCCGTCCGCGGGCCGCTAGCGAGGACCCGGCATGCAGCCAGCCGCACCCAGCGGGGGGGAACAGTTCTTCTATCCCAACAAGATGGTCCGCATCATCCTGCTGGCCATGGAAGAGGTGATGGGCCGCAACGGCGTCAATGCCGTGCTCAACCTGGCCCAGCTTAAACACCTGGTGAACAGCTTCCCGCCCAACAACTTCGACCGGCAGGTCACCTTCACCGACCTGGGCGCGCTCCTGCAAGCCCTAGACGAAATGTATGGGCCGCGCGGCGGGCACGGCCTGGCGCTGCGGGCCGGGCGGGCCTGCTTCAAATACGGCCTCAAGGAGTTCGGCCCGGTGCTGGGCATCTCCGACCTGGCCTTCCGCCTGCTGCCCCTGCCCATGAAGCTGAAGATCGGCGCCAATGTCTTTGCGGAGACTTTCAACAAATTTACCGACCAGGTCGTGCGCTTGGGCGAAGCCGAAGACCGCTTCTTGTGGGAGATCACCCGCTGCCCGGTCTGCTGGAACCGCCGCACCGAGGCCCCCTGCTGCGTGCTGGCAGTGGGCATCCTCCAGGAAGCCCTATACTGGGTGAGCGGAGGCAAGAACTTCGAGGTCTACGAGACAACCTGCGTGGCCTGCGGCGCCGACCGCTGCACCATCGTTATTGAGAAGAAACCGCTGGACTGATGCGCAAGTACCTCTTGCACGACCACCGGCACGTGCACCCCTTCAACGAAGAGGCGCGCGATCTGCGCATCCAGAACAGGCCCCTCTGGCTGCACCAGCGCGACACCCTGGCCGCCTACGCCACGCAGGAAGTAGACCTGCCCAGCTTCGAGGCGCTGCCCCGCGACGGCGGCGAATGCCTCGTCCACCGCGATAATCTTTACTTCGACCAGCCCTACATAGATGCCTTCATGGCCGCCGCGCGCCAGACCGGCGGGCCATGCCGCGCCGCGTTCGCGCCCGACAACCGCACCTTCACTCAGCACGTCTTGCCCCTGTCCACCAGCTTCACCCGCGAGGGCAACCTTTACCTGGCCGACTTGTGGTACTTCCCGGCCGGCGTCGCGCCCGACCCGCACCCGGTCGTCATCAACTTCGACAGCCGCGAGATCGGCTACTACCACGTGCCGACCTACATGGCCACCGACAAGGGCGACCTGGTCTACCAGGTGCCGCTGCTTGGCTTGATCGCCATCGACTCTTGGGTTCACATCCTCCTGGCCGACCTGATTTTTGGCCTGTTTAAGCGCGGCGCGCGCTACGAGCAGAATGCCAACGCCAGCACCAGCTTCAAGCTCAAAGTCCTCTGGCGCGCCCTATTGGAGCAGAAGCAAGTGCTGCGCTGCTCGGCCGTCGTGCGCGTCGGCCGCAACTGCACCATTGACCCCTCCGCCGTCATCACCGGCCCCGCCGAAATCGGCGACAACTGCACCATCGGCGCGGGCGTGGTCATAGATAACTGCACCATCGGCGACAACGTCAACATCGCCCAGGGCTGCCAGTTGCTGCTCTCGACCGTGGGTGACGGCGCCTTCCTGCCCTTCCGCGCCTCGCTCTTCATGACCACGCTCATGGAGAACGCCATGGTCGCCCAGAACACCTGCCTGCAATTGTGCGTCATCGGCCGGCGCACCTTCATCGGCGCGGGCACCACCTTCACCGACTTCAACCTGCTGCCCACGCCCATCCGCGCCATGAACGCCGACCTGCAACTGCGCGAGAGCAACGCCCCCGTGTTGGGCGGCTGCGTGGGCCACAACTGCCGCATTGGCTCCGGCATGATCATGTACCCCTCGCGCACCATCGAGTCCGACGTGGTGCTCTTCGCCTCGCCGGGGCGCCGCGTGCTCGACCGCAACGTCACCTACGAAGACAGCGACCACCATCAGTTGCGCGTGGCGCACCTGCACCAGCGCCTGTATCCGCGCAAGGGCGAAAAGACGGCCGAAGCCTGGTAGGCGCGGCCGCCCGGCGCGGCATGGACTCCTTCGCCTTCATCATTCACCCCATCAACCCCAAGCGCGACGTCAGCCGCAAGTTTCCGCTGCTGGGGCGGCTGCTCAGCCCGCGCCAGATTGACCTGCTCAGCGCCTATTTCCCTCCCATCTATCTCTCGCAGATAGACGGTCTGCGCTCCGACGCTACCGGCAAAGAAGTTAGGGGTTGGTTTGTGGCCTGCCCGCTCACGCCCCGGCGCATGCTCGAATTGCCGGATAAGACGGTGTACCGTAAAATAGTCGAGACAGGCCGGTTAGCCGAGCGTTTAGGCGCCCAATTGTTAGGCTTAGGGGCCTTCACCTCCGTCGTCGGCGACGCGGGCGAGACCATCGCGCGGCGGCTAGACATCCCGGTCACCACCGGCGACTCGTATACCGTCGCGGTGGCGGTCGAGGCGGTGTTGGCCGCCGCCCAGCAGATGGAAATACCGCTGACCCGCGCCACAGCCGCCATCATGGGGGCGACGGGCGCCATCGGCGCGGCCGCCGCTGAACTGCTGGCCCCCGCCGTGGGGCGGCTGGTGCTCATTGGGCGGCGCGCCCAGGCCCTCGCTGCCTTGCGCGAGCGCCTGCAAACCTGGCCAGGGACCGAGGTCGTCGTGGCCGCCGACGCCGCCGCGCTGGCCGAGGCCGACTTGATCTTGACGGTGACCAGCGCGCTCGACACGGTGATCGAATCGCGCCATCTGCGCCCCGGCGCAGTGGTGTGCGATGTGGCCCGCCCGCGCGATGTGGCGGCGCGGGTGGCCGCCGAACGCGACGACGTGCTGGTGATAGATGGGGGCATGGTGCAGGTGCCAGGCTCGGGCGCGGCCTTCCACTTCGATTTTGGCTTTCCGCCCGACAAGGTGTACGCCTGTATGGCCGAGACAATGGCGCTGACGCTCGAAGGCCGGTTCGAAAGCTTCACGCTGGGGCGCGCCCTCAGCGTCGCCCGCGTGCGCGAGATCGCCGCTCTGGCCGCCCGGCACGGCTTCAGGCTCAGCGGCTTCCGCTCCTTCGAGCGCCCCGTCACCGCGGCCGACGTGGCGCGCGTGGCCGAACGCGCCCACGCGGCGGGCGCGCGCCGCCGCGCGCCCGCCGCCGGAGGCGCCCCATGACCGGCCGCCTGCGCCCCCCCGGCCGCCGCCTGCTGCTCGTCATCGAAGACGACCCCGACACCGGCAGCCTGCTGCGCATGTACTTCACCGGCCTCGACTACGATGTCGAGGTCGCCATGCGCGGCGCTGACGGCCTGGCCATCGCCCAGCGCCGTTACCCCGACCTGGTGCTCCTGGATGTCAACCTGCCGGATATCAACGGCAACGAAGTGTGCGTGCGTCTGCGCGCCTCCCCGCGCACCGGCTACCTGCCTGTCATCATGCTCAGCGAAAAAATCGCGCTCACCGACAAGGTGGCCGGGCTGGAGGCCGGGGCGCAGGACTACATTACCAAGCCCTTCGACCTGGAAGAACTCCGGCTGCGCGTGCAGAACTTGGTGACACGCGCCACTCGCGACAACCAGGTGGATCCGCGCACGCGCCTGCCTACCGGCGCGTGGATGGAAGACCAGGCCCGCCAGGCCGCCGCCCGCCCCGGTTGGCATGTCCTCCAGGCCCGCCTGGAAGCCTTCCAGGTCTTCCTCGATCAAAACGGCTTCGTGGCCGGCGACGAGGTGCTCAAGTTCACGGCCCACCTGTTGCGCGACGTCTGCGACGCGCGCGGCACCCCCGAAGACTTCCTGGGCCACGCCGCGCACGACACCTTCCTCATCGTCACCGGCGCCGCCGACCCGGCCGCGCTGGCGCAGGAAACCGCCGAACGCTTCAACGATGAGGTCTCGGCCCATTACAGCTTCATGGATCGCGAGCAGGGCTTTGTGCTGATTCGCGGCCAGGACGGTCGCCCGACCCCTGCGCCGCTTATGACCTTACAGGTGCGCGCCAGGGATTGAGGCGCACCCGCCCGACCTTCGCGCCGGGCGGCCTGGATGGAGGCAACGCATGAGCAAAGGCAGAATCCTCGTCGTAGAAGATGACTTCGACATCTCGAACATGCTGCGCATCTACTTCACCGGGCAGGGCTTCGAGGTCAGCGTGGCCCCGCGCGGCGGCGACGCCCTGGCCATGACCCGCCAGAGCCTGCCGCACCTGATCGTGCTCGACATCATGCTGCCCGACATGGACGGCTACGCTGTCTGCAAACAGCTCCGCACCACCACGCGCACCAGTCACATTCCCATCATTTTCCTCACCCAACGTGACGAGCGCAGCGACAAAATCGCCGGCCTGGAGCTGGGGGCCGACGACTACATCACCAAGCCCTTCGACATCGAAGAACTCAAGCTGCGCGTCACCAACGCCATCAGCCGCCAGGAGCGCGAAAGCCAGACCGACCCACGCACCGGCCTGCCCTCCGGCCGCCTGATCGAAGACCACCTGCGGCGCATCATCCGCACCCAAGGCTGGGCGCTGCTCGACTGCCGCTTGACCAACTTCGAGCGCTTCAAGGATGTCTACGGCTTCATCGCCGGCGACGAGGTGTTGCGCTTCACCGCCATCCTGCTCGGCGAAGTCGTAGACGAAGCCGGCACCGCCAATGACTTCATCGGCCATCCCGGCGGCGACAACTTCGTCGTGGTCACCACCGCCGCGGCCGGCGCCCGTCTCCGCGACCGGCTCAAGGCGCGCTTCAACGAAGAAGTGCTCACCCACTACAATTTTGTGGACCGTGAGCGCGGCTTCATCACCGCCAAGGGTGCCGACGGGCAGGAGACCCAGGTGCCGCTCATGACCATTGCCATCGGCCTGGTCTCGGCCGATACCCGCAGCTTCTCCGACATTCGCGAGATTACCGAGTTGGCCGCCGAGGCGCGGCGCCAAGACACGGTCGCCGTGTGAGGCGGCCGCCCGCCTACCAGCGCGTCCGACTCGCTCAGGCATGGGACTGACAGGCGCCTTCCCGCTGGCATTGGCCGTTCTGGTCGTGGCCGCTGTGCTGTTGGGCCTGGCCGGCCTCGTCCTGCGTTGGTACCGTCGGCGCGCCGCCTTCCCCAGCGAGCGCCTGCCCGCCCCCATGTCCCACGCGCCTGACGCCGGCGATGCGGGCGTGGTCGTCGCTGGGCGCGGCGGCCACGTGGAGTACGCCAATGAGCGCGCGCGCCTGCTCTTCGGCCTGAACGGCGACGCCCCCACCCTCACGCGCCTGCTGCGCAGCGCCCTGCCCGCCGATAGCCTGCTGGAATTGTTCTCCGCCGAGGGCCAGGCTCAGGTCAGCGTGGGCGACCAGCCGTTGGAGGCCAGCTCTCACCGCGTGGCGCTGCCCCACGGCGGCGACCGCTTTGTGCTCTTGCTGCGCCAGGCCCAAGAACGCGGGCCGGCCTCCGGCACGGCCGAGGCCGACGCCGAGGCCCTGCGCACCTTGGCCGATATCACCCAGGCCCTCAGCGCCAGCCTCGATCCCGCCGAAGCTTACGCCGCCCTGCTCGACGCCTTGCCACGCGCCTTTCGCTTCCACCTGGCCGAGCTTAACGTGTGGGAGGCCGCCGCTCAGGTGCTGCGCGCCGTCCGCCACACCGGCGACCGCGACTACGTGCGCGACCTGGGGCTGGTCGGCAGCCACTACACCCTGCAAGAAGGCTATACCGGCTGGGTGGCTACGCACCGCCGGCCGCTGCGCGTGGACGATGTCGCCGCCTACACCGCCGTGCGCCCCAAGCTCTACGGCGTGGACTTCCCGTTCCAGTCTTACCTCGGCGTGCCCCTGGTCGTTGGCGACACGCTCATCGGCACGCTCGAGCTTGCCAGTTACCGCCCGGCGGCCTTCACCGCCCAGGATGAAACCCTGCTGGGCCTGATCGGCGCACAGGCCGCCATCGCCCTCCAACACGCCCAGGCGCACGCCGACCAGCAGCGCCGCCTGGCCGAGCTGGCCGGCCTGGCCGAGGTCTCTCGCGCGCTCGAAGACGCCGCCGAGCCGACCGACCTCTACCGGCGGCTGGCTGCCGAAGTCGCCCGCTATCTCAACGTTGAGCAGGTTGGCTTCCTGACCTTCGACCCAGAGGCCCGCGCCCTGATCGGTCAGCCGCCCTTCTTCGGCATGCCCGACATCGTGGCCGAGGTCTATCGCGTGCCGCTGGCGCACGGCAGCCCCGCCGCCGCCTGGTGGGACAGCGGCGAGCCGTGGCTGTGCGCCGACGTGCCCGCCGCCCCCCAGGTAGACGCTTTCGGCCTGCGCGAATACGCCCTGGCTACCGGCGCGCGCCACACCCTGCTCGTGCCCATCGGCACGCCGGCACGGCGCTTTGGCGCGGTGCAAATCGCCAACAAGCGCGGCGGGGCGGGCTTCAGTCCCGCCGATGTGCGCCTGTTGGCCCTCTTCGCCGGGCAGGCGGCTGCCGTGCTCGACAACGCGCGCCTGGTGCGCGAGGCTCAGGTGCGCGCCGAGCAAGCCGACAGCCTGCGCGAGATTGCCGCCGCCGCGTCGGCAGCCGACCTGGACACTGCGCTACGCCTGGCCATGCGCCAGGCGGCCCGCCTGCTGCGCTTCGACTACGGCATGGTCGCCCTGGTGGACGAGGCGCGAGGCGAGTTGGTGCCCCACCCCGCCTCGGTCTACGGCGGCGAACCAGACGAAGCCCTGGCCGTGCGGCTGCGCACCGACGACCCGCTGTTCGCCGTCTCCATCACCCGCACGCGGCGGCCCTTCATTGCCGGGCGCGCCCTGCACGACCGCCGCATCGCCGGCTTCTACCGCCACCTGGTCGAGCACTTTCAAGTCAATAGCGCCCTCGATGTGCCCCTCGTCGTCAGCGACCGCAGCCTCGGCGAGCTAATCGTCGTCGCCCGCCGAGAACACGCCTTTAGCCGCGCCGACCTGCGCCTGCTCGCCGCCATCGCCGCGCAGTTGGCCTCGGCCATTGAGCGCGCCCGCCTCGCGGCTGCCACCGACCAGAACTTGCAGCGCCGCGTTGACCAGCTCACCGCCCTCACCCGCGTCAGCCGCGAGTTGAACCAGACCCTGGAACTCGACCGCATCCTGCGGCGTGTGCACGACGAAGCCTTGCAGACCACCGGCGCCGATTGCGGCACACTGGTCGTCTTTGACCCCGATGCGGCCCCTGGCACCGTGGTGCGCCGCCTGGGTGATGACGACTTGGGCCTGGTCCTCACCGCCCTCGAAGCCGAAGTGGCGCTCGGCGCGGCCCCCAAGCGGCGCGTGGCCCAACTAGCGGCCGGCTCGCCTTTGGCCGCCCACCCCGGCGTGCAGTCGGCCCTGGTTGTGCCCATCGTGGCCCAGCAGTTGGTTGTTGGGCTGATGCACCTGCATCGCCACACCCCCGAAGGCTTCGACGACCCCGCCGAAGAAGCCGCCCAGGCGCTGTCAGCGCAGGCCGCCATTGCCATTGAGAACAGCCGCCGCTACGGCGAGCAACTGCGCCGCGCCGACCTGCTCCGCCGCCGCGCCGACCAACTGGGCCAGCTCTTTGAGGTCTCGCGCAGCGTGCGCTCCGACCTGCCGCTGGCCGCCAACCTGGAAGCCATCGCCTTTGGCCTGGCCGAAGCCGTCGGCTTCGATGTCGTGCTCATCAGCCGCCTCGACAGCAAGGCCGGCCGCCTCGTCCGCACGGCCGCCGCCGGCCTGCCGCTGGCCGCCTTCGACGCCCTCCGCCAGGTGCAGGTGCCGTGGGCCGACGTCGTGCGCCTGCTGCGCCCCGAATACCAGATCAGCCGCTCCTACTTCCTGCCGCACGAGCGCGCCGCCGCCCTCACCGGCGGGCTAGACGCCGTCCTCGTGCGTCAAAGCGGCCCGGAACTCAGCGGCCCCGAGTCGTGGCACCCCGAGGATCTGCACCTCGTGCCGCTCTACGGCTCGCGGCAGGAACCGATTGGCCTGCTCACCGTGGATAGTCCCCGCGACGGCCGCCGCCCCGACCGCAACACGGTCGAGATCATCGAAATCTTCGCCAACCAGGCGGCCCAGGCCATTGAGAACGCCCGCCTCTACACCGCCGCCGAACGCCGCGCCGGCCAACTCCTCGCCCTGCACCACGTCGTCGAAGCCGCCAGCGCCCCCGCCCACCGCGGCCATCTCTGGCAGACCGTCGCCGAGACGCTGTTGTCCGAGACGCGGTCCCAGACCGGCGTGGCCGGCATCCGCGGACCAGACGTGGCCGTCATCGCCCTGCGCACCAGCCCAGATAGCCCACCGGCTCCCACTCCGGCCGCCGTCGTGCTCGAGGTCGCGGGCCGCGCGGGCAACATCCGGCCGCACATCGAGTTCCGGCCGCTGCTCGCCGGAGCCAACCCACTGCGCCAGGTCCTGACCGACGGACCGATCCTGCTCCTGACCAGCGCCGAAACCGATTGGGGCCTCAACCCCTTCATCGCCGCGCTGGAGGTAGCCTCGTTCATCTGCGTGCCCATCATCAGCCAGGGTCAGGCGGCGGGCGCCATCTTTGTCGGCGCCCACCAGGCCGCGGCCCAGGGCAGTTCTGTCGCGCCGCCTAGCCCCTTCGAGCCGGAAGACCTGGATGTCTACACCATCCTCGCCAACCAGCTCGGCGCGCTGCTTGAAAGCGCCCGGCTGGAGGCCGACATCGAGCAGCGCGCCGCTCAGCTCGCCGCCCTGGCCGAGGTCGCTCAGACCATCACCGCCGCGCTCACCATCAGCGATGTCGTGCAGGCCGTGCTAGCCCCGCGCGCCCTGCGCCGCGTCGTTGAGTATGACAGCGTAACGCTCTGGCTGCGCGAGGGCGGCCAACTGCGCATCGTGGCGGCCCAGGGCTTCGAGAACGACGCTGAGCGCCTAAACCTGCGCGTTGAGATCGGCGACAGCGCCTTGTTTGCCGAAATGGACCGCACCCAAGCCCCCATCCTCGTGCCCGAGGTGCGCCACGACCCGCGATTCGCGGCCGGCGAGTTCCAGCCCACCCAAAGCTGGCTGGGCGCGCCGCTCGTCAGCAAGGGCCGCATCTTGGGTGTGTTAGCGCTCGATAAGATCGAGGCCCATTCCTACACGCCGCAGGCCGCGCAGGTGCTCATGGCCTTCGCCAGCCAGGTAGCCGTGGCGCTCGAAAACGCCCGGCTGTTCGAGGAAAGCCGGCAGCGCGCCCAAGAGCTAGACGAGCGCTCGCAGCGCCTGGCCCTGCTCAACCGCGCGTCCGCCCAACTGAGCCGCACGCTGCTCGAAGACGAAATTTACGCCGACGTGCTCCACGAGATTGTGCAGGCGCTGGGCGTCGCCCGCGGCCTGATTGTCAGCCTGGACCCCGCCGCCGCGCCACGTATGGCCGCCCGCTACCCGCTCCAGGCCGCCGAGTTGGCCCCGGTGAACGCCGCTCTGGCGCATGTGGCCGAAACCCGACTGCCCCTGGTCGTCGAGGACGTGACCCACGACGCCCTGTTGGCCGCGGAGGCCGCCGCCCCCGGCGGGCTGCGCGCCCGCGGCGTGCGCTCGCTGCTGGTCGCGCCGCTGGTCAGCGCCGGGCGGGTGGTGGCCGCCCTGCAGCTCGAAGCGCTGAACGCCCCGCGCCGCTTTGCCGCCGGCGAAGTCGAGTTGGCGCAAACGCTCGCCAACCAGGCCGCCGCCGCCGTGCTCAATGCCCGCCTGTTCGCCCAGACCCAGGCCGCGCTGGCCGAGCGCACCCGCGCCGAAGCCGCCTTGCTGCGTCGCAACGACGAACTCGAAGTGCTCAACCGGGTGACCACCACCGTGACCACCCTGCTCGACCTGGAAGCGATGCTGCGGGCCACCGCGCGCGAACTGGTGCAGATCTTCGGCGCGCGCAACAGCGGCATCGCCCTGCTCAACCCCGAGCGCACCCACCTCACCGTGGTGGCCGACTACTCGGCCGCGCCCACCGACCCCGACGCCGCGGGCCTGGTCATCCCCCTGGCCGGCAACCCCTCCTCGTTACAGGTTATCGAAACGCGCCAGTCACTGGTGCTGCCCCGCGCCTTTGAGCACCCGCTCACCGCGCCCATCCACGCCATGCTGCGCGCTCGCAACACGCACTGCCTGCTCATCATCCCGCTTGTCACCCGCGGCGAGGTCATCGGCACCATCGGCCTCGACACAGACCAAGCCGACCGCATCTTCACGCCCGCTGAAGTGTCGCTGGCCGAAACCATCGCTGGCCAGGTCGCCGGCGCGGTGGACAACGCCCGCTTCGCCGACGAGCTTGAAGCGCGCGTGGCCGCTCGCACCGCCGAATTCCAGCGCGAGCGGGAGCGCGTCGAGATCCTGTTGCAAGTGACCACCGAACTTTCTCAAAGCCTGGACCTCGACCGCGTGTTGGCCCGCGCCCTGCAAATCGTCACGGATGCCATCCAGGCCGCCCAGGGCTTAATCTTCTTGGTGGACCTGGAAACCAACCACCTCGTCTATCGCGCGGCGCTGGGCCGGGCCGAACCGCTGCCCACCGGCGGCCTGTCTCTGCCGCACCGGCGCGGCGAAGGCCTGCACGGCTGGGCGCTCAAGGCTCGCCAGGGCGCCGTCATTCCCGACCTGGCCGCCGACCCGCGCTGGCAGCCCATGCCCGACCTGGGCGGCGAGCAGCGCAGCGCCCTGGTGGTGCCGCTCATGGCCAATGAAGATGCCCTGGGCGTGATGATGCTCTTCAGTCCGCGCCCGGCCGCCTTCGATGAAGAGCAGTTGCGGCTGGTCACGGCGGCGGGCAATCAGGTCGGGGCGGCCATCAACAACGCCGAGCTGTATCGCCTGATCCGCGATCAGGCCGAGCGCCTGGGCAGCATGTTGCGCGGCCAGCAGGTGGAAGCCACCAAGAGCCGCGCCATTCTCGAAGGCATTGCCGACGGCGTGCTGGTCGCCGACGCGGCCGGCGCCGTCATCCTGTTCAACGTGGCCTGCGAACGTATCCTCGGCCTCCAGCGCGAGCAGGTCGTCGGCCGGCCGCTCACCGAGTTCATCGGCATTTACGGCAGCGCGGGCGGCGCCGGCGCCGAGGCCGTAGACCGCTGGGGCCGCGACCCCGGCAGCTTCGCCCCGGGCGATTTTGTGGACCAGCGCCTGACCCTCGACAACCAGCAGATCATCTCTGTGCACCTCGCGCCGGTGATTGCCAATGACGAATACCTCGGCTCGGTCTCCGTCATTCGCGACATCACCCGCGAGGTCGAAGTTGACCGTCTCAAGAGCGAGTTTGTCACCAACGTCAGCCACGAGCTGCGCACGCCCATGACATCCATCAAGGGCTATGCCGACCTGCTGCTGATGGGCGCGGCCGGGCCGCTGCAGAACGACCAGGCGCGCTTTCTAGATGTCATCAAGGGCAACGCCGACCGGCTGAGCCTGCTGGTGAACGACCTGCTCGACATCTCGCGCATCGAGAGCGGCCGCGTGCAACTCACTCTGCGGCCCACCTCCATCGGTGATGTGATACAAGACGTGCTGGCCACGCTCCAGGGCCGCATCGAGGACAACCACAAGCCCATGGAACTGGTGGCCGACGCCGAGCCGGAGCTGCCGCCCGTCTGGGCCGACCGCGAGCGCGTGACCCAGGTGCTGATGAACCTGAGCGACAACGCTTTCAACTACAGCCGCGCCGGCGGGCGCATCACGCTGCGCGCCCGCCGCGCCGCCGCGGCCGACGAGGTCGTGGTGGAGGTGAGCGACACCGGCATCGGCATCGCGCCCGACGATCAGGCGCGCCTGTTCGACCGCTTCTATCGCGGCGAGGACGCGCTGGTGCTGGCCACCGCCGGCACCGGGCTGGGGTTGGCGATCGCCCGCCAGTTGATTGAAATGCACGGCGGCCGGCTGTGGCTGGCGCACTCGGAGCCGGGGCGCGGCAGCACCTTCGCGCTCGCTCTGCCCGTGGCCGGCGCGCGCTGAGCGGCCGGCCGTCAGGATACGACCATGACCAAAATTCTAGTTGCCGAAGACGAGCGCGACATTCAATTCCTGATCGCCTTTGCCCTGCAGGCCGTGGGCTACGAAGTGCTGACCGCCAATAACGGTGAAGAGGCCGTGGCCCTGACGCTGAAAGAACTGCCCGCCCTGGTGCTCACCGATGTGCGCATGCCCAAGATGACGGGCTACGAAGCCTGCCGCCAGATCAAGTCCAACCCCGCCACGCAGCACATCCCCGTCGTGTTCCTCAGCGCCAAGGGCCAGGAAGCCGAAGTGCAAAGCGGCCTCGACGCCGGCGGCGACGCCTATTTGCTCAAGCCGTTCGAGGTCAGCCAACTTACCAAGAAAGTCGCCGAGATCCTGGACAAGACCAAGCCCGCCCCCGCGGCTTAGCCTCCCGCCCGTCGCCGCCGACCTGACTGTGAGCGCGCTGATTATTGACGACGAGTTAGTGCACTACGAGGTGCTCGGCCGCGGGCGGCCGGTGATCTTCGTGCACGGCTGGCTCGGCTCTTGGCGCTACTGGATCCCTACCATGCAGGCGGCTAGCGCCGAATACCGCGCCTACGCCCTCGACCTATGGGGCTTTGGCGACACGGCCAAGGCCGCCCCGCGCTACACCCTAGACGCCCAGGCCGAACTGCTGGCGCGCTTCATGGATCAGTTGGGCATCCTCAAAGCCGCCTTTGTGGGCCACGGCCTCGGCGGCGCGGTGCTGCTCCGGCTTGCCCACCAGCACCCCGACCTGGCCGACCGCGCCATGAGCGTCTGCTTGCCGCTCACCAGCGCCGCCGTCAGCGCCCGCCTGCTCTCCGGCTCGGCGGTCAGTCTGATCGAGTGGCTCTTGGGCAAAGGCCCGGCTGTGGAGCCGATCAGCCGCGAGGCCGCCAAGGCCGACCCGGCCGCCGTGGAGCAGACCGTCAGAGCCGTCATGGAGACCGAGCAGCGCGGCCAACTGGCTGAGCTTAAGCCCGCCGTGCTGCTGGTGCATGGCGAGAAGGACCCGATGATCGCTCCGCCCGATGAGGCTGCGCTGGCCGGCCTGAACGGCAACGTGCACAGCCTCGGCCTGGAAGACAGCCGCCACTTCCCGATGCTCGACGAAGCGGCCAAGTTCAACCGCCTGCTCACCGACTTCCTCGCCGTCAAATCCGGCGAGAGCCTGTCTAACCTCGGCCTCAAAGACGAGTGGAAGCGCCGCATCCGGTAGGCGCCCGGCACCCGGCTAATGCCCCTCAACCCCTGGCTGCTCATCGCCCTCGCCGGCGCCGTCCTCACCGGCGGCCTCCTGCTCTACGTCTGGTGGCGGCGCCGGCAGGAGCCGGAGTTCGAGTTGGTGCTCACTTGTCCCACCTGCGGCACCCTGTTCGACGAGACAACCTGGAAGAAGCGCAACGCCCGCGAGCACCATCAAGGCCGCTACACCATCGTCCCCGTCTACGTCTGCCCTAAGTGCGGCGAAAAACTGGCCCGCCGCGCCGACGGCAAGCCGATCTTCGACCTCTCCGAACTCGAAAAATAAGGGCGCCCGGCTGAGGAAAATCCGGGCGCCCATCGCATATCTCAACGGCTGCAACTTCACCCCTCCCACCTCTCACTTCTAACTTCACTCCCTCCCACCTCCGACCTCCAACCTCTACTTCTCCGCAGCCGCCTTCTCCTTGTGCTCGCGCACCAGCTCCCGCCGCAGCACCTTGCCCACCGTCGTCTTGGGCAGCTCCGGCCGGAACTCAACCTCCGTCGGCACGGCATACTTGGGCAGCTTATCGCCGCACCAGGCCTTAATCTCGTCGGCCGTGGCGGTCTCGCCCGCCTTCAGCACCACCCAGGCCTTCACCGTCTCGCCGCGCCGCGGGTCGGGCACGCCCGCCACGCCCACCTCCTGCACCTTCGGGTTCTGCGCGATCACCTCTTCCACGTCGCGCGGCCACACCTGGAACCCGCCCGGCTTAATCAGCTCTTTCTTGCGATCCACGATGTAGAAGTAGCCGTCCTCATCCATCTTGGCGATGTCGCCGGTGAACAGCCACGGCGCGCCGCCGTTGCGGTCGGCTTGCAGCGTCTGGTTGGTCTCGGCCGGCATGTTCCAATAACCCTTGAACACCTGCGGCCCGCGCATCACCAACTCCCCCGCTTCACCGGGGGCCGCCTCGCTCAGGCCGTCCTCCAGCGACACCAGCCGCACCTCCATGTCCGGGAACGGCATCCCAATCGAGCCTTCCTTATTGACGCCGTTGAGTGGGTTGCAGTGCGTGGCCGTCGGCGCCTCGCTCAGCCCATAGCCCTCGAACAGTTTGCCGTTGGTCAGCCGCTCGAACGTCGTCTTGGTCTCCAGCAGCAGCGGCGCCGAGCCGGAAATACAGGCGTTGATTGAGCTTAGATCGTATTTGCCCGCCTTCACATCCGGGTTGTTATTAATGGCGTTGTACATGGCCGGCACGCCGGGGAAGAGCGTGGGCCGGTACTTGGCGATGTTCTCCAGCACGTCCTTCAGGTCACGGGGGTTCGGGATCATCACCAGCGTCGCGCCCAGCGCCATGCCCAGCGCCATGCCCGCCACCATGCCATAGGCGTGGAACATCGGGATCGCCATCAGCGTGACTTCTTGCCCCGGCTTCATGCCCACCATCCAGGCCAGGATTTGCACAGTGTTGGCGGTCAGCCCCCCGTGCGTGGCAATCGCCCCCTTCGAGAGGCCGGTGGTGCCGCCGGAGTATTGCAGCAGGGCGACATCGTCACCACTCACCGCCACGGCCAGGCGGGTGGCGTTGGCCTGCTCGGCCAACAGGTCCTTCAGCCACAGGTCGCCGTCGGCCAGCGTCACGCGGTGACCATCTTTTTGCTCCTTGACCAGGGTGAACAGCAACGCTGTCAGCGGCGGCAGTTGCTCCTTGATGTTCGTGACGATCAGCCGCTTGAGGCTGGTCTGCCCCTGCACCGCCTTCACGCGCGTATAGAAGTTGCTCATCACGACCATCAACTCAATGCCCGCGTCTTTAAGTTGGTGGACGATCTGCGGCGGCGAGTACAGCGGGTTGGTGGCGACCACCACGCCGCCAGCCTTTAGGATGCCGTAGTAGATGTAGACGAACTGCGGCGTGTTCGGGATGAACATGCCCACCCGGTCGCCCTTCTTGACGCCTTGCGCCGCCAGCGCCGCCGCCACGCGGTCGCTCAGGGCGTTCATTTCTCGGTAAGTAATGGTGCGGCCTTTGAAGACGGTGCAGGCGCGGTCGGGGAACTTGACGGCCGACTCTTCGAGGAAGCTGTACAGCGGTCTGTTCGGGTAGGGCGCCAGCGTTGCGGGCACGCCTTTGTCGTAGTGCGCCAGCCAGGGCTTCGAGTCCATGCGCGTCCTCCAGGCAGAGTAGGCGGGTGGGTCTACGAGCGGAAGCTGAGTATAAGTCGAGGGCGGACCGTCGTCAAATTGGCGCGCTGAGTCTTCGGGCTTAATCTGGCAGCAGTTCTCGGATTTGCGCGTCGGAATAGGCCACCGTGGCGGCGCCGGCCTTGCCCGGCCCCACCATCACGCGCAGGCGCCCGGCCGGGAAGCGCCCATCGCGCAGCGAGGCGGCCACCACCCCATTCAGATAAACGCGCATCTGCTCGCCGCGCATGACCACTCGCAGCCGGTTACGGTCTCCCCAGTTGCCGCGCAGGGCGGGGTGCGCCGCCCATGGCACCAGGTCGCCGCCCCAGGCCCCCTTCTCGTGCCAGCCGATGTTAAACGTGCCCTGGGCCGAGATGCGCACGACGTAATCGCCCGTGTCCCACGAGCGAACCTCGAACCCGGCGCTGACGTAGTCGTGCACGCCGGAGATGAAACGGATCGTCACGCCGGCGTCGAAGTCGTCCAGCGGGCCGGGCGTGCGTATCACCGGGTGAATCAGGTCAGAGGCCGCGAAGGTCGCCCATAGCTCGGCGGGCGAACCGGGACGGAATTCCAGGTTGTCGGGCGTGCTCACCAGCCAGCCGGGCAGCTCCGGGTCGCGGAAGTCGGCCCCCAGCAGCAGGTTGCCCATCGTAGGCTCCGGCGTCATCGTCTCCGGCACGACGAAGGAAGTGCCGCAGTAGGTGCAGGCGGCGACCATGCCGCGCACCGTGCGCACGTCAATCGCCGCCCCGCAGTTGGCGCAGTTCAGTTCTTGGGCGGGCATGCTTCAGGCCCTCATCCCAGCGGCCTCGGCCGCCACTATGGCGCGCAGCGCATCGCGCTTGGCCGTGCCCGCCAGCAGCTCCAGCCTGCGAATCCCCAGCGGGTCAATCGCCTCGCGCAGCAGCCGCACCTCCTCGGCCGTGGGCGGCGGCGTCTCCGCGCAGTCCGGCGCCACCTCCACCTCGAAGCCGGTCTTGGCCTGCACGCGCTTAAGCGTCTCGCCGGGGTGCAGCGAGGTCAGGCGCATCCGTCCGTGGGCGAAGTCGAACTGGCCTAGATCGGTCACCAGGTACCTCGGTCCGGCCCCGTGGGTGCGCCCGGCCGCATGTCCCAGCCCGGCCACGAAATCCACCTTGGGCACAAACGTCACCCGCGAGTGGCGCGGCACATATAGGCACACGTTGTCCTCAAACGTGGTCACGTCCGGGATGCCCCCGCTGCCCGGCAGGCGCAGGCGCGGCCGGCGGTAGTCTCCGCCGAGGGCGATGTTGTTGAAGTTGCCCTGGGCGTCCATCTGCGCCGGGCGGAAAAACTCCAGCGGGCGCAGACGCGGCAGCACCTCGGTGACCGCCCGCGCGAAGCCCACATTGAGCAGCGCCTTGCCCAGCCAGAGCGCCTCCACCTGCGCCAGCCCCAGCGGGGCCCAGTCCTGACACACGCCCTGGCCGATGGCCGAGGCGAACAGCAGGTTGGGCGCGTGGGTGCACTTAGCCAGCAGGTAGCCGGCCGCCACCAGGGGCGTGGCGATGCCCTGGGCCACCACCACACCGTCGGGGATCCGGCGCGCGATGCAGACGGAGATCAGTTCGTCAATCGTATAGTCGCTCATGGCAGGTCGGGGTCTGGTCAGCGGCGATCATTTTACCGCCAAACGCCGCGCGGCCACAACACGCCCGCCGCTCTCCTCAGCCGCCCCGCTCCCGAACTTTGTGGGTCATTAATCTTCGCCCTCCCCTGCCCTAAGCGGCGCTTAACCTGTCGGAACGAAGATCAGCCTCGTAGGACTATTGATTATCGTGAGACCATCTACCGGTATCGCAGGAGTAAAGGTATGAGCATCCGACGTATCGTTATTTCATTTCTCGCGGTGATCGCGATGAGCGGCGCGACCCTGTTCGGCGCGGTGGCCGGGGGCGCCGCCGTGTATGCCGCGGCCTACAGCCGTCTCAACGCCGCGCCGGCCGGCAGCAGCCCTCAGGCCATCGTGGCCGAGCCGGCCGCCTCCGGCGGCAGCACCCTCAATGTAGACATCAACTCAGCCGTCGAAGACGCCGCGGCCAAGGTCGGCCCGGCCGTCGTCACCGTCATCAACGACCTGGGCGGTGGGCAGCGGGCCTCCGGCTCGGGCGTCTTTATCTCCGCCGACGGCTACCTGGTCACCAACAACCATGTTGTCGAAGGCAACCAGAGCCTGCAAGTCATCTATCAAGACGGCGCCACCGTAGACGCTCGGCTGATCGGCACCGACCCATATGCCGACATAGCCGTGCTCAAGGTGGCGGGCCAAATCCCGGCTTACGCCGCGTTCGGCAATTCGGACGTCCTGCGCCAGGGTGAGACCGTCCTGGCCATCGGCTCGCCCTTGGGCGACTTCCGCAACACCGTCACCGTCGGCGTGGTCAGCGCCACCGGCCGCGCCCTCGACACCGCCGCCAACTTCCAGATGACCGACCTGATCCAGACCGATGCCGCCATCAACCACGGCAACTCCGGCGGCCCGCTGGTCAACCTGGCGGGACAGATCGTGGGCATCAACACGCTGGTGCTGCGCAGTTCGGGCACGAGCAGCGATCAGGCCGAGGGCCTGGGCTTCGCCATCGCCTCGAACACCGTGCAAGCCACCGCGCAGCAGCTGATCGAGAAGGGCTTTGTCTCGCACCCTTACCTGGGCATCTCGTGGGACAGCGTAACCCCTGACATCGCTCAGCGCTACCGCCTGGGCGCCGATTGGGGCGTGTACGTCACCACCGTATCCGACGACAGCCCGGCCGCGGCAGCGGGCCTGCGCAAGGGCGACATCATCACCGCCGTGGACGACATCCACATTGATGAGACCCACGCCTTCATCAACACGCTCTGGGCGCACGCCGCCGGCGAAAGCGTCACCCTGACCGTCGTGCGCGACCAGCAAACGCTGACGCTGACGGCCACCCTGGCAGAACGACCGCGCTCGTAACCGCCTCAACGACGCGCGTTACTCTCCTCCTCCGCCCCCCAGTGCTGGCACACCGGGGGGCGGCCTCGTTTAAGCGGGCGGTGCTGCCGGCCATTAGCGGCCATCCCTAGGCTATAATCGCCTGGCATGCGCCGCTTTGTGTTCGCCCTCCTCCTGTTGCTGGCCGTTTATCTCGCCCTCTCGCGCTTCACCGAAGTCCAGCAAATCGCCGCGACCCTGCGGCGCGGCAACGGTTGGTGGCTGGCGCTGGCGCTGCTCCTGCAAGCGGCCTGGATCGTCAACATTGCCCTCACCCTGCGGGCGATTTACCGGCTGCTGGGCCTAGAAACCCACCTGGCCCACTTGCTGCCGCTGGCCGTCAGCAACACCTTCGTCAACATCGCCGCGCCCTCGGGCGGCATGGGCGGCATGGCGCTCTTCATCTCCGATGGCCGCCGGCGCGGGCTGTCGCCCGCCCGCGTCACCATTGCCGGTGTGCTCTACGTCCTCTCCGAATACTTCTCGGTGCTATGCGCCGTGGCCGTCGGCCTGTGGGTGCTGCTTCGGCAGAACAACCTCACCGCGGTGGAGGTCGGCGCCGCCGGCTTTCTGCTGGTGGTCATGCTGGCGCTGGCCGGTCTGCTGGTATTGGGCGCCAGCTCGCCGCCGGCTTTTGAGCGCGTGCTGCTGGGCGCGGCGCGCACCATCAACGCCTGGCTGCATCCGTTCGTGCGGCGGCCCTACCTATCGGAGGTGCGCGCCCACGAATTCGCCGCCGAAGCCTGCGAAGGTCTCGCGGCGCTGCACACCAACTGGCGCGCCTACCTGCCCCCGGCCGCCCTTGCGCTGGTAGGAAAAGCGCTGCTCATCGGGCTGCTCTGGGCGCTCTTCCTGGCCTTCGACCAGCCCGTCACGGCCGCCACGCTCATCGCTGGTTTCAGCATCGGCCATCTGTTCACCCTCGTGTCGCCCACGCCCTCCGGCCTGGGCGTCGTCGAAGGCGCCATGACGGTGGCGCTGGGCACCCAGGGCGTGCCGCTGAGCGCCGCCACGGTCATCACCCTGGCCTTTCGCGGCTACACATTTTGGCTGCCCTTCCTCTACGGCTTCTTTGGCCTGCGCATTCTGCACCACCAATGGGACCGTGAAGCCGCCAAGGAAGAGGCCCCGGCGTGACAGCACCCCGCCGCGCCGGCGACGCAGCGCCGCCGGCGCTGAGCCTGCTGCTGGCCATCCTGCTGGCAGCGCTGCTGGCCGCCTTCAGCCTGGCCGCGCCCCGCGCCCCGGCCGCGCCCGCCGTCCCCCCCGGTGTTACGGGCACGCCGCGCTATCTGCCGGTTATGCTCAAACCACCCAGCCCCACGCCGACCAGCACGCCCCCGCCCGTGACACCCCCCGCCGGCGGCGACTGGCGCGCCTACCTGGGCTACTACCGCGCCCTCAGCCGCCTGCCGGGCATAAGCGAAAACCTCGGCTGGAGCGACGGCGCTTTCAAGCACGCTCGCTACATGGTCGAAAACCAGACCGCCTCCGGCAGCGAGATACCTGACGCCCCCTACTACTCTAGCGAGGGCGCGGCGGCGGGCGCGAACAGCCTGCTGCAACTCCAGGGCAGCCTCAGCCTGACCGACCGGCAAGCGCTGGACCAGTGGATGCAGTGGCCCTTTCACGCCCTCGACGTGCTAGACCCAGCCCTGGGCAGCACCGGCTTCGGCAGCTACCGTCGCGACGCCGGCTCATTCGACATGGCCGCGGCGCTCGATGTGCGCCGCGGACTGGGCAGCGTGCCGGGGGGCACGGCCTACCCGCTCAAATGGCCCGACCACAACACCACCGTCTACCTCACACGCTACGACGGCGCCGAACAACCCGATCCGCTGACGAGCTGTCCCGGCTTTCCGCTGGGCTTCGGCAGCGGCCTGCCCGTCATTGTGCAAATTGGGCCGGGCGACCAGACGCCCGTCGTCACGGCGCACAACTTCCGGCGCGGCGCCACCGAGCTGGAGCACTGCGTGTTCGACGAAACTAACTACGCCAACAGCAACCCCGGCTTGCAGGCTCAGGGCCGCGCCAGCCTGGATGCGCGCGACGCCATCGTACTGATCCCTAAGGCGGAGCTGGAAGCCGGCAACAGCTACACCGTGTCTATCACCGTCAACGGGCAAATCATCAGTTGGACGTTCAACGTGGCGGCTGGGTCTTAGCCCGCCGCGCCAGAGGAGGCAAACCGCCATGGCATGGGAATACACGATCACCCACAGCGACCGGCTGACCAACACCGCCGGCATCCCGCAGATCTCCTCGATCTGGCGGACCAAGTACGCTGACGGCAGCACCGATTGGGATGCTGTGGAGCGCATGGGGCGCGAAGGCTGGGAGCTGGTCAGCGCCTTCCCGGTGGAAGGCAACGGCACCACGCTCTACATCACCTTCATCTTCCGCCGCCCGGCCGCGGCCCCGCCGCCCGCGCCGCCTGCCGCCGCGCCAGAGGCTTGAGCGGGCCGTGGCCGAACGCAAGCCGCCCCCGCGCCCGCTGACCGCCTGGCAGGCCATCTTCGCCGGGCAGATCGTCGTCAATCTACCGATTCTGGTGCTGTTCTACAGCGTCTATAGCCTGGCCGAGCCGCTAGGGTATTGGGCGCGGCTGATCGCGGCCTTCGTGGTCAGCATGGCCTGGGGTCTGTACGCCAGCCGCCGCTGGCAGCGTTGGGCCTACCGGCGCGGCGTAGACCGGGCACAGTTGCAGCGCCTGGCCGGTCTCACGCTGCTGATGATGCCGCGCGCCGCGCCGCGCGAGCCGCCTGCCCCGCCCCGCAAGCCCAAGCGCGGCTAGGCGCGTCCTGGCTATTTCGCCGGGGGCGCGTCAGCCCGCAAGCGCGTGCGCCTCAGCGTGTGGCGCCGGCGCGAGGCGCATGGCGGCCGGCAGGCTCGCCGCCCAGGCGCGGATGACGGGCCGATTGCGGCGGTCTCCGGCCGGCGCCTGAATGACAGCCATGGCAAAGATCACGGCCCACCACGGCAGGCGGCCGTATTCCATGCGCCCGCCGAACAGGGCCAGCGCGGCCGGCTTGGCGGGGCGCACCGCCGCCAGGATCGGTCGCACATAGTTGCCCAGTTGAGCGTAACGCTCCTTGAGGCTCAGGCGGCCGGGCACAGCCGGCGGCGTGGGCAGGTGTTCATCCACCAGCACCGGCAAGCCGCCCACCATGGTGTCGGCCGGCTGCGTCAGTCGCATCGCCAGCACAAACACCGCCAGCGGCAGCTTCTGCAGCGCAGCCCGGTGGCGTCGCAGGAAGCCCAGCGCAGCGCGGTGCCAGCCCAAGATCATCGGGCCGCCCAGCACCACACCGGCGTAGCCGTCCAGCCGGTCCACATCCGCCACCGCCCGCACTTCCGCCGTGAACCCAGCCCGCGACAATTCTTCAGCGATTTCACGCGCCACCTCGGCCGTCGCGCCGGCCAGGGAGGCATAGGCAATCAGCAGCCGGGGCATCGTAGCGGCTCGCCGTCAGTTAACGCTATAAAAGCCCAGCGTGCGCATCACCACCCGCATCATGCCGTGGCTGAAATCGGGCCGGAGGAATTGGTTCACACACCCGCCGGGGATCACGTGAATGCCGGCCTGCCGGCACTGCTCCACCGCCGCCGCCGACACGCTCGTCATGCCCGCCGCCAGCCCCGGCTTGGTGCCCATCATGCAGTGCATCCACACGTGCTGAATGCCCAGCTCAACGCATTGCTGCACGATCGCCTCCGTCACGCGCGGGTTCGCCAGGATGAAGACCGCGTCGGGCCTCTCCGGGATGGACCTCAGGTCGGGATAGCACGGCGCGCCGTCGTAAGTGGTCAGATGTGGATTGACGGGGAAGACGGTGTAGCCCGCTTGCTTGAAGTTGCGATAGCCCTGATTACAGCCGGTTTCGCGCTTCGCCGAAACGCCGACCACGGCAATCTTCTGCTGATCGAGAAACGCCTGCACGAGGCTGTCTATCTTCGCCATGGGAATGCCCCTTTCGTTAGCTGCCGGCGGTTACAACTTGTCAGCCTAAAGCATTTCGGCAGCCCAGCCTACTGACAAACGAGCCGAAAGCCGGAGGAAGCTTGTCATCAAACCGCCCGGTCGCCGGCGGCCCGCCCTCCGCCGTAAGCGGGTCGTCTTGCTCACCTTGCGCTGGCAGCGATAGTGGAGAGGCCACGGCGGCGGGCCACTCAGACGCTTTGCCCCCGCTGTTGTCAGCGATACAATGGATCGGGTCAGCCTTGGCGCCGTGCGCGGCGCGCCTCGGCCTCGCATGTGATCCATGAAGCCCGCTGCCGCTCCTGTCTATCCGTGGATCTACTCCTTCACCCTGGGCAGTCTGTTCGGCGCGACCGCGTTGCGATCACTGATCCAGTATCAAGCCAACCCCGCGCGGGGGCCGGTGTTGGTCATTTTGTCGGCCTGGTTGGTTCTATTCCTCGGCGAAGCGCTTTTGGCCCCCCGCTGGCCGGGGTTCTTCCCCGGCTACCTGATGCTCCAATCGCTGCTGGCGCTGGCGCTCCTGTTCAGAGCCGACGCCGAGGACTACCCCGCGGCCCTGTTCGGCCTCCTCAGCATGCAGCTCATGCAGCGTTACCGTCCGCGGATGGCCGCCTTAGGGCTGGCTGCGTTCGCCGTGCTGATGGCCCTGCCGCTCGTCACGCGCTATGGGGCCTTCACCGGCGTCGCTTTCACGCTGATCTACACTTTCGGGAGCAGCTTGCTGGCTACCTACGCTCTGGCCACCCGGCGGGCAGTGGAGGCGCACACCAGTAACCAGGCCTTGCTGCAGCAGCTTCGCCAGGCCCATCAGCAGTTGCAGCTTCAGGCCCGCCAGAGCCAACAACTTGCCGCCACTCGCGAGCGCCGACGCCTGGCCCGCGAACTGCACGACTCGGTCACCCAGACCCTTTTCGCCATGGGCCTCACGACCCAGTCGGCCCGGCTGCTGCTCGAGCGCGATGCCGGCCGCGCCGCCGGCCAACTCGATCAGTTGAGCCGGCTGGCCCGCAGCGCCCTCTCCGAACTCCAGGCGCTTATTTCTGAACTGCACCCAGACCAGGGCCTGGAAGGCGGGTTGGCGACCACCGTCCGACGGCACTTGGCGGGCCGCTATTGGCCCGAGGGCCTGGCGGTTTCTCTGGCCGTCGAGGGCCAGGCCCAGCTCGCGCCAGCCGAGGTGCATGGCCTGTTCGGCATCATTCAGGAAGCGCTCAACAACGTCGTCAAACACGCCCCGGCGTCTCAGGCGCACATCCACCTGCATCTGGCTGAGCCGCCGTGGGTCGAGATCGTTGATCAGGGGCCGGGCTTCGAAACGCTGGGCGCGGCCGGGGAGGGGCGCCTCGGCCTGACCAACATGCGCGAGCGCGCCGCTGAAATCGGTTGGAAACTCAGGATCACGAGCGCGCCCGGCGCCGGCACGCGCGTTCGCGTCGAAAAGAGCACCGGGGAAGGCCAGGAGCCATGACGCCATCGAATGATCCCATCCGAGTGCTGATCGTGGACGACCATCAGGTCGTGCGCCAGGGCCTGCGAACTTTCCTGGAACTGCACGAAGACATCCTGGTGGTGGGCGAGGCCGGTGATGGGCGTCTGGCGGTAGAGCTGGCGCGCCGGCACGCGCCAGATGTCGTCCTGATGGATCTGGTCATGCCCGCGCTGGACGGCCTCGAGGCCATCCGCCAAACCAAGCAGTTGAACGACGCCATCAAAATCATCGTGCTCACGAGCTTCACCGACGACGACAAAGTCGTCCCCGCGATCCGGGCGGGCGCATCCAGCTACTGGCTAAAAGACATTTCGCCCGACGAACTGGTGGAAGCCATTCGGGCAGTGCATCGCGGCCAGGCGCAACTCCCCCCAGACATCGCGCGCAAACTGATCGAGGCACTGCGCGCCGAGGCGGCCGGCGCCGCCGGGCCTGCGGCCGCCCCCGCTGCCGCGGAGTTGACCATCCGCGAACGCGAGGTCGTGCGCCTGGTTGCCCAGGGGCGCAGCAACCTGGAGATCGCGCAGGCGCTCGTTATCAGTGACAAGACGGTCAAGACGCACGTCAGCAACATCCTCAGCAAACTGAGCCTGGTAGACCGCACCCAACTGGCGATCTATGCCCTCAAGCACGGCCTGGCCGAACCAGATTGAACGCGCCCCGGCGCCTGGCCGTGCCTGCCCCAGACACCCCCGCGCTCTCACCCCTCCGGCCCGGTCGCCTGGCCGTGGCCGCCGCCTATCTGGTCTTCGCCGCCAACTTCGCGCAAGTGGTGTTTGCCCCAGCGCGACCAGAGCGGCTGTTCTGGTCGGCGGGTTTACACCTCCTCTACCTTGGGTTGTACACGGCCGCGGGTTGGCAGCCGGCCCGCTGGGCGCGCCTCCAACCCGCCTACTTCGCCGGGCAGTCCCTCATCGTGACCAGCCTGCTGCTGCTCGACCCGGCCATCGGGACGGTAACGGCCCTTTTCGTGCTGCTGTCTTTTCAAGCTGCATTCGTCTTGAGCAGCGCCACCCGCTGGGTCTGGATCAGCGCCTTTGCCCTGCTCACGGCCGGGCCGCTCATGCTCCACCTGGGCTTCCTCACCGGCCTGGCGCGCGCCCTCATGCCCGCGACCGGCTGTTTCGTGCTGGCCGCTTATGTCGTGGCCAACCAGGAAACCGAGGCGGCCCGACGCGCCAGCCAGGCGATGCTCGCCGAGCTGAACAACGCCCACCAGCAACTGCAAGCCTATGCCGGGCAGGTGGAAGAACTTACCCTGCTGGAGGAGCACACTCGCCTGGCGCGCGAGTTGCACGCGTCCGTCGCGCAGACCTTGTTTAGCATAGTGCGCCACACTCGGTCGGCGCAGATTCTGCTGGGGAACGAACCTGCTTTGGCGCGCCCCCAACTGGAGCGCCTGCAACGCCTCACACACGACGCGCTCGCCGAAATGCGCGGCCTCATCGCCCAGTTGCGCCCCCCCGCCGGCTGACCCACCCCGACCCCGTTACCCCTCCGAGTCTTCGAAGGCGCTGGGCTTCACCTACATCCTGCGTTGTAGGCCTGTCCGCCTCCGGTCGTACACCTCACTTCCGCCACACGACGGATGATAATTACTTCTCCCCACCGATGCCCCGCCGCCGCACACGCCGTATGCTGGCTCCAGTTTACCCGGCGGCCCCGGCCGGCCGGCGTGTTGGGCGGCGCGGGCCACGCGGCCCATCCCAAGGAGCGAAACCATGCCGACAAATCGTTTCATCACGCAGCAGGCGGGCGGCCTCGCCGCCCTGGTACAAGCCGGCCTGGCGCTGGCGGCCCTGGTGGTAGCGTTCGGCCTTATCGGCCCAGATGCGCTCACCGACAGCGCCCGGCTCAGCGCGCTGGCCGCCACCAATCCGGCGCCCCTGTTCATCCAAGACGGGCTGAAACTCGCCTCCGCCGCCGCGGCCGCCATCCTGGTTGTGGCCGTGTTCCACCACACACGCGCCATCGCACCCGACCTCATGCGTTGGGCCGCCGCGCTCGGGCTTCTGGCCTGCTTGTGCCTGCTCGCCAACGCTTGCCTGAGCCTGTATGCCGTTGCGCACATCGCCGGTTTCGCGCCGGGGCCGGCCGGGCTGGGCGGGCAACTGCAAGGGCCAATCGGTATGCTGGGCCTGGCGGCCATTGTCATCAATGGGCTGTGGTATCTGCTGGTGAGTGGGTCAGCCGTGCGCACCAACACCCTGCCGCGGCGGCTCAGCTACTTCGGATTGGTGCTGGGCGCGCTGAGCCTCTTGCCGCCCCTCAGCATCCTTGTCCTGCTGCTCAGTGTCGCGTGGTTGGTCGGGTTAGGACGCTGGCTGTTGAGCAGCCGCCCGGCCTGCGACCTCCCGGCCCAAGGTTAAGCTGGTCGCCTCGGCGTGGGATGCGGCCTGGCAGCGGTTAGCGCGCTCGCCTCGTCCGCCAGGCGCGCTGCGAAGTCATGCTACCCGCCCGCTGCGGAGCACCCAAGGATTGATCTGATGTCCCCTGTGCCTGTCGCCTCCAAGCCGTATGCCTTGGCCACCTTCTTCATCCTGGCCTTTGGCCTCTCCTGGGCCGTCTGGCTGCCAGATGCGCTTGCCTCACACGGCCTCGTTGCCTTCCGGTTCAATCCGGTCCTGACCGGTCTGCTGGGCGCCGTTGGCCCATCGTTGGCGGCGCTGGTCACAACGGCCGCCTATGACGGTCTGGCCGGCCTGGCCGGTCTGCTCAAGCGGCTGCTCACCTGGCGGGTTGGGCTACAGTGGTACCTCTTCGTGCTGCTGTGGCCCGCCGGCCTGTCGCTGGCCGGCACCGGCCTCTCTGTCTTGCTGGGCGGCCCCCTGCCCAACTTCTTGCGGCCGCCGTTTGTTGAGGTCTTTCCACAGCTTTCGAGTGCCGGGTTGTTTGTGTTCCTGCCGGCCTTCTTCCTCCAACAACTGCTTTTTGGCAGCTCTATCGGGGAAGAAATCGGCTGGCGCGGTTTTGCCCTGCCGCGCCTGCAAGCACAGGTGGGCAGCCTGCCCGCGAGCCTGCTGCTGGGGCTGGTGTGGGGCGTCTGGCATCTGCCCCTGTGGCTCACGCGGGGGACCCTTGTCCAGGGCGCTGCGAGCGGATGGCACTTCCTCGGACTGTTGGCGACCACCATCCTGTTTACGTGGGTGTTCAACCATACCCGCGGGAGCTTGCTGCAGGCCCTCCTCTTCCACGCTGCGATTGGCGTCACCGGGCTGTTTCTCGCTTCAGCCCAGTTTCATCCCGCGTTGGGTGCGGCCCTCAGTTGCGGAATGGCCGCACTGGCCATCGGCGTCTCTGGGCCGCAGCTCATGCCTCGCCGCCCTATGCCCCTGCGCGTCCACCACGCGCCAAGGCCGGCCGCGGAATAGCGCTGCCGGCGCACTTCCCCGCCCTTGCCGCCCGGCGCCCGCGACCGCAACGCCTCACGGCCCGGCCTGCCCGCTCAATACCTCGGTGTTGGCGTTAAGCCGCCGTCTCGCCTACACTTGCGGCCATGCTCGCAACCGTCTATTCGTGCGCCGTGGTCGGCATGGCCGGCGCCTTGGTGCAGGTGGAAGTGGACACCGCCAACGGCCTGCCCTCCTTCGTGGTCGTCGGCCTGCCCGACGCCGCCGTGCAAGAGTCGCGGGAGCGCGTGCAGGCCGCCATTCGCAACGCCGGCTTCAGCTTCCCGCAGCGCCGCATCACCGTCAACCTGGCGCCCGCCGCCATCCGCAAGCAAGGCCCGGTCTACGATCTGCCCATTGCCCTGGGCGTGCTAGCCGCCGGCGGGCAGGTGCTGCCCGAGTCATTTTCCGGCGCGCTGGTGCTCGGCGAGCTTTCGCTCGACGGCAGCGTGCGCCATGTGCGCGGCGTGCTGCCCATGACGGCCCTGGCCCGCGCCCAGGGCTACCGGCGCGTCTTCACCCCCGCCGACGACGCCGCCGAGGCCGCGCTTGTGCCCGAAGTTGACGTCATCCCGGTCAGCAGCCTGGCGCAATTGGTGCGCCACCTGACCGAAGTTGAGCCGATCGCGCCGGTGCGAGTTACACCCGACCTATCGGGCGCCCCGCCCGCCTACGTCGCCACCGACCTGCGCGAGATCAAGGGCCAAGAACACGTCAAGCGCGCGCTGGAGGTGGCGGCGGCGGGCAGCCACAACCTCCTCATGGCCGGGCCGCCCGGCGCGGGCAAGACCCTGCTGGCCCGCGCCCTGCCCTCCATCCTGCCGCGCATGAGCATTGACGAAGCCCTGGACGTCACCCGCGTCTACTCGGTGGCCGACGCGCTGCCGGGCGGCACGCCCCTCATGGCCCAGCGCCCCTTCCGCAGCCCGCACCACACCATCAGCCACGCCGGCTTGGTCGGCGGCGGCAGCCACCCGCGCCCCGGTGAAATTAGCCTGGCCCACCGCGGCGTGCTCTTTCTCGACGAACTGCCGGAGTTCGACACCCGCGCCCTGGAGGTCATGCGCCAACCGCTTGAAGACCGCGTGGTGACCATCAGCCGTGCCACCGGCAGCCTGACCTTCCCGGCCAGCTTTCAACTCGTCGCCGCCATGAACCCCTGCCCGTGCGGCTACCACGGCGACCCGGTGAAATCTTGCTCCTGCTCGCCCTCCACTGTCACGCGCTACCAGAAGCGCATCTCCGGCCCGCTGCTGGACCGCATAGATATTCACATCGAGGTCCCGCGCGTGGATTTCGCGCGCCTGACCGACCAGCGCTTGGGCGAGTCGTCCGAGGTGGTGCGCGCCCGCGTTGAGGCCGCCCGTGAGCGCCAGCGCAAACGCTTCAGCCCGGCCCCCAACGCCGCGGGCCGCGCCAATGGCGGCGGCCCGCCGGTGATGTGCAATGCCGATATGCGCCCCGCCGACGTGCGCCAGCACTGCCAGCTTGACGACACCGGCCAGGCCCTCATGCGCTCCGCCATGAGCCAAATGCAGCTTTCGGCCCGCGCCTTTCACCGCGTGCTCAAGCTCGCCCGCACCATCGCCGACCTCGCCGGCTCCGACGCCATCCAGCCCGCCCACCTAGCCGAGGCCATTCAGTATCGGCCGCGCGGGCCGGCCTAGCGCGCCCGGCGACCGGCCGGCGTTTGACCCCACCAAAAACTTGTGATGTTTGACACTGCCGCGCTCCGCCGCACGGCGCTATCCTGAAACCCGGCCCGCCGCGCCCATCGCCTCATCGCCGGCCCGCCCAGGATACTCTGATGCCCCACGACACCCTGACCGCTCTCGAGCGCTGGCTGGCCCTGTTTCATCGCCAACTGCCCGATCGTGTGCCGCTCGACTACTGGGCCACCCCAGAAGTAGACCAAATGCTCATGGCCCACCTGGGCTGCGCCACCCGCCTCGAGCTGCTGCGCACCCTGCACGTAGACTTCATCGTGGACGTCATCCCGCCCTATATCGGACCAGCCCTCCCCGCCGGCTATGACGTATGGGGCCTGGGCTACCGCCAGACCGACTACGCCGGCGGGGCTTACGCCGAAGCCATTGACCGGCCGCTGGCAAAGTACCAGACGCTAGCGGAGATCAAGGCCAACCACATCTGGCCCAACCCCGATTGGTGGGACTACTCCGACCTGGCCGGGCAACTCGTCGGCTTCGAAGACCACCCTATCGCGGGCGGCGGTCACCAGCCCTTCATGATCTTTAAGGACATGCGCGGCCACGAGCAGGCCCTGCTCGACCTGCACGACGACCCCGAGTTAGTCCACTATTGCGTTGGTCAGATCAGCGAGGTGCACTACCAGAACACGCTGCGCACCTTCGAGGCGCTGCCGGGGAAAATCAACATTACCTACGCGGACGAAGACCTGGGCGGCCAGCGCAACCTGATGTACTCGCCCGCCCACATCCGCGAGTTCATCTTTCCCGGCATGCGGCGCGTCATCGCCCTCGGCCACCAGGCGGGCGCCTACGTGCGCCACCACGACGACGGCGCCATCAGCCGCATCCTGCCGGAACTGCTCGACCTGGGCTTCGATTTCCTCAACCCGCTCCAATGGCGGGCCGAGGGCATGGACCGCGAGTATCTCAAGCGCGAGATCGGCCCGCGCGTCGTCCTGCACGGCGGCATGGACAACCAGGCTACCCTGCCGTTCGGCAGCGTTGAAGACGTGCGCCAGGAAGTGCGCGACAACCTGCGCCTGCTGGGCCAGGGCGGCGGCTACATCCTCGCCCCGTGCCACAACCTCCAGGCCAACACGCCGATCGCCAACATCCTCGCGCTCTACGAGACGGCCTACGCCGAAGGCTGGTACTAGCGGGCGTTAGTTCCGGCGCGCCACCGCCTCCGTGTCCTTGAACCACGCCCGGAACGACGCCAGCGCCGCCTCTAGCTCGCGTAGGGCGGCCACGCGCTTGGCGTGGTCAAAGTTCGGGTAGCGCTCAGCGCTCACCCCGGCGGCGGCATACTGGTCCAGGGTCTGCGTAATGTGCCCCGGCACGACCAGGCCGCGAAACTGCTGGGCCGCTAGCACGCGGTTGAGCTGCGCCACCAGCCCCTTAAGCCCCAGCGCCGTCGCCTTCACCTCGGCGTTAAAGTTGGCGAACTCCTGCGTCCTGTCCAGCTTAAGACGGGCGATCCGGTTCTTGGCCGTCACAAAGGCCGCCGCGCCGCGCTGCAGCTCCACTTCGATCACCGCCCGCCGCCGCCCCGCGCTGCCTGCCTGCATGGTCTTGGCTCGCGCGTAGGCCACATCCTTGTTCAGCTCCAGCCGGACGGCCTTCAGCTCCTTCAGTAAGGTCTTGATGGCCGCCAGATACACGCCCTTTTGTATGAAGGCCGGCGGCTGAATGTCTTCCGCCTTGGCCAGCATGGCCGCGTAGGCCCGCATCGCCTGATCGTAGGTCGCCACGGCCGTCTCCAGCCGGCGCACCTCCGTGTCGGCGGCGACCAGCGGGTCGAGCGCCGCAATTGCCTTGGTCAGGCTGGTGCTCGGCGCTTGTTCCAGGCCCAGCAGCGCCTTGTTCTGCTTGGTGCTGATAGCTGTGATGCGGTGGAAGGCTTCTTTGGCGCGCTTCCAGCGCGTGGCATAGTAGCCGCGCTCACGTTTGGGTTTAGGTTGGGGGGCAGGTTGGTCCATGGCAAGGCTCCTCGCAGCGCCGTTGGTCGGGTGGCGCTCAGTATGCGCCGCCTGCTACGAGGCGGCCAGCACCCGGAAGTACCCGCCCCTCACGCACGCGGCTGGCGGCCCTGCGTGTGGTGCACCAGGTCATACACCAGGTCAAAGGCCAGCGTCAGTTCCTCAATCGTGCAGTGGTCCTGCACAAAGTGGCTCGTGCAGAAGATCAGCCCGCCGTCGGCGAACATGCCGAGCACCCGCTCGATCTCGCTGCGCAGCAGGTCGAGCCGGCCGAAGCCGATCGTCGTCTGCACATCCAGCCCGCCCATCACCAAAAAGTGCTGGCGATACTTGGCCTTGAACTCCGCCAGGCTCATCCCCGCCGACTCCTGCCACGGGTGCACCACCTGGTAGCCCAGCTGAATGATGCCGTCAATCACTGAATTCACATTGCCGTCGCTGTGAAGGCTCAGCGGCACGCCGCGCCCGCGCACCGCCTCGCAGGTGACGGCGTGGTTGGGGTATACCAGCTCCCACCACAGCTTCGGATTGAACAGCAGCCCCCGCTGCCAGCCCCAGTCGTCTGACACGTGGATCATGTCCACGCCCAGGTCAATACAGTTCATGGCAAAGGCCCGGTTCCACTCCGCCTGTCGCCGGTACACCCGCGCCAGCGCCTCAGGATACTGAAGTTGGTAGACCAGGTGGTTCTCCAGGCCGAACACATCGTTCAGGCATTCAAAGATGCCGGACGTCTGCACATACACAAACCGCCCGCGCTCCCCTTGCTGGTGGGCGATCAGCTTCACCAGGCCCTGATAAGCGCTCTGATCGTTGGGATCATTCAGCGGCAGGTCCAGGTAGTCCGGCGGCGAGATGCTCTCACCCGCCCCCTCCACCGGCCGGCGCGCGCTCTCGGGATGAGGCTGCGGCCCGCCGAACAGGTGATATAGGTCAAACTCGTAGTGGTCCTCAAACGCATCCTGCGACCCGAACGCCTCCCGGATCGGCTGCGCGAGGTTGCCCTCGGTCCAGCCATAGACCGGCATCCGGTCTACCGGTCGGTGCTGAATAGCGGCGAGCACACGTTCACGCGAATTCATGGGTTAGCCTCGTAGTAAGAGTTCGCGCCGCCCGATCAACGACCGAGCTGGGACGGCAGTCATCCATGCATTCTACTACCCTAGCGTCAACCGTGGGCGCGCCCAGGGTGCGGACGATAGTTTTGGCCGCTTTCGGTCTTGGCGCGCCTGGCGGTTGACGCTTCGCAGCGCGGCTACATAACGCGAAGCCCCGCCTTCGCGGGGCTGGGAAAGCAGCGCCATTTCGCGGGCGGCCAATAAATCCGGATGCACCCCGCGCCCACCGTCGGGCCCTTTCCGCCCATGGCTCACCCTACTTGCGCCTCTGGCGGCCAACGCCGAAGCAGATTACACTCTGCGCGGGGCGCCGGCCAAGCGTCCACCCGCTATTCACTTCCACCGCAGGCACAGGTATGCCATCTCACACCTTCACCTCCCTTGCCGCCACCCTCGCCGCCGCCGGCCACCCGCTGCTCGAGCTCAGCGCCCCCGACCGGGGCGCCCTGCTCGTGCTGCCCTTTGGCGGCCGCATCCTCGGTCTCTTCTCCGAGCCAGACGGCGACAACTACCTTTGGACCCACCCCGCGCTCGACACCGCCGCGAGCGCGCGCGACTTCTTCGCCGCCCCCGGCTGGCGGCACTTTGGCGGCGACCGCATTTGGGTCTCGCCCGAGGTCGAAACTCATATCGGCGACCTGGCCGACCCGTGGAATACCTACGCCCCCGCCGTGTCCGTGGACCCCGGGGACTATTCCGCCAGCGCCCGCCCCGGCGCCATAGACCTCAGCAACCGCGCCGTCGTGCGCTTCTTGCGCGCCCAACTGGATGTGCCCCTGCAAATTAGCCGCAGTGTGCGCCTCCTCGCCGACCCGCTGCGTACTGTGCCCGAGCTGGCCGCCCTGCCCGGCGTCACCTACGCTGGGTACGAGCAAAGCAGCACGCTGCGCTTGGAAGCGCCCGCGTCCGCCCCGCTCGTCAGCCTGTGGAGCCTGGCCGTCGTACCGGTCGCCGGCTGGATGATCGTTCCCACGCCGGAGTTGATCTCGGCCCGCGACTTCTTCGTCCCCACCCCATCCGAACGACTGATCAGCACACCCCACGCCGTCCACTTCCGCATTGACGGCCAGGAGCAGCACAAGATCGGCCTACCCGCTGCTGCGCTGCTGGGCCGGGCCGGCTACCTGCGCGCCCTCGGGCCGGGCCGCCGCAGCCTGCTCGTGCGCCAGTGGGTCGTCAACCCGTCCGCCGACTACACAGATACGCCCTGGGAAGCCCGCCATGAGCCGGGCTATGCCTTTGAGAGCTACAATGAGGGTCCGTCGTTGCCCGCCTTCGGTGAATTGGAATATCATACCCTCGCCATCGGCGGCGCCACCGACCAGGCCGCGCTCACCGATGTCAGCCAGCTTTGGGCCTACGCCGGCCCCGCCGCCGCCATCGAGGCCATCGGCCGCCGCCTGCTCGGCGTGGACACGCTCCCTGTCATGGCCGACTGACGCCGCGCCGATGACCGGCCCCCTCCAGCTGCCCCCCGGCGCGTTCCAGCGCGAGGACGAAACTCCCGACGCCGAGTTCTACCGCGTGCCGCGCCTGGTCACGCACCTGGACGACCTCGCCACCGCCGCCGTCACGCAACTCTATCGTGAATACTTCTCGCCGGGCGGCGCGCTGCTCGACCTGATGAGCAGCTGGATCAGCCACTTGCCGCCCGAAGTTGCCTACGCCCGCGTCGCAGGCTTGGGCCTGAACGCCGTGGAGTTAGCCGCCAACCCGCGCCTAACCGAGTGGGTGGTGCACGACCTCAACGCCAATCCGCGCCTGCCCTACCACACCGCCGCCTTCGACGGCGCGGCCATCTGCGCCTCGATTGACTACCTGATCCAGCCCCTGGCGGTGCTGCGCGAACTGGGCCGCGTGCTGCGCCCCGGCGCTCCGCTAGTCATCACCTTCTCCAACCGCTGCTTTCCCACCAAGGTCATCGCCGTCTGGCGCCACCTGGACGACGATGGTCATGTGGCGCTGGTGGCGCAATGGCTGCGCGACAGCGGCGCATTTGGCGACCTTGTTTTCCTCGACCGCAGCCCGCACGGCGGCGGCGACCCACTCTACGCCGTCATCGGCCGGGCGCTCACTCCCGGCTAGGAGCCGGCACCGCCGCGCAGGAGACACCCATGAGCTTCGAATCGCCCATCACCCCCCAGCGCGTCGGCTGGTACCGCACCCCCGTCAGCCGCGCCGATATGGCCCGCCTGCTCGAACGCAGTGACGCCCAGGGGCTGGCGCAGGCGCTGGGCCACCTGGGGCTGGGGCTTGCCACCGGCGCGGCCGCCTGGTACGCCTCGTTGGCCCTGCCCTGGTACGTGTTTCTCCTCGCGCTCTGCGTGCACGGCACAGTCTTTTCGTTTCTGGGCGCGGCCTTTCACGAGCTTTCACACCAGACCGTCTTCAAGACCAAAGCCCTCCACGCGCCCTTCCTGAACCTGGTCAGTTGGTTGGTGTGGCTCAACCCGGTGTGGTATTGGGCCAGCCATCAGGAGCACCACAAATACACCCTGCATCCGCCTGACGACCTGGAGGTAGTCCTGCCTTACGAGGTCACCTGGGCCTCGTTCCTGCGCTCAGCCTTCGTCAACCCGTGGGATCTGGTCTATCGCTGGCGCGGCTACCTGCGCACCGCTTTCGGCCGCGTGAACGGCCGGTGGGATCAGCACCTCTTCCCGCCCGAAGCCTCGGAGCAGCGACGGCGCCTGCGCACCTGGGCGCGGCTGGCCCTGCTTGGTCACCTGGCGCTCGTCATCGTGGCCATCCTCACGGGCTGGTGGCAGTTGATCGTGCTGGTCACCCTGGCCCCGTATTACGCCGGGGGCCTGCGCTACCTGGCCGAAGTGCCGCAGCACGCCGGCCTGCAAGACAACGTGCCCGACTTTCGCCTGTGCACGCGCACCTACACCGTCAACCCGGTCGTCGAGTTCCTCTACTGGCACATGAACTACCACCTCGACCACCACATGTTCGCAGCCGTGCCCTGTTATCACCTGGGCAAGCTGCACCGCCTCATCGCCCCCGACCTGCCGCCTACCCCGCATGGCCTCATCGCCACCTGGCGCGAAATCCTCGCCATCGTCGCCCGTCAGCGGGTGGACCCTGGCTACCAATACGCCGCCCCGCTGCCCGCGCCGCGCGCCCTCCCGGCTAACGGTGGGTAGCCCCGTAAGCCCCAATTGTCGCGGGTAGTCCACCCGGAAAGACGCCCTGCTGCTCCGCCCCGCGCCGGTCCGCGTCGCCTTGCGACCCAAGGCCAGATCGCGCTGCGCAGCGACAACTACCGGGCACACCCACGCTGGCGGCCACCATTATCCAGGAACTCGTCCGCCGCGCCTCTTCCTCGGCTTTTTCGGTCAGGATAGGTTACAATGTGCCCCTAAGTACCAGCGGACCCATGCAGCCCCCACGCACTTCGCCCCTCAACGTCATGCTCGTCACCATCTCGCTGGCTGCCATCCTCGGCGGGTTGGCTATTGTCGCCGTCACCAGCCCGCAATCGCTCGACCTGCGCCGCTTGTTGCCGTTTTTGCAGCCCACCGCTGCGCCCACCCGCACGGCCGGCCCGCCCCCAACCTCCACGGTCACGCTGACGCCCGAGCCATTCACTGCCACGCCCACAGTCACCCCGACCGCGCCGCCCGCGCTCGTCACCTCCACCGCAACGGCCTCCGAGCCGCCCGACACCCCCGGCGGCCCCACCCGCACCCCCACGCCCACCGAGGTCCGGCTGCCGCCCGATGTGCGCGCCCTGGCTGTCATCACTGACAAAATCGGAACGCTGACCGCTCGGGTGCGCGACGTGCCCGATGGCGCCGAAGTCATCGCCGCCCTGCCGGCCGAGGCCAGCGTGCAGGTTCTCTATGGCAGCCAGGTGGTCAACCAGGTAGAGTGGGTGCCCGTGCGCGTCGGCGGCGGCCGCAGCGGCTGGATCGCGCGCTTCCTGCTTGTGTTCGTGGTCGAGCGCCCGCCAGGCCCCGTCACACCCGTCACCCCGGCCCCCGCGTCGGCGACCCCGGTGCCGCCGACCCAGCCGCCCGCCAATACCCAGCCGCCGCCCAACACCTCGGTCCCGGGCAACTCGCCGGTTCCAAGCGGCACGCTCGCGCCGTCCACCCTCACCCCCACGCGCACGGCCACCCAGCCGCCGCCCGCGACGGCCACGCGCACCCCCTCACCCACCGACAAGCCCACCGAAACCACCATGCCGAGCGAGACGCCCACGACCACGCCCAGCCCTACCGAAGAAGCCACTGCCACTGAAACGGCCACCACTGAGCCAACTGCCACCGAAACCGCGACGACCGGCCCCTAATCCGCCTGCCTCCGACCTCCAACCTCCGCCATTCCTCCTCCGCCTCCGTCCCGCACGCCCACCCGCTTGCCTCTCCGCCCGCCTCTGACCCCTGACATCTGCCACCCACTCCGCTTGACTCCCCCCCGCCTCCGTTGTACGATTTCGCTGATCTTGCCTTTATTGACCGGTTTGCGCTACTTTTAGCCCACGGTGCGCCAGACAACTAAACAACTCGGCGCCAGGTGGCCGACCGGAGCACCCCTCTCGCCCGCGCCTCTTAGAAAGGGAGCAAGCACATGGCTGGAAATCGCTGCGTCGTTTACATGGGTCCAGGCAAAGTCGAAGTCCACGACATCGGCTACCCCGAGCTCGCCTTGCCCGAACAAAACCGCAAGTGTGAGCATGGCGTCATCCTCCGTGTCGTCTCCACCAACATCTGCGGCAGTGACCAGCACATGGTGCGCGGCCGCACCACCGCCCCCCACGGCCAGACCCTCGGCCACGAAATCACCGGCGAAGTCATTGAAGTCGGCCGCGATGTCGAGTTCATCAAGAAGGGCGACCTGTGCTCCGTGCCCTTCAACATCGCCTGCGGCCGCTGCCGCATGTGCAAAGAAGGCAAGACCGGCATCTGCCTAAACGTCAACCCCGCCCGCCCCGGCGCCGCCTACGGCTACGTGGACATGGGCGGCTGGAAGGGCGGCCAGGCTGAATACGTCATGGTCCCCTATGCCGATTTTAACCTGCTCAAGTTCCCTGACCGCGCCCAGGCCATGGAAAAGATCCGTGACCTGACCATGCTCTCCGACATCTTCCCCACCGGCTATCACGGGGCCGTCACTGCCGGGGTCACCACCGGCTCCACTGTCTACGTCGCAGGCGCCGGTCCCGTCGGCCTGGCCTGCGCCGCCTCGGCCCAACTGCTGGGCGCGGGTGTCGTCATCGTGGGCGACCTGATCCCTGAGCGCCTGGCCCAGGCCAAAAGCTTCGGCTGCGAGGTCGTGGATTTGCGTCAAGGCCCGCTGGCCGACCAGATCGCCCAAATCGTCGGCGAACCGCTGGTAGACGCCGCGGTGGACTGCGTGGGCTTCGAGGCTCGCGGCCACGGCGCCGGCGCCGGCGAAGCCCCCGCCACCGTGCTCAACGACGTGATGACCGTCGCCCGCGCCGGCGCCAGCATCGGCATCCCCGGCCTCTATGTCACCGGCGACCCGGGCGGCATTGACGACAACGCCAAGATCGGCCAGCTCGGCATCCGCATTGGCCTCGGCTGGGCCAAGAGCCACAGCTTCACCACCGGCCAGTGCCCCGTCATGCGCTATCACCGCCAGCTCATGACCGCCATCCTTAACGACAAAGTCCAGATCGCCAAAGCCGTCAACGCCACCGTCATCGCGCTCACCGACGCGCCTCAGGGCTACAAGGACTTCGACAAAGGCGCGGCCCGCAAATACGTGCTGGACCCGCACGGCCTGATCCCGGCGCTCAACTAAGCGCGCCCCGGCTGTTTGCTGTTCTGCCTCGCCTCGCGCGGCTCATCCCGGCCGCGCGGGGCGACTCTTGTCCGCCGTCCGCCCGCAGGTCTCTGGAGACTCGCCGTGTACACTGAAACCCCCTATACCGACGCCACCCCCCTGCTGGCCGACCCGGTCGCCCTGCGCGCCCAAATGGCCCGCGACGGCTTTTTGTTCCTGCGCGGCCTGTTCACCCGTGCGACCGTGCTCGACCTGCGCCGCCGCATTCTGCTCATCTTGAACAAATATGGCTGGCTCGACCGCAACGCCGACCTCATGGACGGCGTCGTGGACCCCTCGGTGCACGCGATGGTGCCCGAGTGCGGCGTGGGCGTCACCGTCCCCGCCTACGAAGACGTGTACAAGACCGAGGCCTTTCATCGCCTGGCCCATCACCCGGCCGTCGTGAGCCTCATGGCCAAGCTCATGGGCGAAACCGTGCTGATTCACCCCCGCCACATCGCCCGCATGATGTTCCCCGTCAAGAGCACTGCCCCGACCCCGCCGCATCAAGACCACATCTTCATCCAGGGCGCCAAGGCCGTCTACACCTGCTGGCTGCCGCTCGGCGACTGCCCCGAAAGCATGGGCGGCCTGCAAGTCATGCGCGGCTCGCACACCCTCGGGGTGCTGCCGGTGCGCGCCGCCGAAGGCGCGGGCGGGCGCTCCGTCATCCTCGACGGCCTCGACCAGGAATGGACGCGCGGCGACCTGTCTGCCGGCGATGTGCTGATCTTCCACAGCCTCACCGTGCACCGCGCCGTGCCCAACACCTACCCCGACCGCGTGCGCCTGTCGGTGGACTACCGCTACCAGCCCGTCTCGCTCCCGGTCGAAGAGAAGTCGCTCCTGCCACACTGCAACCTGCTGCCCTGGGATCAAATCTACGCAGGTTGGCAGACCACTGATATGCAGTATGATTGGCGGCAGTATCCGCTCACTTACGCGACCTTTGACGATGCGCTGCTGACCATCCAGCCCGGCTAGGCCCCACGCCTGGCGCAACCCCTAGAGCCGCTTGCGGAGGTGCTCGCATGGAAACACTTGTTCCCTTCATTGACTCGTCGCCCATCCTGCACAACCCGTTCGCCCTGCGCGAACGCATGGAGCGCGAGGGCTTTTTCTACTTCAAGCGCCTCCTGCCGCGCGAAGCCGTGCTCGACCTGCGCCGGCAGATCCTCAGCCTGTGCGCCCGCAACGGTTGGCTCGATGCCAACGCCCCGCTCATGGATGGCATCATTAACCCCGTCACCGTCGCCCAGATTGACAACTTTTACGGCGTGGGCGTCACCCAGGCCGCCTATGCCGACATCTACCGCATGGAAGCCTTCCACCGCCTGGCCCAGCACCCCAATATCCTGGGCCTCATGGAGCGTCTGGCTGGCGAGCCGGTCGTGGCCCACCCCCGTAACATCGCCCGCGTCATGTTCCCCACCAAGGCCAATCCCCCCACCCCGCCGCACCAGGATCACATCCACATCCAGGGTACCCAGGCCGTCTACACCTGCTGGATTCCGCTGGGCGACACCACCGAATCGCTCGGCGGGCTGCAAGTGCTGGGCGGCACGCACACCGTCGGCATCCTGCCGGTGCGCCAGGCCGAGGGCGCGGGCGGGCGCGTGGTCGTCTTGGACGGCCTGAGCGAAACCTGGTCGCACGGCGACTTCGAGGCCGGGGACGCCCTCGTCTTCCACAGCCTCACCGTTCACCGCTCGGTGCCCAACCAGTTCCCAGACCGCGTCCGCCTCTCGGTAGACTACCGCTATCAGCCCGTCAGCCTGCCCATCGAGAAAAACTCGCTCCTGCCCCATCTCGGCGTGGTGCCCTCCTGGGACGACGCCTACGCCGGCTGGACCGACCAGCAGTTGCAGTACTACTGGAAGCAGCACGACTTCACTTACCAGGACTACGACACCTCCTACTTCAAGGATGCCGCCGAACCAGCCATGAGCAGCGGCGCGATGGATGCCCCAAAGACCGGCATGGCTGGGCCGATGATGGGCGGCCAGATGGGTGGCGGCATGTCTGATCCCATGGGCGGCATGTCCGGCCCTGCCAGCCAAAACTAGCCCGCGCTCCCCTTGGCGAATGCCGGCGCCGCGCTTGCCGTCAGCGGCGCGGCCTCGCGTTGGCGCAATCGTTGGCGCTGGCACGCAAAACCAACCCATCCGCGTACCGCACCTCAGCCTCGGGTCAGTCACCCCTGGCCGCTAGCCCTATGTCCACCGCCCTCCGCCTGCATCCATCCAACCCTAAGCTCTTCGACTACCACGGCCGGCCGCTCGTCCTGCTGACCGCTACCGAGCACTACGGCGCGGTCATGAACCGCCCCTTCCAGTTCGAGCGCTACCTGGCCGACCTGGCCGCGCGCGGCCTCACCCTCACCCGGCTGTTCGCCCTCTTCCGCGAGCTACAGTCGCCCATCAACCCCTACTCCACCTGCAAGCCGGAGACCCCCGACTACCTGGCCCCCTTCCGGCGCACCGGCCCCGGCCGCGCCCTCGACCTGGAACCCAAATACGACCTCGACCAGCCCAATCCTGAGTACTTTGAGCGGCTGCACCGCTTCCTCACGCTGGCGCAAGACTACGGCGTCATCGTCGAACTCGTGCTCCTCAGCAACACCTACCTGCCCGCCGTCTGGGAGCTAAATCCGCTCCACAGCCACAACAACGTCAACGGCCTGGAGGACGCCCCCTGGCCCGATTACATGAGCCGCCGCCACCCCGCGCGCTTTGCTCGTCAGGGCGCGCACGTGCGCCGCCTGGTCACCGAAACCAATGGCTACGACAACCTGATCTACGAGATCTGCAACGAGCCGGGCGGCAACGCCCCCGTGCCCGGCAGCCCCAGCCTGGCCGAGGTCAACGACTGGCTGGCCGCCCTCATCGCCGTCGTCCGCGAGACCGAAGCGCGCCTCCCCAACCAGCACCTCCTCGCCGGGCAAGAAGCCTTCACCTACGAGCCCTGGCAGCAGCCCAGCGACCTGACCTTCGCCGGCCTCGACTACGACATCGTCAACCTGCATCCTTTGCCCAACACCACCTACGCCGGGCACCGCTACGACCTGGGCGGCTTCATGTCCAAGCAGCTCAAGCTGCGCGCCCTGCGCGACTGCGGCTACGCGCTCTATGCCGCCCCCAAGCCCCTCAACCAGGATGAGGACAACGTCGCCAGCCAGTACAAAGACCTCGACGGCTGGACCATCCACCGCAAGCGCGCCTGGACCGTGCTCCTCACCGGCGGCCACTACGACTACATTGACTTCTCCATCATCAACGGCGCCGAAACCGGCACAGCCGCCTCGAAGACCGCCGTCCGGTCGTGGTTCCAGCACCTCGCCGGCTTCATCCACTCGTTTGACCTGGCCCGCGCCCACCCCCTGCCCGGCCTCGTCACCGCCGCCCCGCCCCACGCCCTGCCCGTGGCCTTTGGCGTCCCCGGCGAAGACCTGGCCGTCTACCTGGCCGACGAGCGCGAACTGGCCGCCGCGCGCGACCTGCCCGACGGCGACCTGCTCGACCGCGGCGCCGGCCAACCGATCAGCGGCGCGCTGACCCTCGCGCTGCCCGCGGGCGACTATGCGCTCACCGTTTTCGACCCGCAAACCGGGCAAGCCACACCCGCCCCGCGCCTCACCAGCAGCGGCGCGCCGCTCACGCTGCCCGTCGGCCCCTTCGTCCACGACACCGTGCTGCGGCTGCGGCGAACCTAGGCGCGGCTGGGGGTGCTTTTCGTCACCCCGCCCGCCGCGCATCGCCACTGGCCTTCCGGCACGAGGAGGACTACACTCCTGCCTGTCGCGCGGCGGCGTCAGCCGCGATCAGCCACACCCCATACAGCCCACCAAGGGGGGCATATGCAGCGCATTCTGCTCGTCCTGACACTGGCCCTAACGTTGATCGCCTGCGGCGCGTCACCACAAGCGGTGCAAACCGCAGTGGCGCAGACGCAGCAAGCGCAAACCGCCACTGCCGCCGTTGTCGCCCAGACCGCCACGGCCGGCGCGCCCACCAACTCGCCCGAGCCGACCGACACCCAGGCGCCCACCGCCACCGCCACCACCCCGCCGACCGACACGCCCACGCCGACCGAGCCGCCGACGGACACGCCCACGCCCAAGCCCAGCCACACGCCTGAGCCGACCGACACCGCCACCCCGGCCGTCACTAACACCAAAGCGCCGCCCGCCGCCACCTTCACGGCCACCACGCCGCCCACCCAGCCCGGCCCCGACTTTGTGACCACCGCCAAGGCCGTCAAAGCCCAGGTGGAAAGCATTGGCGGCCAAATAGACCTGGCCCTGCAAGTCGGCTACATTGACTGCGTGCAGCTCGTCAACAGCTACTTTTACATCACCAGCCGCCGCGAGCTGGTCGTCCCGCCGAACCTGGCCGGCCCCTACGCCACCTACCAGTCCGGCATTGATAAGTTCACCGACCGCGTGCACGACATCAACGACAACTGCGTCGCCTTCCTGGCCGACCCGTCGCAGGCCGGCGGCATCCCGCAGCAGCAGTGGGGCACCGCGCGCCTGGGCGTCAACGAGAGCAGCGAAATCCTACGCCAGGCCATCCTGGACGCGGGCGGCACGCCGTAAGCCGCACCGGCGCCTGATCGTTCCGCGAACGAGGCCGTGCCGGTAGCGGTTCCGGCACGGCCTCGTTGGTATCTCGGCTCGTTCGCGCTTTGCGCTTGAAGGAATGTGCCATGCGCCGCTTGATCGTGGGTATCACCCTGCTGCTCACCCTCGCCGCCTGTGGCAACTCCCCGGCGGCCATCCAGACCGCTGTAGCGCGCACCCAGGCCGCTGAACAAGCCACCATCGTCGCGTTGGCCCACACCGCCACGGCCGCTGCCCCTACGGCCACCGCCAGCCCCAGCGCCACGCTGACCGTTACCGCCAGCCCGCTCCCGACCGGCACGCCCACCGCAACGGCCACGCCGACCGAGACCGCCACGCCGGAGCCGAGCGCCACGCCCACGAACACCGTCGAGCCCACCGCCACCCCGACCAACACCCGCCCGCCCGTCACCCTGGCGCCGCCCACCGCCACCGTGCCCCCCACGCAGCCCGGCCCCGACTTCGTCACCTCCGTCATTGGGGTGCGCGAGCAGGTCAAGAACATCGGTTGGCAGATTGACCTGGCCGTTCGATCCGGCTTTATTGACTGCCAGCAGGTCATTGATAGCTACGAATATGTCTTCGACCGGCGTGAACTGGCTGTCGGTCCAGATTTGGCTGTAGCCGGAGCAACCTATCAATCAGCCACCAATCTGTTCCATAGTCAAGTGAAAGACCTTTACGCCGTCTGCTACACCAATAAGGTCCTGCCGCAATTCTCTCAGCTGATAGGACCACAGCAGTGGGCGACTGCGCGTGCGTCCATCAATGACATCGTCCCCTTGCTCGACCAGGCCATCCGCGAAGCCGGCGGCACGCCCTAGCCTGCCCATTTTCTACCCAAACCGGACCGCAATTCGCATATTGACACAAGTGTGCATTATGCATAATCTGTCTTCATCCCATCGCGCCTACCCGCCCTGAGGCCGCCGCCTCCCAGGAGACCGCCCGTGAAGACTGAACTGACCCCCGAGCAAATTCAGACCTACCGCGATCAGGGCTACCTGATCATCGCAGACTTCCTCACCCCGCAAGAGCTGGAGCACTGGCGCACCACCACCGAAGACGCCATTCGCCTGCGCCTCGCCGCCAGCGCCACCGACGCCAACATCATGAACAACCAGCGCGACCCCGATGCCTTCTACGCGCAGGTGTTCACCCAGTGCCTGCGCCTGGCCGACATTCACCCCGAGATGGCCGAGCTCATGTTCGATGAAGACCTGGGCCGCTTGGTCGGCACGCTCGCCGGCGTAGATGGCATCCGCATCTGGCACGACCAGGCCCTGTTCAAGAAGCCCTACGGCAACTTCACCGGCTTCCACATGGACAATCCCTTCTGGTCGTTCCACTCGCCCGACGCGCTCTCCATTTGGATCGCCCTCGACGACGCCACCGTGGAAAACGGCTGTCTCTATTACTTCCCCGGCACGCACAAAGAGGCCACCTTCGAGTCCGTTGGCATCGAGCACAACCTGGGCAGCATCTTCAAGCAGTACCCGCAATGGCGTGAGCGCCCCGCCGTGGCCGCGCCCGCCAAGGCCGGCAGCGCCGTCATCCACAACGGCCTCATCGCCCACGGCGCGGGCGCCAACATGACCAACAAGCCCCGCCGCGCCATGACCTGCGCCTACATGCCCGACGGCAGCACCTTCAACGGCCAGCAGAACATCCTGCCCGACGCCTACTTCAAGTCACTCAAGATCGGCGACGTCCTCAACAACAACGAGCAGAACCGCCTCATCTGGCACAAGTAGCGCCTCGCGCCCCTGAAACTCAAACCGGGCGGCTGGATGACTCCAGCCGCCCGGTTGCGTTTTTTGCTCCGTTGGCACTACTCAAACACCGGCGGCGCTTGTCGCTCCACCACCCTCACCGCGTCGCCCACCGCCAGCCGCCCCGTCCCCAGGTTCACGGCGTTCTGCGCGAAGATCGTCCCTTTGGCCGTCTTGCGATAGCTCGCCAGCGTGCGCAGCGGCTCTTGGCCCCGCGCGCTCGTCGCCTGATCCGTCGTCGTGACTACGCAGCGCACGCACGGCTTCACCACCGCGAACGGCACGCCCGCGATCTCGAGCTTGGCCCAGGTGTCCTCCGCATACGGTTCGCACCCCGCCACCACCACACTTGGCCGAAAGCGGTTCATCGGCAAAGGAGTCTCGCCGCCTGCCGCCAGCCGCGCATTCAGGTCAGCCAGCGACTCCCGCGCCACCATGAGGAAGGGATACGCATCGGCAAAGCCCACCTGCCCCAACTTCCGGCCGTCCGGTCGCACGTGATCGTCCGGCATGTGCACCAGGTGCGCCTCGGTCCCCAAGAACGCCGTCAGCCAGGCATCCACCTCGGCCCCGTCGCTCACCGCTGGGCAGGTATCGTCCCACACGCGCACCGTCATCCGCGGCCCAGCCTGCGCCGCCGGCACCGTCACTTCCCCGGCCGCGCCGTCGCCCCGCAGCCGCAGCGTTTCGCCCTCCAGCACCGGCCTGATCAGCGCCATCCGCGCCAGATCGCGCTGCGTCAGAAACCGCCCCGCGCCGTCCACCACCATCCAGCGCCGGTCGTACCGCAGGCCGCGCGGCGTCACCTCCGCGCTCTCCAGGCGGGTGCCCCCGCAGCCCTTAATCGGGTAAACATACAACTCAGCGACGGCAATCACCGCAGCCTCCATTTAGAAGTCATAGTCAATCCACCACGTCATCGTCTGCCCCGCCGCCATCATGCGCTCGAAATACGGCTCCCACGAAAACGTCCGGCGGTTGCCCCAGATCGGGAAAAAGGCCGGCACATAACTGCACGTGCCCGCCACCAACCCCAGCACCGGGTGGCGCTGCAGCACCGTCAGGTTGCTCTGCGCCTCATGCTCCAGCGCCAGAAAGCAGCCTTCGGGCGGCGCGCCCGCCCGGCGGCGGATAAAGCCATTCGGCGCCAGCTCATAGCCGGGGTTATCGCGGAGGCTCACCGGCACATTCAAGCGGCAGAACTCGTCCCCTGCCGGCGGCGGGAAGAACGGATGCGGGAACCAGCGCAGCGGCAGGAACGCGCGGCCCGTATTCGTCACGCGCGTCCAGGACCGCACCGTGCGCCGCGTCAGCGTCAGCCTGCGCTCCAGCGTCAGCGCCCAGCCCTGCATCGCCTGCTCTGTTCGGAAGCTCAGCGTGTCTGGCTCCGACGTGATCTGCCAGTCGCACGGCTCCAGCGTCTTCTCGGTGTGAAGGTCACACAGCCCAACGCCCAAGATCAGATGCGGCCCTTCCCCTGTGTTCAACTCGCGCAGCGGGCTTAAGTTAAACGCATCTGGAATACCCTGTCCGTTAAAGGGCGAAAACGGGCCGGGGTAATCCGGCCCCGCCAGCAACGGGCCGCGTTGGTTGTCCTCAATCTGGTAAATATAACCGCCGGTGCAGTAACGCGTGCCCAGGTGCGCTTGGTCGGCCACCGGGTCCATTACCATCACCGTCAGTTCGTCATTCCTCAGCGTGTACATGCCGCGTACCTGTCCTCGCCGCCTGCTTGGGGCCGACACACATAGCGGCGGCGCCCAAGCGTGCAGCGCCGCCACTCCGTCAGCCCAATCTGGAATATGAGATCGCTCCTACCCAAACAAGTCTAAACCCTCCCGCCCCAGTCTGCAACCCTGGCTGCGCCCAAGCCTGCCCGATTATCTGAGCGCAATTCTTTGTACAATTGACCTTGCCTGGGCGTACCGGCGCGAGCCGGTTTCGTTCGGCCACCACCTCGGCGCAACAGGCTGGCCACGCAACCAGAATGCTTCCTGAAGCGCTGCCGCCGCTTGCCTCCGCGCCCATTCAAGGCTACAACCTAGCCACCGACCCCTAACCGCCTGACCAGGACCGCCCCCTATGCGCCCTCATTCGTCAAAATTCGTGGCATTCGTGGCAAGAATCCTCTTCGTCCTTTTCGGCCTCATGTTGGTTTCCGCCGCGCGCCCGCCCGCCGGGCTGCGCACGCCTGACACCGCCGCCCTCCTCGCCGACCTCGGCGGTATCCCCTGCCCCGACGACAGCGCCTTCACCTGCGTCACCCTCACCGTCCCGCTCGATCACCTGCATCCCGCCAATGGCCAAACCCTCGACGTCATCTTCGGTGTCCTGCCCGCCACCGGCGAACGCCAGGGCATGTTCGTCACCGCTACCGGCGGCCCTGGCACTGCGGGCCTGGCCTACGCCGACAGCTACACCAGCGCCTTCGACCCGGCCCTCCCTGAGCACTTCGACATCGTCTTCTTCGATCAGCGCGGCGTCGGCCAATCGGGTGGGCTGACCTGCCCTAACGCCGCCGCCGTCTTCTACCAATCCGACGCCCGCGGCCTCACCCCTGAACAGGAAGCCGCCACCGCCGCCGCCGCCCAGACCTTCGCCGAAGACTGCGTCGCCGAAGTCAGTGACCCCGGCCTCCTGCCCTACCTCGGCACCGAACAGGCCGTCGAAGACCTGGAGCTTTTCCGCCAGGCCATGCAGGTCGAACAGTTCTGGCTCTACGGCGAGAGCTACGGCACCCAGTACGCCCAAACCTACGCCCGCGCCCACGGCAGCCGCCTCGCAGGCCTCATCCTGGACGGCACGGTAGATCTGACCCTCACCGGCTTTGAGTATTACGCCCAGCAAGCCCAGGCCTTTGGCGACACCCTCGCCGCCACGCTGGCCGCCTGCGCCCAAGACCCGGCTTGTCGCGCCGACCTCGGCCGCCGCCCCGAGCTGGTCTACGACCGTCTCGCCCGCCGCCTCGCCAACGGCCCCCTCACCTTTCGCTTCCCCCGGCCCGGCGCCGTCGCTGACCGCCGCAGCTTCACCCTGGCCGACCTGGAAGTGGTCGCCGCCGGGCAGATGTACACCCCCGGCGACCGCCTGCTCTTCACCCGCGCCCTCGCCGCCTATGGCTCGCGCAACGACCTCGTGCCCCTGGCCCGCCTCCTCTACGTAAACCTCGGCCTCGACCCGCTCACCCTGGACGTGATCCCTGACCCCACCTGGTCCGAGGCCATCTACTACGGCGTGGAGTGCCAGGATTACGGCTACCCCGGCAGCACCCCCGAGCAGCGCGCCCTCAACTACCTGCGCGCCGGCGACGACGTGGAAGGCGCCCTGCCTCGCCTGGGCAGCCTCTTCTATGGCGACCTGCCCTGCGCCTACTGGCCCAACCCCCAGTACTCTGGGGTTGCGACCACCGTGCTCACGCGCCCCGCCCCGCTGCGCGCCGAGGGCGTCCCGACCATCGTCCTCGGCGCCACGGCCGACCCGGCCACCCCGGTCGGCAACGGCCTCTCCGTCTACCAGGCACTCGACAACGCCTACCTCGTCACCCAGCAGGGCGGCCCGCACGTCATCTTCGGGCGCGGCGAACCTTGCCAAGACGACCTCGTCACCAACTTCCTGCTCTTCGGCGAGACGCCAGCCAGCCGCGAGACGGAGTGCCCCGGCGTCGTCATGGATGCCTACGTGCCCCTCGCTCCGCGCAGCGTGCGCCTGCTTGCCGGCCTGCCCGAAGCTTTCCTGGCCCTCGAAGATGAGTTGTCTTACTTGCCGGAGTTTTACTACTGGGATGGCGTCGAGGCCGCAGGCGTGGGCTGTGGGCGTGGCGGCACACTAACCCTCGTGCCGGATGACGAAGTCTACGCCTTCACCATGGAAAGCTGCGCCCTGCTGCGCGACCTGACCCTCACCGGCTCTGGCAGCCAGGACCCCGCCACCGCCACCACCACCTGGGACGTGACCACCAGCGGCCGCTGGGCCTGCGAACTGCACGCCGAACGCACCGAGACCCACCTGACCATCACCGGTGACTGCGGAACCCAGACGATAGCTATTCAGACAGACCTGTAGCGCTGAGCGCCGCCCCCGCCCACGTCGCCGCACCCAGCCGCCACCCGACCCGCCGCCGCCAGTCTACGCCGCCGACTCGGCGTGCGGCGCGCGCTTCACGCCGAACATGATCCACGCCGTCCACCCGGCCGCCGCCAGCAGCGTCGCCACGCCCAGCACCGCCAGCAGCCCGGTCAGGCCCAGGCGCGTGCCGTCGAGCGCCCAGCCGATCACCGCCGCCCCCACCGCGTTCGCCAGTGTCTGCCCTGCAAAGTCGCTAGAGAACACCCGGCCGCGCACCGGTGCGGGCGTCAGATGCAGCAGCAGTTGTGTGGAGAACACCCAGATCAGGCCCGCGCCGACGCCGCGCAGCAGCGACCCGACCAGCACCCACTCCAGGCTCGCAAGCGGCGCCATGATTAACAGGCCCGCCGCCGCCGCCACAAACCCTACGGCAATCGCCACGCGCAGCGGCCACACGCGGTCGCCCGTGAAGTAGCGCGCCGCGATTGGCCCAATGCCGGTGCCGATGCCCACTGCCGCGTAGGTCAGGCCCAGCGCCGTTGCGCCACCCTCGCCGATGACGAAAACACGTTCGGTGATCACCACTTGCAGCACCTGGAACCCTCCTGAGATCACCAGCCCCGAGGCGGTCTTCAGCAGCGCGATCATCAACAGGTCCGCGTTACGGCGCAGGAAGTCCAGCCCCTCGGCGTACTGCTCAAATGCCGCCCGCGCGCCGCTGGTGTGGGCGGCCCGCGCCGGCGGCGTGTACGTCACGCGGTAGATGAAGATGGCTGAGATCAAGAAACTCACCGCGTCTACCACGAAGGCCGGGTAGATACCCCACTCACCCGTCACCAACCCGCCTAGCGCCGCGCCGATTGAGAGCATCACCGACCACGTGGTTGAACTGAGCGCGTTGGCCGCGCCCAGCTCGTTGGGAGCCGTGATGTCCGGCAGGATGGCGTTGCGCGCCGGGAAGAACACTCCGCTCAGCGCCAGTTGCAGCACGGTGAGCGTGTACAGCAGCCACACGTCGCCGGGGTTACGCACCAACAAGAACCCCATCACAATCACGAATCGCGCCAGGTCCGAGGCCATTAGCAGCCGCCGCCGGTCATACCGATCGGCCCACACCCCGGCCAGCGGGCTGATGAAGAACGGCGCCAGCATCCGCGCCACGAACAGCCCGCCCACCGCCACGCCCGAGCCGGTCAGTTTGGCCACCAGCGCGGCCGAAGCGATCAGGTTGAACCAATCGCCGAACAGGCTGACAATCTCGCCGAACCAGATGTTGCGATAATTGTGGTTGTTGCGCAGCAGCGCCCCATAGCCAACCGATACTGCCGGATTCGCGCTCACTCAAGAACTCCTCGTTTGACCACTCGGGGGTCGCGCACAGTCCGGTGCGTGGCCGGCCCGATCGTTCGCGACTATAATCCGTCCGTTCCGGCCCGTCAACCAGCCGCGGTGAGCATCTATCCGGGAACTGTGCCAGGTCAGCCATGCCAACCTTTGCCTGTCCCAGCTGCGGCGGCAGCCTCGCCTACTCCGGCGCCGCGCCCACGGTAGTCTGCCAGTACTGTGGCAGCACCGTGGCCGTGCTCGCCGAGCTGCGTCGGCCCGGCCTGACCCTCCCGGCGCACGAGACCAACCGCCAGGCCATGCGCTGGCTGGTAATCTTCCTCGTCCTCGTCGTCGGCGTGCCCACCTGCCTCGGCCTGGCCGGCGCCTTCCTCAGCGTCGCCGCCGCCGTGCTCGTGCCCCTCCTCGCGCTCTTCGCGACCTTCCTGGCCAGCCGCTAAGCACAACCGCAGCGGCTAGCCTCCGCCATGGCGGGCCGGCTCCTCAACACCCGCGCCGATTTGGAGGAAACGGCCGCGCTGCGCTATCATGTCGGCCGTCCCCCGTCGGCATCATTGGTGCTTACCCAGGAGGTGCTGCTCATGTGTTATGACGATAACGCCCGCCCGCCGCTGCCGCCCGGCCAGACCCGCCCGGCCGCCGGCGCAGACCTCGTGCTCACGGCCGCCGACGGCAACCGCTTCAACGCCTACCTGGCCTGCCCCACTCCGCCCAGCGGCGCGCAGCTGCTCATCTACCCCGACATTCGCGGCCTGCACCAGTTCTACAAAGAGCTGGCCCTGCGCTTCGCCGAAATCGGCGTGGCCGCGCTCGCCATGGACTACTTTGGGCGCACCGCGGGCCTCACCAGCCGCGCCGACGGCTTTGAGTACCTGCCGCACGTCCAGCAGATGACCCTGCCCACGCTTCAGGCCGACACCCGGGCCGCGCTGGCCCACCTGCGCCAGGGCCAGGGCGCCGCGCGCGCCACCTTCATTCTCGGCTTCTGCCGGGGCGGCTCACTCAGCCTGGTGGCCGCAGGCCAGGGCTATGGATTGGCCGGCGTCATCGCCTTTTACGCCGGCCTCAGCCGCAAGCTCGACGACAGCGTCGGCAGCGCGCTCGACGCCTCCGCCCACGCCCACACCCCCGTGCTGGGCCTGTTTGGAGGCGCCGACCAGGGCATCCCGCCGGAGCAGGTGGCCGCGCTGCAAGCCAATCTCGCCCAGGTCGGCGTCGAGCACGACATTGTTACCTACCCCGGCGCACCGCACAGCTTCTTTGACCGCAGCGCCGCCCAGTACGCCGCCGAGTCGGCCGACGCCTGGCGGCGCGTGCTGGCCTTCATCGGCGCGCACACCCCGGCCTGAGGCGGCGCGCTCATGGCCGGCGCACTCGAGAAATCCACCAGTTTCATCTCCGGCTGCTGGAACGGCCTCGGGGCGGGCTGCGGCTGGGTCGTCTTCAACTTGATGTGGGTCGTCATGCTCGGCGTCGCGGCCTGGTACGGCTACGGCAGCTACACCCTCACCACCAGCGGTCGCACCGTCACCGGTACCGTCATCGAGAACCGCGTCGTCTCCGACAGTGACGGCGACACCTACAAGCCTGTCATCGAGTACGAAGTCAACGGCCAGACCTACGCCTTTGAAAGCCCGAACAGCGCAAGCCCGCCCGCCTACGCCGTGGGCGAGCGCGTCACGCTGCGCTACAACCCCGACAATCCGCAGGACGCTCGCATCAACAGCCTATGGGAGCTGTGGCTGCTGCCCTGCCTGCTCGGCCCCGCGGCGCTGGTGCTGGCCGTCGTCATCAACGGCGGCTACTTCCTTGCCTGGCGGCGCGGTACTCTGTTCGAAGGTTCCGATGACTGATTCCACCCGTTCCCTCACTCAGCGCGTTATCTTCGCCTTCGTCTCCCCGGCCACCGCCGCCGCTATGGAAGCCGACAGCCGCGCCTGGAAGCTCCACTGCCCCCACTGCGCCCATGCCGTTTCCATCTGGGACCTGGGCGGCATTCGCTACAAGGCCTATGGCAACTCGCGCATGTTGCGCCGCTGCCGCAACTGCGGCCGCATCTCCTGGCAGCGATTGCAGCGCGACCACGACTAAAAGGCCCACCATGCGCCAGGCCCTGCCCATCATTCAGATGACGACCGCCCCCGGCCAACTCGACCTGGCCTGGGGCCACCCCGCGCCCGAGCTGCTGCCGGTCACCGCCTTGCAGCGGGCCGGCGCAGCCGCGCTGGCCACGTTTGGCCCCGACATGCTGCAATACGGCTACGCCAACGGCCCTGGCCCGCTGGTGACCTACCTGCTCGACCGCATCGCCGCCCACGAGGGTCGCCGCCCGGCCCCGGAAGAACTGCTCGTCACCAGCGGCATCTCCCTCGGGCTGGAGTTAGTGCTGCGCCGCATCACCCGGCCCGGCGACGTGGTGCTGGTGGAGTCGCCTACCTACCACCTGGCCTTACGCATCATGCGCGACCAGGGCCTTACCCTCGTGCCCGTGCCCGCCGACGCCGGCGGCTTGCGGCTCGACGCGCTGGCCGAAGCCATCACCACCCAAGAACGTGCGGGCCGCCCAGCGCGCGCCCTCTACCTGGTGCCGACCTTTAGCAATCCCACCGGCCGCTCGCTGGCCGCCAACCGCCGCGCCGCCCTGGTGGCGCTGGCGCAGGCGGCGGGCCTGCTTATCCTCGAAGACGATGTCTACCGCGAGTTGGCCTACGATGCGCCTGCCCCGCCCTCGCTCTGGAGCCTGGCCCCCGCAGGCGGCGTGGCGCGGCTTGGCGCCTTCTCCAAGTCGCTTGCGCCGGGCCTGCGCCTCGGCTGGCTGACCGCCCCGCCAGACCTCATTCGGCCGCTGGCCGACGGCGGCCTGCTCGACAGCGGCGGCGGCCTGAACCACTTCACCGCGCTGGTCGTGGCCGCCCTGTGCGCGGCAGGTGATTACGACCGCAACGTAGCCAATGTGCGCGCCGCCTACCGCCACCGCCGCGACACACTCCTCGCCGCCTTGCGCGAACATCTGCCGGCCGGCTGCCGCCTCGAAACGCCGAGGGGCGGCTTCTTCGTCTGGGTCGAATTGCCGGAGGGCGCCGACAGCGCCACCCTGCTGCCTGCTGCCGAAGCCGAAGGCGTCGCCTACCTGCCTGGCCCGCGCTTCCATCTGGATGGCGGCGGCCGCCAGGCGCTGCGGCTGGCCTTTAGCTACTACCCCGCCGACCAACTGGCCGAGGCCGCCCGCCGCCTGGGCCGCGCCCTGCGCGCCACAGTGTGACCGAACTCTCCGCGGCCGCCGCGCCCGGCCCCGCCTCCTGGTCGCTCACCGTGGCCTGCTATGGCGGACTCAGCAATCGGCTGCGCGTCTTGCTCTCGGGCGTGGCGCTGGCCGAGGCCACCGGCCGGCGCTTCGTTATGCACTGGCCGGTGCGCGCCAAGAGCGGCGCTCCTTACGAGGCGCTCTTCGAGAACGACTGGGGCGCAGTTACCCTCGATCCGCCGCCGCCCGAAGCCGAGTGGCTCCCCGACCTGGGCGGCGTGTTGGGCCGCGATTGGTTCGACCTCGCCACCTCCCCCCGGCCCGCCCTCGCCCTCAGCAGCGCCACGTGGCTGGTAGACCCGCAGTTTTGCCCCGGCCATGCCCCGCTGCTGGCCCGCGCAGCCGCCCTTTTCAGCGAACTGCGTCCCGTGCCCCAGGTGCGTGAGCGTGTCGCTGCTTTTCGCGCCACGCGCTTCCGGCCGCGCATGCTCGGCGTCCACCTGCGGCGCGGCGAGTTCGTGCGCCTGCACCCCTATATCGTCCACAACACTGGCCCCGCCCTCGCCGCCCTCCGCCGCCTGCTGGCGCGCTGGCCCGATGCCGGGCTGTTCCTCAGCACCGACGACGGCGGCCCCGACCCCGTGACCGGCGCAGTGCGCCACGAAGGCGTGCGCGAAAAGCTGCGCGCCGAGTTCGGCGAGCGCGTGGTCTGGACTGAACCCCGTACGCTGGACAACGGCGCAGTGGCGGGCGTGCAAGATGCGCTGGTTGATTTGCTGCTGCTGCGCGCCACCGATGCGGTCGTGGGCACCTGGTGGAGCAGCTTCTCCGAGTTGGCCGCCTTCGGCCGCGGCGTGCCGTTGGTCTATTGTCGCTCCGGCGGCGCGTGGGCGGTCGTGGATTGGGCGCTGCGCGCCTCCGGCGCCGTCGCCTGGCTGCGGCGGCAGTCGCAACAGCGCTACCAGGGTCGTGTGCATCCGTTCGTGCTCGCGCTGCACTACCTCAACACCCCGCGCCGGGTGGCTGCGCGGCAGCTTCAGCGTCTGGCCCCCGGCCTGTTCGCCCGCCTGCGCCCACACTTTCGCCGGCGCTAACTGCCGCTCGACACCCGCGCCCAGTAACCACCTGTGCCCGCCCTGACACGCTTGTCCAGCCCCGGAGTCTTGACGCCGAAGCCGCCGACAGGGACAATGGGCGCTTCGTCCCTGGGCCGGCCATGCGAGAGCCACTATGCCAAGCACGACCACCATCGGGCTATTCACCATCGCCGCGCTCGTGCTGCTGTTGACCCCCGGGCCGGCCGTGCTCTACGTCCTGGCCCGCAGCATCAACCAGGGCCGCCGCGCCGGTCTCGTCTCCGTCACCGGCCTGGCTGCCGGCACGCTCATCCAGGTGCTCGCCGCGGCGCTGGGCCTCTCGGCCCTGGTGCTGTCGTCAGCCCTGGCCTTCCACGCCCTGCAATACCTCGGCGCGGCCTACCTCATCTACCTGGGCCTGCGCAAGCTGCTCTCCCAGCCGGCATCGGCCGAAACTGTTACCATCGCCCCGCGCCGGCTTTCGCAGGTGTTCGCGCAAGGCATCGTCGTCAACGTCCTCAACCCCAAGCTCAGCCTGTTCTTCCTCGCCTTCCTGCCGCAGTTTGTAGACCTGCGTCGCGGCAGCGCGCCAGGACAGATGTTGATCCTCGGGCTGCTGTTCGTCGCGTTGGCGCTCTGCACCGACGGCGCCTACGCCCTGCTGGCGGGCACGCTCGGCGGTTGGCTCAAGCGCAGCGCGCGCTTCCTTAAAGCCCAACATTACGTCACCGGCGGTGTTTACGTCGGACTGGGCGTCCTCACCGCCGTCAGCGGCCTCGAACGCGCTTAGCGCTGGAGGTTGGCGGCCGGCGACCAAAGGTCGAAGGGCCGCCACTCGCCCTACACGGTCCGCCCGACCACCATGCGTCCCCGCTCCCGTTGGACCGCTCCATTGAGCGGCCCCCGCCCACTGCCATCATCCTGTCTGAACGCTAAACGGCGTCGAGTCGTCTCCGACTCGACGCCGTTTCTTTTCTCTCGCCTCACCTGGCCTCAACTCGGCAGGCTATTCAGATAGTCCACCACCGCCGCGGCCTCCGCGCCGCCCCGCAGCGCGTGCGCCAGCAGCGGAATCCCATGCGCCCCTGGCGCAAACCGCGCCGCCGGGTTGGCCGTCAGGATCGCCTTCACCACCTCCAACTGCCCCAGCATCGCTGCGGCGTACAGGTCAAACCGCGCTCCACGCGCGAGCAAATGCAGCGCGACCTCGCGCTGGCCCACGTGCGCCGCGCCGCCCAGCGCCGTCTCGAAATCACCGTCGCCCCAGTCCCACGCGACGTTGATCAGGCTGGGCGTCTTGGCCAGCATGGCCTTTACTTGGTCGAGGTCGCCGTGCCCGGCAATCACAAACGCGCGCACCAGGTCGGCGGAGAGCGGGGCGGGCTTCTCAGTCATCGTAACAGGCTCCTATCGTCGGACGCGGGCGGCATTATAGCGCACCGCCGCAAGCGCATGGCCCCACTTGTCGCGGGCCGCCACCCAATGGTTGTCCGCGCCGCACTCACCGGATGTCGCTGGTCCGTTCGGAAAAAGCGTGCGGCGGCCGGATGGCCGATCATCACCTTCACCGCCTCCCAGTCTATAATGCCCTCCATGAGTCTGCCCCAACGCCTCAGCACCCTTGAACGCGCCGACCTGATCCGGCTGATCACCAACCAGCCCGAACCGGCCTATCGCTTTCGTCACGCCCTGGTGCGCGAAGCCGTCTATGCCTCGCTGGTCCGCGCCGACCGCAAGCGTCTGCACCTGGCCGCGGCCGAAACGCTGGAAGCCATGCAGGCTGTCTCCGGCCAGCCCATCTCGCCGGAATTGGCCGCGCTGCTGGCCCAGCATTACCACGAGGCCGGTGACGCCCGCGCGCAGGACCACGCCACCCACGCCGGCCAGGCGGCTCTGACCCGGTTCGCCAACGCCGAGGCCCTGACGCACTTCACCCTCGCGCTGGAGTGGGCCCAGCGCGCCGGTGCCACGGCGGAGCTGGCGACCCTGTTCGCCGCCCGCGGCCGGGCGCTGGAACTGCTCGGCCGTTTTCCTGAAGCTCTCGAAAACTACCAGGCGCTCGAGGCCGCCGGCCAGGCCCACGGCGATCAGCGCCTGAAGCTGCGCGGGCTTGTGTATCAGGGTAAGCTGCGCGCCACCCTCAATCCTTTGTTCAACCCAGACGAAGGGTTGCGCTTGGCCGCCGCCACCCTGCCGCTGGCCGAGGCCCTGGGCGATCTGGAAGCGCAGGCGGGCGTCCACTGGAACACACTCAACCTGCACCGCTTCACCGGCAACATGCCGGCCGCCCGCGCCAGCGGCGAGCAGTCGTTGGCGCTGGCGCGCGCCGCCGGCGACGTGGAGCAGGAGGCCGCGTCCCTTAACGACCTGCTGCATGTCTACGGCGCGCTCGGCGCCTGGCCCGAACAGCAGGCCGCCGCGCACGACGTCGCCGAGCGCTGGCGCGCGCTGGGCAACCTGCCCATGCTGGCCGATAGCCTCTCCACCACCTCCTACTACGCGGCCATGCGCGGCGACTTCGATCGCGCCGTGGCCGCCTCGACCGAAGCCGGCCGCATCTCACGCAGCATCAACAACCTATGGGGGCAGTCCTACTGCCTGACCGGCGCGGTCATTGCGCATTGGTATCGCGGCGAGTACGCCACCGGTCTGAGCGTCGTGCGCGAGTGTCTGCGGCTGGCGGGTCTGGCGGGCTTCTTGGGCGCGTTCGCGCTCAACCGCGCCCAGTTGGCCGCCCTGTTGCTCGATCTCGGTCAGGCGCCCGCCGCGCTCGACGAGGCCCAGGCCGCCTTCGAGTTCGCCGAGACGCGCCTGCCCGCCATGCGCCCCATGGGTGTCAGCGCCCTGGCTCTGGCCCAAATTCGCCTCGGCCAACTCGCCTCCGCCGCCGAAACGCTGGAGCGCGTGCCGCTGGCCTCCGTCCAGCACATGTTGCCCATGGCCAGCGGTCTCTACCGCGCCCATGGCGAACTGGCACTCGCCCGGCGCGCTCCCGACGCCGTGGCCGACGCTGAAGGCCGGCTGGCCGCCATGCAGGCCTTCCAGGCGCCGCCGCTCATCATCGAAGGCCGCCTCATGCTGGCCCAGGCCCTACGGCTGACCGGGCAACTCGCGGCCGCGCGCGCCCTGCTGTTGGAGGCGCGCCCCGAGGCCGAGGCGTTGGGCGCGCGCCGGCTGCTGTGGCCCATCTTGGCCGAGCTGGCCGGGGTCGCGGCGGAGTTGGACGCGGCTGCCGAAGCGGACCAGTGGGGCGCCCGCGCTCAGGCCGTTGTCACCGCTATCGCCGCCGGGCTGCCCGGCGTGGCCGAGCGCGCCGCGTTTGAGCGCTGGGCCGGCCGCCTATTGGATGAACGCCGTGCCCCGCAGACCGCGCCCGCCCCCAGGCCCAAGCGCCAATCTCCACGCCGGCGCCGCCCGGCCGTGGAACCAAAAACGAGAAACGACCGGCGCGCCTGACCCCGCTTGTTACCGCAATTGGCCCGCCCACGCTACAATGCTTTGATGCCCAAGCGAACCTGCCTGCGCCTGTTCGTCGCCTGCCTCGCCGCCGCGCTGGTCGCCGGTTGCACCATGCCGGCCCCCAACCTGCCGCCCACCGTCTCGTTCGTCGGCACGCCCGAGCCGCCCTCCGCCACACCCGGCCCCACGCTGCTGCCCGGTGTCGCCGAAACTGCTACCGCCTTGGCGCTGGGCACGCTCGGCGCGCCGACCGACCCCACCGCCGGCGCATTTAGCTCCCCTTCGCCCGACCTCACCACCGCAGCCCCGGCCAATGTCACCGCCACGCCCTCGCCCCTCGGCCCCGGCGAAACACCGGGGCCTGTGCAGACGGCTACCCCGCTCTTGTTGGACGACGGCACGCCCGACCTGCCGCCCGGCTGCCAGGCCATGCGCACGGTGCAGCCCGGCGAGTGGCTCCAGCTCATTGCCGACGACTACGGCCTCACCTGGCAGGCGCTAGCCGACGCCAATGGCCTGGCCGATCCCGAGAACCTCACCGCCGGGCAGGTGCTGTGCATCCCGATTCCCGGCGTCACGGTCACTCCGCCCAACGCCTCGGGCGGCGGCACGCCCAGCGGCAGCGGCGGGGGCAGCGCCACCCTTACCCCCGCCCCCGGCGACGGCCTGGCGATCTTGGCGTTCGACGCCGGCCCGACGCCCGTGCAGCGCGGCAACGTCGTGCGCCTCACCTGGACGGTGCGCGCCGCCGCGGGCGTCAGCCTCTACCGCATGGATCATGACTGGAAGACCGACCGCTGGAACCGGCAGGCCGCGCCCGCCTACACCGGCGCCGGCAGCGGCAACCTCACACTGCCGGTTGCCCTGGATGCGCGTGAGGCGCTGCGTTTTGAGTTAGTGGCAAGCGACGCGGCCAGCCACACGGTGAGCGTCCAGACCGACCCGCTGCCGCTGCTGTGCTACATCCCGTTCTACGCCTCGGCGCCCGAGGTCAATTCCTGCCGCAGCGAGCCAAAGACTGTGCCCGGCGAGTTTCAGGCCTTTGAGTATGGTTACATGCTCTGGCGCAGCGACACCGGTGAGGTCTACGTGCTGCCGCAGCGGCCCGACCAGTTCCTGGCCTGGACCATCCAACTGCCCGAAGGCGATCCGGTCGAGGTCGGCCCCGCGCCGCAAGCCGACCTGTACGCCCCCGGCCTCCACTTCAGCACCGTCTGGGCCACGCTCGACACCCAGCCCATGGGCGGCAGCGGCCTCTTACGCGAGGCGCTAGGCTGGGCCACCACGCCCGCCCAGAGCTACAGCCTCACGCTCCAGCCGCGGCTCGACACCCGCTATTCGATGTTCGATGTCGTGTTCGTGTCGTTCCCCGACGACCGCATCGCCATGCTCACCACCGGCGGCGGCCTGCCCACCCCGGGGCTTTTCGGCCCGGCTTGGAGCTTCGTGGAAAACTAACGGGGATTGTTGCCCGCGCCTCGTTGCCGCCGGCTCGCCCGGCCCAGCCTTCGTCCGCGCCGGCTACGGTGCTTGGTCCCGCCGGACCGCCGTCCGCCCACGACCTCACGGCCGACCGTAACCGCCTCCGCTACTCCAGCGCGCGGCCCTTCACCACCAGCGGCAGCCCCGCCACCATGAATAACACATTGTCGGCCGCTGCCGCGAGGCGCTGGTTGGCCCGCCCCAGCGCATCGCGATACACGCGCCCCAACGGGTACGGCGGCACCAGCCCCAACCCCACCTCGTTCGACACCACCAGCCACTCCGCCTCGCCCGTCGCGTACGCCGCCAGCAGCCCGTCTACCTCGCCCATCAGCGCCGCGTCGGCCTCGGCCTGGCTCGCGTCCTCCGGCAGCGGCACGATCACATTGTTTGCCAGTAGCGTCAGGCAATCCACCACCACCACGGCCGGCGCGGGCGTCACGCGCTGAATGGCCGCCCCCACGTTCAGCGGCGCTTCCAGCGTGGCCCACCGGGCCGGCCGCTCGGCGCGGTGCGCGGCGATGCGCTCCGCCATCTCGCTATCCCCTGCCTCGGCCGTCGCCACGTACAGCACCGGCCCCGCCCGCTGCGCCGCCGCTTCCTGCGCATAGCGCGTCTTGCCGCTGCGCGCCCCGCCCAGCACCAGCGTTAGCGTCCGCATCAGGCGAGCGCCTTCAGCCCTGCGCGCAAGTCGCGCCCCAGGCGCGCGGGCGTCACGCGGCCCAGCCTCACCTCGGGCGTGCCGTGCCACGCCGCCAGGCCGTGCAGCGCCGCCGCCAACTCCACTGCCAGCGTTTCAGTGGCCTTCACCCCCGGCTCCAGCGCCAGCGACCGCGCCTCGAACACGCCCTGCGCCCGGTGCGCCTTGGGGTCCAGCCGCGCCACCAGCGCCCCGCGGTGCAAGATAGGCAGCGTGAAATAGCCAAATCGCCGTTTGGCGGCGGGCGTGTAGACCTCAATTGTGTAGTCGAAGTTGAATAATTCACGCGCGCGCTGCCGGTCCCACACCACCGGGTCAAAGGGCGAGAGCAGCGTAGTGGTAGTGGCGGGCGTCTTCAGGTCCGCCCGGCGGCTCAGGTAGGCCGGGCCGGGCAGCCCCTCGATCTGCGCGCGCCGCACCAGCCCCTCGGCGGCCAGGGCCTCCAGCCGCTGGGCGCTGCCGGTCTTGGGGTGCCGAAAATAATCGGGCACCCAGCTCGCGTGCGCCACGCCCAGCGCCTCCACCGCCCGCAGCGTCTGCGCCAGCCGCACCGTTTCGCAGTCCGGCACGTTGGCCGCCTCCGGCCCATCCTCCCAGTCTGGCCGCACCCGTTCGCGCAGGTCATACACCCGCTGGAACGCCTGCCGCCGCGCGATCATCAACTCGCCGGTGATGAATAGGCACTCCAGCGCCGTCTTCTCGTCCTTCCAATGCCACCATTGGCCGCTGCGCTTCTGTTCGGTCTCAAAGTCGGCCGAGCGCCGCCCGCCCTCCCGCCGGATCCGGCCGAGCACATGCGCTGCCAGCTCGTGGTGGTCGCTCAGCCAGTCGCGCGCGTCGTTCCAACCTCGCGGGCTGTCTAGCATCGCCCGCCGGTAGAGCGGGTAGTCCTCGCGCGGCAGAAAGCACAGTGCGTGCGCCCAATACTCAAAGACTTGGCCCTCGGCCAGCAGACCATCGAGCCAGGCGGGGTCGTAGTCACCCAGCCGGCTCCACAGCACCAGGTATGGGCTGCGCGCGATCACGTTGATCGTGTCCACTTGCAGCGCCGCCATGCGCCGAATGGCGGCCAGCACGTCGCGCCGGCGGGCCGCGCGCCGCGGCGGCTGGGCCAACCCCTGCGCGGCCAGCAGAATGTTCCGCGCCTCGCCCTGCGCGAGCGTCACCGGCTGCGCACTGCGTTTTATCAAGGAATCTCCGGCTGTGCAGCTGCGGCCAGCGCCGCCAACGAACTGTGAAAATCAGCCTCGCCAAAGACTTCCAGCGTCAACACGCCGCGATACTCGGCCTCGCGCAGCAGCGCCAGCACCGGCGCCAGCTGCTCGCGCGGCTGATGGACCAGCGACTGGTGATCGCGGCCCTCAGCGTTGAGGCCGTGCAAATGCACCACGCGCAGGCGCGGCAGCGCCGCCCGCAGATAGGGCAGCGGGTCGTGGCCGTCGCGCCACAGGTGGCCTATATCCACACAGCGGCTCACCGGCACCCGTTCCAGCACCGGCAGGATGAAATCGAGCGGATAGCCTTCCAGGTTCTCCACCGCCAGACGCTCCGGCTCGCCCGCCCAATCGGCCGCGAACTCCAAAGCCCGCGCGGCCTGCGCCTGCCACGCCACCGCCATCGCCGCCGTCGCCTGCCCCGTGCGTTGCGCCGCCAGCAGCTCCCGGCCGTCCAGGTGCAGCACATACGCCCAGGGCTGCAGGCCGCCCGTCAGCTCGATCACGCGCCGCGCCTGCGCCAGCGAGGGATGAGTGGCACTGCCATCGGCCCACAGCCGCAGATCGAGCGGCAAGTGCACGGTGTAGCTCAACCCCTGCTCGCCCACGGCCCGCAGCGCCGCCGCTTCAGCCGCATCTGGATAGTTGCATTGGCCGTCGGGCAGGTCAAACAGCACCAGTTCCATGTCCTGAGCGTAGTCGCGCAGATAACGCGCATTGTCGGCCAGCCCGGCCGGGAGGATATAGGAGGTTGTGCCCAACCGAAGAGAGGTCATCAAGAGAGGCTCCCGCCCCCAGAGAACGCCAGCAGCACCACCAACTCGCTCAGCTCTACCGTCAGCCCCAGCACGTCGCCGGTCACGCCGCCCAGCCGCGCCCGCGCCGCCTGCCACACCAGCCAGGCCTCCCCATGCGCCAGCGCCAGCCCCAAGAGGCCGCGCCAGCCGCCCAGCAGAGCCACCAGCAGCGTCGCTGCCCCTACTGCCCACAGCGCGCGCGGCTGCAACCCCAGCGCGAAATCTGCTCCCAGCCCGCCCGGCCGCGCATTCGGCTGCCGCGCCATCAAGAGCAGCAGCCAGCGGCCGGCCAGCGGCGCAATCAATAATGGCGCAGCGCGTCCCAGCCCGGCGCTCCCCAACCCAGCAACGGCCAGCACCTTCAGCAGCACGAACAAGATCAGGCTCAGCCCGCCGAACGTGCCCAGCCGCGGGTCGCGCATGATCTCCAACCGTCGCTCGGGCGTGGCCGCCGCCGGCAGCCCATCGCCGCAGTCGGCCAGGCCGTCCAGGTGCAGCCCGCCGGTCAGCGCGGCCCACAGCGCCACCACCAGCGCGCCGCTGAGCAACTCCGGAAAGGTGCGCCCCGCCAGCCAGTCGCCGGCCGCCAGCAGCGCCCCCAACACCAGCCCCACCAGCGGGAAGTACAGCGCTGCCCGACCCAAATCGCCGGGAAGCGGGGCAGTCTGCCAGCGGCGCGGCACCGGCAGCGTGGTTAGAAAGCTGAAGGCCAGCCACATGCGCGTATCACCAGGAAATGGCCTAATCCGCAACCAGGCATGGTACTGACCCCTGGCGCCGGCCCGATGGCGCCGACGGCCAAGGGCTTGTTAGCGCCCCACCGCCCCATTTCACGGCAACGGTTGCGGGTAAATTAGCAAGCGCCCCTCTCAACCGCAAACAGAAACGGAAAACTCCATCAGTCCTTATCGCTCACACCCGCCTCGGCGAAGGTGGCCATTTCATTGTGCAGGCGCACCGCCGCCTCCACCACCTGAAAGGCCAGCGCCGCGCCTGTGCCCTCGCCTAGCCGCAGGTCTAGGTCGAACAGCGGCGTCAGGCCCAGGTGGGCCAGCAGCGCGCGATGCCCGATCTCCACCGAACGATGCGCGGCGATCAGGTAGCCCGTCACCGTCGGGTCCAGCCCGGCCGCAATCAGCGCCGCCGCGCCGGAGATGAAGCCGTCAATCACCACCGGCACGCGCCGCGCCGCCGCGCCCAGCATCACCCCCGCCAGCCCGCCGATCTCCAGCCCGCCCACCTTCGCCAGAACGTCCAGCGCATCGGCGGGGTTGGGCTGGTTCAGCCGCAGCGCCGCCTCAATCGCTGCCACCTTGCGCGCCAGCCCGGCGTCGTCCACGCCCGTGCCGCGCCCGGTCACCTGCGCCACCGGCGCGCCCGTCACCGCCGCCACAATCGCGGCAGAGGGCGTGGTATTGCCGATGCCCATGTCGCCCGTCGCCAGCAGGTCCAGCCCGGCGTCGCACTCCGCCGCGGCCACCTCCAGGCCCACCTGCACCGCCGCCTCGGCCTGGTCTTTCGTCAGCGCCGGGCCGTGCGTGAAGTTCTGCGTGCCATAGGCCACCTTGCGCCGCAACAGCCCCGGCTGTTCCGGCAGATCCGCCGCCACGCCCACATCCACCACCACCACGCGCGCCCCCGCCTGGCGCGCCAGCACATTTATGGCCGCGCCGCCATGCACAAAGTTGAGCACCATCTGCGGCGTCACCGCCGCCGGGTACGCGCTCACCCCCGAGTGTGTCACGCCGTGGTCGCCGGCCATCACGATCACGGCCTTGCGCGCCACGCTCGGCCGCGCTCGCCCGGTGATGGCCGCCAGTTGCGCCGCCAGCGTTTCTAATCGCCCCAGGCTGCCCGGCGGCTTGGTCAGGCTTGCCTGTCTGGCGCGCGCCGCATCAGCGGCGGCGGTGTCGAGCGGCGGGAGGGTGGGCAGTTGGAGTGGCATAGTTAGGCGTGTGAGTCCCAGAGCGGTTCATCAACGCCGCGCTGGTGGTTCTCATAGCGGGCGGCGACGAACAGCAGATCCGAAAGGCGGTTAAGGTAGTGCAGAGTGTAGCGGCCGATGGCTTCGCGCCGAGCCAGCGTCACCACGGCTCGCTCAGCGCGGCGGCAGATGGTGCGTGTCAGTTGCAGCTGCGCCGCCGCCGCGCCGCCGCCCGGCAAGATGAAGTTTTGCAGCGGCCCCACCACCTGGTTGAACTCATCAATCAGCTGTTCCAGGTGCTCAATGTGGCGCGGTTCAATCTGCGGCAGCGGGCGCCTGGCCTTATCGGCTTCCCGAAAACACAGGTCCGAGCCAAGGTGAAACAGCTCGTTCTGAATCGGCCGCAGCGTCTCGTCAAGCCGCGGGCTGAGGCCCAGCGCCAGCGCCACGCCCAGCGCGGCGTTCAGCTCGTCCACCGTGCCGTAGGCCTGCACACGCGGCGCATCCTTGGCCACGCGCTGGCCGCCGCCCAGGCTCGTCTCGCCGTCGTCGCCTCGGCGCGTATACAATTTCGTCAGTCGTGGCATCGGCCGTTCCCCTGCCCGGTGTTGAGCCGCTCACCGGCTGGGCCGCCAGTCGCCCCCACCCGCCTCGCGCTTTCCCGTTTCGTGCTCATTCGTTTCCCGTTCGCGTTCATTCGTGGCAAAAATCCCCCCGGTACATCGCGCCCGCTAGCCTCACCGCGCCCCGTCGGCCAGCACCACCGGCGTGCCGTGCGAGGGGTGCGTGCTCACCGCGATGTTCACATCGTACACCTGGCTCAGCCGCTCGGCGGTGAACACCTCCGCCGCCGGGCCTTGCGCCACGATCGTGCCGCGCGCCATCAGCGCTACGCGGTCGGCATACAGCGCGGCCTGGTTCAAGTCGTGCAGCGTCACCAGCACCGCCAACTGCTGCTCGCGCGCCAGCGCCCGCACCAGTTCCAGCACCGTCACCTGGTGCTTCAAGTCCAGGTGCGCCGTCGGCTCGTCCAGCAGCAGCGCGCGCGGCTCCTGCGCCAGCGCGCGAGCCAGCACCACCCGCTGCTGCTCCCCGCCGGAAAGCTCGCCCACCGGCCGATCCGCCAGCGGCTCGATCTGCGTGCGGCGCATGGCCGCCCAGGCCACCTCGCAGTCGTGGCGGCTCTCGCCCCCCCACAACGGCAGGTGCGGCGTGCGGCCCATCAGCACGATCTCCCCCACCGTGAAACCTTCCGGCAAGTGGAGCATCTGCGGCACCACCGCCACACGCCGGGCGCGCTGCGCGGGCGGCAAATGCAGCAGGTTTGCCCCGTCTAACTCGGCCCGCCCGCTGCGCGCCGCCAGCACGCCGCTCAGCACCTTGATCAGCGTAGACTTGCCCGCGCCGTTCGGCCCTACCAGCGCCACCACCTCGCCCGCGCCCACCTCCAGGCTCACCGAACGCAACACCAAGCCGTTACTGTAAGCCGCGGCTAAATCACTGATCGTCAGGCGCGTCATGGCTAAAACACCGATCGCTTCAGGCGGCGCAGCAAGAACACAAAAAACGGCGCGCCCGCCAGCGCCGTCACCACGCCAACCGGCAGTTCCTGCGGGGCCAGCGCCGTGCGCGCCACCAGGTCCGCCAGGATGAGGAATGCTGCGCCGCCCAGCGCCGACAACGGCAGCAGGCGGCGATAATCCGGCCCACCCATCAGTCGCAGCGCGTGCGGCACCACCAACCCCACGAACCCAGTCAGCCCGCCAAAGGCTACCACCGCCGCCGTCATCAGTGTGGCCGCCAGCACCACCGCCGCCTTCACGCGCTCCACGTTCACGCCCAACTGCCGCGCCTGCTCCTCATCCAGTTGTAGCACGTTCAGCGCGCGGGCGTGCAGTTGCAGCACGACCCACCCCACGCCCACATACGGCAAGATCACCAGCACCGCCTCCCAGCCGCCGCCGGTGTAGCCGCCCAGCAGCCAGTTGAAGGCGCGCCGCAGCCCTTCCGGCGTGCGCAGCATCAAGAAGGTGGTCAGGGCTGAGGCGAACGCGCCGATCGCCACGCCCGCCAGCAGCATAGTGGAGATCGGCACCCGCCGCCCCACCTGCGCGCTCAACGTCACCAGTCCCACCGTCGCCAGCGCGCCCAAAAACGCCCCGACCGGCACCAGCCCCAGCCCCAGGAACGTCCCCGGCGTTTGCAGCGTCAGCGCCAGCGTCGCGCCCAGCCCCGCGCCCGAGGCCACCCCCACCAGGTACGGGTCTGCCAACGGGTTGCGGAACAAGCCCTGATACGCCGCGCCCGCCGAGGCCAGCGCCGCCCCTGTGACGGCGATGAAGGCGATGCGCGGCAGGCGGATGTCGAACAGGATCGTGCGGTACTTATCCGGCCATGCCGTCGCGCCCAGGCCCATCAGTCGCTCACCCAGCAGCGCCAGCACCGCGTCTAGCGGCACGGCCACCGACCCGATCACGACAGCCAGCAGCGCCGCGCCGATCAGCGCGACCAGACACACTGCCAGCAGCGCCAGGCTGCGGCTGGGGTTGGGCGTCAGTGCGCGCGGCGGGAAGTCGTCGGGCTTCCGCGCCGGGCTGGCCGGCGCGGAAGCAGAACGGGTCGGACGAACGGTCATTGAAACAGTTCAGGGTGAATCAGCTTAGCCAGTTCTTCCAGCCCGTCCACGATGCGCGGGCCGGGCCGGCTGATGAGATTATCGTTGAACGTGTAGACTTTGCCAGTCTTCACCGCGCTGATGTTGGCCCACCCATCGCGCGCCGCCACCAACTCCGGCGTTTGCCCGCCGTAGAGGGATGAGCCGAGCACGATGATCTGCGGATCGGCCGCCACCAGTTGCTCCAAGCTGATCTGGAAGTACATCTCGGTCGAGAGGTTGCCCACGTTCTCGCCGCCCGCCAGGTTGATGAGTTGGTCGTTGAAGGTGCCCGGGCCGGTGGTGTACGGGCTGCTCGGGTCGGTCGCGTCTAGCTCGTAAAACACGGTCGGGCGCTCGGTCACATTGGCCGTCGCCGCCTCTACCGCCGCCACGCGCGCCTGCATCTGCGCCACCAGCGCGGCGGCCGCCTCGTCCTTCCCGATCAACGTGCCCACATCCGTGATGTCGGCATAGATGTCGTCAATCGTGCCGGCAATGCGCGTGGTGAAGACCGTCAGGCCCAGATCAGCCAGCTTCTGCACGTCATCCGGGTTGGTAATGCCCGCCGCCAGCACCAGGTCTGGCTCCAGGGCCACCACCGCCTCGGTGTTCACCGAGGGATACAGGCTGCCGATGCTCGGCACGTCCAGCGCTTCGGCCGGGTAGTCGGAGAACTCGTCGCGGCCGATCAGCCGGTCGCCCGCGCCCAGCGCAAACAGGATTTCGGTGTTCGAGGGCGCCAGCGACACAATCTTCTGCGGCGGCGCGGTCAGGGTCACCTCGCGGCCCAGGCTGTCAACCACCGTAATCGTGCTGTCCTCGGTGGGCGCGGGCGCGGCGGTGTCAGTTGGCGCGGGCGCTTCGGTCGGCGCTTCGGTCGGCACGACGGTTGGCAGCGGCGCGCACGCCGCCAGCGGCAGGGCCAGCCCCAGGCTCAGCAGCAGGGACAAGCTAGCAAGTCTCCAGCGATGCAACATGCGATGCCTCCTCAAAGTTATCTGTAGTCTTCGGTAATTAACCACTAAGCCCCTTGTCGCGGGACAAGGGGCTTAGGCGGCGTCTGAACAGGTCTTGGTCATGCTCAGTGTGCGCACCCCCTTTCGGCGAGGTTCGTGGCAGCGCACTTAGGGTGGGCGACCTGGCTTGCCAGCCTAGCTGGCCTACAGTTGCGCGACAGCGCCGGACTGGTCAGGTCGCTTGGCTTGCGACCGACTTCACCGGACTTCGCCATTTATGCGCCGCCCATCCGGGGGCAGGCGCACCCTAAGTGCTGATATTGGATTGTGCCGCCACGATACACCGACCGCGGCAGTTTGTCAACGGAAATTCAGGGCCTTACAGTCACCCGACTCGCGGACCGCCTTCGCGCGCGATTCAAACTCGGCCCCGCCGCTCATCGGGACGTTCGTCTGGCGTGGCTATTGCTCTGCCATCTTAGGCTCAGGGCCACTCGCCCGCGCCACCCACCGGCGCGGCCACTACCGCCCGAAATCCACAGGGTCACACCCGATCGATTACTGCCCCTTGCCAATCCAGCATATCTTTCCTACGCTGGGGGCATCTCCTCGGCCCCGCGCCCGCCGCCTTACCAACTGCATCCGCCCTCATCGCGTCCGTTCGCGCCTCAGGCCGGTGGCCGAAGTGACAATGGTGACGTTTCCGCCAGATCAAATGGCAACCGTGACAATGGTGACGTTCCTCGCCGCGCTTGTGTCACCCCCGCCTGCGCTCACCCACCCGACGCTGCCGCCTTCGCCGCCGCCTGCCGCCAATATAGGAACGCCACGCTCCCCAACAGCAGCGCCCCGCCCCACACCCCGCCCGGCGACAGCCGCTCGCGCAGCACCGTCACCGCCAGCAGCGTCGAAATCAGCGGCTCCAACAGCGCAAAGATCGTCGAGACCGTCGCCGTCACCGTGCGCAAGCCGAACACATACAAGCCATAGCCCACCGCCGTCGGCACCACCCCCAGGTACAGCAGAATGCCCCACCCCGCCGCCGAGTAAGTCGTGTCTAGCCCCGCCCCCAGCGCCAACGGCAGCAGCAGCACTGCGCTCAGCGTGAACGCCAGCGTCACCGGCTGAATAGGGTGATAGCGCGCCGCCGTCATCCGCGCCGTCAACGCCACCAGCGCGTACGACAGCCCCGCCCCCAGGGCCAGCGCCCCGCCCAACAGCAGCGCGGAAGGTATGGCCGCCTCGGGCGACTGGCCCACCAGCAGCACCGCGCCCGTCACCGCGCCCGCCAGCGCCAGCCCCACCGCCCACGTCAGCCGCTCGCCCAGGAACACCCCCGACAGTCCGGCCGCGAAGATCGGCGCGCTGCAAATGTTGACCAGCACCGCCGCCGCCACCCCAATGTGCGGGATCGCCGCGAAGTAGCACACCTGGTAGGCCGCGAACGCCACGCCCATGATCAGCAGCGGCAGCCGGTCGCGGGTCGCCACGCGCCAGAAGTTCGGCCCGACGAAGCAGCGGCTCAGCAGCAGCAGCACCGGCGCCGAGAGCGCCAGCCGCCAAAAGCTCACCGACAGCGGCGTGGTCGGCGTCAGGTCGTACAGCACCGCCACCGCCACGCCGATACTGCCCCAGGTCGTGGCGGCCAGCGTGATCGAAAGTAAGCCAAAGTTGAGTTTGGGCATAAGTCCACTGGGGCCGGGCGAAGCAGCCGCGGCAGTATAACACGCGGCCTATGGTACGATTCCGCGATGCCAGCCTCCAGGCGCGACTTCACCCATATCCGCTACTTCCCCGGCACGCACGGCAACCAGTTCGACGTTGTGTTGCGCGTCGCCGACCTCATCGAGAGGTTGCCCGCCCTGCTCTTCGCCCTGCTGCTGGCCCTGCCCGCGCTGGGGCCATGGCTGCTCTGGCGCAGTTGGCCCACCGGCCTGGTCCTCTGGGCCTTCAGCCTGGCCGACTGGGCCATCCTGGCCGCGCTGCCCCGCTTCCAGCGGTCGTTTGGCCCCGCCAAACCGCCCACCGTCCTGCTGGCCCTGGCCCGCGCCGTCTGCGGCCTGCTCCCACCGGTCGTCAGTCTGCCGTTGCAGGCTGTGGGCACCCTGCTCGTCCTGTACGGCTTTTGGGTCGAACCGCACCGCCTGAGCCTCACCCGTCAGGCCCTGCGCTCGCCCAAGCTGCCCAGTGAGCGCCCGCTGCGCCTGCTTCATCTGGGCGACCTGCACGCCGAGATCGCCGTCACCCGCCGCGAGCGTGCCTTGATCGAACAAGTGCGCGCCGCCCAGGCCGACCTGATCCTCTTCTCCGGCGATTATCTCAACCTCAGCTACCTGCACGACCAGCGCGCCTGGGCCGCTGCGCGCGCGGTGCTGGAAACCCTGCGCGCCCCGCTCGGCGTCTACGCGGTCAGCGGCAGCCCGGCCGTAGACCTGCCGGAGGTCGTGCCGCAAGTCCTCGCCGGGCTGAGCAACATCCGCTGGCTGCAAGATGAGCTTGTCACTGTGTGGCATGCCGGCGTGCCGGTAGACATCGTCGGCCTCACCTGCACGCACAAGCCGTTTGTAGACGGCCCACGCCTGCACGCGGTGCTTAGCCAGGCGCATGGCTCGGCCCCGGCCGCGTCGCGCCCGTTCACCATCCTGCTCTACCACACACCCGACCTCGCGCCGGAGGCGGCCGAGGCCGGCATTGACCTCCAGCTTTCCGGCCACACTCACGGCGGGCAGGTGCGGCTGCCATTCTACGGCGCGTTGTTCACCGCCTCGCTCTATGGCAAGCGTTTCGAGGCCGGCCGCCGCGCTGAAGGCGGGCTAACCCTCTACGTCACCCGCGGCCTGGGGATGGAGGGCAAGGGCGCGCCGCGCGTGCGCTTCCTGGCTCCGCCCGAGATCATCCTCTGGGAGCTGACCGGCCCTTAAACAGCACGACCCCCCAGTGGGAGGTCGCCCTGTGCTCAGGCGGTACAGCGATAAAGTGCTAGACGTTCAGGATGACGTTGCTAAAGACGTTGCCAATCGGCGGCCCCAGGAGCACCAAAGCCGCCAGGACGAGCATGGCGACCAGGATCAAGATAAAGGCATACTCCACGAGGCCCTGCCCCTCTTCGCGCGGGATAAAACGCATGTGGGGAGGTCCTTTCCGGCTCTGTTCAGTTGTCTGCGATAGATCGGCCTGCGGGAGACGCCTGAGCGCTATGATTATAGGACAATACCGCGTCAATTGCTACCGGGCGACGGCCTAATAGTACTTTTCCTAACGTTCGGCCGGCCAGGTTAGAGGATCGGCGCTATGGGGAGAAGGTCAGCTCATCCTTGTGGCCGAAGCCGCGGCCGTTGTCAATCAACCGCGCCCAGCGCGGCGTCAGCACATAGAAGTCGGCGCGGGACAGCTCGGCCGCGAACTGCGCTGCAAAGGGAAACTTGGCCTCATACAGCGCCCAGGCCGCCTGCCACTCGGCCCCGTGGGGCAGCGCCCGAACTGCGCCTTCCATCTGCACCCCGGCGATCTCCGCCCACTGCCACGTAGCGGCGCTAATCGTCACCGCCGCGCGCGGGTCGGCCGCCAGGTTTCGGCTGTGGTGCGTGCTTGGGGCCGACACCCAATACAACCGCGCCGCCTCATCCGCCGCGAAGAACAGGCTGGCCGCGCTCGGCCCGCCGTCTGGCCCGGCCGTCGCCAGCGTCAGCGTCGAGTGCGCGGCCAAGAAGCTCGTGAGCGCCGCCAGGGTGAGCGCCACGGCCCGCTACTTCACGCCCCAGTGCAGCGCCATCGTCCCAAACATCAGCCGCTGAAAGCCCACCTCGCGGAAGCCCACACTCCGCATGCGCTCGGCCAGCGCCTCGGCGGTGAGGAAGCCCTCCGTCGAGTCTGGCAGGTAGGTGTAGGCGTCCGACGCTCCCGCGATCAGCCGCCCCAGCGTGGGGATCACCACGTGCAGGTGGAAGTTAATGAACGGCCGCAGCAGGTTGCGGGCTGGCGGCGTCGTGTCCAGGCAGACCACGCGCCCGCCCGGCTTCAACACGCGGTACTGCTCGGCCCACGCGCGGCGCACATCTACCACGTTGCGCATCAGGTAGCCGGAGGTCACCGCGTCGAAGTGATCGGCCGGGAACGGCAGGTTCAGCGCGTCGGTGGCCGCCCAGCGCACCCGGTGGCCGTTCGGGCGACGCTGCCCTACGCGCATCATCGCCACCGTGAAGTCGCCGCCCACGGCCCTCAGGGCATCGTCGCGGCTGAGCGCCTCTAGGGCCAGGTCGCCGGTGCCGGTGCCCAGGTCTAGCAGCCGGCCGCCGGGCGGCAGTTGCGCCCGATCAATCACGTAGCGCCGCCAACGCACGTCTTGCCCGCCCGTCATCAGGCGGTTCATTAAGTCATAGCAGCCCGCAATGCGGCCGAACATGCCCTGCACATAGCGCGCCCGTTCGGCGCCGGAAAGATGGGTCATCGGGGGTTGGTTAGCCAAATGAGCGCGGCCACAATTACCGCCAGCGCGAAGGGCGGCGCCGCCAGCAGCAGCGCCCATAGCCGCCGCCCGCCGCGCAGCGCCAGAGCCGCCAGCACAAAGCACAGCCAGGCCAGCAGCCCTTGCAGCCGAAAGTTGGGCGAGGCCGCCAGGTAGAGCGCCAGCGGCCCATACAGCATGGCCGCCAGCAAGGCCCAGCGCCACCCACCGCGCCACCCGGCATAGCCGAAGGCCAACAGGGCCAGGATCGGAAAGAGCCAAATCATGCCGCGAACTCCCAGGGGCACAGGCGACGCTCCAGCCAATCAATGGCGAAGTACAGGCCCAGGCCCAGCAGCGCCATCGCCACAATGCCGGCGTACATGGCCGGGTAGTTGAACAGGCTGCTGCCTTGAAGAAAGATATAGTACCCCAAGCCCTGCTGCGTGGCGTACAACTCGGCCACATACAGCACGGCGACGGCAATGCCCACCGACACACGCAACGCGGTGAGCACAGCGGGCAGGCTGGCGGGCAGGTACACGTAGAAGAACAGGGCGCGCCGCCCCGCCCCCAGCGACCGCACCGATTGGATCAGTTCGGGGCGCAGGTTGGCCGCCGCGTCGCGCACGAGCACGAGGATCTGAAAGAACAGGATCAGCGTGATCACCACGACCTTCGAGGCGTCGCCCACGCCGAAGACCAGCACCACTACCGGCACCAGCACCACTTTGGGCACCGGGTAGGTCAGGTAGAGCAGCGGCGAGAACAGGCGATTCAGGCGGCGGCTCTGGCCCATCACCAGCCCGGCCGGGGCCGCCAGCAGCACCGCCAGCGCCATGCTCGCCAGTACGCGTCCCAGGCTGACCAGGAAGTGCCCGCCCAGCCCTTTGGGCAGCTCAGCCCAAAAGACGGGGAATACCGTGAACGGCCCCGGCAAGATATTGGCGCGCGCTGCCGCCGGGAGCAGGCCCGCGCCCACCACCCAACTCGTCAGCTGCCAGAGCAGCAGCAGCACCAGTGTGCCCAGGACGAGATCGCTCTTGCGCACCTCAAGCGCCTGCCTCGGCGGCCAGCGCCAGGCGACCACGCAGCGTCTGGATCATGGCGGCGTACGCGGGCGCCTCGCGGTAGGCCGGGTCACCCGCGCCGGGGTTATTCAGCACTTCGATGCGCGGCCCGCAGAGCAGGATCTTCCGGCCCAGACACGCGGCTTCCTCAATGGAGTGCGTGACGACGATGGTCGTCAGATGCTGCTCAGCGCGTAGCTCCAGCGTCAGGTTTTGCAGACTTTCGCGCGTCGGCGCATCCAGCGAGGCGAAAGGCTCATCCATCAGCAGCAGGTCGGGGTTGAGGGCCAGTGTACGGGCAATAGCGGCGCGCTGGCGCTGTCCGCCGGAAAGCTGCGCCGGGTAGTGGCCGCGCACCGCCCACAAGCCCAGCCGCCGCAGCCAGTGTTCCGTGCGAACCTGCACGTCGCCGGGCCGCGCGTCCAGCGGCGCGTGCTTGCCGTCTGGCCCGTAGAAGCCGTGCACGCGCAGGCCCAGGCTCACGTTTTCAGCGCAGGTTGCCCACGGCAGCAGGCCAAAGTCCTGCAAGATCAGCCCGGTGCGCGGCCGGGGCCGGGTGATGGTTTGGGCCTCGATGCGCACCGTGCCGCTGGTCGGGGCGCGCAACCCGGCCAGCAAGTACAGCAGGGTAGACTTGCCATAGCCCGACGGCCCCAGGATCGCCCAGGCCTCACCCGCCGCTACCGACCAGTTGAACTGGCTAAAGATCGGCGGACGGCCCGGGTATTGAAACGTCAGGGCTTGAACTTCAATCATGCCAGTGGCCCAGCCGAGAAAGCCGGCCGGCGCTTCAGCCGTCGGCAATAACACCGGCCGGCAACGCCGCGCCTACTTCGGCAAGAACGACGAGTCAACCGAGTCGGCGTAGCTCAGGTCCTTGTTAATCAAGCCGCGCTCCTTGGCCCAGTCGTTCACATCGCGAAATTGGGCTTCGGTCGGCACGGCGGCGGTCGGGTAGTCCGGTAGTAGGTAGCTGTCAATCAGCTGATCCGACAGCAGCTTATTGGCGGCCAGGAGGCTGTTCCACGCCGTCTTGTCGGCGTTGATATCAGCCACAGCCTTCTCCCAGGCGCGCAGAAAGCCGCGCACGGCCTCCGGGTGCGCGGCGACGAAGGCCGCGCTGAACGATAGCTCGCTGTGCCCCAGCTCGGGATGGGCTGCGTCGGATACGACGATGCGCGCGCCGCTGGCGATGGCGCTCGCTGCTGCTGGGTCGGGCATGGCGGCGGCCGGCACGCCACCATTGGCCAGCGCCGTCATACGGTCCACGATGTTCGGGATGGCGACCGTTCGGATGTCCTCCGGCGTCAGCCCTTCCGCCGCCAGCAGCCGGTCGGTCACATACTGGATCGTCGTGGCCTCGGAGATGGCGATGTCCACGCCTTTTAGACCGGCGGCATCGGTGATACCCGTGCCGGGGCCGGCCAGGATGAAGTACTGGGCAAAGTCGGCGGTGGCCGTGCGGGCGTAGCGCACCACCTTGAGCGTGACAGCATCCTTGTTGTAGAACAGGGTTGAAACCAGGTCATTGACCATCGCATCGCCCTGCCCGGCCTGCATCAGTTGATCGCGCGCTGCGGCCGAGGCAGCCGGCACGACTTGCAGGTCAATACCTTCGGCCGCGAAGTAGCCCTTGTCCTGGGCCACAAACATCGGCAGCGCGTCCAGGATAGGCAGCATGGCGAAGCGCACCGTCACAGGCGCAGCGGGAGCCGGAGTCGCGCCCGCACAGGCGGCCACCACCAGCACTGCCGCCAGCACACTTACCCCTCGAAACAGCCTAGGTAACATAGCCGAGTCCTCTCGTCTCGAATAACGGTCTAACACCACCGGCCAGGCGCCGCCGGCCTAACGCAGCCAGACCGCCAGCAGCGTCGCCACAAAAATCGTCAGGCTGATATAGCCATTGATGTTGAAAAAAGCCAGGTCCAGCTTCGACAGGTCGTCTGGCCTGACCAGCGAATGCTCCCAAACAAACAGCCCGCTGATGGCTGCCAGCCCCGCCCAGTACAGCCAGCCCAATCGGAACCACGCGCCGACGGCCGCCAACAAAACGACGGTCAACAAATGGCACAGCCGCGCCAGCCCCAGCGCGGCCGGAACGCCAAAGCGCGCCGGGATCGAGTGCAAGCCCTCGCGCCGGTCAAAGTCTACGTCCTGGCAGGCGTAGAGCAGATCGAAGCCGCCGATCCAGAGTGTCAACGCGCCGAGCAGCAACCAACCCGGCACATCGCGCGCCAACCAGAACGTGCCCGTAATCGCCACCCAGGCCCCGGCCGGGGCCAACCCGTCGGTAAAGCCCAGCCAGAAGTGTGAGAGCCAGGTGAAGCGCTTGGTATACGGATACCCGACCAAAAAAACCAGCGCGCCCGGAAAGAGCAGCAGCGTCACCGGGTTCAGCCACCAGGCCGCCGCCGCCAGCACTACCAGCGAGGCCGTCGCGCCGGCCACGGTCGTGCTCACGGCGATGCGGCCGGTTTGCAGCGGCCGATTGGCGGTGCGCGGGTTGCGCGCGTCAATGTGGCGGTCAATCAGCCGGTTGAGGCTCATGCCCGCCGTGCGGGCCGCCGCCATAGCTAGGGTGATGCCCAGGAACTTGCCCCAACCCGGCCAGCCGTCCGCGGCCAAGACCATGCCCAGGTAAGCAAACGGCAGCGCAAATACCGTGTGCTCGAACCGGATCATGTCGAAAAAGGCGCGCGCCTTCGCCAGCATGGCCCGCCCGGTGGCTACAGCCCCAGCTTGGTCCACAGATCGTCCACCCGGCGCTTCACGTCGGCGCTCATACGTGCCACCTCCGGCCAGCCACGCGGGTAGCCTTCGTCGGCGGTCTTGGCGGTGGCGTCCAGGCCGATCTTGCCGCCAAAGCTGTGCCGGTAGGAGGCGTGGTCGAGATGATCTACCGCGCCTTCCACCACCACAATATCCTTGCTCCAATCCACGTTGCCCAGCGCCTGCCAGGCCACTTGCGAGAGGTTATGCACATCTACCCACTCATCTACCACCACAATCGCCTTGGCCAGCATGAGCAGGCCCAACCCCCACATACCAAAGATGACCTTGCGCGCATGACCGGGGAAGCGCTTGCGGATTTTGACGATGACGAGATTGTGAAACACCCCTTCCGGCGGCATGTGGTAATCGAGAATTTCGGGCAAGAAGATGCGCAGCAGGGGCAGGAACAACCGCTCAGTGGCCTTGCCCATGAACACATCTTCCGCCGGCGGCACGCCGACGATGGTGGTGGGATAGATTGCGTTCTTACGCCGCGTGATGGCGGTGATGTGGAAGACCGGAAACGGCTCAACCGGCGTATAGTAGCCCGTGTGGTCGCCGAACGGCCCCTCGGGCAGATGCTCGTTGGGGTCCACGTAACCCTCGATGACGATTTCGGCCTGCGCGGGCACTTCCAGCGGCTGGCTGACGCACTTAACGAACTCCACCGGCCGCCCGCGCAGCCAACCCGCCAACAGATATTCATCAATGTTCGGCGGCAGCGGCGCGCTGGCGCACCACATGCTGGCCGGGTCGCCGCCCAGCACAATCGCCGCGGGGATGCGCGCCGACCTTGCGGTGGCCGCCTCGGCCTCGCGCGCCCGGCGCTCGTGTTCCGCCCCGCCCTTGTGCCGCTGCCAGTGCACGATCAGCGTCTGGTCATCCACGATCTGCACGCGGTACATGCCAACGTTGCGGGCGCGGCTCAGCGGATCGCGGGTGATCACCTGCATCAGCGTGATGAAGCGCCCGCCGTCGCCTGGCCAGCACTTAAGCACCGGCAGCGTGTTGACGTTCGGGTGCTCCGTCTCCACCAGTTCCTGGCACGGGCCGTGGCGCACCAACGTCGGGCCCAACCCAATGCCGCGCAGCACCTCTAGCAGCCCGCCGGCGCGGTCGAGCATCGGCCCCAGCCCCTGCGGCAGCCGAAAATCCACCAGCTTCGCCAGGCGGTGGTGCAGGTCTTCCAGGTCATCCACCCCCAGCGCCGCAGCCATGCGCCTAGCGCTGCCGAACAGGTTGATGGCCACCGGCATATCAAAACCGGGCACGTTCTCGAACAGGAGCGCCTTGTTCTTGGCGGCGGGGCCTTTCATCACCCGATCGGTGATCTCGGTGATCTCCAGGTCTCGGCTCACCGGCTCGGTGATGTGCGCCAGATCGCCGGTCCGATCGATGTGCCGTAGGTATTCGCGCAAATTGAAAAAAGTCATGGCTGACCTAACTCATCACCTTGCCGCCATCCACATTGATGGCTTGGCCGGTCAGATAGCGCGCCGCATCGCTGCACAAGAAGACCACCAGGCCCACTACGTCCTCTGGCTCGCCTAGTCGGCCTTGCGGGATATCTTCGAGCCATTTGCGCAACATGGCTTCGTTCTGGCGCAAGTGGGTTGTCATTTCGGTGATGATGACGCCGGGGCAAACGGCGTTCACCCGGATGTTATAGGCGGCAAATTCGCGCGCGCACTCGCGGGTGAAGCCCACAAGCCCGGTCTTGCTGGCAACGTAAGCGGCGCGGTTGCGCAGTCCAAAAGCCCGTCCGGCGATGGAACTGATGTTGACGATGGCGCCGCCGCCCTGCGCTTTCATCACGCGCCCGGCGGCCTGGCAGGTCAGGAATGGCCCGGTCAGGTTCACGGCGAGTGTGCGCTGCCAATCGGTCAGCGGCAGCTCTAAGACGGTGCTGGTCGGCTCGATCCCGGCGTTGTTCACCAGCCCATCCAGCCGGCCCCAGCGCGTCGCTACCGCCTCCACCAGCGCCGTCACCGCAGCGGGGTCCGACACGTCAGCCGGAAACGCGGCGGCGGGGAAACCGGCCAGAGCCAGCGCAGCGGCGGTGGCTTGGGCCGTCGTAGCGTCAATATCGTTCACGGCCACGGTGGCGCCCGCCTCGGCCAAGCCCATAGCCAGCGCGCGGCCAATGCCACGGCCGGCGCCAGTCACCAGCGTCACCTGTCCTTCAAGATCCATGGCTCACCACCCGCCGAGTCACCTGCACTCGTCGCCCAGGAGCGTTTGCGCCCAAAAGTGCATGGCTTCACGAATTATATCACTCCCCAGATTGGGACTAATTGGATGAAATTGGACCGGATCGCCGGTCCGCTGAGGCTATTTCAGGGGCAGCCACACCGTGAACGTCGTACCTTGTTCGGCGGTGCTTTCCACGTCAATTTGGCCGCCGTGCCGTTCCACGATTTCGCGGCAAATCGCCAGCCCCAGGCCCGTGCCCGGTTCGCCGGAGTCGTGGGCCGTGCGGCCGCGGTAGAAGCGGCGAAACAGGTGCGGCAGGTCTTCGGGCGGGATGGCCGGGCCGTTGTTGGTGAACCAGACGCGCACGCCCGGTGCGTTCCCCAGCCACTCCGCGCTCGAAGTCACCTTGGCATGGCCGCCCAGCGGAGTGTAGGCTACCGCGTTGCCGATGAGGTTGGTAAAGACCTGAATGATCTGCCCCCGATCTACCGGCACCGATAAGTTGGAGGCATTGCGCACATGCCGCAGCGTGAGGTGTTTGGCCTCAGCCCGCGCGGCATGGAGCGTCAGCACTTCTGAGAGCAGGTCGTCCAGTAGGAACAGCTCGCGCTTCAACGGGTCGGCCTGCGTCTGCAACCGCGACAGGTCGAGCAGGTCCTCAATCAGCCGCCGCAGCCGCTCAGTCTCGCGCTGCAGCGTGGGCAGATAACGTTCCATCACCTCCGGGCCGCGCTTCTCCAACAGCCCCAGGTGGAGCTTGATGTTGGTCAGGGGTGTGCGCAGTTCATGCGACACGTTGGAGATGAACTGGTCTTTCAACCGGTCAAGCTCGCGCAGGCTGCGGTTGGCGTCGGCCAGTTCACGCGTCCGTTCCACGACGCGCTGTTCCAGGTCTTCGGCATGCTGGCGGATTGCCGCGTAAAGTTGTGCGTTCTCAATGGCCAGGCCGGCCTGGTGCGCGAAGGCCAGCAGGCGTTCGGCGTGGGCCGGGCGGAAGAACCCGGGCGCGACGCTATCAAGCGTGATGAAGCCGATCACCTGGCCCTTGATCTGAATCGGCGCGCCTACCAGCGACTTGATCCACCGCGTCTGGGGCAGTTCAATCCAGCCCGGATAATGCTCGGTATCGGCGATGATATCCGGCCGGCCGGTGGCGGCCATCTTCCTCAGGTTGGGCGTTTCAGCCACCGGGTAGCGCAGCGCCAGCATGTGCTCCTGCGGCCACCGCTGCTGCGGATCGAGGTTGCGCACCACGCGCGCATGACCGGCCTCGATCATCATGATGTTGGCCGAATCGTGCGGCACGACGTGCCCCACGTCGGCCATGATATGGTTGAGGACTTCGTCGAGGTCTAGTGTGCTGTTGAGGATGGCCGCGGTGTCGCGCAGCGCCTCGGCCAGCGTGCGCTGTTCGCGCTCGGCCACCTCGCTGCGCTGCCGATCGAGGAACGCGCCCACGGCGCTGGCGGCACTTTTCAGCGCTTCAATGTCTGCCCCCGACCAGGCCCGCTCGGTCTCACAGTCATCTACCCTCAGCAGGCCCCACCATTCGCCGCCACACAGAATCGGCACCATCGCCAGCGAAAGCACACCGCGACGCTCCAACCGTTCGCGTTCGGCGGTCGGGAAGTCGCGCACTTGGCCCGCCAACGGTCGGCCCACGCTCAGAGTCTGCTGCCAGCGCGTCAGCCCGCCCGCCACATACGACCAAACGCGCCCGGTGTCTTCTCCGCTAGGCGGCGGCTGGCCGGGAGCAAGCCATTCGTACCGCAGCCGGGCAATCAGTTCACCTTCCGGCCCAACTCGGTTGTCGGCCACACAGGCGCGGCTGACCCCGGCCGCACGCCCCAGTTGGCTGAGCAGATCCGGGATCACTTCATCGGGGTCGGTGGCGACGAGCAGCCGACCGCTGGCGTAAGCCAACGCTTCCAAGATGGCGTCGCGGCGCTGCATCTCGTCGAAGAGGCGGCCTTTCTCAATGGCCAGCGCCATGGCGTCGCTAAGCTGAGTCAGCAGCGGCAAGTTGGCGTGGGCGAACCCGTGCGTGTCGCGCCAGACCAGATTGAGGGCGCCAACGACCTGATTGCCCACGCGCAGCGGCAGGTTTACGCGGGAGCCAAACCCGGCCTCTAGCAGCGCCCGCTCCGCCGGATAATCGGCCTCAGCCGCCAAGCGGGGCGTCTGGTGCAGCCGCCCAGCCAGCACATCGGCGGCGGCGGCCGTAGCCGCTATCGGAAAGACCACGCCGCGCGGCAGTTCGGCGCGCTGCTGATCGAGCGCGTAGATGGTCACGCGAGCTTGCTGCGGGTCGAGCATCGCCAGGCTAATTCGCTCGCAGCCGGTGATGGTCTTGATGGCCTCCGCGATGGCCGGGAAGCTCTCGCGCACATCCGTCGCCGCGTTCAGCAAGTGCAGAATGTCGCTGGCCGTGGTCACTTCATCGGCGTGACGGCGGGTGGCCTCAAACAAACGGGCATTCTCGATCACACCCGCTGCGTGCTGGCACAGCGTCTGGAGCAGCCGCCGCTCAGCCAGCGAAAACACCCGCCGCCGCCGGCTTTCCCAGACCTCGGCCAGGCCGATCACTTCGCCCCGGGCCACAATCGGCAGCACCACCGCCGACAGCACACTGTAGCGCCGCAACTCCGCCTGTTCGATGGTGGGCAGGTGCGCATCGTCGGAGTGCTTGTCAGCCGCGATTTGCTGCGCCACCGATCGCCAGCTCGTCGGGTACTCGCTTAGGGGATAGACCGTGCCGATATCCGAAACGCGTTCGTCGGGCAGCGCGTCGGCAGCCCAATAGGCCGCCAGCACGGTCAGGCGGTCGCCGGCCAGGTTGGCTTCCATCACATAGCCGCTGGTGGCGCTCACCGCTTCGGTCAGGTGCCGGGCCAGTTGGCTTAGCACGGCCTGCGGCTCGAGTTTCGCGCCCAGGTCTTGCGCCGCCGCGTACAGCCGCCCCATTTCCGTAGCGCGCACGCTCACCTCGGCATACAGGCGGGCGTTCTCGGCCGCAATCGCCACCTGGCTCGCCACCGACTCCAGGAAGCGCCGGTCGGCGCCGTCGAACGCGCCGGGGCTGAACGACTGCACCGCCACCGCGCCGATGATGCGGTCGCGCGCGATCAGCGGCACGCCCAGCCAGGAGCGCCCGGCGTTTAGCCCGTGCCGCGGCGGTACCGGGCCGGCCTGCGCCAACAAATCACTCACCAGCAGCGACTGGCGGTGGCGCGTCGTCCAGCCGATCAGCCCCTGGCTCACCGGCTGGCGGCCTTGCGGCGCCGCCTCGTAGGCGGGCTGCCCGTCTTCAATCGCCAGCACGACCTCCATCTCTTCTGTGTCCGCGTGATAGAGCGACACCACGAACGTATCTGGGTCGAGCAGTTGCTGCACCTGCCGGTAGAGGCGCTCCAAGAGCACATCGGTTTCCAGCACGCTGCCAGTGGCCAGCGCCGTGTCGTACAGGCCCGCCAGAGTTTGGGTCTGCCGCTGCGAGGCGTCAAACAGGCGGGCGTTCTCAATGGCCACGGCCGCCTGGTTGGCAAAGGCCCGCACTGTCTCGCCGGTGCCGGCGTCGTAGGCATTGACGGCGCCGCTGTCGGTGGTCAAGATGCCCACCAGGTCGCCCTTGACGACCAGTGCGGCGCCGATCCACGCGCGCGTGACGTCGCTGCGACTGGTGGGGATCCAGCGCGGGTCGGTCTCAGTATCCGAGATCACCACCACCGGGTGGGTCAGCCAGTAGTCGTTGCCGCGCTGTTCCGACACATAGCGCACGCTCTCCCGGGCCACTTCCATGTCGGCAAAACCGCGCCCGGCCGCCAGCCGCATCCCCCCGAGTGGCTCAACCAACTGCACCGACACACTGTCGTAAGCCACCACCTTGGCCAGAAGATCAAAGATGTTCTCAAATACCTCGCTCAAGCTCATCTGCGCGGTCAGCAGCGCGCCGACGGCTTGCAGCACTTGCGCCAGGCTGAGTTGGCGGCCCTCGGCCTCGAACAATCGCGCGTTCTCAATGGCGGCGGCGGCCTGGTTGGCAAAGGCGGCCGCCAACTCGGCATCGCGGTCGGTGTAGAAGCGCGGCGTCTCTTTGTCCAAGTTGAGCAGCCCAATCGCCCGGCCCTGCGCCGCCAGCGGCACGCCCATCCAACAGCGGATGTATTCCGCGCCTTGCAGTTGACTCCAGCCTGGGTTCTCGCTGGTGTCGCCGATAATTAGCGGTTGGCCCGAGGCCAGCACCTGGCGCAGGTGGGCCAGGGCGCCAAAGGCCAGGCCCGTCTGCTCAGCCGCCTTCAGGCCGCTGTGCGCCACCAGCGTCAGGCGCTCGCCAGCCGAGAGCATGATCGAGGCGCTGTCATACTTCACCACGCGCGCCAACTGCTCCAAGATCAGCTGCAATAAGCGTTCGCGGTCGAGGCTGGTATTGAGCGTGGCCGCCACCTCGCGCAGCGCCTCGGCCTGTTCGCGCGCCGCGCGCTCGGCCTCAAACAATCGCGCGTTCTCAATCGCAATGGCCGCCTGATCGCCCAGCAGTTTCAGGACGCGCAGCTCCGACTCGGAGTATTGGCGCGCCTCCGGGTAGCCCACGTTCATCACTCCGACCACGCGCCCGCCGATCTTCAGCGGCAGCCCAGCCAGCGCCCCACCCCAATTGGGCGGCGCCAGCGCAAACAGCGGGTGTTGGCGCAGGTCGGGCACCAGGATGATCTCGCTGGTGCGCACGACGGTCTGGCTCAGGCCGCGCGTGCGCGTCTCCCAGTCATCAGCGGGCAGCCCGCTGCGCGCCCGCGCCGCGCCGAAGGCCAGCCGACCTTCGGCGCCAGAAGCTGGGTGGTAGAGGAAGACGAAAGCTTCCTGCGCCTGGGGCACGAGGCGCAGCGTGCTCTGCAGGATGGCTTGCAGGACCGCTTGCAGGTCGAGGCTGGCCGTCAGGCCGAGGCTGGCCTGGCGCACGGCCTCCAGTTCGCCTGCGCGCTGCTGCTCGGCCTGGAACAGCCGCTCAAACAGCCGCAGCTTCTCCAGCGCCGTGGAGATCTGCTGAGCAATCGTGATCAACAGGCGCTCATCGGCTTCGCTGAACGCGGCCCGCTGCGAGCTTTCGACGTTTAGCACGCCGATGACGGCCTCGCCCACGCGCAGCGGCACGCACAGTTCCGACTGAGTGCCGCGCTCCACCGCCACAAAGCGCGGGTCGGCGCTTACATCGGCCACGCGCGCCGGCTGGCCGGTCAGGGCGACGTGGCCCGTAATGCCCTGTCCCAGGGGTGTCACAAACTCGTTGTCGCCTCGATAGGAGGGGTGCGAGCGCAGCAAGCCGGTGCCGGGTACGACCAGCATAACGCCCAGGTGCGCCAAGAAGAGTCGCTCGCCGAGCGTGGCTGTCACCCGTTCGATCAATTGGTCAGCGTCCACCGCTTCGGCGCCGGCCGTCGCCACGGCATGTAGCACTGTCAGCTCATCCACTTGCCGGCGCGTTACCTCAAACAGCCGCGTGCGCTCCAACGTGGCGGCGGCCTGGTTGGCGATCAACACCAGCATCCGCCGGGCGGTTTCGTCGAACCGACGTGTGCTCCGGCTGTGCACCGCCAGCACGCCAAGCAGCCGGCCGTCGGCCTCCATAGGGGCCGCCAGCGCCGCCACAGCCCCCAGCGCCCGCGCTGCCGGCGAGCACTCGACCTCGGCGGCAATGGGTGACTGGGCGGCGGTCGGGTCGCTAGGTGTGAAGCTCAGGTCGGGCGTGACATTCGCCGGCCAGCCGCGCGTGGCGCGGGGTGTGAAGCGGCCGGAATTATCCGGCAGCGCCAGCAACCCCAGGTCGGCCTTCAGTGTTTCGACCGCCGCCTCGACCGCGATCTGGGCGGCTTCGGCCTCGCTCACGGCCGCCAGCAGGCGTCGCGAGAACGCCAACTGATCAGTGTCGATGGCGCGGCGCTGCTGCTCGCCGAGGGCCATCTCGCGCGCTTCCCGCATGGTTAAGAGTTGGTGAAAGACCACCAGGGTCATGATACCGCCCACCCCGGCCCCGAGGGTGGCAAAGTTGAGCATGACCAGAAAACGATGGCCCACCATGAGCAGCGCGAATGCCCCGGACAACACCACATAGGGCGCCGCCAGCAGCACAGTCCGCAGGCGCACACCCACCAGCACCGGGCGCGGCTCTGCTGTGTCATACCGCAACGGCTTGACCACTTGCGCCACCCCCGCTAGCGCCAACAGCACATAGCTGCTCAGCCAGCCCAGGTCGAGTAAATAGCGCCCGGCGGCGTTGGCCTGTATCAACTCCCAGCTATACAGCAAGTCGGTGAAGAGCACCACCAGCACGCTGGCGGCCAGTAGCACTAGCGGGAACTCGCGCGCCTCCAGCCGTTGCCCCAGCAAGACCGCCAGCGCGAGCAGCAGCGCCAAGTCGGCCAACGGGTAGAGCAGCGCGTAGGGTAGTTCACGGGGCGCGGTCCCAGCCACCGTCGCTTCTGGCCCCACCCATAAAGTCCAAAGACTCAGCGTTGAACCAAGCAGCAGAATGCCAATGTCGGTCAGAAGTGTGAGGCGCTGCCAGCGCGAAGGGGAGGCCGCCGGCAGAAGCCCGAACGCCGCCAGGGCAAGGGGGAAGAAAGCGATGTAGGCCACCTCCGCGAAAAGCGTGGCGGTCTGGCTGGTCTGGGCGATCGCTGGGAGCAAATCGCCGGCCACCTGGCCGAGTTGCGCCGCCGCCAGCAGGCCCCACGCCCACCGCATGCGGCGCGCGCCCGGGCCGTGCTGATCAGTGCTCCCGGCCGCGGCGACCAGCCCAGCCAGCGCGAACAGGCCGGCTGCGCGCGCAATCAACCCAGTCATCAGCAGGCGGCTTTCGGGCGCGCCGCCCAAAGCCACGACCGCCACCCCGTACAAGATGAGCAACACAAGGCTCAGCAGGAGGGCAGCGCGGAACAAACCGGTTGAACGGATGGTGGCTGGAACCATGCGGCTCGAGTGCCCGGCGCGGGCAGCGACTGGAGTATAAAGTCAGGGGGAAGCCGAGGCAAGCGCCGGGGCCGGAGCGCTCAGCGGCTAGGCCGGCGCGCCGTTCCGCTGGTGCCACGCGCCCGCCAACGCCCCCCACTCGGCCAGGGTGAGCGTTTCGGCGCGGCGCTGCGGCGCGAGCTGCGCGGCGGCCAGCAGCGCGTCGGCCTGCGGCGGTTCAAGCTGCAAGCCTCCGGCCAGCGCATTGCGGAGTTGTTTGCGCTTCTGGCTAAAGCCGGCTTTGACCACGCGAAAGAAATCGTCTATGACGGGGACCGACACGGCCGGCGTGGGGCGGATATCGAGCCGGACCACGGCCGAATCCACCTCCGGCCGCGGGTAGAACGCGCCCGCCGGCAGCCGGGCCACCACGCGAGCCACGGTGTAGAACTGCACGCTGACGGCCAGCAGGTTCATGTCGTCGGGCTGAGCCACCATGCGCTCCGCCACCTCGCGCTGCACGGTCAGCACCATGCGCGCCGGGGCCACCGGCGCCTCAACAAGATGCCGCACGATGGCCGAGGTGATGTAGTAAGGGATATTGGCCACCACCAGGTAGCCAGGCGCCAGCCTTTCTACCCGGGCCAGATCAAGTTGCAGGATGTCGGCCAGAATCACGTCCACGTTGGCATGCGGCCGCAGCGTCTCTTTCAGCGGCGGCAGCAGCGCCGCGTCAATCTCTACCGCTACCACGCGCCGCGCGGCCTGCGCCAGATGGCGCGTCAGCGAACCGAGGCCGGGGCCAATCTCCAGCACGGTGTCATCCGGGGCGATCTCGGCGGCGGCCACCACCTTTTCGAGCGCGCCATCGTCTTCCAAGAAGTTCTGCCCTAGCTGCTTCTTGGGCCAGAGGTTGTGGCGGCGTAGGATTTGCCGGACGTTGAGCGGGATCATCAGGGCACGGTGGAGGGAATGATGTAGCGGATAGCGTCGGGCGGCGGCGCGGGGGTCAGGAAGTAGACCGTGACCACGGAGTGCCAGCCAACATAGTTGAAGTCGTCAAAACCGAGGTCAATAAAGCGGCCGCGCACGCCGCCGCCGGTGTCGGCCGCCACAGCGAAGCCGTAACCCGGCACGTACATGCGCGTGCCGAAGGGCATCATGTTCAGGTCAATCGCCACCAGGCCCTTGGTCAAGATCTGCCCCGAGGCCGTGCGCCCGTAGTTGGGTGAGCCTGGCGCGCGGTTGGTGAACTTAGCCGCGTAGGAGGTGGCGTACATGGTGTAGGCGCGCCAGTATTCAACGGGGCCGTCGGGCGTGTCGAGCGTGCGCGGGATGATCTGCGTGCCGTAGCCGATGATCTGCGGGGCCGGGTCGGAGACCTGCGCCTCGGCCTCGACCACCCGCGCCACTTCCACGCCGTTCTCGTAGCGCACGCGCGTCAGGCGGCGCAGCACGCCGGGCACGCCCGCCTGCACCTGAAACACATTATCAAGCTCAACCTCCGGCAGCGGCTGATAGACGGTGTCGAACGGGACCAACTGCTGATCGGTCAGGATCTCCTCGCGCACGCGCACGACGGCGATGCGCCCATCGGCGGGCAGCGGCTGGTCTTCGGCGGGCACGGTGTAGTCCTCGCCCACCAGCGCCACGCCCAACTGCCCCAGCGCTTCACCGACTGTCGCGGCGAGGGTGCGCGCGGCGAGCGCCTGGCCATCGGCCTGCACCTGCACCGGCCGGGAGCGCCGGATGGTGATCGCCAGCGCCGGTGTAATGGCGGTATCCACCGGTGGGTCAACGACGTCGCCCACGTAGAGCGTCGCGCCCAGCTCGGCCAGCGCTTCTCCCACGGTACGGGCCGGCGTGCGCAGCGCCTGGAGCGCGCGGTCGCCGTCGCGCAGTTCAATGGGCTGGGCGCGCTGCAGGGTCAGCAGGCGCGGGGCCGCGTCGGGAGCGCCGCCCGCGCTGAGCAGGACATCGCCGGGGCCGAGGCTAAGCCCCAAGCTTTGGAGAATGGCCTCGGCACTGGGGTCGGCCGCGCGCACGAGCGTGGTTGTGCTATTGGCGGACACAGCCACGATGGGGGCGCGGGTCACGATGATGGGCGTGCCGGGGGTCGGCGCGGCGTCAAGCGGCGGCGTTACCTGGTCGGCGGGGTCGAGCCACACGCCGGCCGCGGCCAAGGCTCCGGCCACTGTTGCCGCGCGCACGTTGGCGGCGTAAGTGCGCCCGTCCACTTGGATTTGCACACGCTGTTGGGTGGTGAGCGTGTACACCCCCAGCAGGCCGAGGAGGAAAACCAGACCAAAGCCAAGGGCGAGGGGGCGCTGGAGCGAGGTCATGGGGAATGATTACACCCAGGTAGGTTGCCCGGCGGCACCCAGAAATCACCCCTTACCGCTGCTGCCTTCCGGCCCTGACGGGGTTCGAGGGTCTCTGCCGCGCCGGACCTACCCGGGTGCAAGGACGAATTATACCAGACGGAAACGGCCCGCCGGCTGGTTGGGGCCGAGGGCAATCGCATCTAAATTCCGTTCGCTGAGAGGGTGCCGAAAGTGGCTCAGAAACTGGCCGCCAAGTACTACCGGGCGAGACGCTGCGCGTCACCGACCTGAGGCCGGGTTGCTCAGAAACTAAACCCGGTACGATCAAAGGGTCAGCCTGATCGTGGGTTGAGATTCCTCACCCCCCACAATGCCGAAGGATGGCCGGCAACCGGAGGGGGCTTCGGAATGACATGGTCCGCCGAGTGTTTCGCCACTGGGGGGCTGGCGGTCTGCCGCCATGCGCTATTCGGAATGACAGGCAAAATCGGGCTGATCAGTCTCATGCGCAGTTTAGAGGCAACTGCCCTGGGTTGGGGCCTAGGCGCGGCGGCGCGCTTTCGCAGCGCGCTTCTTCTTGAGCGGGCGGCCCTTGTAACCGTTGCTCTTCTGCTCCCAAAGCTGGAGCAAGTTGAGGCACATCTGCAGGCTCTGTTCCATCTCTTGCACTACCACCCACTCCTGCGGGCCGTGCGGGTTGTGGTAGCCGGCAAAGAGGTTGGGTGTGGGCAGGCCCATCTGGGTCAGGCGCGAACCGTCGGTGCCGCCGCGCGTGGCGGGCGAGGTCGGCTCGAGGCCCAGGGCGCGCACGGCTTCGTAGGCCAGGTGCACGGGGGTCATGTCCTGGCGGAGCCAGTCGCCCATGTTGCGATATTGCTCATGGATGACGCAGGTGATCTTGGCGCGCGGCTCAGCGGCTTGAAGCCCCGCGCACAGCCCGCGCAGGCGCTCGCCCTTGAGCTTAAGCTCGGCAGTGTTGTGGTCGCGCAGAATGAACTTGATGGTGGTGCGGTCTACGCCGCCCTCAATGCGCGCAGGGTGAATGTAGCCTTCGCGCAGGTCGGTGGTCTCAGGCGAGATGTTCTCGCGCGGCAGGGCCACCAGCAACTTGGCCGCCAGGTGCAGGGCGTTGAGCATGCCGCTCTTCTTGGCGTCGCCGGGGTGCGTGGAGACGCCTTCGATGGTCACCACGGCCTGATCGGCGCTGAAGGTCTCCCAGACTACCTCGCCGGGATTGTCGCCGTCGAGCGTGTAAGCCACGTTGGCGGCCAACTGGTCCAGGTCGAGCCGGTCCATGCCGGCGGCGACTTCTTCGTCGGGGTTGAAGCAGAGGCGCACCGGGCCGTGCTTGATCTCGGGGTGCGCCAGGAGGTGGGCGGCCAGGGTCATGATGATGGCGACGCCGGCCTTGTCGTCGCCGCCCAGCAGGGTCAGGCCACTGGCGGTGACGATATCCTGCCCTTTGGCGCGGGCCAGCTCGGGAAAGCGCGCCGGGTCAATGACCTGGCGCTTGTCGTCGGGCAGGACGATGGGCCGGCCGTTCCACTTCTTGTGGACCAGCGGCTTGATGTTCTCGCTGTTGAAGTCGGGCGCGGTGTCCACGTGGGCCAGCAGCGCCACCACGGGCACGCTGGGCTTGGCGCTCGTGGCGGGGATGGTCGCCAGCAGGTAGCCGTTCTCGTCGAGACTTACGTCGGCCGCGCCCAGGGCGCGCAGCTCGCTTTCCAGCAGCCGCAGCAGGTCCCATTGGCCGGGGGTGCTGGGCGATTGGCCGGCGTCGGGCCGGCTGACGGTGTTGATCCTGGCGTACCGCACAAAGCGGGCAAGCAGCGTATCAGTCATTGTCTGTCAGATAGGGGTGGATTGAGGCCCTATCTTATCACATGGTGCTGCTTTATGAAGGCCTTGGGGTCCTCGTAGACCTGGCGCACCAGCGGCAGGTTATCGCCCGGCCAGTGCCCCGGCTGGGTCTTGAGAATGGGGTTGAACGAGAGGTCAAAGTGCAGGTGGTAGTTGTTAGGCGCGTATTGGCCGATGGCGCAGATTTGCCGGCCGCGGGTGACAAGGTCGTTGGCCTGCACCCGCATGGCGGTGACGTGGGCATAGCGGGCGTAGATCACACGGTCTTCACCCGGCACGGGGTGTTCGATGATGATGATGTTCTTCCAGCCGGTGCTGACGAAGCCGGCCGAGATGACGCGCCCATCGGCGACGGCGTAGACTGGGGCGTCTTTGTCGGCCAGCACGCCGCCGGGGCCGGAGAGGTTGAGGTCGCCGCCGGTGTGGACGGCCCAGCGGTTGCCCAGCCAGTAGCGGCTGCCGATGGGGTTGGCGTCGTACCACTGGCCGCACCACACGGCGTAGTGGTTAAAGAGCTGGCGGCCGTCGGCGAACGCGCCCGCCCGCTCGGCGGGCGTGCCCACGGGCGAGTCGAAGCCGACGGCCGTGGCGGGCGGCGGGGCGGGCGGCGGAGGGGTATAGGGCCGCCAGCGAACTGCGCCAAACGAGATTTCGTAGCGGCCGCCCGGGCGCTGCGCCGGGTCGAGGAAGGTGATGTCGGCCACGTTGACACGCCCGGAGTCGGGGAAGGCTGGGTCGAGGGCAAACTCGGCCAGCGGCGGGTCGGCGGGCGCGCCGTTGACCAGCGCGGCCTTCAACGGCACCCAGACGTCGGAGTGAGGTGATTGGTCGAGCACGGCCAGCGACTCGCGCCGCACACCGCGTGGGTAGTCCACGATGAAGTAGTGGGCGTCGCGGATGTAGGCGTGGTTGCGCGGCACGAAGACTTCGAGGGTGTAGACGCCGCGCCCGCTGAGGCGCGGGCTGTAGCCGACGTAGAGGGTCTGCCGGTTATAGCTGGCGTTGCGCCACAGGCGCGCGCGGCCGTTGCTGTCGTGGTCGCGGGTCCAGCCGGCGGCGGCGCCGCTTTCGTAGTAGCCGATGTTGAACAGCCCGTTGCGTTCGTCGTCGGGGTCAATGATGGTGAGGCTAGGCAGGCTGGCTGTCCCCGGTGTGCCCCCATTGCGGCTGACCCCATGCGCAGCGATGACCGGCCGGGTGGCGGGCCAGCGCGCGGCGACGGCGCCCAACTCGGCCCGGTTTAGCCCCTGGCCGCTGCCCGCCCCGTACCGGAAGAGGGACACGCCGGGCGCCTGGTGCTCATCGGCAGCGGCAGCCAGCGCGTCGCCCACTTCGCGAGCGGGCAGGCCGTAGGCTTGCAGCACCGGGTAGATGGGCTTGCCCCAGCTTTGCAGGGCGGTGTAGGTATCGCGCAGGGCCTCGCGCGGGGTCTGGCCAAACTCATGGTGGAAGACCAGCGGGTGTAGGCTGTCTATCTCGGGGAACCAGCAGCGCTGGAGGAACACGGCCTCCGGTTGGCCGGGGCGCGGGTCGAACACCAGGCCCAGGTGAAAGCCGGGGCCGACGCGCTCACGCAGGCCGCGGGCCAGCGCCGCCGCGACGGGGGCGCTCCCGACGAAGCCGCCGCGCCGCTCTGCACGCAACCCCAGGCCGGAGGGCGGGGCCAGGTGGAGCAGGAGGGAGCTGACGCCGCTGTGCTGGGCGATAGCCGTGAGCCGGTCTAGCTCTTGCGTGGGCAGGCCGCCGCTGACGAGCGCCCAGGCGTGGACTTCCAGCCCGCGGGCAGTCAGTTCGCGCACCCAGCGCTGGAGGTCGCTCAGGCCGCTGATGGCGAGGTTGGGCTTGCCACGCTCGCTCCGGCCGGGCCAGCCGGCTCCGGTGGCGGCGCGGACGATGACGGCATTGACGTTGGGGGCGGCGGCGCGCAGGTTGGCGGCGAGCTGGCTCAGGCTGGTTTCGACCAGGCTGCTAGGCTGCCAGATGAAGATGCTCAGGCGACCGTCGAAGCGGTTGGGGTCGGTAGGCAGGCGGCTGGGGACGAGTTGGGCGGAGCGGAGCATGATGGTTTCAGGCATGGAGGGCCAGGGAGCAATTTTCGGGCCAAACGCGCGGAACTCGCTGGGGGCGGCACGGCCGAGGGAGGAGGGACGGAGGCGGGCCATGGTGGGTGTTGGGAGGAGAGGATTTTTGCCACGAATGGACACGAATGAGGGAACGAATGGCCACGAAGGGGAGAAGGGTGGCGGCGGGCAGGTGATGGGTGGCGGCGGGCAGGTGATGGGTGGCCACGGGCAGGTGATGGGTGGCCACGGGCAGGTGATGGGTGGCTACGGGAGGGCGGGAAACCGGCAGAACCGGCAGGGCGGACGGGCGACGACGAAGAACCGGCAGAACTGGCAGGGTGGACGGGCGGCGGGGGGAAACCGGCAGAACCGGCAGGGTGGACGGGCGGCGGGGGGAAACCGGCAGAACTGGCAGGGTGGACGGGCGACGGGGGGAAACCGGCAGAACTGGCAGGGCGGACAGGCGGCGGGGGAAACCGGCAGAACCGGCAGGGTGGACGGGCGACGACGAAGAACCGGCAGAACCGGCAGGGCGGTTTGAGGAGGGACAAGTGTGGGTGCGACCAGAGCGCGGTTGTCTTTCACGGCCAGGCGCGGGTGGGGGACGGCGGCCAGCGGATGGCGGGGCCGGTGGGTAAGGTCGGCTGAGGCGGCGGACGATAAGCGTTCCATGGCTCCAGTGTGACCAGTAAATGTGCCATTAGCAATAGGCTGGGGGAACTTTAAGGCGGCCGGGGTGGGGGACATTAGGTCTGGTCAGGGCGTCTGGCTAGCATGCCAAGTGGGGTGTTTCGGCTAAAATGAGACCCATGCAACGGGTATGGCGGGTGTGGGGGTTGGGTTTGATGTTGGCGGCGGCGGCGTGTTCAGCGACGCCCGCGCCGCCGTTGGTAAGCCCGGCAGCGCGGACGCCCGTGCCAACCTGGACACTGCCGTTTGATCCAGCGGCGGGCACGCCGGCCACGCGCGCGCCGAGCGAGACGGGCGCGCCGCCAACCCCATCTCCCATCAGCATTGTGGCGGCGGACACGGCGACCGCCGCGGTCGCGCCGGCCAGTGACACGCCGAGCGCGCCGCCCACGCCTTCGGCAACAGCCCGGCCGGGGATTGACCCAACGCTGGGCGCGACCACGCCCGACCCGTTCGCCACACAGGACTTGCCCATCCCCGACCCGATGCCGCAACTGCACCTGGACGCCGGCGTGATCAACATCCTGCTGATCGGGCGCGACACGGAGCTAGCTTCGGGCAGCTACCGCACCGACGTGATGATCGTGGCTTCGATCAACAAGCCGGCCAACGCGGTCACGCTTCTGACCATCCCACGGGACCTATTTGTTTACATCCCCGGCTGGACGATGAACCGTATCAACACCGCGGCGGTGCATGGCGACGCGACGGGCTACCCCGGCGGCGGCATCGCGCTGCTGGAGCAAACGATCCTGTACAACCTGGGCATCCCAATCCACGGCTGGGCGCAGGTGGACTTTCAGGGCTTCAAGGATCTGGTGGACGTGGTGGGCGGCGTGGACGTGCCGGTGAGTTGCGCCATGCAAGACTGGCGGCTGACTGAGGCCGCGCTCGACCCGCAGAACGCCGATAACTGGGCGCTTTACACGGTAGAGACGGGCGTGCAACACATGGACGGCGACCTGGCCTTGTGGTACGCCCGCTCGCGCAAGCGCAGCAGCGACTACGACCGCTCGCGCCGCCAGCACCAGGTGCTGCGCGCGATCTTTGACAAGGCGCTGCGGCTGCAAATGCTGCCGCGCGTGCCGGAGCTGTATGCGCAGTATGTGAGCATTGTGAAGACCGACTTGGGCCTGGGCGATCTGCTGCAATTTGTGCCCATGGCGGCGCAACTGGACAGGGCGCGCATTAAGAGCCGCTTCATTGGGCGCGGGCACGTGACGCCCTGGACGACGCCGGGCGGCGCGGCGGTGCTGCTGCCCAACCGCGAGGCGATCAGCGCGGTGCTGGCCGAGGCGTTCCTGCCGCCGCCGAGCAACGTGCTGGCCCGCGCCGCGACGGCGGTGGAGATATGGAACGGCACGAACCACGCCGACTGGACGGCGCTAGCGGCCGACAACCTGACCTGGTCAGGGCTGTCGCCGTTCCCCGCTAGCAGCCAGACGACGGGCCAGGCGCTCACGCAGATTTACGACTTCAGCACATCAGCCAAGAACTCGAAGCTGGCAGACTTGAAGGCGCTGTTTGACGTGAGCGACGAGAACGTGATTGCCGCGCCCGACCCACGCGCCGAGTATCCTTACCGCGTGGTGCTGGGCGAGGACTTCAATTCGTGCGTGGGGACGGCGGGGACGGTGATCGTGGCGGTGCCCACGCCCAGCCCCGATGCGGATACGCCGCGGGGCGAGCTGTATGTGCACGCCGCGGCGGTGGGCGAGCCGCCGCCGGGCATGGAGGGGGACCTCGCTGAGTGGGCATTCCTGCCCTACCCGATTGCCGAGCCGATCTTTGGGGTAAACGAGTGGGAGGGGCCGGCAGACCTGGCGGCGGTGTACAACGTGGCCTGGGACGAGGAGTATTTGTATCTGGCGCTCGACATCAATGACACGACCTTTGTGCACGAGGCGTCGGGCGACCAACTCTATCGCGGCGACGGGCTGGAACTGTGGTTCGACGCGCAGCTAGCCGCCGATGGCGGCAGCCATGAGTTGAACGCCGACGATTTTCAGCTGGGCCTCTCGCCGGGCAACCTGACGTCGTTCGTGGGCGGGCCGGAAGCCTATTTGTGGCAGCCAGCGGCGCGGGCGCAGGCGGGGCCGAGCGTGATCATTGCGCCGCGGCTGGGCAACGGCAACTACACGCTGGAAGCCGCCGTGCCCTGGGCGCTGTTCGGCGTGACGCCGAGCGCCGGGCAGCAGTTTGGCTTCGCGCTGACGCTGAACGATGACGACACGCCGGGCAGCGCCGAGCAGCAGACGCAGGTGACGAACCGCAAGGGGCAGAGGCTGAGCGACCCGACGACGTGGGGAGTGCTGGTGCTGGACGCGCCGCCGGCGCCGGCGCCGTAAGGCTGGCCGCGATTGACCATGTCAACGCCAGCAACGCTGCCGAGGCCATGCGCGTCGGCGCGCTGGGTGTAGATGTGACGCCGCTGTCGCGCCAGGCGGCCAGCGGCCTCAACCTGGTCGCCGACGACGGGCGGCCCCCTTCCGGCCGCATATACGCCGGGTGGCGGTGCCGGCCCTGCCCGCCGTGCGGGGCGCCCTGACCGACCCAGGAGCTTGACTCATGTCCAATTTTTCCCACTATCAGGCACACACCGGCGTGAACGGCGCGCCGGGCAAGTTCTTCAAGAGCACGCTGTTCGAAAGCCCGCGCCTGCTGCTGGGCCTGAACTGCCTGGAACCGGGGCAGGCGCACCACGCGCACAGCCACGCCGGGCAGGATAAGTTCTACTATGTGATTGAGGGCGAGGGGGTGTTTAGCGTGGGAGCCGAGACGCAGACGGCCGGCGCGGGCAGCGTGATCTTCGCGCCGGGCGGCGTGGAGCACGGCGTAGCTAACCAGGGCGCGGCACGGCTGGTGGTGCTGATGGGCCTGGCGCCCTGGAAATAGGCGCGACCATGCCGCCACGGTTGAAGACCAGCACCGGGGTCGAGGCGCTGCAACGGGTGGAGGGCCGCGCCCAGGTGGCGCTGGCGCTGGACCTGGTGGCGCGCGACAAAGACCCGCGCGCGGTACGCGCGGCGCTGGAGGTGCTGCAAGCGCACCCCACCCCCGACGCGCGGCCGGTGCTGCAGGCGCGCTTTGAGCAGTTGGCCGCCGACGGGGTAAGGCGCGACGCGGGCACCTACCTACGGGCGGCGATTGTGCGCGCGCTGCGGCCGATGGCCGGGCCGGAAGACCTGCCGGTGCTGGAGCGGGCGGTGACCACGTATGAGTGGCTGCCGCCGCGCTCGGAGGAGGCCAGCCTACTGCGCTCGGCAGGGCTGGTGGTGCTCAACGACGTGGATGGCGGGCCGGCGGGCTTTCACGCGGTGCGGCTGCTGGCCGACGAGTGGACCGCGCGGTTGTCGGGCGAGCCGGCGTTGACGGCGGTGGGCGTGCTGGCCAGCCTGGGCCGCTTCGACCCGCTGTATTATTACGCGCTGCACCAAGGGCAGCCGCAAAGCGAGGTGCTCTCTGACTGCCTGCGGCGGCTGACGGTGCTGCCCGAGGCGCTGGCGCGCGAGCTGGCCGAGCGGCACGGCGCGACGCGCGACGAGGTGGTGCTGGTGGGCCTGCTCGATTTGCTGTTGGAGCATCCTGGCGCGCCGTTCGCGCCCGACTGGGTGCGTGGGTGGATGGCGGCGACGGAGCTGTTGGCGGTCTATCACTACTTGGTGACGAAGCTGGCGGCGACGCCAGACGCGCTGTGGCGGGCGGTGCTGCTGGATCAGGCGGCGCACGAGCGGCGACCGCGCCAATTGGCGCTGCTGGAGGAGGCGCTGGCCCTGGCGCGCCCGGCCCCCGAAACCCAGGCGGGGCTGGCGGCGGTGCGGCGGCGGCGCAATACGACGACAGGCGACGATGAGGCCGACGATGCTTGAGCCGGCGGATATTGACAAGCTGTGGAACTACGACGAGCCGGCCGCGAGCGAGCAGCGCTTTCGCGACCAACTGCCGGCGGTGGAACCAGGCGGGGTGACGCACATCGCGCTGCTGACGCAGGTGGCGCGGGCGCAGGGTTTGCAGCGCCAGTTCGAGGCCGCGCACGCGACGCTCGACGAGGCGCAGCAGCGATTGACGGACGGGATGACCGTGGCGCGCTTGCGCTACTTGTTGGAGCGCGGACGGGTGTACAACTCAGCGCGACAGGCGGAGCAGGCCGCGCCGCTGTTCCGCGCCGCGTGGGAGCTGGCGACAACCTCGGCCCAGGATTTCTACGCCGTGGATGCCGCACATATGCTGGGCATCTGCGAGCCGCCGGCGCAACAGATCGAGTGGAACGAACGGGCGCTGGCGCTGGCGGAGATCTCCGGCGACCCACGCGCCCGCGGCTGGGCCGGGTCGCTGTACAACAACCTGGGCTGGACGTATCACGACCAGGGCGATTTCGCGCGGGCGCTGGACCTGTTCGAGCGGGGCGCGGCGTTTCGCCAGGAGCAAGGCCAGACGCCGCAGTGGCGCATGGCGCGGTGGTGCGTGGCGCGCTGCTTGCGCTCGCTAGGGCGCACGGCCGAGGCATTGGAGCAGCAGCAGAGGCTGCACGAGGAGCACGGCCGGGCGGGCACGCGGGATGGGTTTGTGGCGGAGGAGCTGGGGGAGTGCCTGTTGGCGCTGGGCCGCGGGGACGAGGCGCGGCCGTATTTCAGGCAGGCGTACATTGAGCTGGCGCAGGATCCGTGGCTGCAAGAGGGTGAGCCGGCGCGGTTGGAGCGGCTGAAGGCGCTGGGCGAGGGCGCAGCGGGATGAGGGGAAAGAGTGCAAGCCGAACGCCGCGATGGGAATGGTAGTGACGGCCGATGGGAGGGCGAGCAGGCGCGGGTGGAGCGCAACGCCGGCAGGTAGACAATGAGACGAACCGGGCCGCTGACATCAGCGGCCCGGTAGTGTTTACTTGAGGTTGAAGCCGAGCTGCTTGCGCCCGGCGGCCTTGGGCTTTTTGCGGCTGGACCGCGAGGCGGCTTGGGGCGCTTGGCCTTTGGGCGCTTGGCCGTTCCGCTCGGCTTTGCGGCCGGGCTTGGCCTTGGCGGGGGGTGTCTCGGCTTCGGGCAACTCGAACGGCGGGCGCATAGCCACCACGCGCTGCACGGCGTCGCCGGGCTTGAGCTTGAGGATGGTGGACCCGCGCGCAGCGCGGCCGCGGCGGCCGGCGGCTTCGAGCTTGACGGCCTTGGCCCCGCCGCGGCTGGTGAGGATGGTGAGTTTGTCCTCGGGGCCGCCCACGGCTAGGCCGACCAGCCGCTGCTTGCCGGCCAACCCGGCGGCGGTGACGCCCACGCCGTAACGGCCCTGCGTGGGGTACTCCTTTTCGGCGGTGCGCTTGCCAAGGCCGGCGTCGGTGATCAGGAAGACCTCGCTCTTGGGCGGCACAGTTTCCAGGCCGATGACTTTGTCGGCGTGTTCGCCGGGTTTGATGCCCATGACGCCCGCCGCCGCCAGGCCCATGGCGCGCACTTCTTCTTCCTTGAAGCGGATGGCGCGGCCGAGCGCGGTGACGAGCAGCAGGTCGTCGGCGCCGGTGGTCAGGCGCGCGCCGATGACGTTATCGTCTTCGGCCACGTTGATGACGGTGTAGACCTGCGACGAGACGCCGGGCAGGTCGGCCACGGCCGTCTTCTTGACCATGCCGTTGGCGGTGCCGAGCAGCAGGTAGGCGCTGCCGGGCGCGGCGGCGGCCTCATCGCCGTCGCCGGCGGCGGCCTTGGCTTCGGCGGCGCGGCGGGCCACGTCTGGGCTGACGGCTACCACGGCCACGACGCGCGCGTTGGGGTCGAGGCCGGAAACGCTCGACCAGGGCGCGCCGTCGGTCGGGTCTTCTTTCTCGGGCAAGGCGTAGACGGGCGCGGTGGCGGCGCGGCCCTTGAGGGTGATCAGGTAGAGCAGATCGCGGGTGTTGGCCGCCAGGGTGGCCACGGGGGCCTCGGTGGCGGCGAGCTTGGGCTGGCGGCCGCCCGGGGTGCGCGAGACCAGGCCATTGGGCAGGACGGTGACCCAGACGTCTTGCTGGGGGGCCAGGTCGGCGGCGGTGAGGGCGGGCGTATCGGCCGCGCCGGCCTGCACGATCTGGGTGCGGCGCTTGTCGGCGTACTTTTGCTTGATGGCGAACAGTTCTGCGGCGATCAGGTCGCGCAGCTTTTTGGGCGAGGCCAGCAGGGCGGCGAGGTGCCGGATGAGGGCCTGCTTTTCCTTGTATTCGTCTTCGATCTTTTTGCGCTCGAGGGCGGCCAGGCGGCGGAGCGGCATGTCGAGGATGGCGGTGGTCTGGGCGTCGCTGAACTTGAAGCGCTTGATGAGCTTGGCGCGGGCTTCGTCGGTGTCGCGCGCGGCGCGGATGAGCTTGATGACCTCATCCAGGTGCTGGAGGGCGGTGAGCAGGCCTTCGAGGAGGTGGGCGCGTTCGCGGGCGCGGGCCAGGTCAAACTCGCTGCGGCGGCGCACGACTTCCAGGCGATGGTCGAGGAAGACGCGCAGGGCCTGCTTGAGGGTCAGCAGGCGCGGCTCGCCGTTGACGAGGGCCAGGTTGATGATGCTGAAGGTGCCCTGCATGGGGGTGCGCTTGTACAGGTCGCGCAGCACCTGGGCGGGGTCGGCGGTGTTCTTGAGTTCGATGACGATGCGCATGCCCTGCCGGTCGGACTCGTCGCGCAGGTCGGCCAAGCCCTCGAGCGTGCCGTCGCGGGCCAGGTCGGCGATGCGCTCGATGAGGGCCGATTTGTTGGTCTGGTAGGGCAGTTCGGTGACGATGATGCGGCTTTTGCCGCGGCCCATGTCTTCGACGTGGGCGCGGGCCTGCACCAGGATGCGGCCGCGGCCGGTGCCATAGGCGGCGGCCAGGCCTTCGCTCTCTTGTTTGGCGCGCAGGATGATGCCGCCGGTGGGGAAGTCGGGGCCTTTGACGTAGCGCATGAGCTCGTTGACGGTCACGTCGTCGAGCTTGGTCCAGCGGTCGAGCATGAAGACCAGGGCGTCAATCACTTCGCCCAGGTTGTGCGGCGGGACGGAGGTGGCCATGCCGACGGCGATGCCGCTGGCGCCGTTGACGAGCAGATTGGGCACGGCGGCGGGCAGCACGCCCGGCTCGGTGAGGGTGTCGTCGAAGTTGGCGGCGAACGAGACGGTGTCTTTTTCGATATCGGCCAGGAGGTCCATGGCCAGGGGGGCGAGGCGGGCTTCGGTGTAGCGCATGGCGGCGGGGGCGTCGCCGTCTATGGAGCCGAAGTTACCCTGGCCGTCCACGACGAGGTAGCGCATGGAGAAGTCTTGGGCCAGGCGGGCCATGGCTTCGTAGACCGAGACGTCGCCGTGGGGGTGATACTTGCCGAGGACTTCGCCGACGATGCGGGCCGATTTTTTGTAGGGCGAGTCGGCGCGGATGCCCAGGTCGTGCAGGGCATAGAGGATGCGGCGCTGCACGGGCTTGAGGCCGTCGCGGGCGTCGGGGAGCGCACGGGCGACGATGACAGACATGGCGTACGAGAGGTACGCGGTCTGCATTTCATTGTCAATGTTGATCTGGCGAACCTGTCCAACTTCCATACCCACCTCGATTTAGGTCGTGATTACGATGGCACGCGAGCCGGGTGACAGCGAGTGAGGCGCAACGGCTCCGGGATTATACTATTAGAACAAACGGTCTGGTAGGGCCAGCCGGGAGCCTGACTGTCGGGCGGCGGACATTGTAAAGGCAATTGGCAAAAGGGAAGGGACGAAGCCGGTGATTACGGGCGGCGCGGGCGGCGGGCTGCCGATCCCGCAGACGGGGCTGGAGTGGCTGGCGCTGGGGCTGGCGGTGATTGTGATCGTCTGGGTGGTTAGGCACTGGCTGGATGATGATTAGGACGGGCGCCAAATCAGGTGAGGCGGCTGCTCTGAGAGCGGGGCCGGGGCGTCGGCCGAGCAAAGAGCGCTCGGCTTGCGCTACGCCCCTACAAAAAATAGCGTGACTGATGTTGGGCGCGGGGGTAGAAGCAGACAGCGGGAGACAAACCGCCCGTGAGCGGGGGAGACGCTCACGGGCGGTTGGGGTGACGGGGCCAGGCGGCGGGCGGCTCAGGCGGCCGGGGCGAGGTCGCCTGCGGGGCTGGGGCCTTCGCCGTCGGGGGGCAGCTCTACGGCCGGCGCAGGGGCGCCTTCGCGCTCGTGGTAGGACCAGTAGCCGGTGCCGGCCGGGATGAGCTTGCCGATGATGACGTTTTCCTTGAGGCCGAAGAGCGGGTCTTCGCGCCCTTCGATGGCGGCGCCCGCCAGGACCTTGATGGTGTGCTGGAAGGAGGCCGCGCTGAGGAATGAGTCGGTGGACAGGGAGGCTTTGGTGACGCCCAGGAGCACCGGCACGGCGGAGGCGGGCTGCTTGCCTTCGGCCCCGAGGCCTTCGTTGATGGCCTGGAGCTTCAGGCGGTCTATCAACTCGCCGGGCAGCAGGCCGGTGTCGCCGGTGCGGGTGATCTGCACCTTGGCCAACATCTTCTTGATGATGACCTCGAAGTGCTTGTCGTTGATGTTCTGGCCCTGGCTGCGGTAGACCTTCTGCACTTCGGTGAGCAGGTACAGCTCGGTAGCTTCGCGGCCCAGGATGCGCAGGATGCGGTGCGGGTTGAGCGAGCCTTCGGTGAGGGCTTCGCCGGCCTTGACGCGCTGGCCGTCAATGACCAACAGGCGCGTGGCCGAGGGGATTTCGTACTCGACTTCTTCGCGGCGCTCGTAGGAGATCACCACGGTGTGGTCTTTGCGCTTGACCTGGCCGGCGTGCGTGGCCGTCAGGGCGCTCTCGCCGCGGGTGGCGATGACGTCGTTCAGGCTGACGGTCTGGCCGTCTTCGACCTTCACCGACCAGTTGCCGGGCACTTCGTATTCGTCGCGGATGACGGCGCTATCCACGATCTTGACCAGGCGGGCCGCGCCGGGCTTGTCGGAGCGGATGATCTCGACCAGGCCGTCAATCTCGGTGATGACGGCCTCGCCCTTGGGCTTCTTGCGGGCTTCAAACAGCTCTTCCACGCGCGGCAGGCCGTGGGTGATGTCGCCGCCGGCGGCCACGCCGCCGGTGTGGAAGGTGCGCAGGGTGAGCTGCGTGCCGGGCTCGCCGATGGACTGGGCGGCGACGATGCCGACCGCCGAGCCGATCTCGACGGCTTTGCCGCGGCCGAGGTCGCGGCCGTAGCAGAGTTGGCACATGCCTTGTTCGAGCCGGCAGGTGAGCGGGCTGCGGACAAAGACTTGCAGCAGGGGGGAGGCGGCGATGCGGTTGGCGGCGGCTTCTTCGATGATCTCGTTGCGGGCTACCAGTAGTTCACCGGTCTTGGGATCAACGATGTTGAGGGCGGCGGTGCGGCCGACGATGCGGTCGTAGTAAGCCTGCCCGGCCACGTCGTCGTCGCGGCGGACGAACAGCCCGGCGTCGGTGCCGCAGTCAATGGTGTTGATGATTTGGTCCTGGGCTACGTCTACCAGGCGGCGGGTCAGGTAGCCGGCGTCGGCGGTGCGCAGGGCGGTGTCGGCCAGGCCCTTGCGCGCGCCGTGGGTGGAGATGAAGTATTCCAGGGCGGTCAGGCCGTCGCGGAAGTTGGAGCGGATGGGCAGCGGGATGATGCGGCCGGAGGGGTCGGCCATGAGGCCACGCATGCCGGCTAGCTGCGAGATGGGGCCAAAGCCGCCCTTGGTGGCGCCGGACTTAGCCATCATGGACAACGGGCCGGCCGGGTTGAGGTTGGCCGAGACCGCCTTGGCAACATCGTCGCGGGCGCGGGTCCATATGTCAATGATGCGGTCGTTCTGTTCCTGCTCGGTGAGCAGGCCGCGGCGGAACTGCTTTTCCAGCTCTTCCTGCTCCAGGAGTTTGGCGTCAACGATTTCTTGCTTTTCCTTGGGCACGCTCAGGTCGGAGACGGCGATGGTCATGCCCGACTTGGTAGCGTACTGGAAGCCGATGTTTTTAATGCCGTCTACCACGTCGGTGGTGCGGTCGGAGCCGACGACCTGGTAGCAGCGCGACACCAGGCGCTGCAGGCCGCCCTTATCGAGCACTTCGTTGACGAAGAGCATTTCTTCGGGCATGACGCGGTTGAAGAGCGCGCGGCCGACGGTGGTGTCGAGCAGGCGGCGCTGGGGGCGCGCCAGGCGCTCGTTCTTGTCGTTGAACCAGGTGTTGACCTGGAGCTTGATCTGGGCGTGCACATCTACCTGGCCGAGGCTGTAGGCCAGCTCGACGTCGTCCAGGTCTACGAAGACGCGGCCGTGACCCTTCTTGTCGCCCGGGGTGGCCACGGTCAGGTAGAACACGCCCAGCACCATGTCTTTGGCGGGGCCGACGACCGGCTCGCCGTCGGCGGGCTTGAGCAGGTTGCGGGTCGAGAGCATCAGCTCGCGGGCCTCGGTGACGGCTTTTTCTGAGAGCGGCACGTGCACGGCCATCTGGTCGCCGTCGAAGTCGGCGTTGAAGGCGGTGCAGACGAGCGGGTGGATCTGGATAGCTTTGCCTTCGACGAGCACCGGCTCGAAGGCCTGAATGCCCAGGCGGTGCAGGGTCGGGGCGCGGTTGAGCAGCACGGGCCGATTGCGGATGACTTCTTCGAGGACTTCCCAGACTTCGGGCCGCTCGCGCTCGATGAAGCGCTTGGCGCCCTTGACGTTGGAGGCGTAGTTGTAGTCCACCAGCTTGGCGATGACGAAGGGGCGATAAAGCTCGAGGGCCATGGTCTTGGGCAGGCCGCACTGGTGCAGCTTGAGCTTGGGGCCGATGACGATGACCGAGCGGCCGGAGTAATCTACGCGCTTGCCGAGCAGGTTGCGGCGGAAGCGGCCCTTCTTGCCCTTGAGCATGTCGCTCAGGCTCTTAAGCTCGCGGCGGCCGCGCCGGCTAAGGGCTTTGCCGCGCTGGCTGTTGTCAATGAGCGAGTCCACGGCTTCTTGCAACATGCGTTTTTCGTTGCGCACGATGACGTCGGGGGCGCCGAGTTCGAGCAGGCGCTTGAGGCGGTTGTTGCGGTTGATGACGCGGCGGTAGAGGTCGTTGAGGTCGGAGGTGGCGAAGCGGCCGCCGTCGAGCTGCACCATGGGGCGCAGGTCGGGCGGGATGACCGGCAGCGTGGTGAGGACCATCCACTCGGGGCGGTTGGCCGAGCGGCGCAGGGCTTCGACGACCTTGAGGCGCTTGACGGCCTTCTTCTTTTTCTGCTTGCTCTTGGTGGTGCGCACTTCGTGCCAAAGCTCTTTGCCCAGGCGCTCGAGGTCCATGCCGCGCAGGATCTCAAAGAAGGCTTCGGCGCCCATGTCGGCTTTGAAGACCTGACCCCACTTCTGCTTAAGTTCGCGGTATTTGCTCTCACCCAGGAACATCATGCCGGTCAAGCTGAGCAGTTCTTCGCGCTCTTCGGCGAACTTATCTTGGCTGCCGTCGGAACGGTCTTCAAGCTGCTGGCGCAGGGCCACGACGGCGTCTTCGGCTTCGGCCTTATTTTTCTCGCCGTCGTCCTTGAGGCGCTCCAGGGCGCGGTCGAGCTTTTCTTTCAGATCGGACTCGATCTTGTCAACGTAGGCCTGGACGGTTTTGGTGAGGGCGGTGACGTGCTTGCGGGTGATGGTCTCGCCCTTGTCGGCGATGACTTCGTCGGTATACGAGAAGGTGATGGGCACGCGGATGGTGGTGTCCACCTTTTCTTGCAGGGAGCGCTCGAGCTTCTGCGCTTCCTTCATGATCGGGTCAATCTTTTCGGCGGCCTCGGCCTCGTACTTTTCGCGGGCGGTGGCCTTGCGGTTTTCCAGGTCGTTCTGGCGGCGGTCGCGCTGGGTTTTGACGGCGGCGATCTTCTGGTTGATCTCGTCGCCGCGGCGCTTCTCGTCGCGCATGATCTCGTCGTCGAGGCGCTTGAGGGCCTTCTGGCGGGCGTCGTCGTCCACATGGGTGACGACATATTGGGCAAAGTACAGGACGCGGTCTAGGTTGCGGCGCGAAACGTCGAGGAGCAGGCCCAGGTAGGACGGGACGCGGCGGGTGTACCAGACGTGGGCGACGGGCGCGGCCAAATCTATGTGGCCCATGCGCTCGCGGCGGACGGACGAGCGGGTGATCTCAACGCCGCACTTGTCGCAAATGATGCCCTTGTAGCGAACGTTTTTATATTTGCCGCAATAGCACTGCCAGTCTTTGGTCGGGCCGAAGATTGCTTCACAAAACAGCCCGTCCTTCTCGGGCCGCAGGCGGCGATAGTTGATTGTCTCGGGCTTGAGGACTTCTCCATACGACCAACTCTTGATCTGTTCGGGCGAGGCCAGACTAACCCGCAGCGCGCTGAAGCCTTTGGCTTCGAGCGCCTGCCCACCACGATACGCTTCCGTCATGTGTGAGCCTCCCAGCTGAGAAATGTGAACCGCGCGACAGGTGGAGAATTAACGAACAAGCCAAACAAGCGCTTGGGGCAAGGCTTTGCCGCAAGCGCTTCCGGGCGCGTGAATGTCACGCGTTTTGCGTGACTGGTCAATTATATCGAAGGGCGTCTATCTGTCAAGGACAGAATTTTGGGGCGGCGGGGATGATGGGCCGCGCTGGTGAAGGTCATTCTAGCACAAAGCGCGCTGGCGGGGGGATAGGTCAGGGCAATTGCATCTTATTATCATGGGTACTTCGGAATGACAGGCAAAATAGGGCTGATCGGTCCCAAGCGCAGTTTGGATGCAATTGCCCTGGGGGATAGGTAGTTGGAGCGGGCGACCAAATCACCAGCGATTGACATAACGCCAATGTACCCGGCGAGCTTTGGCCGGGAAAACCAACCGGGCCAGGCGTGTGCCCGGCCCGGTTGGGGTGGTGGGGTGACCAGCGCGGCTACAGGCGGATAACGGAGCCGCAGAACTCGCAGGTCAGCTCGGTCTGGCCGCGCAGAATGGTCTGGGTGATGGTCGCGCCGCAGTTGGGGCACTTAGTGGGGGCGTTGGCGACGGTCTCGGCGGCGGCGGTGTCCACCGGCGTAGTGCGCTCCTTGGCGATTTCGCCGCTCTTGACGCGGCCGACGAAGCCCTGCCAGGCTTCGCCGTCTTCGCCCTTCAGGTGGATTTCAGTGGTGCGCAGCGGGCGGCCCATGTCGTCGTAGAGCGCCTGCCCTTCTGGGCCGACCAGGCCGCTGCTTTCGGCCAGCGTGAGGGTGAGGAAGTCGTCTTTACCCATCAGGCCGCGGTTGGAGCCGGTGGCTTTGTCAATCTGGCTGATGGGCACGGCCCATTGGAGGGCCTGCACCTTCTGCTTTGCGGTGGTGATGAACAGCACCTTTTTGGTGGCGACTTCTTCTTTCTGCTCGAAGAGCAGGCGCTGGTCGGTGAGGATGAGCACGCCTTCCACGCCGTCTTTGTCGCCGGGCTTTTTCCAGTTGGCGGGCACGGCTTCCACGGCGGCTTCCGTCGCCAGGAAGCCAAAGCTAGCCAACTCGACTTGCTGGAGGGTCCAGGAGATGTCGTCAATCTGCTGCTGGGTCTGATTGACGTTGTTGTCGAGGGTGTCGTACATGCCCTGGAGGTTGCGCAGGGCCGCGCTGACTTTGCCTTCCAGCGAGGCCAGCGGGGCGGTCGCCAGTTGGCGGCGGTTGAGGGCGGCCTGCACCTGGTTGGCGTCCAGGCGCAGTTGGGCGGTCTGGGTCTGCACGGCGGCCTGCACTTGCGGGCGCAGTTCGGTCCACTGCTTGTTGAGCGTTTCGACCTTGCGCTCTAAGAAGCTCTTGAAGACATAGCCGCGGGCGCGAATATTCTCAATGTTGGCCGGCAGGGCGTTGATGGCGGTGGCGATGTCTTCGAGATCGTCGTTCACGGGGGTGAGCATGATCTGGTCTTGCAGCGCATTGAACTGGCTGATCTGCGCTTCCAGGTTTTCGGAGAGGGCGGTTCCGGCCGCGCCGGCAGCCGCGCTGGCCGCAGCCGCGCTGGCGGCCGGCGGGGGCGTGGCCGGCGGGGGCGTGGCGGAGGCGGCGCCGGGCGTGCGGGCGGCGTCCGGCACGCCCGGAATAATGGGTGGTTTGTGATAGCCGGTGGCCGTGGCGGCGCGGCGCTGCTCCTTGGCCTGCTGCCGGTCGGCGGCGGTGACCATGGGCTTCGGCGCGATCTTGCGCTGCATGGCGTTGGCGGCCTGGGGCAGATGGCCGGGCGGGTTGGGGTTGGCCTTGGGCATTGAGCCGCTGGCTTTGGACGGTCCGGGGTTGGGGTTCATGGGGCGCTTTTGCATGACTGTGGCTCCTTGATGGGGGTCCGTCATAGTCCTACGCGTGAGCGCAGGTAGGCTTCCATAAAATCATCGAGTTGACCGTTGAGGACATCGTCAGTCCGCACGGTTTCATGCTCGGTGCGGTGGTCTTTGACCATTTGGTAAGGGTGCAGCACGTAGGAGCGAATTTGCTGGCCCCACTCGGCCTTGACGCGGTCGCCCTTGAGTTCGGCGATCTCGCGCTCTTTCTCTTCTCGCCGAAGGTCAAGCAGGCGGGCGCGCAGGACTTTGAGGGCGTTCTCGCGGTTTTGGGTCAGCGAGCGCTCGTTCTGGCAGGTAACCACCAGCCCGGTGGGGAGGTGGCGGATGCGCACGGCGGTGGCGTTTTTCTGCACGTTCTGGCCGCCCGCGCTAGAGGCGCGGTAGGTCTCGATCTCGATGTCGGTGGGCTTGAGGTCAATCTCGCGCACGTCTTCGACCTGCGGGTACACTTCGACGGAGGCGAAGGAGGTGTGGCGGCGGTGGGCGGAGTCGAAGGGCGAGAGGCGCACGAGGCGGTGCGTGCCCTTCTCGGCCTGCAAGTAGCCGTAGGCGTAGGGGCCGTCCACGGTCAGCGTCACCGATTTGAGGCCGGCTTCTTCGCCCGGGCTGGAGTCAATGATCTCGGCCTTGAAGTGATGGTCTTCCATCCAGCGCAGATACATGCGCAAGAGCATGGCGACCCAATCTTGGGCTTCGGTGCCGCCGGCCCCGGCGAAGATGGTGAAGATCGCATTCTCGTGATCATACTCGCCTGCGAGCAGAGTGGCAAATTCGAGTTGGCGCAGGTCGTGCTCCAGGTCGGTGACTTCGCGCTCCAGTTCGGGCCGCAGGCTGGGGTCGTCGAGCTGCGCAAGCTCGAGGGCGTCGGCGGTGCGCTGGCGGGCGCGGCGCCAGTGCTCAAGCTCGTCGCGCAGGCGGGCCTGGTCGCGCATGACGGCCTGGGCGTCGGCCGGGTTGTTCCACAAGGTGGGGTCTTGGGCGCGGGCGTCTAGCTCCGCAAGCTGTTTTTCCTTGTTGGGCAGGTCAAAGACGCACCAATAGCCGGGCGATTTTGGCTTCGAGGTCGTTGAGGCGGGTTTGCAGGTCGTCCATGCGGCTTGATCCAGTCCAGTGAAGGTCGGGCTAATCGTCGAGCAGCCCGTCAAGGAAGCGGTCGGGGTCAAACGCGGCGAAGTCTTGCACACGCTCGCCGGTGCCGATGTAGCGGAGGGGCACGCCCAGGGCCTGCTGGATGGCGAAGGCCATGCCGCCTTTCGAGGAGCCGTCGAGCTTGGTGAGCACGACGCCGGTCAGGGTCACGGCGTCCTTAAAGGCTTGGGCCTGCGAGAGGGCATTCTGGCCGGTGGTGGCGTCGAGCACCAGCAGGGTTTCGTGCGGAGCGCCGGGTTCGGCCTTGGCGATCACGGCCCGCACTTTTTTCAGTTCTTCCATCAGGTTGAACTTGGTTTGCAGGCGGCCGGCTGTGTCTACGATGAGCACCTGGCTGTCGCGGGTGCGGGCGGCGGTCACGGCGTCGTGCGCCACGGCGCCGGGGTCGGCGTTGGGCTGGCCGGCGATGACGGGCACCTGAAGGCGCTCGCCCCAGATTTGCAGTTGCTCGACGGCGGCGGCGCGGAAGGTGTCGCCCGCGGCCAGCATGACGCTGAGGCGCTGGTCGAGCAGATGGCGGGCCAGCTTGGCGGCGGTGGTGGTCTTGCCAGAGCCGTTGACGCCCACCAGCAGGATGACGGTGGGACGGGCGCGCAGGTCGAGCGGGTGAGCTTCGCCCAGGCGCCGGCGCAGTTCTTGTTTCAGGGCCTTGCGCAGTTCGAGGGCGCGGACGAAGCCTTCGGCCTCGGCTTTGCGCTCCAGCGTGGCGGTGAGGTCGTCGGCCAGGGCGGCGCCCAGGTCGGCCTGGATGAGCATGGCTTCCAGGTCATCGAAGGAGGCTTCGGTCAGGTCATTCTGGCCGAGAAACGTCATGATCTGGCCAAAGACCTGGTTGCGGGTGCGTTCGAGACCTTCACGAATGGATTTGGCAAACATGGCGGCGGGATTATACCATCCGAGGCAGGGACTTTGCCACGAATTGGCACGAATAAAGGGCAACGAATGAACACGAAGGGGCTGAGGCAGACCAGGCTGGGGCGGCCGTGCTGGACGTGGCTGGGCGTGTATAACGCGCCAGATTCGCGGATACATCGGTTATAATTCGGCTCTCACCTTGGAAGGCGTCACCGGCATGCCCAGCTCTCGCCCGCGCTATTCAGTCGTTGCTCCGGTTTTCAATGAGGAAGACGGCCTCCGCGAGTTTTATCGGCGGATGAAGGCCGTGTTGGACAGCCTGGATGGGCCGGCGGAGCTGCTGCTGGTGCTGGACGGCAGCCGCGACCGCTCGCCGGAGATCGCGGCCGAGCTGCGCGCCGAGGACCCGCGCGTCAAGCTCATCCGCTTCTCGCGCAACTTCGGCCACCAGGTCGCCATTTCGGCGGGCATTGATTACGCCGAGGGCGAGGCGGTGATCATCATTGACGCCGATCTGCAAGACCCGCCCGAGGTCATCCACGAGCTGATTGCGCAGTGGCAGCAGGGGTTTGAGGTGGTCTATGCTCAGCGCGCCCAGCGCAAGGGCGAGACTTTCTTCAAGCTGGCCACGGCGGCGGTGTTCTACCGGCTGATCAAGCGGCTGGCTTCGATTGAGATCCCCGCAGACACCGGCGATTTCCGGCTGATTGACCGCAAGGTGGTGCTGGCGCTGCGCCAGGTGCGCGAGCACCACCGCTTCATGCGCGGGCTGTCGGTGTGGGTGGGCTTCAAGCAGACCGGCATCCGCTATGTGCGGAATGAGCGCTTCGCCGGGGCGACGCAATGGCCGCTGGGCAAGATGGTCAAGTTCGCCGGCGACGCGATTACGGGCTTCTCGTATGTGCCGCTGCAATTGGCGACCACGATGGGCTTCTGGGTGTCGGGCGCGGCGCTGCTGGCGATCCCGGTGGTGGCGGTGCTGCGGGCGCTCTACAACGAGAACTTCTTCTATGGGCAGGCGACGACCCTGCTGGCAGTGCTGTTCCTGGGCGGCGTGCAGCTAATCTTCCTGGGATTGTTGGGCGAGTACCTCGGCCGCATCTACGACGAGGTGAAAAACCGTCCGTTGTACCTGACGGTGGAAGCGCCGCCCAGACCGCAACCAGACCGGGGGGACAACGCATGACGCTCTCGCACCTGGACGAGCAGGGCAACGCCCGCATGGTGGATGTGGGCGGTAAGCCGGACACCGAGCGCGTGGCGGTCGCGGCGGGTGAAGTGCTGATGCGGCCCGAGACGCTGGCGCTGATCCGCGCCGGGCAGATCAAGAAGGGGGACGTGCTCACGGTGGCGCAGTTGGCCGGCATCCTGGCCGCCAAGCGCACGGCCGAGCTGATCCCGCTGTGTCACCCGCTGGCGCTGACCCAGGTGGAGGTGCGCTGCGAATTGCGCGCCGACCTGCCGGGGGTGGCGATTAGGGCCACGGTGCGCACGCACGGCAAGACCGGCGTGGAGATGGAGGCGCTGACGGCCGTGAGCGTGGCCGGGCTGACGGTGTATGACATGGCGAAGGCGGTGGAGAAGACCATGCGGCTGACGAACGTGCGGCTGGTGGAGAAGCACGGCGGCCAAAGCGGCGATGTGGTGAACGAGACCCCGGAGGCGCAGCCGTGAACGTGAAGGTGTTGTTCTTCGCCACGCTGAAAGACCGGGCCGGGCGCGGCGCGCTGGCTCTGGCGCTGAGCGACGGCGCGACCATGGCCGACCTGAAGGCGCGGCTGGCCGCCGACCTGCCGGGGTTGGCCGTGGCGCTGCCTACCGCGCTGGTGGCGCGCAACCACGAATATGCCTTTGCCGAGGACACGCTGGCGGAGGGCGACGAGGTGGCCTTGTTTCCGCCGGTGTCTGGGGGGAGCGGCGCGGCGGGGCCGACGATCTTCCAGATCACCAACGAGGCGCTGGACCTGAACGACCTGGTGGCGCAGATCACGCTACCGACGACGGGGGCGGCTTGTGTGTTTACCGGCATGGTGCGCGGCGAGACCCGACGCGCGAACGACCCGGCCGGGCCGCACACCACCGTGCGCCTGGAATACGACGCGTATAAGCCCATGGCGGAGGCCAAGATGGCGCAGGTGGCCGAGGAGATTCGCGCGCGCTGGCCGACGGTGGAGGGGATCGTCGTCGTGCAGCGCATCGGCCCGCTGGACCCCGGCACGCCGACGGTGCTGATTGCGTGTTCGGCGGCGCACCGCGACACGGGCGTGTTTGAGGCGGCGCGCTACGGCATTGACCGGCTGAAGGAGATCGTGCCGGTGTGGAAGAAAGAGATCGGCCCGGCGGGTGAGGTGTGGGTGGAGGGCCACTACACGCCGACGCCCGCTGACCAGCGCAGCGGCGACGCATGAGGGCGAGCGATGGGGGGGCCGCCGCGCCGCCCTTCAGGTGCGCCAACTGCGGGCGCCAACAGCCGCTGAGTTTCGGCGGCGGCCCCTGCCCGGTGTGCGGCGGGGTGCTCGACCTGGCCGCGCTGCCCCGGTTCGACCCGGCGCAGGTAGACCAACGCGCCCATGGGGTGTGGCGCTACCGCCACACCTTCCCGCTGCCGCCGGAAGCCGCGCCAGTGACGCTGGGCGAAGGCGGAACGCCGCTGGTGGCGGCCGAGGTGGGAGGCCGGACCGTTCATTTCAAGCTGGAATACTTGCAGCCCACCGGCTCATTCAAAGACCGGGGCATGGCCGTGACCTTCACGGCGCTGCGGGCAGCAGGCATTCCCGCGAGCATCGAGGACTCGTCGGGCAACGCGGGCGCGGCCTTCGCGGGCTACGCGGCGCGGGCGGGGATCAGGGCGCGGGTATTCGTGCCCGCGGCAGCGGCCGGGCCGAAGCGGGCGCAAATCGCCGCCTTCGGCGCGGAGGTGGTGGCGGTGGACGGCCCGCGCTCGGCGGCGGCGGAGGCAGCACTGGCGGCCGTGCGGGACGGGGCGCACTACGGCAGTCACATTTATAATCCGACCGGCCTGGCAGGGAATGCGACGGCGGCCTACGAGCTGTGGGAACAACTGGGACACGCGCCGGGGCTAATTGTGCTGCCGGTGGGGCATGGCACGCTGCTGCTGGGGCTGCAGCGGGGCTTCAAGGCTCTGGCTAGCGCGGGGCTGATTGAGCGGCTGCCGCGGCTGGTGGGAGTGCAGGCGCTGGCCTGCGCGCCGCTGTGGGCGGTGCAGCGCTATGGCCGCGAGGGGTTGGCGCTGGCGCGCGAGGGCGCCACGGCGGCCGAGGGCATTCGGGTGGTGCGGCCGGTGCGCGGCGACGCGGTGCTGGCCGCGCTGCGAGAAAGCGGCGGGACGTTGGTGGCCGTGGACGAACCTGAGATCGTGGCGGGGCAGAACGCTTTGGCGCGCCTGGGGTTTTATGTGGAGACAACTTCCGCAGTGGTCTGGCCGGCGCTGACCGGCCTGGGGGCGGAGGCTCCGGACGGCGAGGTAGTCGTGATGCTGACCGGAAGTGGACTGAAGAATAAGGCGGCCTGACGGCCTCAGGCGAAGCAGCGAGCAGCACACGAGGAGAAGCGCCATGGCGCGACGCGTCGTCATCACCGGCCTGGGCACCATCAACCCGACCGGGCACAACGTGAAAGAAAGCTGGGACAACATTACCAACGGGCGCACCGGCATCGCGCCGATTGCGAGCTTCGACACAACCAACTTTCTGGTCAAGGTGGCGGGCGAGGTCAAGGACTTTGACCCCGCGCAGCACATGGAGGCGCGGGAGGCGCGCCGGCGCGACCGCTATCAGCAGTTCGCCACCGTAGCGGCCAAAGAAGCGCTGGCGCAGTCGGGGCTGGTGGTCACGCCTGAAAACGCGGCGCGCGTGGCGGTGCTGATCAACTCGGCCGTGGGGGGCATCAAGGCGCTGCAAGACGCAGTGCGAGCGACGTTTGAGGCTGGGCCGCGCAAGATCAATCCCTTCACGATCCCTATGCTCATGTCGAACGGCGCGGGCGGCCTGGTGGCAATTGACATCGGGGCCAAGGGGCCGAACTTCTCGGTCTCTTCGGCGTGCGCGTCGGCTAACGACGGCATGGGCATCGCCTGGCACCTGATGCGCAGCGGCGTGATGGACGCGGCCGTCATCGGCGGCAGCGACGCCACCGTCTTGGAAGTGGGCATCGGCGCGTTCGACCGGCTGGGCGCCATGTCGCACCGCACCGAGGCCATTCCGCAGCCCTTCGACAAGGAGCGGGACGGCGTGGTCATGGGCGAGGGCGCGGCCTGCCTGGTGATCGAGACGCTGGAGCACGCCCAAGGGCGCGGCGCGACCATCCTGGCCGAGCTGGCGGGCTACGGGGTGACGGCCGATGCCTTCCACATCACCGCTCCGGCCGAGGACGGCGCGACCGGCGCGGCGGCCATGACACAGGCGCTGGCCGCCGCCGAATTGAACGCAGCCGACCTGGGCTACATCAGCGCGCACGGCACGGGCACGCCGCTCAACGATGCGGCCGAGACCGCCGCCGTCAAGCGCGCCTTTGGTGAGCAGGCGTACCGGATTCCGATCTCGTCCAGCAAGTCTATGACGGGCCACATGATGGGCGCGACGGGCGCGGTGGAAGCGGTGTTCTGCGTGCAGGCCATCACCACGGGTGTGCTGCCGCCGACGATTAACTACCGCACGCCCGACCCGGCCTGCGACCTGGACTATGTGCCCAACACGGCCCGCGAAGCCCGCGTGAACGCCGCCCTGAGCAACGCCTTTGGCTTCGGGGGACACAACGCCGTGCTGGCTTTCAAGCGCTTCACCGGCTGATGCCGCTCCCGAGCTTCCGCGAGGCTTCTCTGTTGCGGCGGGCGCTGACGCATCGCTCGTATGTCAACGAACACGCCGGCGCAGGCGAGGACAACGAGCGCCTAGAGTTCTTGGGCGACGCCGTGCTCGACTTTCTGGCCGGGTCGTTCCTGTACCGCCGCTTTCCGGAGTTGGATGAGGGCGGGCTGACGCGCCTGCGGGCGGCCCTGGTAAACACCGAGAGCCTGGCCGCGCTGGCGCAGCAGGTGGAGCTTGGGCCGCAACTGCGCCTGGGCAAAGGCGAGGACGATTCGGGCGGACGGCGGCGCGCCACGCTGCTGTGTGACGGCTTTGAGGCCGTGATGGGCGCCTATTACCTGGACGCGGGGCTGGAAGCGGTGCGCGCCTACATTGAGCCGCTGTTGGAAGGCGCGGCCAAACTGGTCCTGAGGGACGAAACCGAAACGGACGCCAAGAGCAGTTTTCAGGAGTGGGCGCAGGCCGCGCGCGGCGTGACTCCCCGCTACAATCAACTGGCGGTGACCGGCCCGGACCACAATCGCGAATATACGATCGAGGTGCTGGTGGGCGAGGAGTCCTTTGGCACCGGCACCGGCCCTAACAAGCAGGCGGCGACACAGGCGGCGGCGAGAGCTGCGTTACAACGCACGCTGAGCCAGGTATGAACCGGCTGCTGGTCACGGGCGGCGGGGGCTACCTGGGCCGCCGCCTGGGCCGGCTGGCAGCCGCGCAGGGCTGGCAGGTGACCAGCAGCTATGTGAGCACCCCGCCGCTAGCGGGGGAGGCCTGGCAGCTCGACCTGACCGACGGCCCGGCCGTGCACGCCGCCGTGGCGGGGCTGCGGCCCACGGCGATTATCCACACTGCCTGTTCCAACCGCAACGCGGCGCACATTGCCGCCATCCGGCCGGCGGCGCGCCACCTGGCGGAGGCGGCGCAAGCGGCTGGGGCGCGGCTGGTGCACGTCTCCAGCGACATGGTCTTTGACGGGGAGCACGCGCCGTATGCCGACGATGCGCCACGCGGGCCGCTGACAGACTACGCGGCCGCCAAGGCCGAGGCCGAGCAGGTGGTGGGCGCTGCGTGTCCGGCAGCGGCGATCGGCCGGCCGTCGCTGATCTGGTCGCTCGACCCGCCCGACCGGCAGACAGAGTGGCTGGTGAGCGGGATGCGGCGGGGTGAGCGCGTGACGCTCTTTACCGACGAGGTGCGCTGCCCCATCTACCTGGACGACCTGGCGGCGGCGCTGCTGGCGCTGGCAGCTCGGCCCGACCTCAGCGGGCCGTTCAACCTGGGCGGGCGGCAAGCGCTGAACCGGTGGGAGTTCGGTCTGCGCCTGCTGGCCGCCCTGGGCGTGCCGCGCAGCGCTAACGTGCTCCCGGGGAGTGTGGCGAACAGCGGCCTGCGCCGCCCGCGCGACCTGACGCTACGGCTGGACCGGGCCACGCAGGCCGGCCTGCCATGCCTGCGCGGCGTGGACGAGGTGTTAGCGGCCCACTCACTCCAAGCGCGGCATGCGTCGCGCATCTGCGAAGGCTAGCCATGCCCCCCAAGCGCCCTGCCCGCCCCCCCGCTCCGGCGCCACGCCCGCGCCCCGCACGCCAGCCGCCGCGGCCGGCAGCGCCGTCGCCGCCGCCGGCCGCCAAGGCCGTGCGCCCGCCGTTTCGCCCGGGCGCGGACGATGTGCTCAGCCTGTTTGCCGTCGCTGCGCCGGGGCTGGAGAAGCTGGCCGCGCAAGAACTGCGGGCGCTGGGGCTGGAGGCCAAGGCTCACAGCGGGGGCGCGGCGTTCAGCGGGCGGCGGGCTGATATGTACCGCGCGAACCTGTGGCTGCGCACGGCCAGCCGTGTGCTGGTGCGGGTGGGCAGCACCTACGCCGGAAGCTTCTCCGAACTGCGCGACAAGGCGGCGCGCTTCCCATGGGAGGCGTACTTGCGGCCGGGCCAGGCTGTGGCGGTGCGCGTGACAAGCCATAAATCGCGGCTGTACCACACCGCTGCGGTGGCCGAGCGCGTGGCGGGGGCGATTGGCGATGCGCTAGGTCAAGAGGCTGTGTTGCAGCGCGCCGCCAGCGCGGAAGCCGAGGAAGGTAACGCCGGCGGCAACGCGGCGGGCGAGGCGGCGGCCGGACCGGCCGCGCAGTTGGTGGTGGCGCGGCTGGTAGACGACCGCTGCACGCTGAGTGTGGATAGTTCGGGGGCGCTGCTGCACCAGCGCGGCTACCGGCTGGCGACCGCTAAGGCGCCGCTGCGCGAGACGCTGGCCGCCGCCCTGCTGCTGGCGAGCGGCTGGGATAAGCAAGCGCCGCTGGTGGACCCTTTCTGCGGCGCGGGCACGATCCCGATCGAGGCGGCGTGGCTGGCACAGAACCAGGCACCGGGGCGCGCACGCCGCTTTGCCTTCATGGACTGGCCGGATTACGAGGCCGCGCGGTGGGCGGCCCTGCTGGCCGAGGCGGAGGCGGCGCGGGTGACCGGCCCGGCCCCGCTCATCTTGGGCTACGACCGCGACGCCGGGGCGATTGGGGCGGCTCGCGCCAATGCCGGGCGCGCGGGCGTGGCCCAGGCGGTGCAGTTCGGCGAGCAGGCGCTCTCCGCGCTGCAAGCGCCGCCCGGCCGGGGCTGGCTGGTGACCAACCCGCCTTACGGCGCGCGCGTGCATTCGGGCGGCGACCTGCGCGACCTGTACGCGCAACTGGGGCATGTGCTGCGGGCGCAGTGCGTGGGCTGGCAGGCGGGTTTCCTCTGCGGCGACCAGGCGCTGGCGCGCGCCAGCGGGCTGCGCTTCGACCTGGGACGCTCGCTGCACCTGCTGAACGGCGGGCTGCCGGTAGACTTCCTGCAAGCACGCGTGAGCGCCGAGCCAGCCTGAGACGCTCACCCCCGGCCCACTGAGTCGCACGACGGATTGTCAGATCGGGCGAGGGAACTATACTGTGGCGCGAGGGGTCGGCCGATTTTCATCCACAACGGAGGCAAGTATGTATATCACCGTCATTACGATTCTGCGCGTGCTGCACATTGTCGGCTCGGTGGCCTGGATTGGCGGCGGGATGTTCCTGGTGAACGTCGTCTTCCCGACCGTGAAAGAGGCCGGCCCCGACGGTGGTAAGTTCATGCAGGCGGTGGGGCGCAGCGGCCGGTTGTCGCGCCTGTTCGCGATCTCGGCCGTCACCACGTTCCTGTCTGGGTTGGTTCTGTATGGGATGATGCGCTACGACCGGGCGCTGATGACGGGCAGCCTGGCGGCGATCACGCTGACCATCGGCGCAGGGCTGGGCCTGCTAGCTTTTCTGCACGGCATTTTTGGCTCGGGCGCGGCAGCTAATCGCTCGGCGGCGCTGGCCAAGGAAATCGCTGCGCGGAACGCCCCGCCCACTCCGGAGCAGGTGCAGTTGGGCCAAACGCTGGCGGGCGAGAACATGCGGCATGGCATGATCTCGATGGTGTTGGGCGGGCTGGCGCTGTTGTTCATGGCCGCAGCGCAGACCATTTAGCGCCGGGCGCGACCTGGCAATTGAAGGACCCGCTCGCGCCGTTGAAGGACGAGTGGGCCGCCGGTGGACTGCCCCAGGCGCGCATGCGCGCCCAGCCAGCCGGAAGCAACCGGGACGAGCCTAGCCGCCCCTTGTCCTCCGCCGATACAGGTTTATACTCTGCCATAGCTGAAATAGGATATTGAACACCAACTATGGAGGGTTTAGGTCATGTCTGTCGGGGCGCTATCCGTCTTAGGACTGCGATTGGCCCACATTTTCGGCGCGTTTGCGTGGATTGGGGGCGCAATGTTCTTGAACGGGGTGGTCCTCCCGGTCGCGGGCGCGGCTGGGCCGGACGGGGCGAGGTTCATGAGTTGGGTCGGCCGGACGGGGCGTCTCGTCAATTTTCTGACGGCGGCGGCCATCACGACGGTCGCGGCCGGGCTGCTGCTGTTCATCCCAACCTCGGGCAACTTTAGCGGGGCCTGGCTGAGTTCAACCCACGGCATCGTCTTGAGCACTGGGGCGGTGATCGGGTTGCTGGCGTTCTTCCATGGCATTTTTGGGGCGGGCGCCGCTGCGCGCAAGTCTGGAGCGCTGGCCAAGGAAATGGCGGCGCAGAACGGGCCGCCCACGCCGGAGCAGATGCAGCTGGCGCAGGCGCTGGGGGCTGCGACCGCGCGCCATGCCATGATCTCGCTGGCATTGGGGGCGGTCACGCTGCTGTTCATGGCCGGCGCAGAGAGCTTCTAGCGCGGCTGGGCTGAGCGCCACTGCGGCTGAAGGCCGGTCCCGGCTAGATTACTCGGGGCCGGCCTTCAGTCGTTTCGGCGAGCTTCAGCATGCTATAATCGCCGCCGGTATCAGCGCTGAAACACCACAGCCCCTTCCCCACAAGGCCCGCCAACCCTTATGCCTTTACGCCTGAAACAACTCGAACTGCAAGGCTACAAGACGTTCGCCACCAAGAGCGAGTTCGCCTTCTCGGAAGGCATATCGGCCATCGTCGGCCCGAACGGCAGCGGCAAAAGCAACATCGTCGATTCGATTCGGTGGGTGCTGGGCGAGCAGTCGTTCGGCCTGCTGCGCGGCAAGAAGACGGAGGATATGATCTTTTCCGGGAGCGAGCTGCGGCCGCGGGCCGGCATGGCCCAGGCCACGCTGACGTTCGACAACGCCGACGGCTGGCTGCCGATTGATTTCAGCGAGGTCTCGATTGCGCGCCGCGCCTACCGCGACGGCGAGAACGAATACCTGCTCAACGGCCAGCGCGTGCGGCTGCGCGACATCAGCGAGCTGCTGGCGCGCTGCGGCCTCTCCGAGCGGACGTACACCATCATCGGCCAGGGCCTGATTGACACGGCCCTGTCGCTCAAGGCGGAGGAACGCCGCGCTCTGTTCGAGGAGGCGGCGGGCATCGGGGTCTATCGCAACAAGCGCGAGGACGCGCTGCGCAAGCTCGACAGCACCCAGCGCAACTTGGAGCGCGTGCTCGACATCCTGGCGGAGATCAAGCCACGGCTGCGCTCGCTGGAGCGGCAGGCTCAGCGCGCCCGCGACTACAACACGGTGAAGGATGACCTGCACGCCGTGCTCAAGCTGTGGTATGGCTACCACTGGCACCATGCGGTGGAAGAGCTGGCTCAGACGCAACTGCTGGCCGAGCAGACCAGCGGCGAGTTGGGGGCGATGCAGAGCAAGCAGGACAACTACGACGCTGAGGTGAACGCGCTGCGGGCGCGGCTGGCGCACGAGCGCGGCCAGCTCAACGCCCAGCGGCTGGAGGGCGCGCGCCTGCTGAGTGAGAGCGAGGCGCTGCGCCGCGAGCTGGCCGTGGCCGACGAGCGCCAGCGCTCATTGGCGCAGCAGCGCGCCGCGCTAGAGGCCGAGTTGCCTGCCCTGGAGGCGCAGTTGGCCGAGCAAGCCGAGCGCGCCGCCACCGGCCAGGCAGAGGCCGACCGGCTGGCCGCCGAGGCCCAGGACGCCCAGCGCCAGACGGAGGCCGCCCAGGCCGCGCTGGCGGCCCGGGAGCGCGAGCGCGCGCAGGTACGCCAGCAAGAAGGTGAAGTGCGGGCCGCCCTGCAGCGCGTGGAGGCACAGTTGGGCGAACGCCGCGCCCGCCACGCCCAACTGCTGGAACGGCACGAGCGACTCCAGACCAACCGCGCCGAGCAGCAGCAGGCCGTGGCGCAACTGGAGGCCGCCGAGACGCGCGCCCGCGCTGGGGTTGCCGCGGCCAACGCCGCGTTGAACGAGCGCCACACGGCGCGGGCCGGGGCTGAGGCGCACCTGGCCGCGCAAGCCGAAGGCGTGCGCTCGGCCGAAAGTGAATTGACCGCGGCCGGTCAGCGCCTGGCCGCGGCCCAGGCCGAGGCCGCGCGCCTGCGCGCCCGCCACGATGTGCTGGAGCAAGCCCGCGCTCAACTGGCCGGGTTTAGCGGCGGCGCGCGCACGCTGCTGGCGCAAGGCTTCGGCACACGCGGCGCGCTGGCCGAACTGCTGACCGTGCCGCCCGAGTTGGAGACGGCGGTGAGCGCGGCCTTGGGAGCGTATCTGGAAGCGCTGGTCGTCAGCGACGCGGCGGAGGTGAAAGCCGCACTGGATAGACTCGGCCCGGCCAATGGGCGCGCGGCGCTGCTGCCGCTGCAGCAACTGACGGCCCCCGCCCCGGCGACCGCCCCGGAAGGCGACGGCGGCGTGGTCGGTATTGCGGCGCAATTGGTCAGCGCCGAAGCCTGGCTGCGTCCCGCCGTAGACCTGCTGCTCGGGCAAGTGGTGATTGTGCGCGACGCGGAGGCGGCGCGGCGCGTGCTGGCCGCCGCGGGCCGGCCGGAGGCGCTGGCGGCCGTCACGCTGGCGGGCGAGGTGTATCTGGCGGCCGGGCCGGTGTTCGCCGGGCGCGAAGCCGCCCCCACGATGCTGGAACAGGCCCGCGAGCGCCGTGAGCTAGCGGCCGAGTTGGAGCAGGCCGAGCAGCACAGCGCCGCGCTGGCCGAGGCGCACGGCGTGGCGGCCCAGGCCGTGGCCGCGGCGCAGCAGGCGCGCGAGGCCGCTCAGACGGCCCTGCAAGCCGCGCAAGACGCCGAGCGCCAGGCGACGGTGGCGCGCGACGCGGCCGGGCTGGAAGCCGAGCGGGTGGCTCACGACGCGCAGTTCCGCCGCCAGCAGGTGGCCCAGCTCGACGCCGAGGCAGGCCAGTTGAGCGAGGCCGCCGCCGCCGCCGAGGTTGACCTGGCCCGGCTGACCGGCGAACGCGAAAGTATTGAGGCGCGCCTGGCATCGGCCACGGAGGCCAGCGCCGCCTTTAGCGTGGAGGCCGCCGCGGCCGAGCTGGCGCGCTGGCAGACCGCCGCCGCAGTGGCCCGACGCGCCCACCAAGACGCGCAGACTCGCACCGCCGAGCTGACCCGCGCGCACATTGCCGCCGCGGGGGTGGTGGCCGACCGCAAGCAGAAGATCGCCCGCCTCGACGCCGAGGCCGAGCAGACGGCCGCCGCCACCACCGGCGCGCGGGAACAACTGGCCGACCTGGAGGCCGAGCGCGCGCTGCACCAGGACCGCCTGCGGCCGCGGGAGGCGGAGGTGGCGGCGCTGGAGGTCGAGCAGGCGCAGGTGGAGGCGGGCGACGCCGAGGCACGCGCCGCGCTGCATGCCGCCGAGCGCCAGAACGCGGCTACGCAGATCGAGCTGGCGCGCAAGCAAGAAGAGATGGAGGGCATGCGCCGGCGCATCGAGGAGGATTTCGGCCTGGTGGAGTTGGACTATGGCGACGCCGCCAGCGGCCCGACCCCCCTGCCCCTGTATGCGGTGGTGGAAAAGCTGGAGGTGGTGGACAGCCTGCCGGAGGGGCTAGAGGAGCAGCTCAACCGCAAGCGCGGCCAACTGCGCCGCATGGGTCTGATCAATCCTGACGCCGAGCGGGAATACGTGGAGGTGGCCGAGCGCCACGAGTTCTTGACCATGCAGGTGGCCGACCTGGAGGCCGCCCAAACGCAGCTGCGCGAGGTGGTGGCGGAGATGGACGTGCTGATGGAGCGCGACTTCCGCAAGACGTTTGACGCGGTGGCCAACGAGTTCCGCGAGACGTTCAGCCAACTGTTCGGCGGCGGCTCGGCCAAGCTGCTGCTGACCGACCCGGAGCACCTGAGCACGACCGGCGTTGATATCCAGGCACGGCTGCCGGGCCGCCGGCCGCAGGGGCTGGCGATGCTGTCGGGCGGCGAGCGCAGCCTGACGGCCTGCGCGCTGGTGTTCGCCTTGCTGCGCGTCTCGCCCACGCCATTCTGCGTGCTCGACGAGGTGGACGCCATGCTAGACGAGGCCAACGTGGGCCGTTACCGCGACATGCTGCTCAACCTGGCGGCGGCCACGCAGTTCATTATCGTGACGCATAACCGCAACACGGTGCAGGTGGCCGACACGGTCTACGGCATCACCATGGGGGCCGACAGCGCCAGCCAGGTGATGGGCCTGAAGCTGGAGGGGGAGCGCGTGAAGGGCGCCGAACACGCACCCGCCGCCGCGCACCTGAAGTAGCGGGCCGCAGAAATGCAACGGCGCGCCGGGGGAGACCCGGCGCGCCGTTTTGATTCGGGCGGGCGGCCGCGCGCTGTTTACTGGCCCAACTGCGCGGCGGTCAGGGCCGGTTTGTCGGGCACGTCGGCGAGCCAGTTGTTGAAGATCTCCACCTTCAGGCGGCCGTCGGGCATGGTCACGGCGCGCTGGGCGGTGAGCCAATCGGTGAGGGCCTGCCGGCGGGCGGTTTCTAGTTCGGCGGCGGTCAAGGCAGCCTGACGCTTCTCGAGCACCTCGATGAGGTGCCAACCATACTGGCTCTGGACCGGCTCGCTCAACTCGCCGACGGGCAGGCTAAAGGCGACGTTCTCAAATTCGGGCACCATTTGGCCTTTGCTAAACCACCCCAGGTCGCCGCCGGGGGTTGTGTCGGACGAGACCTGGGAGGCAACCAGGGCAAAGTCTTCGCCGCTGCGCAGGCGAGCGAGCACGGCCAGGGCCGTGGCCTGATCGGGGACCAGGATGTGCCGAGCATGCACCTGCTCCTCGGTCGTGGGCACATCGGCCCCGATGGCGGCTTGCAGTTTGTCGCGCAGCAATTGTGTCTCGAGCACGCGGCGGATGCCGGCCTCGGTCAGGCCGGTCTGCCGGCGCACATCGTCGCCATAGGACTTCACCTCGGTGGCGAAGCCTTGCGTCGTGTAGACCGTCGCAGTCGGCAGCGGGGTGCGGGTAGCGGTAGCGGTTGGGCTGGGGCCGGGGGTGCTGGTGGCGGTGGGGGTGAGGGTAGCCGTGGGCGTGAGTGTCGGGCTGGGGGTCAGGCTGGGCGCAGCGGTCAGGGTGGCGGCGCGGGTGGGGTCGGTGGTGGGCGTGGCCGTCAGCGTGGGCGTGAGCGTGGGGGTGGGGGTGAGGGTGGGCGTGGGTGTGCCGTTGGGGTAGAAGCCAAAGAACTGCTGCCAGGCCTCGTCCAGTTCGGCCGGGCTGACGGTGAGGCCGCGGGCCGCGGCTTCCTGACGGATGAGCTCGTCGTCCACCAGGCTGCTGAGCACCGAGTTGCCGAGGGTGGCGGCGTCGTTGAGGGAGGCCAGGATTTGGGTTTGCTGCTGGGTAAAGAATTCTTGCGCGCCGAAGAGGGCGATGGCCTGTTGGACCTGCACATAGCGGGCGATCAACTGGTAGCGCTGAAACTTGGCGGCTTGGATGAACTCACCCTTTTTGATTTGGGCGTCACCGACGCGGGCGACGGTTTGTTGAGGCCGGAGCACGGCCTGATCGAAGACACCCAAGGCAATCACGCCCACGACCAGCACAGCGACGGCGATGGCGGCGTAGAGCACGGACTGGTGCTGGCGGCGCTCGCGCTGGACGCGGGCCAGGTGCTTGCGGGTTGGCGGCGGAACGGGGGCCGCCCCGGACTTACTCATGGACGCAACTCCTTGTGCAGGTACCCAGAACAAAGACTGGGCATAAGCGACGCCGCGCCCAAGCGCAGCGCCGCCTATGCCCAGCCGGTCAGGCGGACGCCAAGCAGGCGAGCGAGGCGGGGTTAGCGCGCTAACTCGCCGGCGAAGGGCAGCAGCGCCATGTGGCGGGCGCGCTTGATGGCTTCGGCCACCAGGCGCTGATGCCGGGCGCAGGTGCCGGTCTGGCGGCGGGGGCGAATCTTGCCGCGGTCGGAAACGAGCGAGCGCAGCAGGTCTATGTTCTTGTAGTCAATCGGCTTGTTCTTTTCGGCGCAGAACTGGCAGACCCGGACGCGGCGCGCTCCGCCGCGGCCCCGGTCTTCGCCTTCTTCTTCGCCGCCTTCTTCATCACGGCCACGCGGCCGGCGTTCTTGTTCCACGGTGTGCTACTCCAGTCCACAGGTTTAGGCGCGGGGCCTAGAACGGAAACTCGTCTTCTTCAATGGGCGGTTCGTGGGGCAGCGCCCCGCCGGCTTCGCCGCCCGACCGGGCCGGGCGCTCGCCCAGCATGATCATTTCGTTGGCGACCACTTCGGTCGTGAGGTGCTTTTTGCCTTCCTGATCGTCCCAGCGGCGTGTCTGCAGGCGGCCTTCGACGTAGACCTGCTGGCCCTTAACCAGGTATTGTTTGCAGATTTCGGCCAGGTTGCCCCAGGCGACCACGCTGAACCATTCGGTTTCTTCGCGGCGCTCGCCGTCGGGCGAGTTCCAGGTGCGGGTGGTGGCGACGCTAAACGACGTGACGGGCCGCCCAGAGGGGGTGTAGCGCATCTCGGGTTCGCGGCCCAGGTGGCCGATGATCATGACTTTGTTTAGGCCGCGGGTCATGGTGGTGTCTCCTCGGCGCAGCAGCGCAACCCCACAGGCTAGTTCTCGGTACGAATGATCTGGAAACGCATGACCTGCTCCGTCAGCCGGAAGTTGCGCTCGACTTCGTGCGTGCCGGCGGCGGAAAGCTGGGTTTGCATCAAGATGTACTGGCCTTCGGTTTGCTTGCGGATGGGATAAGCCAGGCGGCGGCGGCCCCACAGGTCAACCTGGTCTACCTGACCGCCGGAAGCGGTGACCCAGCCTTTGGCTTTATCCACCAGCGTGGTCAGCGATGCTTCATCCAGTTCGGGGTGGGCAATAAACATGACTTCATACTTGCGCATGTGGACGTCCTCCTTTCTGTGGGATATGCCCGGTTCGGCCGGCGCAGGCGCGCGGGCCTAGTTGGAGCAGAAAGCAAGGGATGCGAACGGCATCCCCGGCGCGGACGGGATGTTAGCACAAGGCGGGCGATAAATCAAGGGAAAACCAGGGGTGAGGATGACAAGAGGATTTTTGCCACGAATGGGCACGAATGGGGGCCGCTTCGCGTGAGCACGAGGGGGGAGGCGGGAGGGCGCGTGGCGGGCGCGGCTAGGCCAAAGCCCGCCGTTCAGGCGCGGGGGCGGCGGGGATAGAGAAGCCGATGAGGGTGCCCTGGCCGAGCTTGCTCTCGACCCAGACGCGCCCGCCGTGGCGCTCGACGATGGACTTGACGATGGCGAGGCCCAGGCCGGAGCCTTTGACCTGGGTGCTGCCGCGCTGGCGCACGCGGAAGAACTTCTCGAAGAGGTGCGCTTGATCGGCCGGGGCGATGCCCACGCCGGTGTCGCTCACGGTCAGTGTGAACTGGCCGTCGGCCTGCTGAGCGCGCAGCCGCACCTGCCCGCCGCCGGGCGTGTACTTGAGGGCGTTATCCACCAGGTTGGTGACGGCCTGGCGTAATAACGTGGGGTCGCCGGACAGGTTGGGCAGGCCGGCGGGCACTTCGAGTTGCAGGCTGAGGTTGCGGTTGGCGGCCACGGCTTGCAGCGGTTCCAGGGCCTCGTGGATGACGGCGTCCATGCGGACGCTCTCGCGCGCCAGCCCGACACCGGCTTCGATGCGGCCCAGGTCGAGCAGGTTGTCAATCAGCACGGTCATCTGCTCGATGCCGGTGATGATTTTGTCGCCGAACTCGCGCTGTTTCTCGTTGAGCGGGCCGACCATGGGCAGCATGGTGGCGTAGCCGCGCATAAAGGTGAGTGGGGCGCGCAGATCGTGGCTCACGGTCGCCACGAACTCAGACTTCATTTGGTCTAGCTCTTTGAAGTGGGTCACGTCGCGCAGCACGCACACGCGGCCAAGCACCGAGCTGTCGGCGCTGATGATGGTGGAGGCCGAGGCAAACAGGGTGCGGCCGTTGGGCAGCTCTAGCTCGGCGGTGGCAGCGGGGGTTTCGGCCCCGGGCAGGCGGTTGGTGAGCAGTTTGACGAGCTGCGCGTTAGGCAGCACCTGCGCCACCGGCCGCCCCACCACCGGCTTGCCGGCCAGGTCGAACGCGGCTTCGGCGGCCGGGTTGAGGCGCAGTACGCGCCCGCCTCGGTCGGTGACGATGACGGCGTCGGGCGTGGAGGCCAGGATGGCCTCTAGGCGCTGGCGGCCTTGCTCGGCGGCATCGAACAGGCGCGCGTTCGCCACCGACACCGCCGCCTGGCCCGCCAGGGTGGTGAGGAAGTTGACTTCGGTCTCGGTGAAGGTGTGCGGCTGGTCGTAGCCGAGCCAGAGCGCGCCGTAGAAGTTGTGCTCCTGCCGCAGCGGCAGCGCCAGCACGGCCTGGAGCCGCCCGGCGACGGGGGCTGAGTCGAGCACGGTGCGGGCGCGGGCCAGATTTTCGATCTTGGCGACGCGGTCCTCGGTGCGCGTGAGGTCGAGCACGCCGCGGTCGAGGGGAGCCATGAGGGCCGCGCCAGCCCCGGCGGTGTACACGGGCAGGGCCGCCGCGCCGTCGGGCGGCGCCTCTTCACCGGGGCGGGCGTCGGCCAGCACCAGCCGGGCGCCGGCCGCGCCGGTGGCCGCCACCGCGCCGGAGAGGATGGGCGGGAGCGACTCGTCCAGGTTGAGGCTGCCGGCGACGTTCTGGCTGACTTGCAGCAGCATGTTAAGTTCTTGCAGGCGGGCGCGCAGCCGCTGGCGCATGCGCTCAAAGGCCAGCCCGGCGCGGCCGATCTCGTCTTCGCCGCCGACGACGACCGACTCGTCGAGTTGGTTGTCGGCGATGCGCTGGGCGGCCAACGCCAGCAGTTGGGCGGGCCGGGTGACGCGCGAGGCCACCAGGGTGATGAGCAAGGCGCCGACCAGGCCGATGATGAGCAGCAGGATGAGGGCGGGCGTGGCGATTTGCGCGGCCAGCGAGAGCACGACGAAGTTGGGCACCATGACCACCACGCTCCAGGGGTGGCCGGGCACGGGGTAGTAGAGCACCAGGCGGCGCGTGCCGTCGGGGGCTTTGTCTTGGTAGGCCGTGGCGCCGGCCAGGTCGGTCTCTAGCGGACGGCCGTTGGTCTCAGGCGCAAAGGCCGCCAGCCGCCGGGTGGGGTCGGGGTGATAGATGACGATGCCGCGCTCATCCACGATGAAGCCCTGCCCCAGGCCACCCGCCAATCCTTGCAGACTGTTGGTCACGGAGGCCATGACCGGGTTGTTGGCGAGGTCGGCGTGGCCGACCAGCACCCCGACCAGGTCGCCGCCCGGCGCGGCCAGCACCGGCAGGGCGAAGACAGCGTCCACCGGGTCAAGCGGATTGGCCGGGTAGAGCACCGCGTTTTGCGGTATGCCGGCCAGGGCCAGCGTGACCATTTGCTGCTCGGCGGCCAGGAGCGGCGGGATGACGTCGCGGTCGGCGGGGTAGCCGGCCACGGGCGTGAGCGTGGGGTCGTAGAACGTCAACTGCCGGAAGTAGGGCACGGCGCGGATGCTGGTGGAAAGGTAGGCTACCTGCTCCTCGCGCGGGGCGGTTTGCAGCGTGGACTGGGCGGCGATGTTGGCGATGAGGTTCTGCCCGGTCTGGATGAAGAAGGGAATACCGCGCCCGGCGCTGTCGGCGGCGGCGGCCATCTGGCCGACCATGAGGTCGGTGGAGACGGAGGTAGCGGTGCGGATGTTGGCCCAGAACAGCAGGCCAATGGCGAACACGAAGACGGGCAGGAGCACGAAGAGCAGCTTGCGGGTCAGGCTGCTCAGGTAGGGCGGCGGGCGCAGCACGCGGCGCTCGATCCACCAGGCGGGCAGGCCGAGGCGCGCGAGGGCCGCCAGCAGGCCCGCCAGCGCGCATTCGCCAAAGTAGACCGGCAGGGCGGCCAGCACCTGCGACCAGACGTAGTCCCAGGCGGTGAGGTCGGCGCTGGGGGCGTAGGCGAAGTAGCTGGGGATGAGCAGGAGCCAGGCCAGTGCGCCAAAGAACAGCCCGATGAACAGCGGCTGGCGCAGTAAGCGAGCGGGCCAGTCACGATAGTCCTGGCGCAGCGCCCAGCCGCTCAGCAGGGCGAGGAGCGCATATTCAAACGGGGTGATGACCGAGTAAGTTTCCCAGATGGCGCGGGAGAGGCCGGCGGCCAGGCCGACCAGCAGGGCCGGGCCGGTGCCGAGCCAGCCGCCCGCCAGGAAGACGGGCAGCAGCACGAACAGCGCCAGCGCGGGCCGCTGCGGCGCGACGGGCACGCCGGGCGGCGGCAGGATGTTGGCGGGCACCCGGACCAGAAAGGTCTGCCCCAGGAACACGGCGAGCGCCAGCAGGCCGCCGAGCAGCAACCACTGGCGCAGGCTGAGGCGACGAAATGACGCGGCCTGATAGACGAGGACGCCGAGCGTTAGAAGGGCGCAGGCGAACGCCAGCCCGAGGCCAAACGGGCTGGTGGGCAGGCGCAAGAACGGTGCGGTGGAAAAGCCCCAGAGATCGAAGTCCATGCGGACCAAGGCGCGTGGCAAGCCAGTGGGCGGCTCGTCGCGCGGATTATAGCACCGGGAGCCGAGCAGGCAAACGGTTCTCTAACAAGGTTAGGAGCACCGTTCGCTTGGCTCGGTCAGAAACGGGTGTTGAGTTTGCAGGGTCTGCAAGAAGTGTGCCAGCGCCGCCGGGAGGTCAGAACACATTTTCGGCGAACTGGGTGCCCGAGGAAAACGACACACGCCGCCTGGCGCGCCGAGGAGGCCAGCGCGCATGAGCCGGCAGATGAGCACGGCGCTATGGGTTGGCGGCGAGGCCGCTGGTATACACGCGCGGCAGGCGTTCGGCCAAGCCGCTGGTCACTTCGTAGTTGATGGTGCCCCAGCGGCGCGCGACCTCTTCGGCGGTGATGCGCTCACTCCCCTGCGCGCCGATCAGCACCACCTCGTCGCCGGGGGCGGCGGCGGGCACAGCGCTCACGTCCACGAAGCTTTGGTCCATGCACTCACGGCCGAGGGCCGGCACACGCACGCCACGCAGCAGCATTTCGTTGCGGCGCGGCGGCAGCCGGCGCCAACCGTCGGCGTAGCCCACGGCCACCACGGCCACCCGGGTTTCGCGTTCGGCGATGAAACCGCGGCCGTAGCCCGCGCTCTCGCCAGGAGCCAGCGCGCGCACCTGGCTGACCACGGCCTTCCACGCCAGCGCGGGGCGAAAGTCGGCTGGGCAGCGCACGGCGGCGGAGGGATGCAGACCATACAGGCTGAGGCCGGGACGCACGAGGTCATAGCGGCTGGAGGGCAGCGCGAAGGTCGCCGCCGAGTTGGCGGTGTGCAGCAGCAGGGCGGCGCGCTGCGCCGGGGTGAGGACCGCCACGGCTTGCTGAAAGCGCGCTAGCTGGGTTTGGGCAAAAGCCTGGTCGGCGTCGTCGGCAGTGGCGAAGTGGGTGAAGAGGCCTTCGAGCGTGACGGCGGGCAGCGTGGGCAGCCAGGCGAGCCAGGCGGGCAGGTCGGCGGGCGGCAGGCCGAGGCGGCCCAGGCCGGTGTCGAGCTTGAGGTGCAGGCGGGCGACGCGCCCCAGCGCTTGCGCCTGCACGCTGTAGGCCTGGGCCAGCTCGGCGGCGAAGACCGTCAGGCTCAGGTCGGCGGCCAGCGCCGCGGGCGCGTCGGCGGGCGGCGTGTAGCCGAGCACGAGAATGGGCAGCGTGAGGCCCGCCTGCCGCAGCGCCAGCCCCTCCTCCACGCGCGCCACGGCCAACCAGTCGGCCCCGGCCTGGGCCGCGGTGCGCGCCACGGTGACGGCCCCGTGCCCCGCGGCGTTGGCCTTGACCACGGCCATTAGCCCCGCGCCGCCGATCTGCTTCAGGCGGCGGGCGTTGTGGGCGACGGCGTCCAGGTCAATTTCGAGCCAGGCGGAGTGGCCGGAGAAGTCGGACAAGCTTACCTCGCCAGCAGCCCGGCCGCGACGAGTGCGCGGCGGATGACGGCGTGCTCGGCTTCGGGCACGGGCAACAGCGGCGGCCGGACGCCGGTTTCCTCGATCACTCCCAACAGTTTTAGGGCCACTTTGGTGCGCGAGCGGTAGTCGGTGACGGGCGGGCCAAAAATCACGTCGGCCAGCGGCTGCAAGCGCGCCCCAATGGCGAGCGCCGCCGCGTAGTCGCCGCGCTGCACCGCGTGGAGCATCTGCACTTGTTCGGCCGTGCCCAGGGTGCTGAAGCCCAGCAGCGCGCCCTTCGCCCCGAGGATGAAGGCCTCGCAGATGAAGTTGTCGTTGCCGTGCAGGAGCGTGATCGGGCGGGCGGCCGACTCGAGGTCGGCTTTGACTTGCAAGAAGCGCATGGCGTCGAAGCTGGCTTCTTTGATGCCGATGACCGAGGGGATGGTGATGAGTTTGTGCAGCACTTCGGTGGAATACAGCACGCCGCCGAGTTTGGGCTGCAGCTGGAAGAGGAGGATGGGCAGTTGGCCGGCTTCGGCGACGGCCAGGTGGTAGTTGTAGATCACATCCAGCCGCAGCGGCTCGCCTAAGAACGCGCCGATGGGGAAGACCAGCATGGCATCGGCCCCGGCTTCTTGGGCGGCGCGGGCGTTGGCTTGCGCCTGCGCCGTGCTGGGGCCGCCGATGCCGGCCACGACCCGGCAGCGCCCCTTGGCCGCGGCGACGACGGTGGCGATGGTCTGGCGGCGCTCGGCGAGGGTTAGGTGGGGGCCTTCACCCGTGTCTACGTTGACGGCCAGGGCGATCGGGCCTTGCGGCACGAGCCATTCCACGTAGCGGGTCAAGGCAGGCAGGTCAAGCTCGCCCGCGGGCGTGAAGGGCGTAACGATGGCGGGGATGATTCCGTGCAAATCAAAGGTGCTCATGGGTGCTTCGCTCCTGCAGGCTAATGGCGCGCCCTTCGGCCGCCGACTGATAGAGGGCCAAGACGATCGCCAGCACGCGCCGCGCATCGTGGCCCGAGGTGGGCGCGGGGGCGCCAGTCTGCACGGCGCGCGCGAAGGCCTCGACCGCCGCGCTGAAGATGGCGGCCGGGGGCAGTTCCAGCGTGGTCCACTCGCCCGCGGCCAGGCCAAACGCGGGCCAGGCGCGCCGGGCATAGACCAGCAGCGGGTCGGCGCCGTAGGGGTCGGGCAGGCGCAGCGCGCCCTCCGTGCCGTAAATGTCGAAGCGCTCATCTCCGAGGCGCGCGCCGGGCAGGTGCGCCCCGGCGTGCAGGCTGCCGAGCGCGCCGTTGGTGTAGCGCAGGACGGCGACGGCACTGTCTTCCACTTCCACCGGCGCGATGCGGGCGCCGGCCTCGGCCGAGACGCGGGCGACTTCCAGCCCGGTGATGTAGGCCGCCGCGTCGAGCAGGTGGCTGGAGTTCATGAGGACGACGCCGCCGCCGGCCTGCGCCTTGCGCCCGCGCCAGGGATTGCGGCTGCGGCCGGCGTAGCCCGCTTCCCAATAGCTCAGCGGTTTGTCAATCAGCGTCTGAAGGCGCACGCTCTGCACTACACCGATGACGCCGGCCTGCACCAAGGCCCGCGCCTGCGCAATGGCGGCATGGTGGCGCAACTCGTAGAACACGCCCAGCGCCAGGCCGTTGGCGGCGGCCAGAGCGATCAGCGCGTCGGCGTCGGCCAACGTGATGGCGAGGGGCTTCTCCACCAGGGCGGGCTTGCCGGCCTCCAGCGCCAGGCGCGCCAGCGGGGCCAGCCGGTCGTGGGGCACGGCGAGGTACACTGCGTCTACCTGCGGGGAGGTCAGGGCAGCGTCGAGCGTGGGCGCGGCCGTCACGCCATAGCGCTGCGCCAGGTCGGCGGCGAGCGCCTGATCCTGGTCGTAGACGACGCTCAGCGCGGCGAGGGCGGACGCGGCCAGCGCGGCGCACACCGGCAGCGCGGCATGGCCGCAGCCGACTACGGCGAAGCGGGTCTTAGGCATGACCTAACCCCCCGACCCCATAGGCGCGAACTTGGGCCGTGGCAGTCCGACGGCAGGCGAGGGGCACACGGGCTGACACGCCCGGGGGCGCTGCCGGGCAGACTTCCCATCCCCCTGACCCCCTTCCCACTGAAAAGACGTGGGAAGGGGGATGAATTTTCTTAAAGGGGCGGCGGGCCAAAAGCAGGCCCGCCTTCCCTTTGGCTTTCCCGGGGCAAACACAGGGCGACGCGCATCTTTCGGGCCGGCTGGCTCAAGGTCGCGGACGCGTGAGCGGGTACGGGTAAGTCGCCGGCACCTGGTTGGCTTGC
>JADZEK010000035.1 GCA_020850595.1 Anaerolineales bacterium
AGTGGACCGGTGGCACGAGTACGGCGCGCAAGTACTACTACGCCGGTGCGCAGCGCGTGGCGATGCGGCCGGGCACGGGCAGCATCACCTTCCTGCTGGGCGACCACCTGGGCTCGACCAGCAAGACCGCCGACGCCAGCGGCAACCTGCTGGGGCAGGTGCTGTACTACCCGTTCGGCGACACGCGGGTGGTCAACGGCTCGACAGCCACGACGTTCCGCTACACCGGCCAGCGCCAGCAGAGCGAGATCGGGCTGTATTTCTACGGCGCACGCTGGTATGACAGCGGCATCGGCAGGTTTGCAGCGCCCGACACGGTGGTGCCAGAAGCTGGAAATCCGCAGAGCTTCAACCGATACTCCTACTCCCTCTCCAATCCCATTAAGTATACCGATCCCACCGGGCATCGTCCAGAGCAAGACGGTCAGCCACCCGTTACGATAGATGAAGAGCACGGTCTTTGCATCAATGTCTGGAATATTGGCTGCTCCGGTACAATCAAGTCGAATCGTGATTTGATCAAGCGAAGTTACTCGAGCCTGCCGGGTGACCTGCGTAATCCAAAGGATTGGATCGCGTTGTCCGACTCTCTCGGTTCCGCGTCTGTCGCGCTCACCGATGCGGCCCTTGTTTTTAGCGGGGCTGGCGCTGCTATGGAGACTGTCGGATTCACATTAGGATCAGAGGCCGGTCCGGTTGGCAGCATTTTCGGAGGAATAATAGGTAACGCAGTTCACCAGGTTTCGACCAATTTAATTGAATCAGCGTTGAGCACTCTTTCTACTGGCGCCCAAGTGATGTCCGATGCAATTTCCCGCAAGAACCGTGTCACGATTAATGAACAAGGGATTAATATTGCACTTAGCGATGCGTCTTTCACTGCCGGATTTCTACAGGGCGTTGGCAATGCTAATCAACTTGGCATTGCGGACGCGGCAATAGATTACTACGCCTCCGCCTATAATCATGGGAGAGACTTCATACCAGGACAACCTGCACAGAGCGTGCCAGCCCTATTGGGTCTATCAGGCTACACGTATTCCTGGGGACCCTTATCCATCAGCTTTGGTAACTGACGAAATGTCTGTATTTCTGCTTGTAGTATGCATAGTTTCGTTAATTGTATCAGTCATCAGTGCATTCTTTGGGCCTCGGTCGTGGCTAAAGGTGTCAGCGTTCTCGTCGTTCATTTTTGGATTTTGTGCCGGAATTTTGAGTTCTGACAGTCTACCGGAAAAACTCGTTGCTGGGTTATGCATTGGACCAACCTTCGTTCTGTTTGTCGTTGGTTCCGGTTGGAAAGTTCGTCGTGATCGCGGCGTGCGGCATAGGGGTGACTAGGCCAAACCCTCGAAAAGGCAGGATGTAAAGACTCTGGTACTCTCGCCTACCTAGTTGCATCATCTGAATTCGGAGAGCGGCATCCTGACCAAATTGCCTCGGTTGATGTATGGCTAGCAGACCCCGTTCGGTTGAACGCCTAATCGGGCTACGAACGAAACGGTGTGGTCGAATTCGAAATCAACCATAGCGAGTCGGTCGCGATTTCTCCTCTTGCCCAATGCTGCGGCGCGCCCGGCCCGCGTGAACCAGCGTCGTCCCTGCCTCAGATGTTCAGCGGCTCAAGCGCTCGCTACTCGGTCTTGTGCGGCCCTCGCTTCGTGCCCTTATCTGCGCGGGTCTTGCGCGGCCGGCCCATCCGCGCTTCAGCCTCAGCGCGTTTCTGCGCGAGCACTTCCCGCTTAGCGGCCGCGTCGGCCAGGCGCTGTTCCTGCGCGGCTTTCGTGTTCTGCGAGCGCCCGTTGCCCTTGGGCTGGGCCGCTGGCGGAGCACCGGGTTGGCTCGACGGCGGCAAGAGATAGCTGTGCCCGCCGCGCGTGACCCGCTGCAACTCCTTGCCCAGCCCCAGTTGGTCCAACCAGCGCCGCACGAACTCGGGCGCGGTCTGGCCGTCCGGCAGGCGCCGCGCGCCGATGTGGGTGTAGATGGTGTTCAGGAAGTTCTCCGCCACTTTCTCGGCGTTGGCGCGCTTGTCCGCTTCGCGTTTGGTCAGCACGTGCCAGACGATCACTAGCAGCTTCCGCGCCAGCGCCACCATCGCCTTGTTGCGGCCCAGCCGCGGCTCCAGGCGGGCCAGCTCGGCTTTCCAGTAGTCATCGCTCCGGCTGGCGGCCTGGGCGGCGTTGACCAGCACGCCCCGCAGGTCGCGCCGGCCGGTCTTGGTGATCCGGCCTCCCGTGTGGGTCTGGCCGCTGTCGTGGACGCGCCCGCCCAACCCGCTGTAGCCCACAAGGGCCTTGGCGCTGGGGAAGCGCTCAATCGGCCCGATGGCGGCCAGGAGCGTGAGCGCGCCGATGGTGCTGACGCCGGGGAGCTGTACCAGGAACGGCACGCGCTCGTCGGTCAGGGCTTCGGCCGCCATGAAGGCTTCCAGCCGCTCGCGCTGGCGGTCGGCCTGCTCCACCGTCTCCAGGTCGAGCTCAATCGCCAGCTTCTCCACCGGTGAGACGGGCAACGAGCGCCAGAAGTCCTGGCGCTTGGGCGAGAAGGGGAGCGACGAGTCAGGGTGGTCCAGGCTGTGGCGATGCAGGATCGAATGCAGGCGGTTCTTGGCCACCGTGGCGGCCCGCACCCGGTCGTGGCGCTGAGCCACCAGCTGGCGGCGGTCACGCACCGTCTGGTCGGGCACCCAGATCGAGCGCAGCAGACCGGCCGCGTGCAGCATGGCCAGGGCTTCGGCCGCTTTCTTGTCGTTCATGACCGGGGCTTGCGTGATGAGCTTGACGTGCGGCGGATGGACGACCGTCACCGAGTGCACGTGGGCGGCCAGGTGATCATGCACCTGCCAGGGATTGGTGGTCATTTCGACGACCACGGCATCGGCCGGGGTGAGCGTCTCGGCGATCCAGCGCTCGAACTGCTCCCAGGTGGCGCGACGGGGGCCATAGACCACTCGCAGCTCGTGGTCCACGGCGGTGGCGACAAAGTAGTCGCGGTGGATATCCAGCCCGACGAAGCGCTCCACCGTGGCGAAGTAACGCCGGCGGTGGGTGAGCTCGGGCAGGTCGGCCCGGCCAAAGGCCAGCAGCGCCAGGTGGTCGGCGGTGGTCAGGCCGGGCGGTCTCGCTCCTTTCTCCAACAAACTGGGGGCAACAACGGATGCGGCAGACATACAGGCTCCTTTCGCTCAGGCTGGGCGAGCCAGCCACCGGTCAGGGGCCACGCGCACCGAGATTTTAGGGCAAGCACGTCACACACTCCCTCGGGTTCGTCTGC
>JADZEK010000036.1 GCA_020850595.1 Anaerolineales bacterium
GGCCCAGACAGCGGCGATGAAGTACAGGGGGAGGTACATCACAAAGACATCACCGATGCCGTAGAACAGGTTGAAGGCCAGTTGTCCCAGGGCGAACAGCCCTGTGCAGGCCAGCAGACGCCAGCGGCGATGAACCACCCAGAGGATGATGGTCAGGCAAGGAAGCGCCCACAGCGGGCCCAGCTCGCCCCACAGGAGACGCCCTGCGGCGGGCAGTTGTGCCAACGCTGCGGCGGGCGACCGCAGCGCCCCCGCGAAGCCGGCCCCCGACGCCCATGTCAGGAACCCGGCCCATGTCGGTGGATAGATGTGGAGCACCTGGTCAGGAGCCAGTCGGATGTGAAGGTACGGACTCTGCTCACCTCGCCACAGGATATAAGTATACAGGAAAAGTGGTGTAATAGTCAATAGAGCGAGGGCAAACGTTGGGGGATGGTGGGTAGTATCCTCCACGTTTTCCATTCCCCTCTCCCCCGTGGGGAGAGGGGGCCGGGGGGTGGGGGGGCGGCCCGGCCACAAATAGGCGGCCAGCGCGGGCAGCAACAGCAGCGTCGTGCGGTGGTGCGTCAGGCTGAGGCCGAAGGCCAGCGCCAATGCTGCCCCGCCCCGCGCGCTGCCTGTGCTGCCGACGTGGAATGTGAGCCAGAAGATGAGGGCGACGAAGGCCAGGTGCAGCGTGTAGACTTCGGCGATGACGGCTTGCGACCAGAAGGTCGGTGACGTGGCAAAGAGGAGCGCGGCAACCGCAGCGACGGCGCGGCGCGGCCAGCCCGCCAGCGGCGCGCTCAGCCCGATGACTTGCCACGCTACGAGGTAGGTCAGCCCGGCGGCCACGCCCCCCCAGAAAGCGGAGAAGGCATTCATGCGCCAGGCCATGTCGCCCGGCGGCAGCAGGTGCGCCCACAGCCAGCCCAGCAGCGTGAACAGCGGGTAGCCCGTCGGGTGCAGCAGGCCCAGCGCCGGCACGGCGAACTGCACTTCGCCCGCGTCGCCGTAGAGGAGGCCGGGGGCCAGCGTCCACAGGTAGAGGGCGAAGGCGGCCAGCCCCACACCAACCGCGACCAGCGCGTCGGCGCGGCTGTAAGAAGGTGGGGTGTGGCTCTGTCGCCGCTCCACCTATTGCGCTTCCGTCCGCACCCAGTCCACCGCGGCGGCCAGCGTGCGGCGGTCGGGGTTGCGGCCCAGCCGCAGCGTGGCGTCGTCGGCCCCGTGGGCTTCCAGCGCGCTCCCCGGCGGCGCGCCCTGGATGCCGATGAAGGCGTGCGCGCCCGTCTCGCCCGGCAATTGGCTCACGTCCGCGCCGAGGCGGCCCATCGCCTGCCGCGCCGCGTCGGTCAGAAAGCGCCCACCCGCGTCGTAGGTCGCGGCGACGACGATGCGCCCGTCGGGAATCGCTGCCAGGTAGTCGGCCAGCGCCGCCGCCTCGAATTCGTTGGCCCAGGTGTCGAAGCCGCGTTTGTCCAGCAGGCGACCGCTGCGCGCGTCCAGCACCGCGATGTTGTAGCCCCGCCGCCCCGCGGAGCCGTCGGTCTGCTCGCCCGCCTCATCGAACAAGGAGATGAAGGCGAAGCCGGGCGCGGCGTGGATTTCGATGTCGACCGGCGCAGACGTACCCGTCGTGCCGATGGCGGTATCGGCGGGCAGCACGTCGCGCGGGCGGGCGGCGTGGGCGAAGCGCAGCGTCAGCACGTTCAACCCATCCCGCACCACCGGCGCGGGCGCATCGAAAGCGTATTCGCCGTAGCCGTCGGCCATCGTCTGCGCCGCGCCGAGGGCATGGCCGTTGAGCGACGCCTGTATGGTCTGCGACGGCGCGCCCACGTAGGCGAAAGGCGCGGCCCGCACCGTCAACCGCTGCGCTCGACCGGCCTGCAACCTCAAGAAGATGCGCGCCTCCCTCGCCGTCGCCCACGCCGCGGGCACGCCGAAAACCGCCTCCGGCGTACTCCACCCCTCGCCCTGGTGGGCGTAGGCCATCTCGTCGCCAAACTCCACCGTCACCGTGTCGGATAACGGCGGCAGCACGACGCGGTAGACCGCCGCGCCGTCGGCCTCTGCCACCGGCACCGGCTCCAACGGCAACACCTCGCGGGCGTACGCCTGCACCCGCGCCCACGTGTCGGCGTAGGGCAGGCGCTCCGGCACCGGCGGCAGCAGGACGACGTAGCGCACGTTGTACAGTCCCATCAGTTCCGCGGCCTGCGCCCGCGCCGCGGCGTCGGTGGCGGCGTCCGGCTCGCGGTAGAGTTCCAGGCCGGTCAGCGCGCGAAAGAGGGGCAGGCGTGCGAAGTAGTCCATCTTGAAGGGCGGGTTGCGGGAGATGTTGCCGCCCAACATCGGCTGGCCGTGCGCCGTCTGGTAATACTGGACGCGGGTATCCTCGGAACCGATAACGCCAAAACTATTGCGCCAGCCCAGCGGCAGTTGCAGGATGGCAAAGTCGCCGCCGTCGTCTGCGATGGCCTGATAGACCGCGGGGACGCGTGCGTCGGTCAGCGGCAGCGGCACGGCGGCGTGCTCGAACAGCAGCGCCGCGGCCAGCGCCACCGTCACGGCAGGCACGGCGGCGCGATGCGACACCCGTGCCGCCAGCCAACGGGCCAGCGCCCACGCGCCGTAGGCGGCCAGCACGGCCAGCGCCAGCATCAGCACCGCGCTGAAGCGGTTGGGCACGCGGTTGCCGCGCACGATGGGAACGTAGTGCAGCAAGATGAAGGGCAGCGGGTAGACGACGTCCAGCCCGTCCAGGCTGAAGCGGGTGCGCCCGTTGACGTGCAGCAGCGGGCCGAGCGCGAAGACGGCGAAGACAAGGGCCGACGCGGCCCACGCCGCGACGCGCCGCCCCAGGCTCACCGCCCCCACCAGCGCCAGCACCAGCGTGACGAAGCCGAGA
>JADZEK010000037.1 GCA_020850595.1 Anaerolineales bacterium
ACCCGCTCACGCGTCCGCGACCTTGAGCCAGCCGGCCCGAAAGAAGCGCCTCGCCCTGTGTTTGCCCCGGGAAACCCAAAGGGAAGGCGGGCCTGCTTTTGGCCCGCCGCCCCTTTAAGAAAACTCCTCCCCCTTCCCACGTCTTTTCAGTGGGAAGGGGGTCAGGGGGATGGGACGTCCGCCCGGCAGCGCCCCCCGGGCGTGTCAGCCCGTGTGCCCATCGCCTGCCGTCGGACCGCCACAGCTTACGTTCGCGCCTATGCCTGCCATGCCTGACTTCCAACCTTACGCTGAATTAATCGTCCACGTGGGGCTTAACCTGCAACCAGGACAGCGGCTGTTTATCGGCCCGCTGACCCCGCCCGCCGCCGCGCCGCTGGCCCACGCCGTGGCGGCCGCCGCCTACGCCGCCGGGGCGCGCTGGGTAGATGCCGCCTGGGACGACCCGCAACTGGCGCGCCTGCGCGTGCAGCACGCACCCGACGCGGCGCTGGACGAATACCCCGCCTGGGTGGGCGCGGCCATCAGCGAATACGTCAGCCGCGGCGATGCGTTCCTCACCCTGGCGGGCGAAGACCCCGACCTGATGCGCGGGCTTGACCCCGCGCGGGTTGGGCGGGCGCAGCAGGCGCGGACGCGCGGCCGGCGGGCCTTGCTGGAAGCCGCCACGCGCAACCAGATGAACTGGGTAGTCGCGGCTCACCCCACCGCCGCCTGGGCGGCCAAGGCGCTGCCCGACCTGCCCGCCGAGCAGGGCGTGGCCGAGCTGTGGCGGCTGATCGGCGCCGCCTGCCGGCTCGACCGGCCCGACCCGGTGGGCGCCTGGCGCGCGCACGTGGCCGACCTGACCGCCCGCGCCGGCTACTTAACGGCGCGCCGCTACACCGCGCTGCACTACGAAGCGCCCGGCACCAACCTGGTGCTCGGGCTGCCGCCGGGGCACATCTGGCGCGGGGGCCAACTGGCCGCCGCCAACGGCGTCAGCTTCACGCCCAACCTGCCGACCGAGGAAGTCTTCACCCTGCCCGACCGGGCGCGGGCCGAGGGCACCGTGCGGGCCACGCTGCCGCTGAGCTACGGCGGCAGCCTCATACAAGACTTCGTGATGCGGTTTGCGGAGGGGCGCGTGGTGGACGTGCGCGCCGAGCACGGCGAAGCGGTGCTGAGCAAGGTCATCGAGACCGACCAAGGCTCAGCGCGGCTGGGCGAGGCGGCGCTGGTGGCGGCCTCCTCGCCGGTGGCCGCGGCCGGGCGGCTGTTCTACAACACCCTGTTTGACGAGAACGCCGCCTGCCACCTGGCGCTCGGGCAATCCTACCGCTTCACCCTACACGGCGGCGAGGCGCTCTCGCCGGAGGCTTTTCAGGCCGCGGGCGGCAACCTGAGCGCCGCGCACGTGGATTTCATGATCGGCTCGCCCGCCATGGATGTTTACGGCGTGTGCGAGGACGGCGTGGAAGAACCGCTGATGAAGCAAGGCGAGTGGACCTTCAAGGCCGGTGCGTGAGCGGGCCATCGCAAAAAACCCAATCCGCGCCCAACCAGCGTGCTGACCCCGGGCGTTGACCCGCTAACGGCGTCCGAGTCGGGGGCGCGGTTAGGCCCAATCCGCGCCCAACCAGCGTGCTGACCCCGGGCGTTGACCCGCTAACGGCGTCCGAGTCGGGGGCGCTTCAGCGCTCCCCCGCCACCGCCTCGGCCATCGCCCTAAACAGCGCCGCCAGCTTGGGCAGGTCGTAATGCGCGTTGAGGCCGCTGGGGTTGGGCAACACCCACACCAGCGCCCCGCTCAGGCGCTCCGGCTGCGGGCCGAGCGCGGCCTTGGGCCGGCCAAACGCCACGCGATAAGCCGTCACCCCCAGCACCGCCAGGCAGCGCGGCCGGTAACGCGCGACCCTGGCCCGCACCAGCTTGCCGCCCGCCACCAACTCCTCCGGCCGCAACTGGTCCGCCGTCGCCGTCGCCCGCGCCACGAGGTTGGTGATGCCATAGCCCAGCGCCAACAGCTCGCGCTCCTCGTACGGCGAGAACAGGCGCGGCGTGAAGCCCGCCCGGTGCAGCGTGGGCCAGAAGCGGTTGCCCGGCCGCCCAAAGTGGTGGCCGACGGCCGCCGTGTACAGCCCGGGGTTAATGCCGCAGAACAGCACCCGCAGCCCCGGCGCGAGCACGCCCCGCACGGTCAGGCCCTCAGCGGCCTCCACCTCCGCGCGCGTCGGCCGGCGCGTGGGCGGTATCCGATCCGGCATATCCTCTCCTCTCCAACACAAACGCCTGAAGCGTCATCCCGCCTCAGGCGTCTATTCTACCCACGCCCCCCACCCCGCGCCTAGTCGCGCAAATTCGTCGCCCTCAGTCGTGATAATTCGTGGCAAAAGTCCCGCCGGGCCTAAGCGCGCTCGAAGCCCTGCGGCGCGCCCACGCGGAACACATTCCCGTCCAGGTCTTCCACGCGCATCTCCACCATGCCCCAGGGCTTGTCGCTCGGCGGCTCGACGATGCGCGCCCCGCTGGCCGTATACTCGGCGTGCAGTTTCGCCAGCTCGGCCCGCGACTCCAAATCCAAATACAGCCAGGTTCCGGGCGCGCCTTGGGTCTGCGAGAATTGCAGCACGACGTGCCCGCGCCGCACCTCCGCGTGCGTGGGGGCCGCCCCGCCCGCCAAGCCGCCGCCCTCCGCCCACTCAAAACCGACCGCGAAGCCCAACTGCTGGGTGTAATACGCCAGCGCCGCCGCCACGTTCGCCACGCGCAAGATCGGCCGCCCGCCGATGAACTCGACGTGGTTGGGGTCTACCTCGGGGTGGGCGTGCGCGTGCGGGTGTGCATGGTCATGCGCGTGCGAATGGTCGTGGTCGGGGTGAGCGTGGCCCATCGCTGGCGTGCCGTCCTTTCCTTGGCCGGGTCAGGCCGTCATTGTAACACCGCCCGCCGCCGCGTGAACCCAACCGCGAATGCGCCCCCCTCCGTCTCGCCGCCCGCCGCACCCGCTCGGCGGTTGTGCCTCGTGCTATACTGCGCCGCCATGTCCGATGCGCCTTCCGCCCGCCACGGCTTCGCAGCGCTCACCACCAAGCAGAGCGACCAAGCCCCTACCTGATCCGAGGCCCCATGGAAATCCTTCCCCGCGTCGGCTTGCAGGCAGTCCTCATCACCGGCCTCATCGGCGGCATCTTCGCCCTGGTAGCCGTCATCATCATCGGCATCGGCATCTACGTGCGCGGGCGCGCCCAGGCCAGCAAGCGCTGGCCGATGGTGCTGGGGCAAGTCATCGAGTCGCGCGTCACCTCGTCGTCCAGCAGCGAGGGCGGCACCACCTACGAGCCGCACATTCAGTACGCTTTCGACCTCGGCGGGCAGGTCTATCACAGCAACCGCGTAGCCTTTGGCGGCTTCGTCAGCACCAGCAACCCCCGCGACGCGCAAAAGCACACCGCCCGCTACCCGGTGGGCGCGGTGGTGCAGGTCTACTACAACCCCGCCAACCCGCCAGACGCCACCCTGGAGCGCCGCGCCGGCAACGCCGGTTTCTTGCTCGCCTTCGGCGGGCTGTTCCTCGTCATCGGCTGCGGCCTCAGCGGCCTCCCGGCCGCGCTCTACGTGGCGCGCCTGTTCATCCCCTAGCCGCGCCCAGCTCGCCCTAAACTCAACGGGGCCTGTCAGACAAACTGACCGGCCCCGTTGTTTTCTTCGGTCTACTGCCAGCGCAGCGCCGAACCGTCCGCGGGCAGCGTCACCAGCGCGCGGGCGGGGTCCAGCGGCGCCCACACCAGCGGCCCGCCCGGCTTGCCCAGCAGGTCTGGGTCAGTCAGCCCCACCAGCACCCCGGCAGGCGGCTCAGCCGACCAGACCGCCCCACCGTAGTTCACCGCCAGGCCCTCGCCGCGCACCTGCGCGGAGGCCGCGCCCGCCCCGGCCCCGGCCGGCAGGCTGTAGAGTTGATACAGCGCGGGCTGGGTATAGATGAAATCCGCGTTGGGCGTCTGCGCCGCCAGCCAGAAGTACAGCGTGCCGTCGGGCGCTTCAAACGCATAGCGTACTGTGCGCACCGTCGGGCTGTTCGCGTCGCGGCCCTCGATCAGCCTCTCGGCCTCGCCGGTGGCCGCGTTCACGCGCCACAGCCCCGGCGCGTTGTAGCCCTCCACGTCCGCGCCAAAAAAATACAGGCTCTGGCTGTCGCGGCTCCACACCGGCTCACAGCACGCCGCCGTGATATCGCTGGGCGTCACCGCGGGCCGGCTCACGTCCTTCACCGCGTAGGCCAGCCCCTCCTGCCAGTCGCTCACCGCCATCACCAGCCGCAAACCGTCCGGCGACCAGGCGTAGGGCCGGTAGAAGCGCGCCTCGGCCCGCGTCTGCGGGATAGCGTCGCTGGCCTGGATCATCTGCGGCGCTCCGCCCGCCGCCGGCATCAGGTTCACACCATTCAGCCCGAAGGCCAGCGTCTGCCCGTCCGGCGACCACAGCGGCTGGTGGATGACGCTGGTGATGCCCTCGCCCTCGGCCCCGGTCAGCGCCGGGCCGGTCAGCAGCACCGTGCGCCTGCCGCCCTCCGCATCGGCGCGGATGAGCGTGTTCTCGGTCACGTAAGCCAGCGCGCCATCCACCGGCGACAGGTCGAACTCGCTGATCGCCGCGCGCTCATGCGTGATCTGCGTCAGCGTGCGGCCGTCCGCCGCCAACCGCCAGACCTGCCCATCCGCCGCGGCCAGGAAATACACGGCCCTCGGCAGCACGTCGGCCGCGAGCGCCACGGTGGCCGTCGGTTCGGGCGCGGCCGGCGTAGCGCTGGGCGGCGCCGGGGTCGGCCCCACGGTTACTTCCACCGGCGTCAGCGTCGCGCTGGGCGCCAACTCCAGGCTCAAGGTACTGCAGGCCGCCACGGTCAGGCTCAGCGCGGCGGCGCTCAACAGCTTCAATAGCTGCATGTCAACGTCCTCCCACGTCGCGGATATGCCGATCAGCCTGTTTATACCCGTTGCGCGTCACGCCCCCAACACGGGGTCGTGATCATCCTGCCTCCGCGTGTTACCGTTCTGACACAGGGCCGTTCCAGCGCCCTCCCGCCGGCCGACCGCGACGACGACCGCCCCCCAGCGCCGCGCCGCGTAGTCGAGCAGGGCATAAATGAACAGCACCGCGCCCGCCATCTCCAGCGTTTCCTCGCACCCCACCTCCAGCAGGTAGAGCAGGCTGCGTCTGCCCACCCGTTCCTGGAGCAGCGCGCCGACCATCTCCACCCCAATCGCCGCGCCCACGTACACCGCGCCCGCCAACGCAAACAGCCACGCCGTGCGCCGCGGCAGCCGCCGCAGCAGCTCCAGGCAGAACAGCCCAAACGCGGCCACCAGCGGCGCCGCCGGAATGTACCAGGCGAAGCCCAGCAGCCCCGAGACGTTCAGGGCGCTCCGCACCGGCTTGACCAGCATTTCGTGCCAGCTCACCACCTCGTCCACGGTCAGGAAGGCGAAGGCCGCCGCCAGCGCCGCCCAGCGCAGCCACAGCCAGTCGCGTTCGCGGTAGGCGGCGCGCGCCAGTCCGGCCAGCAGCGCCGCCGCCGCGCCCAGCAGCAGCGCGCCGAAAATCGTCGGCAGGTTCTGCTCGCGGTCCATATCCAGCCGCCCCATCACCGCCAGCAGCGCGGCGCTCGGGCTGCGCGGCGCGAAGACGACGAACAGCCCAAAGTACAGCCCGCTCAACACGGCCAGCGCCGCGCCCAGCGCCGTGGCCGCCTGCCGGGGCGTCAGGCGCGCGCTGCCGGCCTGGGGCGGCCCGGCCAGTTGCCAGCGTAGCGGGCCGTGGGTGCGGGCCGTCTCGGCCAGCAGCGCCGCCAGCAAGCCCGCCAGCCCGGCCGGCTTCAGCGCCCCGGCGGCGGCCAGCGCCACCTGCGCCCAGCGGCTCGCCGCCGCGCCGGCCGCCCCGAACCCGGCCACCAGCAGTGGCGCGCCCACCAGCCCCAGCCCAAAGAGCGCGGCCCACGCCGACAGCGCCCCCAGCGCGCGGCGCGGCAGGACCCCGCGCGCCAACCAGGCCAGCGCGCCCAGCCCGGCCGCCCCCGCCAGCCCGCCCACCAGCCACGCCCCCGCGCGCCACCCGGCCCCGGCCCCCAGGCGCGCCGCCAGCTCCGCCGCCGCCGGTGTTAGCGCGGAGTGCAGCAGCGCCAGCTCATCGAACAGCGCGGCCAGGGCTAGCAGCGCGCTCAACCCCCAGAAGGCGCGCGCCCGCCGGGCACGGGCCTGGGCCGCGTTCAGCGCGCACACGCCCGCTATTGCCGCCAGCAGCGCGCCGCCAAACACCAGCGGCAGGCCGGCGCTGCCATACAGCGAAAAGCGCCGCGCCAGGCTGTCGGGCAAGGGGCCGCCGTTGGCGCGCGCCAGCAGGGCGGCCACGCTCGCGGCCAGCACCAGCGCCGCCAGCGTGAGCCACAGGCTGAGCGCCACCGCGCGCGGGCGGAGCGTTACGACCAGCGGCCCAGCCGCGGGCGGGGAAGAAGGTTCCATGTTGTCAGAGGCCTTGGCACAGTGGATACGTCGCGGCAGTCTGCCACGGATGGCGGCCCGCGCCAGCGCCTTAAGCGCCGCGGGCCGCCCGTCGCCCCGACGAACGGCCCGCAACTTGGCGAAGGGCGGCGCGGCGGCTAGAACTCGTCGAAGGCGATCTGCGCCGGGGGCACGCCCAGCTCGCGCAACAGCTTGTTCGCCGCCTGCACCATGGCCGGCGGGCCGCACAGATAGTAATCCACCGCCGTGGGGTCGGGGTGCCGCGCCAGGAACTGCTCGCGCACCACATCGTGAATGTAGCCGGTGAAGCCCGTCCACGCGTCGGCGGGCTGCGGCTCAGACAGCGCCAGGTGGAAACTGAAGTTCGGGTGCGCCGCCGCCAGCCCCTCGAAGTAGTCCTGGTAGAAGATCTCCTGCTTCGAGCGCGCGCCGTACCAATAGCTGATCTTACGCGTCGTCTGCTTCGTCTCCAGCAGGTAGGCCAGGTGCGAGCGCAGCGGCGCCATGCCCGCCCCGCCGCCGATGTAGACCATCTCGCGCTCGCTCTCCTTGATGTGAAACTCGCCGAACGGGCCGATGGCCGTCACCGTGTCGCCCGGCTTCAGGCCGAACACGTAGGTCGAGCCGACGCCGGCCGGGGCGTCTTGCCCACGCGGCGGCGTGGCGATGCGCACGTTGAAGCGCAGCTGCCGGTCAGTGGCCGGGTTGGTGGCGAAGCTGTAGTTGCGCCGCACCGGGATGGGGTTGGCCGCGCTGTAGGCGTACACGTGGTGCATCTGCCACACCTGCGCGTAGGGCGCGTCTATCGGCAGGCCCGCCAGCGTGCGCTCGCCGTAGACCGGGATGTCGAGCTGCAAATAGTCGCCGGGCTGGTAGCTCACCGCGCCCGACTCGTCGGCCGGCTCCAGCACCAGTTCCTTGATGAAGGTCGCCACGTTCTGGTTGCTCACCACGCGGAAGGCGCGCGTGGGCGGCTCGTTCACGCCGTACTCGTCGGCCGACTTCAGGTTGAAGAAAATCCGGCCGTGGTCTTCGCGCACGGCGTGCGTGCGCACCGCCACGCACACCGGCAGGCGCGCCGGCCGGCCGTCGCGCAGGTCAAACCGGCCGTTGTGCTTGGCGCATTCCACAATGTGGCCCTTCACCATGCCGTCGGCCAGGTGGGCGTTGCTGTGCGTGCACAGCCCGTCGGTGGCGTGCAGCTGGCCCTCGGCCGTGCGGTAGATCGCGTAAGTGCGGTGGTTGTGGTCGAAGCGCAGCACGTCGTTCTTGAGCAACTGGTCGCTGGCGCACACCTCCACCCAGCCGCCCACCACCGGCTTGCCCGCCGCCGTCACCACCGCCGACTGCGGGGCCGCCTCGGCCGGGTAGGTCGGCGTGGGCAGCTTGCGCTTCACGTTCCAGCCCGGCTCTTTGATCTGCCGCAAAATGGCCGGCACGATCTCGCGGTAGGCTTCCAGCAGGCCGTTGTAGGGCGTGGGCATGTCGCTCCGCGCGATGGCGTGCAGCTTGGGCAGGTTGTAGTAGGGCACCAGCGGGAACATGTGGTGCTCCACGTGGTAGTTCATGTTCAGGTACAGGAACCGGTTAATCGGGTTCATGTACACCGTGCGGCAGTTCAGGCGGTGGTCGAGCACGTTCTCGGCCAGCCCGGCGTGCTGGGTGTAGCCGTAGACCACCATCAGCCACGCGCCGTACAGGTTCGGCAGGCCGATGTACAGCAGCGGCAAAATGCTGCGCGTGTACACCGCCAGCGCGATGACGGCGGCGTAGATCACAAAGTAAATCCGCGCGCGCCGGATGACCTTGCCGTGCTCGAACTCGGGGATGAAAGTCAGCTCCTCCGGCGTCAGCCGCCCGGTGATGTGCGTGAGCGTCGTGCGGATGTACTTGGGGTAAGTCTTGAGGTTGATGAGCGCCCCCAGCACCGCCACTAAATCCGGCGGGCGCGGCACGGCGATCTCCGGGTCGCGGCCCACGATGATCGTATCGGAGTGGTGGCGGGTGTGGCTCCAGCGCCAGACCGTGGCGTTGCGCAGCACCATGAACGAGGCCACTTCGTAGACCACGTTGTTCATCCAGTCCGTCTTGAAGGCCGTGCCGTGGCCCATCTCGTGCCAGCGCGCGTCGGACGTCGAGGCGTACAGCGCGCCGTAGATAGCGAAGAACAGGATCGTCCAGGGCGTGCCCCAGGTCAGGTAAGCCAGCGCGCCGAAGGTGACCACCAGGCCGACCCACAGCGCCAGGCCCCAGAAGGCCGGCGCGTCGCGGCGCTGCAACAGTTCGCGCATCTGCGCCTTGGGCACCGGCGACTGATACCAGGTGGCCTCGGCCAGGCCCTTCTCGATAGCCAGGGCGCTGTCGAGGCCGGTCAGGCTGTAGTCGTTCAGCCGCAGCGGGCGGGCGGTTTCAGCGGTCATATCTCACTCCACTTGCCAGAGCGGGTACGTCTGGCCGCAGTATAGCAAGAGCGGCCCCGCCCGCCAATAGGCCCAGGGCAATTGCATCTAAACTGCGCTTGGGACCGATCAGCCCCATCTTGCCTGTCATTTCGAATAGGCCATGGCGCGGAGCGCCAGCCCGCCAGCCCTCCAGGCCCGAAACACCCGTCGGCCGCGGCTCTGTCTCGGGTAGGGGCGTAGCGTGCTACGCCCCGGGCCGGCTATCAAATGGGTTTAGTTTCTGAGCAACCCGGCCTCAGGTCGGTCGTATTCGCGCTGCCTTGTGGCCGGTGACGCGCAGCGTCCCGAGTAATGATGGCTGGCGGCCAATTTCTGAGCCACTTTCGGCACTCTCAGCAAACGGAAATAAGATGCAATTGCCCCGCCAACAGGCCGGGGCGCGGCGGGCGAGCCGCGGGGCGGCCGAGCCGAGGTTACTTATTCCCTTTGGCGCGGTTGTGCGGAATACACAGCATTTCGCAGTTCTTGGCCGCGCTCTCGCCGCCCTTGCTCCACGCCTTAACGTGGTCGGCGTCCATCTCGTCGAGCTGATAGATTCTGCTCTTGTTGGCGTTGTCGCCCCCGGCGCACGTCGGGCAGTTGGATTTGCCCTTGGCCCGCGCCGCCTGCGTCTGCTTGGTGTATGCGACCCGCTTGGTCTTTTCGTCGAACACCCGCACGGCCAGCAGCTTCTTGTCCATCGAACCGCCCAGCAGATACTCGAAAATCCCCTTGCGGTTCGTCACGTAGGCATCGGCGGCCAGCTCTTGCACGGCGGCTGACATCTTCTTCGGGTCGTAACGCTCGCCGTGGTAGGCCTCGTACAGCCGGCCCCACTCCAGGCCGCGCATCTCGGGGAGCACATCCGTGAATACCGTTGAGACCCAATCCAGCACAGTGTTGAAGTAGGTCTTCAGCGCGTTGATGTTCTCATCGTTGCGGTGGGCGCTCAGGTAGCCGCCGATGTCGCCTTTACTCACCCAGTCCAGCGCCCCGCCGGCCCTACTCCGCCTCGGCGCCGATCATTTGGATTGCGCGTCGGCCTTCTCTACATAATCAGCCAGACGTGTGGCGACCAACGCCACGTCTTCGGGCTTCAACACTGTGGGTTCATGCTGAATGAAACTCGCCAGCGCCTTCGGATTAAGCACCCACACACCATCGGGCGTCTTGGGATTCTTTTCGACATACCACCCTGGCAGCACCACCACTCCCCGCATGGGAAATTCCCGCCCAATGCTTTCGAGCAGTAGCTTCCGCACCCAGTTCACCTCGGCGCGCACCTGCGTAATTGGGTTCCGGTCCGGCTCCACCCCATTCACCAGGATGCGCTCGCCGTCGAACTTCACCTTGGTCTCGCCTCGCGCCGGCTTGCTGTATGTCTTGGTTTCGATAACGAACACACCTTTAGGCGAGACGATCACATGATCAACATTGAAATTCTTGCCAACCAAATCGTGGTACACCCGGCGGCCGTCCGCTCGCAAATCCTCCAGCGCCTGCCCGACGACTTTCTCGCCTTCCAGCCCTAGTTGAAGCGCCCGATAGCGGCGGCGTTTGCGTTGAAATGCCAGCAGTTCGTAGACAATGATGATCACTGCCGCAGCGGTAACCCAAATCGGTTGGGGCGGAAACCGAAAAAAACCATCGCACCCACTCTAATGCCGCAAAGATCACCACCAGCAGCACCATGTAGAGCGAGGGCACCAATTCTTCATCGAACAGGCGCTCCATCTCAGCCTGCACCGACTCGCCGGGGTTGTGCATCGGCTTCCGGTCGAGCGGCGAACGCTTCTGATTAGTTGGTTTGTTTGCCATCCTGACTCCCAGCACCTCTTGAAGAGCCGCCGTTCGTTGATACTTGAACCTCAGCCTGCCATTCGGCACCCACCCCGAATACCAGACGGCTTTGTGTGCGTACTGTGACCTCAGCCCACAGGCACCCCCTTCCTTTTAGGGAAGGGGGCCGGGGGGTTAGGTCTCCCCCCTCCCGCCCATTTTGCCTCTTGCCAACTGAACATTTGTTCCATATGCTCAGTGGCAAGGAGCGCCCACCCCCATGATCGCCACCCCCACCCTCGCCGAAGTCAACGCAACCTGGCTCTCGCCCCACACCCTCGTCCCCGCCCTCGAGCGCCTGCTGCGCGACAACCGGCCCGATGCCACGCGCGTCGTCCTGCGCCCCCTGTTCGCCTGCCTCCAAGACCGCCCCGACACCTGGTTCCACGCCGAGTCCTCGCCCCCCAGTGACGGCCACGCCAAACTCCTTGCCTCCGCTGCCAACAATGCCGGTCGTGCCGGTTCCCAGCCCACACCCGCCCGCCCTGCCAGTCATGCCGGTTCCCAGCCCACACCCGCCCGCCCTGCCAGTCGTGCCGGTTCCCAGCCCACACCCGCCCGCCCTGCCAGTCGTGCCGGTTCCCAGCCCACACCCGCCCGCCCTGCCAGTCGTGCCGGTTCCCAGCCCACACCCGCCCGCC
>JADZEK010000038.1 GCA_020850595.1 Anaerolineales bacterium
CTCAACAACTTGGTCATTGGCCTACTCAACCAGGCCGGCTTTCGCAATCATGCCCAGGCCCGCCGCCGCTTGGATGCTGACCCGGGCCAAGCCTTGACCCTAATTCTCGGACTTTAAGAAAGCCCTGTTGCGCAGTGGGTGAGCGCCGGCCAAGGGCCTAGCGCAAGTGTGCTATGATCGCGGGCGCAAACGGAGGCCAGGCCGATGACGGTTCCACCGCTGGTGTTGGGATGGGTGTGTTTATTGGGCGGTCTGCTGCTGACTTTTGGGCTGCCGATCCAGCGCGGACGACTGCGCAATCAGGTGTGGGATTTCGTGACCCTGGCGCTTTTCGTCGGCGCGGCATGGTGGATCAACTATTGGGACGTGGTCAGCAACGTCGTGATCGGCCTCATCGCCGGGGGCGTGGCCATCGTCATTCGCGATTTTCAGCTGTGGCTGGCGCGCTTCAAGAGCCAGGTCTACCGCCGCAGCCACCGCTACTACTGGTATGGCCGCGCCCGCGATTGGTACGGGCGGCGGCGGCGCAGATACCGCTAGCCTCGGAGACAGAAAAGGCCACCTGTGAAGGTGGCCTTTATCTGTCAGTGTGCCCCGCCATGCCGTGTGTCACCTAGTTTTGAACCTGCTTGCGCAGGTTGGGAACGCTCCGGGCGGGTCTGTCTTGGCTCGCGGCCTATCACATTTCCCGCTCTAAGATGCACTCCCGGGTGTAGCGTGTTGGCTCAAAACCGTTGCGGTCACATCACGCTCACAGCAGGGACAACGCCAGATATACCACGAGATCGGTCAAACCGCAACAGGGCTGCGCAACCGGGCGGCCACGCGCTATTCCCCGGCCGCGGCAGTTGGGTTAGGCGCTGGGACGGCGGGCGCCGCCAGCACGGCGATGTGCAGATCGGCCAACTGCTTAGGCTCGGCGGGCGAGGGCGCGCCGGCCATCACATCCATGGCCGCCTGGTTCTTCGGGAAGGCGATCACCTCGCGGATGTTTGGCTCGCCGGCCAGGATCATGGCCAGGCGGTCAATGCCGGGGGCGATGCCGCCGTGGGGAGGCACGCCGAACTCAAACGCCTCCAGCATGTGCCCGAAGCGCTCCTGGGCCACGTCGAAGTCCAGGCCGATGAGCTTGAACACCTTCTCCTGCAAATCGCGCCGGTGAATCCGGATGGAGCCGCCGCCGACCTCGTAGTTGTTGAGCACCAGGTCGTACTGCTGGCCGCGGGCCCGGCCCGGGTCGCTGTCAAGGAGTGGCTCGTCTTCCGGCATGGGCGCGGTGAACAGGTGGTGGCTCGGGTCCCAGCGCTGGTCTGCCTCGCTCCAGTTCACGTAGGGGAAGTCAATCACCCAGCAAAAGGCCAGCACGCTGTCATCACGCAGTTTCAGGCGGTCGGCCAGCTCTACGCGCAGACGGCCTAGCGCCTCGGACACCACTGCCGGCTGGTCGGCCACGAAGAGCAGCAGGTCGCCCGGTTCTGCTTCCAGCCGCGCCAGCAACTGCGCCAGCACGTCGGCGGGCAGGAACTTGGCGAAGGTGCTCTTGTACTGGCCGTTCGGCTCCACGGCGATGTAGGCCAGGCCCTTGGCGCCGTAGGTCTTGACGTACTCGGTCAGCTCGTCAACTTGCTTGCGGGTATAGCCGCCCAGCCCCTTGGCGTTCAGGCCGCGTACGTGCCCGCCGCGCGCCACCGTGTCGGCGAAGACCTTGAAGCCGGTCTGCGGGGCCAGGTCGCTCACGTCTTTCAGCTCCAGGCCGAAGCGCAGGTCAGGATTGTCTTTGCCAAAGCGGGCCATGGCCTCGGCGTAAGTCAGGCGCGGCCATGGCTTGAACAGCAGCCGCTTGTGGGGCACCAGGGTCTCGACCAACTGCGTGAACATGCCCTCGATCAGCTGCAGGATGTCTTCGCGCGTGATGAACGACATCTCCAGGTCGAGCTGGGTGAACTCGGGCTGGCGGTCGCCGCGCTGGTCTTCGTCGCGGAAGCAGCGCGCAATCTGGAAGTAGCGCTCCACCCCGGCCACCATGAGCAGCTGCTTAAGCTGCTGCGGCGACTGCGGTAGCGCGTAGAACTCGCCCGGATGGACGCGCGACGGCACCAGGTAGTCGCGCGCGCCCTCCGGCGTAGTCTTGAACAGGATGGGCGTCTCAACTTCCATGAAGTGCTGGCCGTGCAGGTAGTCGCGGATGAACTTCAGCATTCGGTAGCGCAGGTCCAGGTTATAGCGCATGCGCTCGCGGCGCAGGTCGAGGTAGCGGTACTTCAGCCGCACGTTCTCGTCCACCGGCAGCTCTTCGTTAATGGTGAAGGGCAGCACCTTGGCGGCGTTCAGCACTTCCAGCGTGGCGGCTTCGAGTTCTACGGCGCCGGTCGCCAGCTTGGGGTTCTCCTTGCCGGCCAGCCGCGCCCGCACAAGGCCGCCGATGCGCAGCACATACTCGTTGCGCACGTGGGAGGCGGCTGCGTGCGCCTCCGGCGACACTTCGCGGTTGAGCACCACCTGGGTCACGCCCCAGCGGTCGCGCAAGTCAATGAACGTCAGCCCGCCCTGGTCGCGGCGCGTATTGACCCAGCCCGCCAGGGTAACGGTCTGCCCAATGTGCTCCGGCCGCAGCGCGCCGCAGGTGTGGGTTTTGTACATCTTAGCCTCCTCCAACCGGGCGGGCGCAAACCGCGCGCCGCGGGCAAACAAAAAACCGCCCGGGAGTTGAACCGGGCGGCGATCATGGGCGGGAACTGCTGAACGTCAGCAGGCGAGCCGGCGCACCCGGGCGAGCGATTGGTTCGCATCGGGGTTATTCACAGGCGCGCCAGGAACAACGCAAAGGAGCGACGTAACCATGCGGGCAGTATAGCACGGCCCGCCGGTTTTGTGAACAAGTCAGGGCAAAGCATAGATGGCATAACCGGCGTTCTGGTACGCCACCGGCAGGTCGTAGGCGTGCGGCTTCTCTACCACCAGGTACTCGGCTCCATACTGGGCGGCCAGCCGCTCAAAGTCGGTCGTGGTCAAGCCGTAAAACGCGGCGGCGGTGAGGCGCTTGTTCTCAAAGTAGTCGCCGCGGAACTGGTCTAGCGCGCCTGGGGCCAGCGCCTCAAAGCGCGGCCGCCAGTAGTCCAGGTATTCGGGCGCGAAGGCCGCTTCGAGCAGTTCGGACAGCGTGGCCACGGTGGAGCGCTCGGAAAACACCCGCCAATCCGACTGGTACAGCCACCAGATTTGGGGCGGTGTGATGAAAAGCGCGTCGCGCGGGGTGTTAGCGCGCGCCCAGACCTGCGCCGCTTCCCAATCGGTGCGCGGCCCGGCCAGGTGCACCCCCGGCTCCCAAATATCGTAGAAGAACGCGACGCCGAACATGGCGGCGAAGGACGCCGCCAGCGTGACGCCCAGCGTTACGCGCCGCCACAGCGGAGCGCGCACCAACCGCACCACCAGCCAAACGAACAGCGGGGCCATGGGCAGCACCACGCCGACGTAGGCCAGCGCCAGCGCCCCCCACTCCAGCGGCGGCCACGCGGCACGAGTATAGAGGTCGGCTAGGTAAGCGGCAAAGTATAGGTAGCCAAAGATCAGCACGAACAGCCCGGCGCGGATGATCTGTGACTGCACGATGATGGTGATCGGCAGCCACTGGGCGGTGATGACCTGCACCACCAGAATGAGCAGGGCCGCGCCCACGAACGCCAGCACCGTTTGGTGCCCCGGCGCGGCCGGCAGCGCGCGGCGGGCGATCACGAACAGGCCCAGGGCCGACAGGCCGCTGGCCGTGATGAGCAAAATGTGCGGATACGGCGGCAGCAAGTAAAACAGGTTGTAAAGGTTGCCGCGCGCGATGACGTCGAACCAATCCGGCCGCGGGGTCAAGTCCACCGACGAGCCGCCCAGCTTCCAGATCAGCACGGGCAAGGCGGCCAACACGAACACCATCACACCTAGCGCCAGACGGCCCGGGCCGACCCGCCGCAGGTGCAGCACACCGTCGAACAAGAACATGGCGACTACGAACTGGGCCGAAATGACGTGAAAATTGTACATCACACCGACGAGGAGATAGGCGGGGACAATACGGCGCTGGAGGTATAGGTACATGGCCAGCAGCAGGAACGGCAGCACGGCCGTGCGGTTGAGCAAGCTGAACTCGATGACCGGGAAGCCCGCGAAGCCAACATGCGGGAAGACAAAGCCCGCCACGGTGAGCAGGGCGGCCAGGTCGCTCTGGAAGAGCACGCGGCTTAGCCCATACAGCGCCCAGAACGTGCCATAGGTGGCGGCGCAGTGGCCCACGAACAGCGTGATCTCCAGCAGCCCGGCGCGGTAGAACGGCTGGAAGAGGAACCAGAAGTACGAGTAGTGCTGAAAACGCAGCTCCAGAAACGGGTCGCCGGGGAACAGGCCGGGGTCTACGTACTTCTTGAGAAACGGGATGTGGATGGTCTGATCGAACGTGCCGAAGTGGTAGCCCACGAACAGCACGGTGACGACGGTGGCGGCCAGGAACAGCAAGTGCCGGCGCGCGCGTGAGGCAGCGATGGCGCCGGCCAGGCGGCTCAACCGGCCGGGATGCGGCGTAAAGGATGGCGACGCGGCCGGCTCGGGCCGCGCACGGCGGGGCGAACGTGACAAGGTAGTGATCGCGGGGTGCCCTCCTGGGCGCGGGCATTGTAACCGAGGTCGGCCAGACGGCAAGGCGGCCAAATTGACATTCACGCGCCCGCCTCTATACTTCTGGACTTCGTGTTGCCTTCACACGAACGGAGTCAGCGTATGACCGAAGCGGACATCCCGGCGCTGGGCGAGCGCCCGGCCGTGAGTGTGGACGTGGTGATCTTCAGCGTCCGCGCTTACGACTTACAGGCGCTGCTGCTGCGCCGCCCCACGCCGCCCTTCCGCGGGCGGTGGGCGCTTCCCGGCGGCTTCGTGCGCCCGAGCGAAGCCCTCGACGACGCCGCGCGCCGCGAACTGCAAGCCCAAACCGATGTCCACGACGTCTACCTGGAGCAGCTCTACACCTTCGGCGCGCCCAGGCGCGACCCGCGCGGCCGCGTGGTCAGCGTGGCCTATTTCGCGCTGATCGCCAGCGAGGTGGCCATCCGGGCCGGCAGCCCGGAGGTGGAACTCAGCTGGCAGTCGATCTACAACTTGCCGGAGCTGGCCTTCGACCACGCCGACATTCTGCGCTACGCTCTGCAGCGGCTGCGCTACAAGCTGGAATACACCTCCGTCGGCTTTGAGCTGCTGCCCAATGAGTTCACGCTCACCGAGCTGCAAACCGCCTACGAAATCGTCCTCGGCAAAGAGCTCGACAAGCGCAACTTCCGGCGGCGCATGTTGGAGGCCGGCATCCTGACCGAAACCGCGCGCTATCGCGAGAGCGAGGGCCAGGGCCGCCCGGCCCGCCTGTACCGCTACAAGAAGAACGCCGTCCACGAGGTTAAGGCGCGGCGGCTGTTCCCCTAGCGGCGGCACACGCTGGCGCGCGCCGCCGCCCACGCTGTCCGACGCGCGGGCGGGCTGGGCGATGCGCCGCCCCAGGATAATTGCATCTTAATTCCGTTCGCTGAAGAGTGCCAAAAGGGGGGGCAGAAATCGGCCACCAGCTTTCAATACCCGGGACGCTGCGCGTCACCGGCCACAAGGCTTCGCCAGGATGACTGACCTGAGGCCGGGTTCGGAATGACAGGCAAAATAGGGCTGATCGGTCCCAAGCGCAGTTTAGATGCAATGGCCCTGTGCGCCGCCCCGTTGACGCATGGCCCAAAAGCTGATATAAATTAGTGTGTGATTTACACCAATGGCCGGCCGACAACCAGGCCGGTGCGCATGAGTGGGAGCTGAACATGGACGTCAAGCAACTCATCCAACAGAGCGAGCCGTTTCTGCGCTATCTGACCGAATGGCACGCCGGCCTGCCCGCCGTGCCGCTAGCGCCGGCGCTGGCCGCGCCCGAACGCGTGGCCCTGGTGTCAGTAGATGTCATCAACGGCTTCTGTTACGCCGGCCCGCTGGCCTCGCCGCGCGTGCAAAGCATCATCGCGCCAATCACCACCTTGATGCAGAAGGCGCACGCCGCGGGCCTGCGCAACTTCGTGCTCGTGCAGGAGTTTCACGACCCGCAGGCGGTGGAGTTCGCCCAGTACCCGCCGCACTGCATCCGCCATACCGCGGAGGCCGAGGCCGTGCCGGAATATAAAGCGCTGCCGTTTTACGCCGATATGGCCGTCGTCCACAAGAACTCCATCAACCCGGCCTACAACACCGAGCTGGAGGGCTGGCTGGGGGCGCACCCGCAGGTGGACACCTTTATCGTCGTCGGCGACTGCACCGACCTATGCACCTACCAGCTCGCCATGTACCTGAAGCTGCGCGCCAACGCCCACCAACTGAAGCATCGGGTCATCGTACCGGAGGACACCACCGATACCTTCGACATCCCCGTGCCGGTGGCCCAGCAGATCGGCGCCGTGCCCCACGACGGCGACCTGCTGCACCTGGTCTTTCTTTACAACATGATGGCGAACGGAGTGGAGGTCGTGCGCGCCATTGAGTAGCCGGTAGACAACCGCGACGGGCTGGTAACTCTGACCGGCCCGCTGGGGTTAAGCCTGTGCGGTTCGGCCGCTAGCTGAACGAGAACATCTTCTGCATCTTCATCAGCAGCGGCGTCTCGCCCTTCACCTTCACCTTGCCCTGCATGAAGGCCGTCATCGGGTTCAGCTTGCCGTTCACCATCGCGACATAGTCGCCGGCCGCCATGTTCAAGGTCAGGTTCGGCGGGGTGGGCGCCGCGCCCTTCTCCACCGTCAGCTTGCCGTCGGCGATGTTGGCGTGCCACTGGCCGCCGCCCTCCCCGCTCAAGTCGAACTGCAGCACCGCCTTCAGGTTGCCGGCCTGCTCCGGCAGGAAGTGGGTGGGCATTAGGCTGAAAATCTCTTCGGCAGAACTCACGCTCGGCATACCGCTTCTCCTGGGCAGATAATCGCGGGCATTGTAGCGCCGCCGCTGGGCGGCTGTCAAAGCCGCCTGGGCCGAGCCTGTGCTATAATCACGGGCAATTCGATACTGACTCTGACCGAGAGGAGTAGGCGCCCCGTCCCTGATAGAGACGGCGGGTCCCCGGCTGAAAGCCCCCCCAGGAATGGGCGCCGAACGTCGCTCGCGAGTCCGCTGGAGAACAGGGCGGAAGAACTGTCCTCATTAGACCAGCGCGGGACAGCCCGTTAGCGCGACCCAAGCGCCCGGCCCAGGCCGGGAACTGAGGTGGTACCACGGAAGCGGCCAACGCCCTTTCGCCCTCGTCGGCGGAAGGGGCGTTTTGTTTAACTGAGCAGGAGCGACGATGCCTCCGAACAGACACAGCCTGCCTAACGTGGCCGCCACGCTGGCCGTGGCGAGCGGTAAGGGCGGCGTAGGCAAGACGACCGTCACGGTCAACCTGGCGCTGGCCCTGCGCAGCCTGGGCGCGCGCGTGGGCATCTTTGACGCCGACATCTTCGGCCCCAACGTGCCGCTCATGCTCGGCATCCATCGCCGCAAGCCGGGCGAGGGTTGGGTACCCACCGTGCGCCGCGCCGGCGCTGAGCCATACATCGAGCCGCTGAAGCGCTACGGCCTGCGGCTCATGAGCATGGGCCTGATCATGGCCGAAGATCAGGTCATCAACCCGCTGGCCGATGTGGTCGGGCAGGTGGTGGTCGAGACCCTGCGCAGCGTCATCTGGGGCGACCTGGACGTGCTGCTGATTGATCTGCCGCCCAGCGCCGGGCAACCCCAGCAGGGCCTGCTGACCTATGTGCGCCTCGACGGCGTGCTGATCGTGACCACGCCGCAAGACCTGTCGCTGCTCGACTCATCGCGTTCGCTGCTCATGTACGCCAAGGCCGGCGCGCCGGTGCTTGGTCTGGTGGAGAACATGAGCTACTTTATCTGCCCAGACTGTGGCGGACGGCACGAGATCTTTCAGCACTCGGCTCAATGGCGGCCCGACGCCCTGCGCGATGTGCCTGTGCTCGGCCGCATCCCGCTCACGGCCGACATCTCACGCGGCATTGACCGCAACCACCCGCTGATGGCAGACTTTGCTGCCGCCGGCAGCGCAGTTGGTGGCGTCGCCAATCTGACGGAGAGCGCCCAGGCCGCCGCCTTTCTTGAGATCGCGCGCGCGGTGCAGGCCAAGCTGCCCGGCCGCGCCGCCGCCAACGAAGGGCCGGAGGAGGCCCCACGCGTATGACGTATCGCTTTGGGCCTCTGGCCCTGTTGCTGAGCGTGCTGCTGGCGGCATGCGGCGGAAACGGCCCCGCGCCGACCAGCGCGCCGCCCCAGCCTACCCCGGTGCCGGTTGCCACGCAGGCCGGGCCGCCCACCGCTGCCCCCGCCGGCACCGCCGCGCCGTTAGAGTGGCAGGTAGAGATCGTGCAAGACGGCGCGGTGCTGCCCAACAGCAACGGCACCGTGACAGCTGCGCGCGCGCCGTTCACCATCCGCGTGCGCCTACCGTCGCCGCTGCCCGTCAAGCTCAACGCCGCCGCCACCGACGCCAACTTCCAGGCGCTCCAGCCGGGATTCGTCTTCACCGAAGATTGCCTGCTGGCGCTCTGCACCGGCATGGACGCCGCCGAGGACCGGCTCAACCCAGACCAGGCGCTGTTCGTAGACCCGGAATTGACCCACTATCTGTACTACCTCGCGCCCGAAGACCACCGCTGGAGCCGCGCCGAGGTGACGGCCCAGGGCGCGACCTTTGAGCGCGACGTGGCCTACCTCAACTCGATTGCGGTCGCCGAGTCCACCGACCCGGCGCTCTACCTGTTGTTCTTCGTCAACGCCGCCAACGAGCAGCAAATTGACTCCGGCGAGCTCCAGAAGATCACGCTGGCCTTTGCGCCCGCCTCATAAGGACATTGCGCCATGACCGACGCCCCCTTGCCCAAGACCTACGACTTCAAGGCCACCGAGCAGACGCTCTACAAGTGGTGGGAAGAGAACGGCTGGTTCAAGCCCCGCAACGACCCGGCCCGCCCCGGTTTTGACCCCAGCGTGCCCACCTTCGTCATCTCCATCCCCCCGCCCAACGTCACCGGCGAGCTGCACCTGGGCCACGCCATGTTTGTGGCCGCCGAAGACCTGATGATCCGCTACCACCGCATGTGCGGTGACTCCACGCTCTGGGTGCCCGGCTCGGATCACGCCGGCATCGCCACACAGCTCGTGGTGGAAAAAGAACTGCTGCGCAAGGAAGAAGTGACGCGCGAGGAGTTGGGCCGCGAGGCCTTCGTGGCCCGCACCTGGGAGTGGAAGGCCAAGTACGGCAGCATCATCTACGACCAACTGCGCCGCCTGGGCGCCTCCTGCGATTGGGACCGCGAGCGCTTCACGCTCGACGCCGGGCTGAGCCGCGCCGTGCGTGAGGCCTTCGTGCGCCTGTACGAGAAGGGGCTGATCTACCGCGGCCCGCGCCTGATCAACTGGAGCCCCGGCCTCAAGACGGCCGTGTCTGACCTGGAGGTGGAGTACAGCGAGGAGCCGGGCACGCTCTACTACTTCAAATACCGCCTCCAGGACGGCGACGAGTACATCCCGGTGGCGACCACGCGCCCGGAGACCATCCTAGCCGACACCGCCGTGGCCGTGCACCCTGCCGACGAGCGCTACCAGCGCTTTATCGGGCGCAAGGCGCTCGTGCCGCTGCTCGACCGCGAAGTGCCCGTAATCGCCGACGAGGCCGTGAGCATGGAGTTCGGCACCGGCGCGCTCAAGATCACTCCCGGCCATGACCCGACCGACTACGAGATCGGTTCACGCCACGGACTGCCCATCATCAGCATGTTCGACCGTGAAGCTAAGGTGACCGAGGCCGGCGGGCCGTATAAGGGCCTCGACCGCTTCGAGGCCCGCCAGCGCGTGTGGGCCGACATGCAGACCGGCAAGCTGGCGCTCAAGACCGAGCCATACACGCTCAACGTGCCTCGCTCGCAGCGTGGCGGCGAGATCGTGGAGCCCATGATCTCTACCCAGTGGTTTGTCACCATCCAGCCGCTGGCCGAGGCCGCGCTGGTGGCCGTGCGCGATGGTCGCATCCGCATCGTGCCCGACCACTTCGAGAAGGTCTACTACAACTGGCTGGAGAACATCAAGGACTGGTGCATCAGCCGCCAGCTGTGGTGGGGCCACCGCATCCCGGTCTGGTATTGCCCCAACGGCCACATGACCACCGGCCGCGAAGACCCCACCACCTGCGGCACCTGCGGCAGCGCCGACCTCACCCAGGACAGCGACGTGCTCGACACCTGGTTCTCCAGCGGCCTGTGGCCGTTCAGCACGCTTGGCTGGCCGGAGCAAACCGCCGACCTGAAGTATTTCTACCCGACCTCGGTGCTGGAGACCGGCTACGACATCCTGTTCTTCTGGGTAGCGCGCATGATCATGTTTGGGCTGGAGTTCACGGGCGAGGCGCCGTTCCACACCGTCTACCTGCACGGCATCATCCGCGACGCCGACGGCCGCAAGATGTCGAAGAGCATCGGCAACGTGATTGACCCGCGCGAGGTCATGGACGACTTCGGCACCGACGCGCTGCGTTTCACGCTGCTCACGGCCGGCACTCCGGGCAACGACCTCAACCTAAGCCTGCAGCGCGTGGAGTCTAACCGCAACTTCGCTAACAAGATTTGGAACATGGCGCGCTTCGTGGCCGGCAACCTCAACGGCCCCCTGGCGCGCTTCGACCCGGCCGCCCCCCGCGCCGCCCTGCCCCTGGCCGACCGCTGGATTGTGGCCCGCCTGGACCAGACCACCGCTGACGTGACCCGCCTGCTCGACCGCTATGAGTTCGGCCAGGCCGGCACGCTCATCAGCGAGTTCCTGTGGGGCGACTACGCCGACTGGTACATCGAGGCCGCCAAGGTGCCGCTGGCCGACGTAAACGACCCTCAGGCCCAGGCCCGCACGCGCGGCCTGTTGGTGTATGTGCTCGACCAGGGGCTGCGCCTATTGCACCCGTTCGTGCCCTTCGTGACGGAGGCCGTCTGGCAGCATCTGCCGCGCGCCGCGGGCGATGCCCCGGCCCTCATCGTGGCCTCCTGGCCTAAGCCGGCCGCGCTGGACCACGAAGCGCTGGCGCAATTCGGCCACTTCCAGGAGTTGGTGCGCGCCATCCGCAATGTGCGCTCCGAGAAGAAGGTAGAGCCTAACCGCCGCATCGCGGCTACCATCATCGCCGGCGAGCGCGCCGGCTGGCTGGCCGGGCTGCGGCCCATTTTCGTCACGCTGGCCAAGCTCGACGTGGCCAACCTGCGCATTGTTCACCAGGCGCCCGAGAAACCCGCCCAGGCCATTGGCCTGGTGGTCAACGCCACCGAGGTCTACCTGCCGCTGGAGGGCCTGGTGGACCAAACTGCCGAGCGTGAGCGCCTCACCAAAGAACTGGCCGACCTGGAGCGCCAAATACAGAAGTCCGAAGCGCTGCTGGCGTCTGACTTCGCCGGCAAGGCGCCCGCCGCCGTGGTCAAAAAGGAGCGCGCTAAGCTGGCTGCCATCCAGGAGAGCCACGCCAAGGTCAGCGGGCAGTTGGCGGGCTGACGTGTATCTCGTCTCACCCCGATCTCATCTGACCGTGCTACGTTCACTGGCGGCGGGAGGATCAGCCTGCCGCCGCTAGGACAGGATGCGTACTGCGGCTAGACTGCTCGTCATGCTCATCGGCGCGGGAGCCGTCGTCGTCTGCGGCCCGCGGCTATACACCGCCCTGCGCTACGCGGGCCAGATGTACGCCGCCGCTGACGTGCCGGCCGCGCCGGTCGCGTTGGTCTTCGGCGCAGGCCTCAACCGCAACGGCAGCGCCACGCCCATCCTGTACGACCGCGTGGCGACGGCCGCCGACCTGTATCACGCGGGCCGGGTCGGCAAGCTACTCCTCAGCGGGGCCACGACCTGGGCGGGTTATAACGAGCCGCTGGCCATGTCCGCCGTGGCGCGCGAGTTGGGCGTGCCCGACGACGCCCTGGTGCTCGACAGCGCAGGCGAGCGCACATACGATAGCTGCTACCGCGCTCAGGCCGTCTACGGCGTCACCGACGCCATCCTGGTGACCCAGGCCTTTCACCTGCCCCGGGCGCTCTTCTTGTGCGAGGCGTTGGGCATTCAGGCCAGCGGCGTGGCCGCTGACCGCCGCGTCTACCGCGAACAGTCGGTGCGGTTTTGGAGCGTGCGCGAGCTGTTCGCCACCCTGGCCGCCGCCTGGGATGTGGTCGTCGCGCGGCCGGTCCCCACGCTGAGTTAGCCAACACCGACCCCATCGCCGCCGGAGCGGGTATAATCCGCCCGCGCGACCGAAACCGGCCATTCTTTATAACCGTTAGAGACTCTATGGACCGCTCAACCGCCTACGCCATCGTTACGGAACATGTCAAGAACGAGGGCCTGATCAAGCACATGCTGTCGGTAGAGGCCGCCATGCGGACCTACGCCCGCAAGTATGGCGAAGACCCTGAAGCCTGGGGGCTGCCCGGCCTGCTGCACGACTTTGACTGGGAAATCCACCCCACGCTGGAGCGCCATCCGCAGGACGGTTCGGCTATCCTGCGCCAGCGCGGCGTGCCGGAAGTTGTGATCGTGTGCATCCTCAGCCATGCCGAGCATACCGGCGTGCCGCGCACGACCACCCGCGACAAGGCGCTCTACGCCGTGGACGAGCTTACCGGGCTGGTAACAGCCTGCGCCCTAGTGCGCCCCAGCCACAGCCTGTATGACCTGACCGCTAAGTCGGTCAAGGGCAAGTGGAAAGACAAGGCTTTTGCCGCAGGCGTAAGCCGCGCCGATATTGAGCAGGGCGCGGCGGAGTTGGGGGTAGACCTGACGGAGCACATCACCACCGTCATCGAAGCCATGCGCGGCATTGCCCCCACCCTGGGCCTGGAGGGTACCCTGACACCTTCCGGCGCCCCGGCGGCCTAATTGGCGCAAAAACTCGTCGATTTCTGGGCGGCTGACCGCCCCTGGGGAGCCGGCGCACCGGCCGCGGCCGACCCGAATGGTATAATGACGCCTGCCTTATGACGAAAACGCCCGCTCCTTCAACATCCGCGCCTCGGCTGTGTCCGACTTGCGGCACCCGGGTGGGCGCGGCCGCTACCAAATGCCTGGTGTGCGGCGCCGATTTGACCGTCAAGGCCGGCGGCCGAGCGGCGCCTAAGCCCAAAACCCTGGCCGGCGCGGCTGACCGCTCCGGCGGCCGCCCGCCGATTGCGCTCATGGTGGCGCTGTCGCTGCTCATCGTCGTGGGCATCACAGCGGCGTACCTGATCTACAGCGGCATCGTACAAATCCCGAACCCCTTCGCCGGGCCGGACGACGTTCCGACCGCCACCCTCCAGGTAGCCGTGGCCAACACGCCGACCGTGACCCTCACCGCCCCACCGACCTTTACCCCGCCGCCCAGCCCGACCGAGACGACCGCGCCCACCCCAACACCGCTCCCGCCGACTGAATATAGCGTCGTGTCCGGCGATACGTGCGCCGCCCTGGCGGCGGAATACAACGTCTCTTCGGCCAGCATCATCCAACTCAACAACCTCGACCCGAACTGCAACCTGTCGGTCGGGATAGTCTTGCTAATCCCGCAGCCCACCGGCACGCCCACGCCGCTGCCGACCGCCACGCTCGGAGCCATCGTCGCCACCCAGCCGCCGCGCCTGACCTACACGGTCCACGCGGGTGACACGCTGCAAGGTATCGCCAACTTCTACGGCGTGACCGTGGCCGACCTGATGGAAGTCAACGGCATCGCCGACCCCGAGAGCATCCGGCCCGACCAGGTGCTCATCATCCCAGTGGAGCGCATCATCACGCCCGGCCCGTCGCCCACGCCGACGCCCTTGCCGCCGTGGCCCGCGCCCAACCAACTGCTGCCCACCGACGGGCAGGCCTTTGGCGCCGGTGACATCGTCACGCTGCAATGGACGTCAATCGGCGCGCTGCGGCCGGACGAGTTCTACTACGTGGTGATCGAAGACGTCACCTGCAACTGCGCGCGTTTCTATCGGGCGCCGACCACCGACACGAAGCTCATCGTGCCGGTCACGTTCCGGCACACCGATAACGCCATCCACGTCTACCGCTGGACCGTGACCACGGTGCGCCAGCGGCCCAACACCAGTGTTCAACCCGAGTTTGATCCGGCCGGCGCGACCAGCACCATCCACGATTTTGTGTGGGCGGGCGGCGCGCCCTAGCCGCGAGGAGTTGTCATGGCCCGCATGGTAAATTGTGTGAAACTTGGCCGCGAACTGTCCGGCTTGCCGCGCCCGCCGTTTGGGGGCGCTCTGGGCAAGCGCGTCTTCGAGAACGTCTCGCAAGACGCCTGGAACCTGTGGCAGCAGCAGTCCACCCTGCTCATTAACCACTACGGCCTGAACCTGCGCGACCCCAAAGCGCAGCAGTTCCTGATGGAGCAGCTCGAGCAATTCTTCTTCGGGGAGGGCGCCGCCCTGCCCCAGGATTGGACTCCAGAAACGCCGGCCGCGCCGCGCAAGAAGTAGCGCCGCCGCCATCGTGCCAGACGGATGTCCATCAAGCTCGACTGGGAAGTAACTGACGCTCCGGACGACACGGGGAAGCTCACTCGTTCTCAGCCGAATATCTGGCAGCCGACCACCCCTCAACCCGCTGACCCACCTGCCGCAGGCGGAGCAGGGCCGGTAAGGGCCGAGCGCCAGAGCGCCCGGTGGGCCTGGCCGCTCGCGGCCGTTATCGCGCTGGCGGTCGCCGGGCTGGGAGTCACGGCCTACCTCTCGCACCTGGGCTGGCAGCGCATCACCGGCGACATCGCGGCGCTGGTGCGCTACGAGGAAGAAGCTGCCTACACTGGGAACGTAAGCCTGGCGCTGGCCGTCCAAGACCAGGACAACCGCGACTGGCTGCAAGTGCGGCGCGATCAGTTCGAGGCGGCGCTGCCCGCCCCCGCGCCGCTGCCGTTCCTGCGCCTAACCACCCCCGCCTACGCGCTAGACGCCGTGACCGTCCTTGATGGCGACTTTGTGACCGCGCTGGTGCGGCGCGAGTTCGAGGCCCCCGACGGCCGGGCGCTGCCCTTTGTGCTGCCCCAGTTCTACCGGCGGCGTGGGGCCGATGACTGGCAACGCACCGCTCCACCCGGCCAGTTTTGGGGCCGCTGGCAAGACTGGCGCAGCGAGCATTTGCAGGTGCACTACTCCGAGCGCGACGCGGCCTTCGTCGCGTCCGTCGCCCCCCGGCTGGAAGCCTGGCTGACCCGCGCCTGTGAGTTGTGGCAGGGCCGCTGCGCGGGCGTGCTACCCGCCAGGCTCTTCCTCTCGGGCTTCATCGGCTCGCTGGAATACGACCCGCTCTCCAACGTGGAAGTGCGCGTCGAGCTTGAGGCCGACGACGGCGCGCTCGCGGCCGACTACTTTCTCAGCGTGCCGTCACCGCAGATCGCCGGCCTGCCCGCCGAGGCCGCCGGGCAAGATTACCTGGCGCAATACCTGGCAGTGCGCCTCATCGCCTCGCTGGCTGACCGAGCCAGCGACGACGCGGCCGATTACGCGGGGTTGACGAACCAGGCGCTTGCCGCCCTGAACCTGGTCGCGGCCGATCCGGGCTACGCGGCGCTGCTCGATCCGCAGGTCAGTCCGTTGCCCGACGCACCGCCCGCAGTGGCGCCGACATCCGGCCCCAGGCTCCGCGCTGCGGCCCCAACCGCGATACCCAGCAGCGCCCGCACTGCTTACTACACTGTGCAGGCGGGCGATACGCTCTCGGGCATCGCCAGCACCTACGGCCTGGACCTGGCCACACTGCTCGCCGCCAACGACGTCAGCGACCCCGACGTCATTTGGGTCGGCGCCGAGCTGGTCATTCCGCTGCCCTGAGATTTCGGCGGCTGGACTGCCGGCCGTAGCGCAGCGCCGGCGCTTGACATGCTTGCCTGCCACCTCCGCACCCACGCCCCAGGCAATCCATCCGGCACCAGCCCACACCCCTACGCAACTGCACGGGACAAGCGATTCGCATAGCCTCAGAATTGTCGATGAACGGCGGGATTCGATCACGCGCACCGGCGTGGCTATGCGCAGTTCGCCGCTTGCCAGGGCAAAATAGAAAGCGCCGGCCTGTGACACAGGCCGACGCCAATGCTTGGCATGCGCACCTACCCGCCGACAACCGGCGGGAACAGGCTAATCTGGTCGCTGTCGTGCAGCTCGGTCGCCAGCGGCGCGGCCTGGTTATTCACAAAAGCGTTCTTGACCAGCGCGACCGGCACGCCCCACGCAGTGCTTAGATGGGCAGCCAACGCCGCCACTGTCGCGCCGTCCGGAAGTTCAACGACGAGAGGCATGGAGCGGTTAGGGCCGGGGTGGTGTTTTCGCAGCAGGGCGTAGAGCTTCACCGACACGCGCACGGCTCAGTAGACCGGCCGCAAGCCCTTATACACGCGCGCACCGCTGAGGGTGCGGAGGATAGTGTTGGCCTGCCCAGAGCGGCCGATGCGGTCGGCCAACTCCTCGGGCGAGAGCGGCTGGTTGCCGTTGGTGATGAACACACGGAACACGGCATCCACCAGTGAGGTGTGCGCGGTGATGAAATCAGGTTGCTGCGAGCAGTGAGTGCGCAGGGTGTGCTGGACGCCGTCCTCCGCGCGAATCTCGGCCGTTTCTGGGTCAATTACGTCCACCACCTCGCCGGCTTCCAGGCTGGCAAAGGCCGCCTGGTGCTCGGCGCACAGGTGGCTGGTCAGATACACGCGGAGCTCACGACTCTCGCGCTCCCACCAGTCAAAGTCTATGTGATACTTAGTCTTGAGCGTCGGCTTGATCAGCCGGTTGACCGTCGGCGAAGGGGGCAAACTCACGCTGTCACTCCGTCCACTGAGACTGGTCGAAGCGCCAATAGGCATCGCCGACCAGGGCAAAATAGGGGTGCGCCACCAGTTCGGCGTAGATGGAACCAGGCGGGCTGCGGCGGGCCACGTTCACCCCGGCATAGAGGGTCTTGGCGTGCACGGCGCTCTGCGGGTTCAGCTTGGCCAACTCGCGGAACACGTCGGCCACCAACCGGCTGAACGGCAGCGCCTGGCTGCGCTGCCAGGCTTCGTCCACCTGGGCCTGATTGCCCGAGGCGACCATCATCAAGTCATCGTACTCCACGCCGATCAGCTGCTTTTGCATCAGAAAGGCCAGCCGTCCCTCCGGGCCGGCTGCGGCGGTGCGCACCCACTCGCGGGTGGGGCGGCGCTTGAGGGCACGGATAATCACCTCACCCGGCTGGCGGCCGCGCTTTGCCACCAAATGGCCACCGGCAGGAAACTCGTGCCTCTGGTACCAATCGGCCAGGCCGAACACGTACTGGCCGCCGCGCACCACCCAGGCCGGCAGGACTTCGTTGGTGTCGGCGTCAATCAGGGCGAAGCGCACCCGCGGGGCCTCGAGGGCCGTGGGGAACAGGTGCGCCAGCCGCGGCGAGATCGGCAGCGTGCCCAGACGCCGATGCGGGTAGGTCAGCGTCACGGTCACTTCGTCGGCCGGCTCTAGGTCGGCGGGTGCAGGTGAAAACTCGTCGTCCAATTCGCGCACCAGGTCGAGCAGCGTCGGCGACAGGCGGTTCAGGTCGGCGGCCGGCGCCGTGTTTTCCAGGCGTCGGCTGGGCTGCGCCACTTCGGCCGGTTCCAGGCGGCGCAGATACCAGAGCACCTGCCCAGTTGGCCCGACTTCGTCAAAACGGGTGTCCTCCTGCAGCGCGTAGTGCAGCGAGAAGGCCTGCAGGCGCGGATTAATGTTGGTCGGCAGGCCGGTGTCTTTGAGCAACTCATCGGTGGGCAGCGGTCCGCCGCCGGCCATATCGAGCACGGCCTCGGCCAGGTTCAGGTGGCCGATATTCACCGCGGCCAGCAGCGCGCGCGGGAACCAGCGCCCGGCCAGCCGCGCGATGTCGGGGTTAGCGGCCAGCCGCGCTTCCAACTTGGCGGCGATGGTCGCGCCATATTCCGCGAACAGATCTTCCGGCGCGCGCAGTTCGCCCAGCCCGCCGCCGGCTTCTTCCTGATTGAGCTTGTGGTGCTCCAGGCGCGCGGCAAACTCGCGCAGCGGCCGGCCTTCGCCGAAATCCACTTGCAGCACATCAAACGGCGGCAGTTCCGGGTTGCGCCCTGGCCGCACGGCCCTTACGATGCCAGAGGTGTAGTCTAGCGCCGAGAAGACCAGTTGCTGGCCGGCGGTGTAGGTATCTTTGGGGCGGTAGAGCGTCGTGCCCTGCTCGCGGCGTTTCGCGGCTTGGGCTTCGCGTTCGACCCGGCGCTCGATAATCGCCAGCGCCATCTCGTTCGTGCTCAGAGGGGTTTCTTCTTCTAGAAGCAGGTTGTACAGGTAATCGAGGTCGCTTTCCTCGATCTCAAAGGCCTCGCCCCAATAGGCCGCAGTCTGCGTTTCGCGATCAGTCACAGAGCATCCTCAAATTCGACGGGTGGCGGCAGGCCTCCACCGGAGCCGGCCGCGCGCAATAGTCCAAGATTGGATCAAGGACGGGAGGGCATTATACTCGGGCCTGCAGGGGTTGTAAACTCGTGGGCAGCGGCGGCGCAGGGCATTCTTAAAGTCGGGCTGGGGTTGAAACAAACGACCTTCTTCGGTAGATTTGGGGTGTCACAGCCCAAGCCAACCGAGGAAGGTCAACATGGAGTCTAGCACAAACGAAGTCGGCGGCGGGGATTTGCCGCC
>JADZEK010000039.1 GCA_020850595.1 Anaerolineales bacterium
ACCGCTGCCTGTACGGCGTGGACAAGAACCCGCTGGCGGTGGAGATGGCCAAGCTCTCGCTGTGGCTGATCACGCTCGACCGCAACCGGCCGTTCACCTTCCTGGACCACGCGCTGAAGTGCGGCGACTCGCTGGTGGGCGCCGACGAGGACATGTTCCTGCGCTGGGCGCACGGCCTCAAGGACAGCGCCGCGACGCTATTTGACGAGACTCTGCGCCAGCAACTGGAGACCGCGCGGGCCAAGCGCCGCGAGCTGGAGAGCTTTGAAGTGCGCGAGGTGCGCGACGCGGAGCGCAAGGCGGCGTTGCTGTCCGAGGCCGAAGTTGCCATGGCGCGGGTGAAGCTGGGCTGCGACCTGCTGATCGGCACGCGGCTGCTGGGGCTGAAACCCAGGCAGGTGGAAGCGCGGCTGAGCACCTTACTGCTGGAATACTTCGCCAAGGAGCAGCCCGACAGCACCGAGGCGCGGGAAGCGCTGGCCGCCGCGCGGAACGTCAGGGCATTTCATTGGGCGTTTGAGTTTCCAGAGGTGTTTGAGCGGGGCGGGTTTGGGGCGTTTGTGGGAAATCCGCCTTTCATCGGAGGGCGGCGCATTAGGGAGACGTTTGGTGATGACTATCGTGATAGTCTGGACATTCTTTTTGCGAACTCGAGCGGCAACGCTGATTACAGCGCTTTTTTCTTCCTGCGAGGCTTCCGAAATCTGAGGGCAAGCGGCACGATGGGATTACTTGGCACCAATAGCATTTCACAAGGAGATACGCGGCGCACTGGCCTTGACCAAGTCTTGTCAGGCGGTGGAACGATTTACAGGGCCGTCAACAGCATGCCGTGGCCTGGCATAGCGGCGGTTTTCGTCTCCATCGTTCATGTCTTCAGAGGTTCTTTTCATCCGCCAATGACGCTTGATGAGCAGACAGTGCAATACATTTCAACGGCCTTAGATTCGCAAAGGGTTGAAGGTACGCCATTCGCTCTTATGGCGAACAATGCAAAAAGCTTTCAAGGCTCTGTAGTCGTAGGTATGGGTTTCATCCTATCACCTGACGAAGCGCAGACTTTGATCACGCGACAACCCCGAAATAGGGAAGTGCTTTTCCCGTACCTAAATGGTGAAGACCTTAATAGCAGCCCACAACAATTGCCCAGCCGCTGGATCATTAACTTCTTCGACTGGCCGCTGACAAAGGCTGGGAACTACCCCGAAGCACTACGCATTGTCCGCGAAAAGGTATATCCCGTGCGCATTCGTGTCAACCGCGAGACGCATCGCGAATATTGGTGGCATTATGGGGATAAGCGGCCAGCACTCTATCAGGCTATTCGCCCCCTGCGGCGAGTGTTGCTAATCGCGCAGACAAGCAAGACGCTGGCCTTTGCGTTCGTATCACCTGACTGGGTGTATTCGCACTCAATAATTGTGATTGCCTCAGAGTCGAGTGCAGATTTTGCGGTACTGCAATCCAACATTCACCTTAGCTGGGTGCTCCGCTATTCATCTAGCTTGAAATCAGACGCATGTTATAGACCATCAGATTGCTTTGTGACCTGTCCGTTTCCCGCAAGTTCCCTTACACTGCAGCAGATTGGTGAAAAATACTATGAGCATCGCCAGACAATCATGCAAGCCCGCGAAGAGGGCCTCACCGCCACCTACAACTGCTTCCACGACCCCGACGAGCGCAGCGCCGACATTGCCAGCCTGCGCGAGCTGCACGTCGAGATGGACCAGGCGGTGGCGGCGGCGTATGGCTGGGATGACCTGGACCTGGGCCACGGTTTCCACGCCACGCCGCAGGGCACGCGCTTCACGCTCAGCGAGCCGGCGCGGCGGGAGGTGCTGGCGCGGTTATTACGGCTGAACCACGAGCGGTATGAGGCGGAGGTGGCGGCGGGGCTGCATGAGAAGAAGGGGTTTAAGGGGAATAAGGGGGCTAAAGGGCGGGGGACTCAGGGGACGAAGGGGACTCGGGGCACTAAGAAGCGGGGCGAGGGCGGGACACAGATGGGGATGCTATAGTATAGACGAGACACGCCTATGACTGAGCCGCTTGCTCCTCCTTCCACCCTCGACCTCCGCGCCGAGCTTGAAGACCTCGCCCTCCGCGACCTGCTCGGCCCCGCCGGCGGCCTCGAAGAGATCGTGGATGACCGCTCGGTGCGCGGGCGCTACATCCTCGGCCTGCTCGCGCCCCGGGGGCAAAGTGCGCTGCCCGACGAGCGCCAACCGCGCGAGCGACCACGGAAGGCCACCGCCGCGGCCGGTGTTGCCCCCTCGCCCCTTGGGGGAGAGGGCCGGGGTGAGGGGGATATGCCCGAGCTCCCACCAGACGAGTCTGAGCTGGCCGAGGCCGGCGCCGACACCCAGGACGGTAAGCCCGCCTCCCCCGTCGCTCCGGTGCGTGCTATGCTGCCGTCGTCCATCGGCTTCACCTTCTCCGTCTCGGCTGACACCCCGGCCCTTGTCATCACCGCGCGCTGGGGGCAGTACCGCCGAACACGCACCGAAATCGTAAAGGACGACAAGGGCCAACCCAAGCTCGTCTGGCAGCGCCGGCAGGTGGAAGCCGCCACCACCGTCACCCTCAAGCCCGGCAAGCTCGGCCCGTGGTCGCCCGACCCCGAGAACGACGGCGTCTACGTCGAAGGCCGCGTGCGCCAACGCGAGGGCGCCTGGACCATCACCCTCTATCTCATCAACGGCCAGACCGAGCCGAAGCAGAGCAAGGATGAAGCCTGGGTCTTCCAGCCCGAACTAAGTGTAGCCGCCCAGGACGGCGCGGCGATTTTCATCCGCCGGCCCCTGCCGCCCGGCTTCAACCCCTACGTGGACCCCGAAGACCGGGCCATGGCCATGCTCTACCGCCGCCAACTCGAGTTCGCCGTTGGCCATGGCGTGGGCGTGCGCGTCACCCCGGCCGATACGCCCGCCCGCGACCGTGCCCTCCAGGTGCAGACCGAGATTGTCCCCGCCTGCGAAGTCGAGCGCATGGACGCGCCCTCCACCGCCGATATCCCCGCGCTGGCCGCCCTCGTCACCGATATGCAGGTCCTGGCCGGCTTGCCGGATGCCGACTTCCCCACTGCACTCAGCCCACTGGTTGACGCTTACGAAACCTGGATTGCTGAGCAGGAAGCGCGCCTCGCCGCTCCCACGCCTGACCTGGCCGCCTACGCCGAGAGCGGTGTCGTGGCCATGCGCCAATGCCGCGCCACGCTCGCCCGCATCCGCGCTGGCCTGGCGCTGCTGTCTGCCAATCCCCAGGCGGCCGAGGCGTTCCGCTTCGCCAACCGCGCCATGTGGCAGCAGCGCGTGCGCAGCCTGTATGCGCGCGCCATGCGTCGGGTAGCAGGGCAGGGCGAAGCGCCCACGCCCGAGCAGTTCGATCTGCCCGCCAACCGGCGCTGGTATCCCTTCCAGTTGGCCTTCATCCTGCTCAACCTGCCCGGCCTGGTGGACCCAGCCCATCCCGACCGCAGCCACCCCACCGACGCCAAGGCCGACCTGCTCTGGTTCCCCACTGGCGGCGGCAAGACCGAAGCCTACCTGGGCGTGGCCGCTTTCACCCTGGGCTATCGCCGCCTCACCGACACTGACCCCGACCGCCGGGAACATCGCGGCGCTGGCGTGGCCGTGCTCATGCGCTACACCCTGCGCCTGCTCACCCTGCAGCAGTTCCAGCGCGCCGCCGCCCTGCTGTGTGCCTGCGAAGTCATCCGCCGCGAGGACACCCAGCGCTGGGGCCAAGAGCCATTCCGCATCGGCCTGTGGGTGGGCCAGCGCAGCACCCCCAACTACACCGATGAGGCCGAGGAGATCGTCAAAGCGCTGCGCCAGAACACCCGGCCCGGCGCGCGCGGCACCGTCGCCCAACTCACCAACTGCCCCTGGTGCGGCCAACCCATTCGCGAGGGCAGCGATATCCTCGTTGAGACTTACGCCGCCGGCCGGGGCCGCACCTTCCAATTCTGCAGCGACCCGCTCGGCAACTGCCCCTTCAGCCGCAAGCAAGCGCCAGACGAAGGCCTGCCCATCGTCGTGGTGGACGAAGAGATCTACCGCCGGCTGCCGTCTCTTCTCATCGCCACGGTGGATAAGTTCGCCCAAATGCCGTGGAAGGGCGAGACGCAGATGCTCTTTGGCCGAGTTAGCGGCTACTGCCCCCGCCACGGCTACCGCTCGCCCGACCTAGAAGATAAGGACAGCCACCCCAAGCGCGGGGGCCTCCCCGCCTGCAAGACGCAATCCCTATCACTCCTGCGCCCGCCCGACCTCATCATCCAGGACGAGCTGCACCTCATCAGCGGCCCGCTTGGCACCCTGGTCGGCCTCTACGAGACGGCCGTGGACCGGCTGGGCGAATGGCAGTTGAACGGCAAAACCATCCGCCCCAAAGTCATCGCCTCCACCGCCACCATCCGCCGCTCCGCCAGCCAGATCAACAGTCTCTACCTGCGCCAGGTCGCTGTCTTCCCGCCCGCTGGTCTGGATGTGGAAGACAACTTCTTCTCCCGCCGCCGCCCTTCCAGCGAGCAATCGCCCGGCCGGCGCTACCTGGGCCTGTGCGCGCCCGGCACCCGCCTGCGCGCGCTCCTCATCCGCGTCTACGTCGCCTTCATGAGCGCCGCCCAAGCCCTGTACGTGAAGTACGGCGCCGCCGCCGACCCGTGGATGACCCTGGTCGGCTATTTCAACGCCCTACGCGAGCTGGGCGGCATGCGCCGCGTGGTGGATGACTCGGTCCGTTCGCGCTTGCGCGCCATGGAAGAGCGTGGCCTGGCGCGCCGGCTCATTTCCGAGCGCACGGTCGAAGAGCTCACCTCGCGCAAGAGCGCGACCGACATTCCCCGCATTCTCGACCGTCTGGAGGCTGGCTTCGACCCGGCGGCCCAGGCGCAGTCCAAGACCGGCGGCAAGGGACTCGATTTCTCCAAGCAGCCCTACGACGTGGTGCTCGCCACCAACATGATCTCGGTCGGCGTGGACGTGGGCCGCCTGGGCCTGATGGTTGTCGCCAGCCAGCCCAAGGCCACCGCCGAATACATCCAGGCTACCAGCCGCGTTGGCCGCAGCTTCCCTGGCCTGGTCGTCACGGTCTACAACTGGGCCCGGCCTCGCGACCTCAGCCACTACGAGCGCTTCGAGCACTATCACGCCACCTTCTACCAGCAGGTCGAGGCCCTCTCGGTCACGCCCTTCTCGCCGCGCGCCCTGGACCGCGGCCTCACGGCCCTGCTCGTGTCCTATGTCCGCCTGCTCGACGAGCGCTACAACGCCAACGACCGCGCGGGCCGGCTCGACCGCCAGGCCGCCGCCGTCACCGAGGCCCTGGCCGGCATCAGCCGGCGCGCCGGCCTCGTCACCCGCCAGGCGGACGATGAACAGCTCGTGCGTCAGTCGCTGCAAACGCGGCTGGACGAGTGGCTGGCCCAGGCCGGGTCCATCACGGGCGGTGCAATGCTGGGCTACCAGGCCCGTCGCGACGGCAAGACTCGGGCCCTGCTTAAACAACCCGCCGATGAAGACTGGACTCGCTTCACCTGCCTCAACTCCCTGCGCGACGTGGAGCCAAACGTGACCCTGGTGATGAACGACTTCGGTATGGACCGCGAGCCCAACGCCGCGGCGGCACCGGATGGATCCGCCCCAGAGCCGCAACCCGAAGGGGGCTCTGCCTGATGGCTACCGCCGCACCGCGTTACACCCGTGTGGGCGAAGTCCGCCCTAGCCAGCTTATGTACGCCTATGGCGTTGGCGCGATCGTGGACTTGCCCAAGTTGTCCGTCATCGTCACCGGCCTGGAAGATTGGCCCGCCGACCGCCAATCTGGTGTGCGCGAGATCGTGGAAGAGCGGCTGCTCACCGCCGTCCGCTCCCGGCTGCCCACCGTCGAGCGCCTGCTATCCGCCCCTATGCTGCCCGATGGCGATGTCCCCACCAGCCCCTTTGAGGACGCCGCCCGCATCGGTGTGCCGGTAGCGGCCTTCCCGCGCTGGATGGTGTGCCCACGCTGCCAGTTGCTGGCCCCCTTGAACTCTGGCTTATTTGATCTGGACGAGAACCTTTACTTCCCCGACCGCACTGTCTATCGTCACACTACCTGCAACAAGGCCGCCAAGCCCGATGTCATCCCGGCGCGCTTCCTGGCCGCCTGCGAGAAGGGCCACCTGGACGACTTCCCCTGGGTGGAGTTCGCCCATCGCGGCCAGCCCTGCGAGGGCTGGCTCCTGCGGCTCATCGAACTCGGCCCTTCTGGCGAGGCGCGCGACCTGGAAGTGCGCTGCGAAACCTGCCAGGCCCGGCGCCGCTTGTCCGAGGCGTTCGGCGAAGATAATCGCGAGAACATGCCTCCCTGTCGCGGCCGGCGTCCCCATCTGCGCGACTTCGACCTGGAACCATGCGAAAACCTGATGCGCCCGCTCATCTTGGGCGCCTCCAACACCTGGTTCCCGGTCGTGCTGGGTTCCATTGCGATCCCGCCCGAAGGCAGTCAATTAGCCCAGGTCATTGAGGCCGAGTGGAGCAATCTTAATGATGTCGCCTCGGCGGACGACATTAAGTTCATGCGCCGGCGCGCCATGCTCGGTCCCCTAACAACTTATTTAGACGACGAGATTTGGGCCGCCATTCGCCAGCGGCGCGACCGGGCGGCTCAAGGCGAATCCACCACTCAGCGCCCCGACCTGAAGGCGCCGGAGTGGCGGGTGCTGACCCGCTTTGATCCCCGGCTGAACACCGACGATTTTCGTCTGCAACCTGTCGTGCCGCCCCCGCAATTCGCTGCCGCCATCCAGCAGGTCGTCCTGGTCGAACGTCTGCGCGAAGTGCGCGCCATGATGGGCTTCACACGCCTGGACTCTTTTGGCGAGCTTAATGACCCCGACCTGGAAGAGATGACCGAGCCCGCGCCTCTCTCGCGCCGTGCCCCGGCCTGGCTGCCGGCGTCAGAAGTGCGCGGTGAGGGCCTCTTCATCCAGTTCCACGAGCACGCCCTCGCGCGCTGGCTTGGGCAGCCGGCCGTGTCCGCCCGCGCTGGGGAGTTCTTCGCCGCCCACAAGGCCTGGCGCGGCGCCCGCCGGCTCGATCCGCCGGAGAACAGCTTCCCCGGCATGCGCTTTATCCTGCTGCACACCTTCGCTCACGTCCTGATGCGCCAATTGTCGCTGGAATGCGGCTACACGGCCGCCAGCTTGCGCGAGCGTTTGTACTCGCGCGGCCCCGACGACCCGGACGGCCCAATGGCCGGTATCCTCATCTACACGTCCGCGCCAGACAGTGAAGGAACACTGGGTGGCCTGGTCAGCCTGGGCGAGCCCGCAGTCTTGGAACGCCACGTCACCCTGGCGTTGGAGGCGGCGAGACTCTGCGCTAGCGATCCCTTGTGCGCTGAGAACCCCCCCGGCCTGCGTGGCCAGACCCTGCACGCCGCTGCCTGCCACGCTTGCCTATTCGCGCCGGAGACCTCGTGCGAGCGCGGCAACAAGTACCTCGATCGCTCGACGCTCGTGAAAACCGTCGAACGCGAAGACTTGGCGTTCTTCCCGTAAAGGCGGAGGCGTGCCTGTGCCCACCGAAGTGCCGCCGCAGCTTGTTGATGCAATCCGGACACTGGCTGTGGAGCTGCCGGTCGAATTGGTGCTTCGCGTCGCCCAAGCCTTCGGCGATGCTGAAGGCTCATCTCCCAACCAACTTGATGCCCAGGTGCTCGCCTCCTTGGTTCAATTGGCCCCGCGCGAACAGGTACGCGGCTTGCTAGGCCTTTGGCGTATGGTCGCGCCGAGTGTGCCGCCAGTGGCCATCGGGTTGGCCCTTCAAACCGCCGCACGCACAGCCGAATCCTTCCGTCAGGAGCAGTCCCTGGAGTTAGTCTGGACTGGCCCCGTGAGCGACGTCATCCCTCTGCGCCGCACAGACCAAGCGCTTCTCCAACTCATTCACGCTGCACAGCGCCGGCTGCTGATCGTCAGTTTCGCCGTCTACAAGGCTAACGCCATTGCCCAGGCTCTTGTGCAAGCGGCTCGTCGCAGTGTCGCTGTGGACATCTGTCTCGAAAGCCCCAGCGCCAGCGAAGGCAAGGTCACCTATGACATGTTCGCGGCCCTCGGTCCGGAAGTCCAGCGACATGCCCGCCTGTATGTTTGGCCCCTCGACCAACGGCCGGTCTCAACCACTGGTCATCACGGTTCCCTTCACGCCAAGTTGGCAGTGGCTGACGGTCAGACGCTGCTTATCTCCAGTGCGAACCTGACTGAACATGCCATGACCCTGAATATGGAAATGGGAATGCTAGTGTCAGGCGGGGAATGGCCAGCCCGAGTTGCACAGCACTTCCAGCGCCTAATCACCGCCGGGCAACTCCGGGCCGTGGAGCGCGCTGATCATCGGCCGTCTGCCCCGTCAGATCGAGGCTGAGGCAAATGCCGCATAGACCCTCCGAAAAGGTAAGCCCGTGTCCATGCCTAAAGTGAACTGGGGCGACCTCGTGGGTCTACAGTTGGCAACCGCCACCGGCGCGCTCTTCACTGTTGTGCGCGTTTCCGCCACCCACGTCGCCGTGCGCCCGCGAGGAGGCACGCGCGACTACGCACTCTCCATTAGCCAGGAGCTCGAGCCGGCCGTCGCCGTTTACGCGGCGGGGAACCTGCCCGCGCCGGCGGAGCTGCGCCACCTGGGCGTCCGTGCCGTCTACACGTCTTACGCCTGGGGACTCTTGAAAGCTGTTGTGCAGGATCGAATAGGCGTGCGGGCCGTCAAACGTGCCAAACTCAAAGACTTCCCGGGCGCGTGGTTCATCACGGCGATGGACGATATGGGCGAAGATTACTGGGCCGACGAGCCAGAAGCGCCCTTCATCCGACTTGAGGTGCCGCGCGGCAGCTCGGGCCTGTTGGGCGAATACGTTATCGGCCTGTCGTCGGGCGGCATTGACGGCGACCTGCGCGAATTCGGTGGCGCAGCCGGTCGTCGTCTTTGGCTACGACGGCATGGACGAGATGGACCCAAGCTCCGGCGGCGGTTGGCTGCAACTGCTCGAAAGCGGCACTCTGGAAGGCGAGTTCATGGGCCCACTGGGCCGTTTCCGCGCTGAGCGGAGGACCCCAGGCAAGAAGACGGTCAAGAAACCCAGTCGGGCGCGTGGGCGGCCCATTCGTCTGCGTTGATCTATAAAGCCGAGGCTCCCGATGAGCGAATACCAATACTACGAATGGTAGACCATTGACCGCCTGCTCACCGACGCCGAGCAGGATGCCGTCAATGCGCTGTCCAGCCACATTGAGGTGACTGCCAGCCAGGCAATCGTCACCTACGAGTGGGGCGACTTCAAGCACGATCCGCGCCAGGTGCTGGCCCGTTTCTTCGATGCTCACCTTTATTTCACCAACTGGGGCACGCGGGTCCTCATGTTTCGCTTCCCGCCCGGACTGCTCGACCCAGACGCCTTGGTGCCCTATCTGATGGACGACTTGATTGCACTGTCGCCTGAAGCCAAGACGCCCATCCTGGGGTTCACCTTCCAACTCGAACCGAAATGGGAGTGGATTGAGGACGAGGACGGCAGCCTGGCGCGCCTGGTCAGCCTGCGCGACGATATTCTGGCAGGTGACTATCGCTGCATCTACCTGGCCTGGCTCAAAGCCGTCTGCTTGCAAGACCCCGACGAACAGGCCACTTTCGAAGAGCCGCCGGTCCCGGCCGGCCTGCGGCGGTTGACGCCGGCGCTCCATCAACTCGCCAAGTTCATTGATCTCGACCCGCATCTCATCAAGAGCGCGGCGGCGGCCAGCCCGGCCCAAGCGCCCAAGTTGTCGGAGGCCGCGCTCCGGCGAGCAATTGGGAACTTGCCGCGCGGCGAGGCTGATGACTTCCTGCTGCGCTTGCTGGGGGGTGAAGCCGGCCTGGCCCACGCGCTGCGCCGCCGGCTTCAAGCCGATCTGCTGGCACCGCCCACGGCGGACGGCGGCGGCCGCACCATCGAGTCGCTCCTCGCGGCGGCGGAGCAAATCAAGCGTGACGAAGCCAAGCAGAAGGCGGCAGCCGCAGAAAAACGCCGGATTGCCGATCTCGAAAAGCTGGCGCAGACCGAAGAGCAAGCCTGGCAGACAGTGGATGCGCTGTTGGCCGAGACGCGCTGGAAGGCACACGAGCAGGCCGTCACCCAGCTACAGCAGTTGCGCGGCCTGGCCGACTACCAGAAAACCGGTGCGGCCTTCCATCGTCGCGTGAAACAGTTGCGGGCCAAGCACCAGAGCCGGGCGGCGCTCATGAAGCGCTTTGACAGGGCCGGGCTGGCGTAGCGCTCCACCCACCGCTCAACGCTGCGAGGCTTGCATAAGCGGCATGCTTGGTGGAGCGGGCTTGATCTCGGCGTTGAGCATTTCGGCATTCCGACATATAATCTAGATAGTCTAGCCAGATCGGAGGCGACCATGACGTCCTGGCAATTACAAGATGCGAAAAATAAGCTTTCGGAGCTGATTGACCGAGCCCAAAAAGAGGGTCCGCAGGTGATCACCCGCCATGGCGTCGAGGTGGCGGTGGTCATGCCCTACGCGGGTTATAAGAAGCTTACCGCACCGCGCCAGCGGTTGGGCGACTTTTTGTTGGCTTCGCCCTTGCGGAAGAGCGGTCTCGTCATTGCTCGGGACCAGCGGACTGCGCTTCGCACGATTGATTTATGACGACGCAGTACTTGCTCGATACCTGCGTGTTGTCGGAGTTTGTGAAGCCGAAACCGGAACGAAAGGTTATTGCTTGGTTGAATTCTGTCGATCTTGAAGCGGTCTTTCTGAGCGCGGTCACGCTTGGCGAGATTCAGTTCGGGATCAGTAATCGTCCGCCCTCCAATCGTCGAACTGAGCTGGAGGTCTGGCTGAGTGAGGCCCTACCGCAACAATTCGGTGATCGCATTCTGGCGCTGGAGGCCGAGACATTTGTAGAGTGGGGCAAGTTGACCGCGGCGCAGAAGCGCAAGGGTGAAACGCAGAGTGTCATGGACTCACTGATTACAGCGACGGCCCTCGAGCACAAGCTGGTTTTGGTGACCCGCAACGTGAACGACTTTAAGGTGTCCGGGCTGAGCGTTTTCAACCCGTGGGAATAGCAGGGGGGCGCTGGTTTCGGGCGCTGGGTGGTTGACCCCAGGCGCGGCCGACACCCTTCATCCGCTGCGCCGGCAGCAGGTTGGAGCCAAAATTCTGCACTGAATTCGTGGCCACTTGCGAAGGTTCTGGCCGAGATTGACAGGCCCCCTTTCCATGGACACGGCCCACGTGTGGGCTGCCGCCGCTCTCAAAGGAGGCCCTTCCCATGCCACCAACCCCATTAACCTCTATGCTCTCCCCCGCTGACAGGTGCAGACGCGCGCCTTTGGCGTGCTGAAGGCCAGCGCGCGCCTGGCGCAGGCCGCCGCGCGCGATCCCGACGACCTGGCTGAGTTGGATACACTCGTGCGCCGCACCGTGACCGCCCTGCGCCAATTGGAGACGGCCCTCAGCCGGGCCGAGTAGGCCTAATCCAACTCGAAATACGCGTCCGTTCCCAGCCGCGGGACAAGCTGGCGCGCGAGCTCTGCGATCTGCCCCGAGTGGCTAAGATAAATCCAGTTGTCAATGCTTCCGCTGAAGTGCCAACGCTGGGCGCCGAACAGGCGCTGTTCGTGGTCGAACAGGATAAAGCGCAGGATGGGGATGTAGCGCCCGGCCTGTTCCAGATACTCGACCGCGCTCCGGGGCAGGGGGCCCAGATGCCCGAGGACCGCCTGCAACGCCGCAATGTCTGGCCCCTCGCGCTCGAAGATCACGATGGTGTGGTCTTTGACCCGAATCTGATAGTTGCCGCGCTGGGGGTGGCGCTGCACCGCCGCCTCGACCGCGGCGAGCTCAGCGGCCGCAATCACCTGGGGCCGATCTCTCACGAGCCACACCACACCGTTCACGCTTTCCTCAATGTGGTATCCCACCGGCAGGGCGCTCACCGGCTCGCCCTTCGGCTCCCGCGCGAAGAAGTAGCGCGGCTTGCCCGTCTTGGTCATCCCCTGGCACAGGCTGTAAGTTTGTCCCTTGCGGTTGGTATAGTTGACGGGCATCTTCGCTCACGGCTTCTGCGCTGGCTGTCCGGTCCGGCGATCAATATGGCGGCTTGGCCGGACCCGTATAGCCGCACAGGCCCAGTCGGGGCGAATTCACCACTTTCAGCGGTCGTTGGCCGTCACGTTGCTGCCGTTCAGGTAGTCGCGCACGTAGCGCACGCTCTGGGCGGCGAAGGTGGTTGTCCGCCCGGCGGCGTCTCGGCGTAAGTGCCCGAGACCGCGCTGCCGAACACTGTTACCCCAATCACGCCGTCGTTGCTGACCTGCGTCTTGGTGGCGTTGAAGGTGCGGCCGTCCAACGCGTAGTGCCAGACCTTGACCTTGTCCACGGTGTAGGACTGGCCCAGGTCCAACTGCACGGAGTGCAGGCCGCTGGCGATGGAAGCGTGCTGACCGCAGTCCGCCCAGGTGTCGCCATCCGTGACGATGCCCGGATTGCTCAAAGAGCCGCTGCTGGTCGCAATAACGCCGGCCGCGAGAGCTTCGTGGCGAGAATTGGCGTCGCCATGGTTCCAGTATACCGCCGACCCGCGCCTAATGCGCTGACCGGCCAGCAGTTCTCAATTTGAACTGCGGTCGAACTGGTGTATCGTCGGTGTCGGCTGTTTGGCATAACCGGTCGGCATGCAAACAATTCATACGGCGCTTTGGTGGCGGTCGATTACCGGCTGGCAGCG
>JADZEK010000040.1 GCA_020850595.1 Anaerolineales bacterium
GATCCTGGGTTGAGATTCCTCACCCCCCACAATGCCGAAGGATGGCCGGCAACCGGAGGGGGGCTTCGGAATGACATGGTCCGCCGAGTGTTTCGCCACTGGGGGGCTGGCGGGCTGGCGCACCGCGGCAGGCGCTCTTCGGAATGACAGGCAAAATAGGGCTGATCGGTCTCAAGGGCAGTTTGGATGCAATTGCCCTGGGGTTCAGCGGTTAGCTCCGCCCGTGAAGTGTGATATATTCAACAATCAACCCGTACGGAGACGGACAAAGGAGTTGTGATGGAGGAGACACTGGTCAACGGGAAATTCGAGGAGCGCATCCGCTTTTGGAAGAACCGGGTGGAGACGCTCAGCGCCGCTGACCTGTACTTCTACAATCAGCCCGTCGAGGAGCTGCACGGCGGAGTCCGGGTGCTGGTGCATGGCCGCGAGATGCTCATGTTCGCGTCATACAGCTACCTGGGCCTGATCGGTCACCCCCAGATCAACGCTGCGGCCAAGGCCGCTATTGACGAATTCGGCACCGGCACCCACGGCGTGCGGCTGCTGGCCGGCACACTGAAGCTGCATCGGGACCTGGAAGCGGTCATCGCCCGATTTAAGGGGACGGCGGACGCGGTGACCTTCTCCAGCGGGTATGTCACCAATTTGACGGCCATTTCCACCCTGGTGGGACGGCACGATGTCGTCATTTGCGACAAGCTTAACCATGCTTCGATCGTGGACGGCTGTCTGCTCTCTGGCGCCGAGTTGCTGCGTTTCCGACATAACGACATGGCTGAGTTGGAGCGCTGCCTGCAACGGGCGGACGCGGCGGCGCTGAAGCTGGTGGTGGTGGATGCCGTGTTCAGCATGGACGGCGACGTGATTGACCTGCCGCGCACGGTGGAACTGTGCCGCAAGTACGGCGCGATCTTGATGGTGGACGAGGCGCACTCGGTGGGGGTGCTGGGGCGCCGCGGCCACGGCATTGAGGAGCACTTCGGGTTGGAAAACGCCATTGACCTGAAGATGGGCACGTTGAGCAAGACCATCCCGTCGGTGGGCGGCTACCTGGCCGGGCGACAGGACCTGATGCAGATGTTTCGACACGCCTCGCGCGCCTTCATCTTCTCGGCCGCGTTGCCGCCGGCACAGGCGGCCGCCGCCAAGGCCGCGTTCGAAGTGATGGAGGCAGAACCGGAGCGGGTGGAGCAACTGCGGCAGAACGCCGCGCAGTTTATTGGAGGCCTGAAAGCCAGCGGGTTTGACACCATGCGTACTGAGACGGCGATTGTGCCGGTGCTGTGCGGGGCGGATGAGCGCGCCTTCACCATGGTGCGGCATTGTCAGCACGAGGATGTGTTTGTGCTGCCAGTCGTGTCACCGGCGGTGCCGGAAGGGCTGGCGCGGCTGCGGGCGACGGTGACGGCTGCCCACACGCCCGACGACATTGATCGGGCGCTCAGGGTCTTCGAGCGCGCCGGCAAGCGCGCAGGCGTTATTTAGGCAGGCGGCCGGGCGGCGAGCAACGCGCCCGGCTTTTTTCTTCCCCATTCCTGGTTATGCCCACTGTGACGCTGAAGATCGGACGCACGAAGTCGGCGGCCCGCCGGCATCCGTGGATCTTCTCAGGCGCCATCGAGCGCGTAGACGGTGAGCCGACCAGCGGCGCGACGGTGGCGGTGCGCGGCCCATCCGGCGACCTGCTGGGGTGGGGCGCGTGGTCGCCAAGGTCGCAAATTGCTGTGCGCCTGTGGACGTTTGATCCTGAAGTTGAGATCGGGCCGGCGTTCTTCAGGGCGCGGCTGCGAAGCGCGCTGGCGGCGCGCCAGAGGCTGCACGCGGCCCCCGACCTCAACGCCTATCGGCTTGTCAACGCTGAGTCGGATGGCTTGCCGGGGGTGGTGGTGGACCGGTATGCGGGTTTCCTGGTCTGCCAGTTCCTCTCGGCCGGGGCGGAGGCGTGGAAGGCCGCCATTGTGGAGGCGCTGGCGGAGGCGGCGCCCGCGTTCATAGGGGCGCCGGCGGGCATCTTCGAGCGCTCGGACGTGGACGTGCGCGCGAAGGAAGGGTTGGCGCCGCGGGTGGGCGAGTTGATGGGGGACACGCCGCCCGCCCGGGTGAGCGTGCGGGAGTATGACTGCCGCTTTGAGGTGGATGTGCGCGGCGGCCACAAGACCGGTTTTTATCTGGACCAGCGTGATAATCGCCGCCTGCTAGCGAGTGATACGGCTGAGGCGGAGGTGCTCAACTGCTTTGCTTACACGGGCGCGTTTGGCGTGTGGGCGCTGCGGGGCGGCGCGCAGCGGGTAACCAACGTGGACACCTCGGCCTCGGCGCTGGCGCTGGCCGATGTGAACCTGGCGCTCAACGGCTTTGACCCAGCCCAGGCTGAGAACGTGACGGGCGACGTTTTCGCGGTGTTGCGGCGGTATCGCGACAGCCGGCGCACATTTGATGTGGTTGTGTTGGATCCGCCGAAGTTTGCCGAGTCGCGGGCGCAGATCGAAGGGGCGACGCGGGGCTACAAGGACATCAACCTATTGGCGTTGAAGCTGCTGCGACCCGGCGGGCGGTTGTTCACCTTCTCGTGTTCGGGCCTGATCTCGCCTGACCTGTTCCAAAAAATCGTGGCCGGCGCGGCCGAGGATGCCGGGCGGAGCGCGCAGATTGTGCGGCGTCTGTGGCAGGGGCCGGATCATCCGGTGGCGTTGAGCTTCCCGGAAGGGGAGTATCTAAAGGGCCTGGTGGTGCGGGTGGGCGACCAGGCGTAAGGAGGCATGGCGTGAAGCTGGCAGGCAAGCGCGTGGTGGTGCTGGTTGCAGAAGGCTTTGAAGATCTGGAGTTCTGGGTCACGGTGATGCGGCTGCGCGAGGAAGGGGCGAGCGTGAAGATCGTCGGCATGCAGGCGCGCCAGACGGTGACGGGCAAGACGGGCATCACGGCGACGAGTGAGGCGGGTGCGGCCGAGGTGCAGCCGGATGACTGCGACAGCCTGGTGGTTCCGGGAGGCTGGGCGCCTGACCGGCTGCGGCGTCACCCGGCGGTGACGGCATTGGTGCGCGGCGTGTACGAGCAGGGCAAGGTGGTGGGCCTGATCTGCCACGCGGGTTTGGTGGGTATATCGGCCGGCATCGTCAAAGGCCACCGCGCCACGGGCAGCCTGGGCATCAAAGACGATCTCGTGAATGCCGGGGCGACGTGGGTAGACGCGCCGGCCTTCCGCGATGGGCAGCTCGTGTGGGGCCGGGTGGTGGAAGATATTCCGGACTTCTGCCGGGAGTTGGTGGCGGCTATCGCGGCGGGATAAGGCGCCTGGTCGGGGAGCGGGGGGCGGCCAAAGGGAAAAGCCAACCGGGCCAGCGAAAGCCGGCCCGGTTGGCGGGTTGGTGGAGATGGCGGGAATCGAACCCGCGTCCGAAAAACTCGACCACAGGTGTCTACAAGCGTAGCCGCGCTACTTCTTCTTCGGCGTCCAGGCCCCGCGTGGCCGGGTCAAAGGACGACTAGCCGCTTGATCTTTCGCTCCGGTCGCGGCGCCTGGAGCGGCATTCTGACCTTTGTCTCGCTGAGGGCACGCGCCGTCAGACAGGCTCGTGGTCAACGGGCTTCCCGTAGGAGGCCGGCTCAATCGCCAGCGGGGTTAGGCCGCGAGCGGGAGAGCGCTGTAGGAAGTGCGGTTGGCACTTGTGTTTTTGCGCTGCGTTTACGGGTTTCGGCGCCGCCCGGCTTGCAACCTGTAATCAGCCTTCTCCGTCGAAGCCTGTCATCCCCAGGTAGTAACCATTATACCATCGTGCTCCAAGGGCCAGCTCAGGGCGGAGGGGGGGTGCATCCTATGGTTTTGGCCGCTTTCGATCTTGGCGCGCCTGGCGGTTGAAACCGCGGCTACATAACGCGAAGCCCCGCCTTCGCGGGGCTGGGAAGGCAGCGCCAATTCGCGGGCGGCCAATAAATCCGGATGCACCCCTCAGGGCAGGGCGAACAGCGGGCTGACGCCGACGGTCTGTTCAATTTCCTGCCGGAATAGCGCGGCATCGGGGTAGGGGTAAAGCCGATCCAACTCGCTCCAGGCCTGCGCCGGCTGCCCGCTGTAGAGGAGCGCGAGGACGAGCGGCAGCACGCCGCACTTGGTGGTGTTGTCCCATTCGCCCAGCCCGCCAGGCGTGGCCGCCGCGGCTTGGGCCGACAGGCTCGGCAGTTCCGCGGCGTAGCGGTCGGCGAAGCGCGGGCCGGCAGGCTGGTAGCCGACGTCGGGTGCATACGCCAGGATCACCTGAACCAGCGGCGAGGCGGCGTAGGGGCAGTAGGTGTAAGCAAAGACGTCGTCGCAGGTTATGAACTCGGGTATGCCATCGCCATTAAGGTCCTGGAACCGGCCGCCGCAATTGGAGGGACGGGTCTCCAGGATTTTGACAGGCGTATCACCCAGACTGAACGCGATGACGCTGAAGCAGCAGTGGGCGCCGCCGGTGTAGGTCGTAACGATCAGCTCGGGCACACCATCCCCGGTGATGTCGGCGCCGCTCAGGGCATCGAAGCCAGAGAAAAACTCAACGAGGAGTGGTGACGTCTCGGACTGATTGAGGGTCAATATCCGGTCGAAGCCCAAGCCGGCGCTGGGTGAGTTCTCGTTGCGCCAAACGCGCACGGCATATTCGCCGATGACCTGCTCTTGGTCGAGCACGTAGCTAGAATCTGGAAAAGTCGTGGACTGCGGCGCGACGGCGGTGGGTATCGGGCGCGGCGGCCGCGGCGTGGCGCTTGCCGGCGAGGCCGACGTGGCCGGCGAGGCAGGGGGCTGAGATGGCGTAGCTGTGGGCGCACGGGTGGGGGCTGCGGTCAGGGTCCCTGCGACGCTCGCCGCTATGTCTGTTGCGACAGCGTCGGCGGTTGCTGGGATGTCGGCAGGCCGGCAGGCCGCTAGCAAGGCTACCAGGCAACCGGCACAAAAGACGAGAAGTTGCGTATTCAACGGCGTGCCTTTAATGCGCATAGCCACTAGCTGCATCATGGCGATAACGAGCGTGATCTTTCTTGAAATATAATTAGCCTATGCGCAATCACCGGCACAGGTCAATAACGTCAGCCCCACCAAGATCACGACCCGGCCGGGTGCCCCTGACTGGCAGGGGGATGGTCTGGGGGCTAGCCGCGGCCGCGCAGGCTCAAGGCGCGCTGAATGTCGCGCTGGCTGTCGCGCTCAGCAATGGCCTGGCGTTTGTCGAAATTCTTCTTGCCACGGCCAAGAGCGATCTCCAGCTTGGCGCGGCCTTTGACGAGGTACATCCGCAGGGGGACGATGGCGTAGCCTTTGAGCTTAGCTTGCGCCGCGAGCTTGCCAATTTCTTTCTTGTGCAGGAGCAGCTTACGCGGCCGCAGCGGGTCATGATTGTCACGCGACGCGGGGTCGTACGGCGAGATGTGGGCGTTGAGCAGATACATTTCGCCGCCTTCGCTCTGCACGTACGCCTCTTTGAGCTGCACCTGGCCGGCGCGGACTGATTTGATCTCTGAGCCGACCAGCGCCAGACCGGCTTCGAAGCGGTCTTCGAGGAAGTAGCTGTGCCCGGCGCTGCGGTTCGTGGCGACCACCCGGTCACCCGGGGTATTCGCTTGTGGGACCTTCGACACTACGGTTCTCCATCAACGGCGATTGGCGCGGGCGGGCTGGAGGCCAGCGCGCGCAAGACGCGCATGGCGTAGGCCAATTCGGCATCGCTGCCGTCAGTGGCCGGGTCCACCACGTAGGTCGGGGGCAACCCGCCGTCTTCGATTTCATGCCGAGCGGGCGTGTACCAGCGGTAGGCGGTCACGTGCAGGCTCGAGCCATCGGACAAATCATACACCAACTGCACCGAGCCTTTGCCGTACGTGGGCTGGCCGACGAGCGGAGCGCGGCCGCGATCTAGCAGCGCCCCAGCGACGATTTCCGCGGCGCTGGCCGTGTTGTGGTTGACCAGCACCACCAGTGGAGCCTGGGCCGCTGAGCCGGCGTTGGCGGGCGCGCTGTAGGTCTTCTCCGGGGCGGCGTGCTGGGTCTCGTACATCACCACGCCGCCGTCCAGAAAGACGCCGGCGACTGCAACGGCCGCTTCGAGGATGCCGCCGCCATTGTTGCGCAGGTCGAGCACGAAGCTGGTGGCGCCCGCCGCCTGAAGCTCTTGGAGCGCTTGCTGCACCTCCGTCGGCGTTTTGCCGCTGAAACGGCTGACGGCAATCAGGCCAATAGCGGGCGCGTCGGGCAGTACCTTCCAAGTGGTGGAAGGGATTTCAAAGCGTTCACGGGTGAGTGTCAGGACCCCTTCGGCGCCATCGGCATGCCGCACGGTCATGCGAAGCATGGTGCCGACCAAACCGCGGACTAAGGCCGTGGCGGTGTCTACCGGGGTACCGGGGGCCAAGAAGGTGTCATCCACGGCCAGCAGGATGTCGCCGCTGAGCACGCCGGCGCGGGCAGCGGGTGAGTCGCGGTACGGGTCCAGGACGATTTCGCCAGCGGCGTTGACGGTCAGATTGACACCTATGCCGCCATATTCGCCCTGGAGGGACTGGGTTTCAAGCTCGTGGGCCTGGGGTTCGACGAAGACGGTATAGGGGTCACCAACGGCAGCCGTATAGCCGCGCACCGCGCCATAAGCTAGCGTGTTGTCGTCGGGCAAAGGGCCGATGTAGTGGTCGGCCAGCAGGGCGCGCACTTCGTCGAGCAAGGCATAGCGCCCGCCGCCGGCCGTGAAGGGCAGGGCGAGGGGCAATTCGGCTGAGACGGCGCGAACAAGGTAGCCGGTCAGGAAGGCCGCGGTGAGGAAGATCAGGTCGAGGACGGCGAAGGCCGCCAAGCTCCGGAAGCGTTTGGACCCAGACCGCGTTGGTTCGGCATCATTCCCCGACATTGAATTGCTCCAAGACCGGCACAATGGCGTCCATCACCGGCAGCAACACCTGCGCGCCATCGGCCAGCTTGGTGTCTCGCACCATGCTGCTGTCTATGACCCAGCTTTGGATGGCGCTGACGTCAATCTGCGGCCCCAGGCAGCCCAGGAGGGCAATGTCTTCAAGCGAGAGGTCGGTGCGGGCCGCACCCAGCAGCGCCTGAGTGAGCGCCGGCAATTGCAGCAGCGTCTGGGGGCGCAGAAGCTGGTTACGCACGGCGAAGAGCACCTGCTGTTGGCGGCGCATCCGGGCAAAGTCGCTGCTGTCGTGGCGCGTGCGGGCGTAGATCAGCGCGGTGGCGCCATCCATGTGCACCTGGCCGGCCGGGAAGTCAATGGCAATGGTGCCGCTCCCGTCGCGCAGAGGATAGGCGTCGTCGTGAATCGGCTCAGGAATGTTGATGTCCACGCCGCCGATAGCGTCTATGCCCTGCTCGAAGGCGGTGAAACTGACAGTGGCGTAGCGGTCAACGCGCAGCCCGAAGGTGCTCGCCAGCACGGCGGCCACCTCGCCGGGACCGCCGCCAGGGGCGCTGTACAGCTCGCCATAGTGATAGGCGGTGTTGATGCGGCCTTCGGGCACCTGCGACAGACCGGGGAGCTGGACCCACAAGTCGCGGGGGATGGACAACATCTGGGCGCTTTTGGCGGCGAAATTGACGCCCAGGAGAATGATGGTATCGGCCCGGGCGGCGCGGTAGTAGTTGTTGTTGAAGCCGTCAATGCCGATAAGCAGGATGTTCATCCGCCCGGGGCCGTCACAAGTGGTGGGAAAGGCGGCCGCTTGGGGCAGGACAGGCGTGGGAATGGGCGTCGGCTGGGCCGGCACGACAAAGAAGCGCGTGGCCGTCGGCTCGACCAGGGGCGGCGGCTCGGTGACCACCACAGGCGGCTGGCTGGGCAGGACGTCTACACTGGCGGTTGCCAGCGGGGTGTCGGTGGCCTCGGGCTGCCAGGTGTTGGTCGGCAAGACGACCACGACGGGGACCAGCGTGCCGGTAGGGCCGTAGGCGAGGGCCATTTGTGCCAGGGGCTCGCGGGCCGCCAGAGCCGCGAAGGCGCACAGGGCCAGGCTCCAGAAACCAACAAAGATCCAGACGATGCCGGGGGCGTAGTTATGCGTCTTGAGCTTGCGATCAAACTTCATGGTGGTCGCAGACACTGGTGCGCGCCGATTCATCGGCCGATCCGCCGGCAGACGCGCACGGGGGAGTTTAGCATAGTCTGTAGGTGGTCGGTCAGGGTAAGGCGCTGGCATGTTGCCTGTCTGGGTGGGGGCCGGATCAGGCGCCTGATCTGCAATTTCCTTGCCAACGCAACTCAGGCGCCCCAGGGCTGCTGGGCGCGACAGCCAGCAAGCGACGCTAAGCGGGTTGTAAACCAACACGAGTGCGACGGGTGGAGGGGCGGGAGACAGGCCTTGACACTGGCGAAACCCATGCTATTATTACTTGTGATAATGTAAGTTGAAACAAGTAATTTAGAAGAACGGGCCAGATGTGATGCCGTCCGCGAACGCCGCGCTCCAAACTCAAGTTTCCACGGACACGCTGCACCACATTGAGCGTGAGTTGCTGCGCGACCCGCGGTTGCAGTCGGCCAACAGCCGGCGCGGCTATCTGGCAGACTTAAGAAGCTTTGAGACGTGGCGCGGCGCGCGCCCGCTGACGAAGCTCCTGGTCGAGGAGTACGCTGCGCACCTGCTCGGTTTGAGCCGTTCGCCCAACTCCATAAATCGTGGCCTGGCGGCCGTGCGGTGGTGGGCCCGGCGCGTGGCCGATCTAGCCTATGAAGGCGAACTGCCCCGCGCCCAACGAGACGAGATTGTCACCCAAGCAGCCCGAGTGGCCGCTATTGAAGATGTCAGCGGCGAACGCGCGCCCAAGGGCCGCCACATCGCTCAGGATGAACTTCAGGCCTTGCTGCGCGCCTGCCTGGCCGATGAGACGCCGGCCGGCGTCCGGGACGCAGCGGTCATCACCCTGGCCTGGTCCACGGGCCTACGGCGCTCGGAGATCGCCGGTCTGCGCCTGGAGAGTTGGAAACGGCAGAGCTTGGGGCAGCCTATCGAAGTCATTGGCAAGGGCAACAAGCGTCGGGCGGTCTACCTGCACGCCGACGCCGTGCCGTGGCTGAGCAAGTGGCTGGCCGTGCGCGGCAGTTCGGCGGGGCCGCTGTTTTGCCCAGTGCGCAAAGGCGGCCACGTGGCGCCCAACAAGGGTATCAGTGATGAGGCCTTAGCCCAGATGCTGACGAAACGCCAGCTCCAGGCGGCGCTGGAACAGGCCGTGACCTGGCACGACTTTCGCCGCACCTTTGCCGGCAACCTGCTGGACCGCGGCGTAGACCTGGTAACGGTTCAGAAGCTGCTCGGTCATTCATCACCAACGACCACCAGCAACTATGATCGGCGCGGCGAAGAAACAAAACAACGGGCTATTCAAAGCCTGCAATTGCCGCTCTGGCCAACCGCCGCGTGACCGGCAAGTGAGGCTCACCGACCTGAGGCCGGGTTCGAAATGGCAATTCAGAGAGGAGATCGAGTCAGTGCGGCCGTTTCTGCCGTGGGGGGGCCGGCGCACCGCGGCATGCGTTCTTCGGAATGACAGGCAAAATGGGGCTGATCGGTCCCAAGCGCAGTGTAGATGTAATTGCCCTGCGACAGGAGTTGACAAACTCACGCCAAGCGGGATAATTTGCCTCAGGATACTTTCCAACTATGAAGCCAATGCCCCTGCACGCATGGATTCGGCCAATCGCGATTGCGTTTTTGCCGCGGAGCCGCACACCAGGCCTGAACCTGGCCATTGAGGCGCTCTTCGCCTGGCTGCGCGAGGCCGGCTGCACCATTCAAGACCAGCCGGACAACAACACCAACCTGATCATCACGACGGGTATTTTTGGCGAATGGGTCGGCCGCGATGAGGCGCTTCTGTTTCACGCCAAGCGGCTGCACCGGCTGAGCCGGCGCCCCACGATTCTGACAATGGTGGATGTGCCCGAAGCTGAGTTCCAGACGCAACTAGACCACTTCCGCGCGCTGGGCGGCCTGGCGGAAGCTGAGGCAGCGCAGGTGCAGTACGACGGCCTAGGCCCCCAGGCGGCGGAAGTGATTGCGCACCAGGCACGCCGCGGCGGCGCAGAGCTAGCGATTGGGCGCTATCTCCAAACGCGCTACATCAGCATCCGGGTGATGGCTGTGCGGACGCTCAATGAGCGCCCGTATCGCGCCGTACACTATGACCTGGCCGGGGCCCGCCCAGTTTCCGATGCCCGCGACCTAGAGGCCTTTGCCGCCGAAGTCGGCGCCCGGCTGCTGGCGGCGGTGTGCGCCACCGAAGTTAATCACCATGTCTTTGCTCAGGAGCCGGTGGCGGCCGAGACGTGGGCCGGGCTGGCGACACCGGATGCGATGGTGACCGCAGGGCTGACGTTCACGCGATTCGGCTTCTTCACAACGCCAATTCAGGTGGACAAGCTGTTGGGTTACCGCGGCATCGGCGACGCTATCAGCGCTCAATTCAGCGAGGGCTGCTATGGCGTCTACGAGCCTGAAGTTAACGGACTGATCACGACGGCCACCGGCAGCTCGCGCCTGGTTGATAAGCGCGCCATCACCCGAGCCGACCAGGCCGTGGTCACCGGTGTGCTCCCCACCCGCGAAGGCGCACTGGTGCGCCCCGTGGAAGGGATGGAGATGGTCGTGCCGTCAGTGGAAGCCGTGGAAATGATGGGTATCTGCGAGGCCGTGGCCGGCCACGAACGGGCTAACCGCAGCGGGGGCCTCGTCCGTGTGCCCAACGTCCGGGCGATCTTGCACGGCCACCTGGGCGTGGAATCCTACGACCCCGCTTACGTCGAGGCGGTCACACTCGATCCGCTATATTACACGCAGCTCGTCTCGTGCGGCACCGGTCCGCTGGCCAGCGGCACGGCGGCGGCGTTCAGCCGGTCGCAGTCACTACGCGACGTCTCTGATCCCCGCCAGGTCGTCTTTCTGGAACAGCCCGGCCACGGAGTGATGATGGTGGAGAAGTGGCCCGCGCTGGGCAGCGACGCGCCGCCCTTCACCGGCTTTCTGAAGGCCCTGGAGGCCGGCCGCCTGCGCATGTCGCTCAACATCGCCCAAGGGCCGATGGGCTGGGAACAGCGCACCGAGGACGGCCACACCATTCTGCAGCGCATCCTCCCGCCCGAATCAGCGGGCGAAGCCGCCCTCGAATACTAGACGCCTGGCCACTCCCCCGGCCGGCCTGGAGTTTCCAGCGGGCCGGGCGGAATCAGGCCGCAGTTTGGATAGCAGCGTCAGCTCGGCGGTTGGTAATCAAAGACGACCTTAATCGGACGCCGGCTCCCCTTGGCCATGGAGGTGGCGACCGCTTCGCGGTAGCGCTCGAAGGGGAAACGATGAGTGATCAGCCCTGCATCGGTCAGCCGGCCAGCCAGCAGCCATTCCACTACCCACTCATAGGTTGGACGCCGCTGCCCTTGCCACTCGTCTACGCCGTGCGCCAGCGCGCCAATGAGGTCCACCTCCTGATACCAAGTAGGACTCAGATCGAGTTTCAAGGGCGTGAACTTGATGCCCACCAGCACCACCGTGCCGCCGGCGCGCGCCCAGCGTAAGCAATCTTCGAGCGTGCGGCCGGCGCCGACGCAGTCATAGACAAGATCGAAACCGCCGAGCACCATGCCTTTATTCATCGGCGCGGCATAGAACTTCCCGCCCGTGAGCTGGGCAACGCCCGGATAGTCGGCGCGCCCAATGACCACGGTGGCTCCCAAGCGCCGTGCGGCCTCGGCCTGGTGAGGGTAGCGCGCCACGGCCGTGACGTGGCAGTCGGGGGCTACCGCCCGCACGGCTTGCAGGGTCAGCAGGCCGATGATGCCGCTGCCCAGGATGAGCACGCGCTCGCCCGTCTGCGGGGGACGGCGCAAGACGGCGTGCAGCGCGACCGACATCGGCTCGATCAGGGTGGCCTGATCGAGCGTCAAGGCCTGCGGCACCCGAAAGACTTCCGTCTCGTGGGCGGTGTAGCCATCGCCCCAGCCACCCCCCTGCCCGAACCCGCCGCGCCCGAGTGAGGCGTTTTCGCACAGCCCATAATTGCCGTCTGCGCAGTGGCGGCACGGCGGGTCTATCTCCTGCATGAGGCAGTGGCGGCCCTGAAAGCGCGTATCCATCACGACACGGTCGCCGGGCTTTACCCGCGTCACTCCGGCCCCCACGGCTTCAACCACACTGACGACTTCGTGGCCCAGGTACAGCCGCTGATTGCCCGGTAAGGCCGCCGGCGCGACGCTGGGGTCTACCTCGACAAAGAGGAGCGTCAGGTCTGTGGCGCAGATGCCGCACTGCAAGTTGCGGACTCGCAGCCAGCGCGGCCCAGGCAGTGCCGGTTGCGGCAAGTCGGCTACGGTGGCGGCGCTGAGCGGCGACCAGACCACCCCCGGCCAGATGGGGGTGAGGGTCTTCGTCAACAGCATCTTGGGCAGGTTTTTCTCAACGTAGATTGTCCGCATCCGGCCGGCCTCTGTTTGGTCCTTGGTGATGCGCATAGGCTAGCATCGCTCGAAGGTGTTATCGGCTTGATGCCCTGCACCCACTTATGGCTATGCGCACTACATCAACGGTTCGGTGACGGGGTAGCTGATGTTGTATTCCTTGCTCACCGGCAGCACCACGATGAAGCGGCTGCCGAGCAACTTCTCTTCGTCATGGCCCGCGCTCTCGGCGCGCAGCCAGCCGCCGTGCGCTTCCACGATGCCGCGCGCAATCGCGAGTCCCAGGCCAGGCCCGCCGCCCTTGAACTTCGTTTTGCCCGACGAGTGCTGAGCTGAACTCGCCGTCTGATAGAACTTGTCAAAGATCAACTCCAGGAAGCGCGGGTCAATGCCAATGCCGGTGTCCGTCACCGTCACCTCGACCGCCCCACCCTTCAGGGCCTGGGGCGCGATCCGGCCGCCGATGGTGATGGAGCCGCCGTTCGGAGTGTATTTGACGGCATTGACCACCAGATGATGCAGCGCCTTGTACAGCATCTCAGGGTCGCCATGCACCGGCGGCAGACCTTCTAGCCCGTCGGCCTTGAGCGAGAGTTGTCGATCGGCCAGCGCCCATTGTAACTGCCAAACCAGCTTCTGCACCACATGCTCGATGCGCACCGGCTGCGCCGCCAACTGCAACGCCCGGCTGTCAATACGGGCCATATCGAGCATGTTCTCGATGACCTCGTTGAGCCGGTTGACGCCCGTACTCATGCCTTCGACGATCTGCACGTGTTCGGCCGAGCCGGCCTTGGTGATCTCCTCCGTAAGAATTTGCGCGTACCCGTATAAGATCGCCAGCGGCGTACGCAGTTCGTGCGAAATCACATTGATGAAGTCAGACTTGGTGCGATCGAGCTGTGACAGGCGCGTGGTGGCTTCATCCAGCGCGTTGTTCGAGGTCTTCAGGTCGGCGTTCAGGCGGCGCAGGTCTTCGACCAGACGGGCATTGCGCAGGGCGACGGCCGTCTGGTCGGCCAAGGTGCTGAGTAGTTCTAAGTCTTCATCGAAGTAACGGTGGCGCGAGGTCTTGGGGCCAAGCGCAAATAGCCCAATCCATTGCTTACTGGCGTAAATTGGCACGTACACGTCCATGCCGAGCTGACCCAGCCACACACGCTCAGCCGTCGCCAGACCGGCGAAGCGCGGGTCTACGTCCACCTCATACTGGGTCAGCGGCTCGAACTCAGTGCGCCAGTAGACCGTCAGGGGGCTGTCTTCAAGCAGGGTGCCGGCCACCGGCCCGGCATCGGTCAGGCTGCCCACACGGCTCAAGTTGACCAGCGGCGCGCCGGGGGTTACTTCTACCAGATCCACTACGAACAGCGCGGCGCGTTCCAGGCCAATGGCAGCGCGCATCAAGCCCAGCGCGACCTGCGCCAGACGACTCGTTTCAAGGATGTTGCTGATGCTGAGGCCGTACTCGCCAATCAGTTGGCGAGGGTCGTAGCGCCGGCCCGCCACACGCCAGCGCAGCCAACGCTCGAGCAAGTTGAAGAGGGGGTTGACGGCCAATACTAAGATGGCGGCAACTACCCCAGCGGCCGCGAACGGCACCAATCCTAAGCGATTACCGTCCACGCCCAGCAGGCCCGACATCAGCCCGGCGTAGGAGGCGATGGCCAAGCCGACGATGAGGGCGGTGACGGCGCCCTGGAACACGGCCCGCCGCGCATCGGGCAGGCGCGGGCGCACGACGGTCAGCGTGGCCACTGACGCCGCCCAGACCAGCACCACTTGCGCGAGGGGCGTCAGCCCCAAGACCAGCAAGGCGACGCCCGCGGCCACCAGCCCCCAGACCAGCGCCCAGAAGGCCAGACGATTGCGATGTAAAGGCTGCGGCGTGGCGCGGTAGGCGCCCCAGATCAAGATCACCGCGCGGGCCGCCAGCGTGGCCCAGACCAGCGCCAGGGCGACCAACCCCACACCGGTCAGGTTCAGGGCGCTGTCGGCCGGCCACAGCCAGCCGGCATCTATCACCTGGACGGCGATCAGGGCGGCTACCACGGCCCAGGGCCACCAGGGCCGGCCCGGAGCACGCCGGACAAGGGTGCGGGTGACCAGCATGAGCACACCGGAATAGGCAACCGCGCCATACAGCGCCGGGTGCGCCCGCCAGCCGGGGGGCAACGCCGACAGCCAGCCCGCGGCAAGGGCCGCGAGCACGAGGTTGGTCGCCGCAGCAACCAGCGCCCCGAACGCCAGCCGCCGCGCGGACCGGCCCGCAGCGGGCACGCGCATCGACGCCCACGCCCCCAGCGCGATATTAACCAGCGCCAGGGCCAGATACACGGCAGCAAGCAGATACGGAGAGGCCAACACTCGACTCGCAGGAATGAGAGCCGCCCGGCGCGAGCGGACGGCCCCATGCTACGCGAAAAAACGCGGCATGCCAAATGCCCGGAATGTTCGCGGTACAATCAGCGAAGGGCGCGGCTGACGCTTTGGGGCCATGCCCACGACCCATGCCTCCGAACGGCTTTGCTACTTCGCGCCGCACGTTTCTTCGCCGGCTGGCCTATGCCAGCGCGGGGGCCTGGCTGGCAGGCTGCCAGGCGGCAGCGACCGCGACTGAGACACCGACCGCGACACGCACACCGGCGCCGATACCAGCCACCCCAACGCCCCAGCCAAGCGTAGCGCCGACGGTGACGGCCACGGCCACGCCGACGGCCAGCCCAGCGCCATCGCCCACGCCGCCCGCCCAGGCCGCAGACCGCATTGACACCGTGCTGATGTTTATCCAGGAGAACCACACGTTCGACAGCCTCTTTGCAGGCTTCCCCGGCGCAGAGAGTCGCTATGCAGGCGCGGATTGCCCCGACCGCCTGCCGAGCGACCCACCCCACCAGCACGCCGACGCGCTGGCGGCCGCGGATGGCGCGACCGCGACCAGCGCCCGCTGCTCATACACCGAGGCGAGCGCCCCGCTCTACTGGGAACTGGCGCGCCGCTTCACGCTGTGTGATCGGTTCTTCGCTGACGTGCGCGGGCCATCGCACCCAAATTACTTCATGGCGACTTCGGCGCAAACGCCGATTGTCAACTCGCCTTCGCCAACCGACCTATGCCCGCAGTTTTGCTACGACTACCCCACGCTCGCCACGCGGCTCGATGAGGCCGGCCGCACGTGGCGGGACTACGGCGGCATTCTGACCGACATCCGGGCTATGTATCAGCGGCCGGAGGTCTTTGACCGGCAGGATGCGCCCTACTTCGCTGACGCCGCGGCCGGCAGGCTGCCGAACTTCGCCTGGCTCAACTCAGTCTTCCTGGACGAAGGCTATGCCAAGAGCGGCCACCCGACCGGGAGCCTGTGCGCGGCGCAGAATTACGCCGCCCAGGTGCTCAACGCCGCGATGGCCGGCCCGCAATGGCCGCGTATGGCGATCTTCTTGTGGTGGGACGACTGGGGCGGGTTCTACGACCACGTACCGCCGCCGGAGATCGAGACCTGGGCTGACGGCACCCCTTACCGCTACGGTTTCCGCGTGCCGTGTCTGGTCATCAGTCCTTATGCCCGCAGCGGATACGTGGCCCACACCCGGTGCTCGCAACTGAGCATCCTGAAGTTCGTAGAGGCGCTCTACAGCCTGGAGCCGCTCACTGAACGCGACGCGGCCGCCGAAAACATGCTCGACTGCTTCGATTTCAATCAGGCGCCGCTCGCGCCGCTAACTCTGGCGGAAATGCCCTGCGCCTAGCCGATGAGCGCGCGACGATTATTCCGGCGGCGCCATGAGCGTCCGAACTACGGCGGCCTCAGCATCGGTCGCCGGGCGCGGCAGGCCGTGATCCACCGCCAGCGGGACAATGGCGTAATCCACCACGCCCGCGGGTGTTAATGCCGCGGCTAACAGCGCCGAATACGTGGCCGGCGGGGCGAAGCCGTCGAACACGAGATTGCCCAGGCTGTAAGCGATCAGCCCGCCGTTGTAGCGCTCCAGCGGCTGGAGCACGTGTGAGTGCGCGCCGAGGACCAGGGCCGCACCCGCGTCAACAGCGGCGTGGGCGAGTTCCTGCTGCTGGTCGGTGAACTCACTCTGGCCCTCCTGGCCGAAGTGCAGCAGCACCACCACGACGTCGGCCTTGAGGCGCGCAGAAGCGATGTCGAATTGCATGTTGCCCGGCACCGCCCAGGCCAACCCGGGCCGGTCGGGGCCGGCCTGCCAACTGCGGGTGTCGAAGCCGGTGCGGCCTTCCACTGGCACATCCACGTAGGCCAGGAACGCGATCCGCAGCCCCTGGCGCTCCAGGATGACCGGCGCGCGCGCCGCGACGTCGTCGGCGCCGGCCCCGACCGTGGCAATGCCGAGGCCGCGCAGGCGGGGCAGCATATCGGCCAGCGCGGCCACGCCGTAGTCGAGCGAGTGGTTGTTCGCCAGACTCACCACAGCCAGACCGCCAGCGCTCAATGCGTCAGCCGCAGCCGGCGGCGCACGGAAGGTATAGGCCTTGGCGGCCGGCGTCCCCTGATCGGAGATCACGCACTCAAGGTTGGCGACGAAAAGGTCGGCCTCGGCTACAGCAGCCGACAACGAGGCGAACACTACGTTCGGCCCCTGCGCCAGCACTTGATCGCCCACACTGCGCGCCAGCATTATGTCGCCGCCGGCCAGGAGCCGCACGGTGGGAATGGGCGTGGCCGAAGGCGCCGGCAGGACTTTGGTGGCCGTCGCGGCGGGCGTTGCAGTTGGCTCAGAGGTGGGGGTGCTGGTGGTGGTTTCGGAGGCCGTGGGCGGCACAGCGGTCGCCGCCGGCGTGGGGAGAGCGGTGGGTGGGGGCGGCGCAGTCGCGGTGGGCAGGGCCGCTGCCGGCCCGCAGGCAGCCAGCACCCCGGTGACCATGAGAAAGGCGCGGCGCGACAGTCGGGCGGGCCGGGCCATGGATCGAAGCGCGATGGCGGGCGCAGTCGCGGCCCTAGCCCAGCGCCTCCGCCAGCAAAACGCCGATCAGCCCGACAACGATGCCCAGATGCAGCAGCAGGTTCGAGGTACTCAGCCAGCCTAGATCGAAAAACTGCAACACGAAGTTGAGGATGACAAGCAACACCGCGAGGATGGTGGGCAGGCCCTTGTAACGAGCGATGAAGGCGGAGAGCCGGTCAAGCCACATGGTCAGGACTCCTGCGACGCCCGCGCAGCAGACTCACGCCTGGGGTGCGGACGGCTTGCGGCGACGGGCGCGCGGCACATAGGGCTTGAAGCGCGAGGCAACACGCTGGGGCACCCGCCCCTCTAGTTCTACGCCAGCTTCCTGATGCTCGACGCGCTCGACCAGGGCATGCTCGTGGAAGAGCGAGATAATGTGGCCGTCGGTGTAGGGCACGAGGACCTTGATCGGCACAAGGTTGGCGTACAGTTCGGCCGACACACGCGCCAGCAGGTCGGGCAGGCCGGCCTTGGTCAGCGCCGAGATCGGCACGCCCTGATCGAACAGCGCCCCGAGGTTGGCCTGAGCTTCGTCACGGCCCTCGGGCGTCAGGGCATCCACCTTGTTCAGCGCCAGGATCACCGGCGCGTCATGCACATTCAGTTCGTCCAGCGTGGTCTGCACGGCCTGGGCGTGCTGGCGCGCGTTGGGGTGGGTCACGTCTAGCACGTGCAGCAACACATCGGCCTCGCCGATCTCTTCGAGCGTGGCGCGGAAGGCCGCCACCAAGGTCGTGGGCAGCTTTTGGATGAAGCCGACGGTGTCGGTGAATAGGGCCGTCTTGTTGTTCGGCAGCGCCACGCGCCGCGTAGTTGGATCAAGCGTGGCAAACAACTGATCGGCCACCAACACTTCGGCCTGGCCGACCAGCGCATTCAGCAGGGTGCTCTTGCCGGCGTTGGTGTAGCCCACAATGGCAACGACCGGCACGGCGTTGCGCTTGCGCTGCGCCTGGTAGCGATGCCGATGCGCGCGCACGACTTCTAACTCGCGCTGGAGGTGCACAATGCGGCCGGTAATCTCGCGCCGGTCGGCTTCGAGTTGGGTTTCGCCGGGGCCGCGCAGGCCCACGCCGCCGTTGCCGCCGCGGCCGGCGGCGCCGCCCGCCTGCCGGGCGAGGTGCGTCCATTGCCGCGTCAGGCGGGGCAGCCGGTACTCATACTGCGCCAGCTCGACTTGCAGGCCGCCCTCGCGCGTGCGGGCGTGCTGGGCAAAGATATCCAGGATTAGGGCGGTGCGGTCGAGCACCTTGACGTTCTCGCCCATCAGCTTCTCCAGCTCGCGCTGGTGGCGCGGCGACAGTTCTTCGTCGAAGATGACCACGTCGGTCAGCGTCTCTTCGACGAAATCCTTAAGCTCAGCGGCCTTCCCCGAACCGATGAAGGTGTTGGGGTCGGGCTTGTTGATCTTCTGGTAAGTTTCGCCCACCACGCGCAGCCCGGCGGTGTCGGCCAGGAGGGCGAGTTCGGCCAGCGAGTCTTCCACGCCCAGCAGGGCAAGGTGTCCGTGGACTTCCAGGCCCACCAAGAAGGCGCGCTCGGAGGGCGGTTGGGTGGGAGTAGCGGTTTTGGGCATGCGTCAAATCAGTCCGATCACGTCCATGGCGCGGGGATGCTCTACGGTGAAGTCAAAGCGCAGGGTCTGCTTGGCCCCGCGGTCAAGCGTCAGCTTCCATTCCAGGATGTTCAATTCCGACTGTTCGGCCGGCTTGGGGTCGGCCGCATCGAGCTTCACCTTGATCTGCTCGTCACGCGCCACGGGGATTTGGTCGAGCACGACGACGGCCTGGGGCGTGTCGCGCAAGTTCTCCAGCGTGATCGTGTAGGCATAGCGGATGCGCCGCCGATCGCCCAGGATGAAAGCCTTGTCCACGTCGCGCGCCGCCAACTCGCGCTCGACACGGAGCCGTTCGTCAGCTCCCAGCACCAACTCAAACGTCTGTCCGGGCGCCACAAACTCCAGGGCGGTGGCCCCCAGGTATTCATCGCCCTCGAAGAGCTGGGCTGGACCGGCCAGGAACGAATAGGCGCTGGTGTTCTTGATCTCAGCGCGCCGGTAGCACAGTGCCTCGAGCTTGGGGGCGGTGATGTAAGTCAGCTCCGGCACCAGGCGCAGGCTGGCTATGGTCACCTTGCGCGGCTCACCGTTGCCAGGCACATCCGCTGCTCCAGGCAGCGCATAGGTCAGCGACGCCCCTGCCGCGGAAACCACGGCGTCGTCAACCGCGAAATGTTCCATGGCCTGCGGCTGAGGCGCGGCCTCGGCGGCCGGCCGCGCGGCGGGCGCGGGCGCCGCCGCCACCATTTGCTGCGGCCCACCGGCCTTGGCCCGCGCGGCGACCGGCGCCAGCGGTGGGCGCGGACGTAAGTACCAGGGGTCTAGTTCGGGAATGGTCAGAGTTAGCGACGGGCGCGCCGTTGACAGGGTGAGCTTGGCGCCGGGCCAATCTTCGCCCGTGTTCTGCGTGACTTGTCCCAGGTAGCTGAGGTCTAGCCCGGCTGCGCCCAGGCGCAGGTCATACAGGGGCTGCCAGTTCGCACCAGTGACCACATAGGTCAACTCCAGCTCAAAGTCGCCGGCGGCCTCAACTTCCAGCTCCACCACCGCCACATAGCGCTGCTTCGGCCGGGCGGACTGAATGGTCTTCAGCTCGCGGCGCAACCGGTCGAGCGCCTTGGCCAGGTCGCGCCGCTGCTTGTTGAAGGCCGCTTGCTCAGCCTGGAGACGTTGACTGCGCCGGCTAACGAAGTCGAAGATGGCGCTTTGCTGGTCCGGCGTTCGGTCTCGTAACGCCAGCCCTCGAGCGAACACCTCGCTCTGGGCGGCCAGGGCATCCAGGTATTTCTGCTCTTTTTCCACCACTGCAATCTGTCCCAGGAGAGCGGTATCGGCGTCTTCGGCTTCCTCAATTCGGCGTTCCAGGGCGCGGGCGGCTTCCACCGGGGTATCTACAAAATGCTCCAGCCGCGTGGCGACGCCCAGCAGCTTGGCGCGGGCCGTGCCACGGCCTCCGGCCCGCACCGAGTCGGGCAGCAGGCCAAGCGGCAAGGTGGTCACCTCGAGCCGTTGGAGGCCGGGTTGGAGCGGCAGGCCTCCGCTGCGGGTTACGCGGGCGCGGTCTGGGAAAACCGTAACAGCAGTCACCTGGGTTGGGATGGCTTGAGTGGTCATAGCCGGATTATACTCTGGCGCTTCTCGCCCGCGAACCTGGCAGGGCCATTGCATTTTATTACCGTTTGCTGAGAGAGTGCCGAAAGTGGCTCAGAAATTGGCCGCCAGCTATGATTACCCGGGACGCTGGGTGTCATCGGCCACTCCCCCACAACCCGCGAAGCTCCACCTGGCCGGCCCTGGGGGCTTTCAGGCCAACTTGCGCCCCACCCCATGTCGCGTTACACTCGCGCGCGCATGGCAGTCTCTAACGAAAATCCAACCATTTCGCCCCAGGGCGGGTCGGCGGCATTGTCCGCACGCGTGGTCATCGCCCAAGCGGTTGCCGCCGACGCTCAGGCGTTGGCCGGCTTCTTTCGGGGCCGCCAGCAGCAAGTGTGGCATACCCCTGAGGCCCACACGGCCTTGGAGCTGGTTCTACGCCACCAGGCGACGCTGCTGTTCATGGACATGCACTTGCCGGGCGGGGATTGGCTGGAGGTGCTGCGCGCCGTCCAGAAACAATCGCCAGCCACGCACATTGTCGTCACTAACAAGCACCCCGATCTCCGTCGTGAAATAATGGCCCGCGACGCGGGCCTGGTCGTTTTTCTACGATATCCGTTTACGCGCCAGTGGGTTGACCGGGCGTTGGCTCGCAGCGGCACGGCGACCGCCCCCATGCCGCTGCGGCCCAGCCCCGTGGCTGTGCGGCTGCCACGGGTGAAGTTCCCCGTTAGCCTCAAGATCACGCTGCCCTACGTCTTGTTGGCGCTGGCCTTTGCGGCGGGCGCGGGCTATCTGCTCAGCCGCTATGTGCTCGAGAGTTTCCAGGAGCGTTTCACGGCGCAACTGGTGGATGCCGGCACACTGGCGGCCGATTGGATGGTGCAGGAGGAGGAACGCCGCCTGGCCACGCTGCGACTGATCGCGCGCACGCAGGGCCTGGCCGAGGCCATTGCCGCCGATAACGCCGAAAGCCTGCGCGCTCTGGCGCTGCCCGTGGTCGTCAACAACCGCGAGGAGGCAGTGGAAATTCTGAACGTGGTTGGGCACAGCGTGCTGGCTTTGCGGCATGTGCCCGGCGGTTCGGTGGAGGCCTACACTGCTTCGCGCGGCGACGCTGTTTACGGCCACTGGCCCCTGGTGCTCAACGTCCTGGGCCGACAAGTGGACGACCAGGGCGACAAGTTTGCCGGCCTGGTCAGCGCCGCCTGGGGCGACTATTTTTACGTAGCCGGTCCGGTTATCGCCGCCGACAACACCCTGGCGGGCGTGGTTCTGGTGGGCGCCAGCCTACCCACGATTGCGCGCGGCGTGCGGGAGACGACGCTGGCGCAGGCGACGCTCTACGACAGCGCCGGACGGCCACTCGACAGCACACTCCCCACCCTTGCGGCCCTGCCGCTCTCGGCTGATCAGGCCCTGAGCGTGCTGGCCCGGCAAGACGCCGCCAGCCTGGTGCGGGACCTGCAGGTGGCCTCCGCCAGCTACACTGAGATCATCGGCCCGTGGGAGGCGCGCAGCGGCCAAGACCTGGGCCTGATCGGCGTGGCCTTGCCACGGACCGCGCTGGCCCGCCCGACGGCCGTCACGCAACTGCAAGCGTTTGGACTGCTCACCGCCGCCCTGCTGCTCATCCTGGCACTGGGGGCCTTTCTGGCGCGGCGCATCACGCAGCCGCTGACTCAGATGGTGCAGGCCTCGGCGCAGGTGGCGCAAGGCAACCTGGAGGTCAAGGTTGACACTACGGGCGACGACGAGGTGGCCGTGCTGGCCCATGCTTTCAACTACATGGTCACGGGCCTGCAAGAGGGCTATATTTACCGCGACCTGCTGGGCCGCACCGTGTCGCCCGAAGTACGCGAGCAACTGCGGCAAGGCTTTGCCAGCGGCGACCTCCGGCTGGAAGGCCAGAACGTGGTAGCCACCGTGCTGATGAGCGACATCCGGGGCTTTACCACCCTGGCGGAGCGCGAGTCGCCCACTACCGTGCTGGCGTGGCTCAACGAGTACTTTAGCACGCTGGTACCGCACATCACGGCGCAGGGCGGCGTGATTGACAAGTTCGAAGGCGACGCACTGTTGGCCTTTTTCGGCATCCTGCCGCGCCCGCTGACGCCGAAGGAGAGCGCCTACCAGGCCTGCCGGGCCGCGCTGGGTATGTTGGCCCGAGTCGAGCAGATAAACGCCCACCGGGTGCTCAACAGCCAGCCGCCGTTCGTCACCGGCATCGGCCTTAATACGGGACTGGTGACGGCCGGCGGGCTGGGCGCGGCTGAGCGCCTCAATTACACCGTCATCGGTGACACGGTCAACACCGTTCAGCGACTCGAGGGGCTGACACGCGACTTTGGCGCCAGCGGCATCGTGGTGAGCGAAACGACGGTGCAAGCCCTGGCAGACCGGGCCGGCGAGTTTCAATTTGAGCCTCTCGGCAGCCAGGCTTTCCGAGGCAAGCGCGAGGCTGTCAGAGTCTTCCGCTTGCGCGGCCTGGGCCTGGCGCTCCCTGGCGACCGGGCATGACGGCCGAGCCTGAGGCGCCCGCGGGGCCGGCCCCGCGCACGCGCCGCGACCGCCAACTGTGGCTGATCCTGCTGCTGCTGCTGGCGCTCGCGGCATGCCTGGCGCTGGCCACTCTGCTGGTCTTCCAGCCCGGCGGCCCAATCACCACATATATTCAGGCGCCTCTGCACTCTATCCTAGCGGCCGACTATAGCGCCGACCCACTGCACACCAGCGCCGCAGTGGTGGATGTAGCCATTATTGGCGACGTGATTGGCACCAGCGACCCGGGCCGGGTGGAGACGGTAATCGCTCAACTCGGAACGCCCGTGCCATCCATCACAGCGGGGCCGGGCACGCCCATGCCTACCGGAAACACCCCGACCTTGACCCCGGGTGCGCCTACGACCACCGCGACAGTAACGGGCATTGCCGGCAGCGGCACGCCCAGCCACACCCCGGCACTTTCACCCACGACGACGGCGACTCCGACTGCCACCACCGGCGAGGACAGGCCTAGCCGCACCCCGACCTCCGCGCCGACGGCCATTGCAACCCTGACGCCTTCCCCCACCCTGCCGCCAGGGGCGACACTGGCGCCAGCCTCCTCAGCTACCCTGGCGCTCAGTGCGACTGTGCCTCCCAGTGCCACAACTGCGCCCAGCGCTACGAAGATTCCGACCACCACCGCTACTCGGACGGCCAGCGCCGTCCCGCCGTCCAATACGCCGCCGCCTTCCCTGACTCCCCAGCCTCCAAGCAGCACACCGCCGCCGCCGCCGGCCTCGGCCACCGCGGGCTATCCGGGGCCGCCCTCGGCGACAGCGCCCAACCCTTATCCTTGAACCGAATCAAGACGGCCCCGCCAAGCAGCGGGGCCGTCCACTTGCTGGAGCCGGGGTTCTTCACGCCTTGCGCTTAGCCCAATCGCGCCAGCGCGCCATGGCCTCGCGCACCCGCGGGGTCGCTGTGCCTAGCGAGAGCCTGACGAAACCGCGCCCGGCCTCGCCGAAGATCAGGCCGGGCGTCACGCTCACACCGGTGGCCTCGAGCAGTTCCTCCGCGTAGGCCGTATCATCCACCCCCCGCGGCAAGTGGACCCACACATAGAGCGCGGCCTGGGGCGTCTCAGTGTACAAACCGGCCGCCCGCACCGCGCTCACCACCAGATCGCGCCGCTCGCGGTAGACTTCATTGCGCTGAGCCATCCAGTCGTGGTCGCCCACCAGCGCCGCCTCGGCCGCCGCGAGGATGGGCAGAAAGTGCCCACCTTCGGCGTTGCTTTGCAGCGTTTGCATGATGCGCAGGACGCTCGGATTGCCCACCAATACCGCGACACGCCAGCCGGCCATGTTGGCCGTCTTGGAGAGAGAATGGAACTCAACCGCCACGTCTTTCGCCCCGGGGATCTGCATGACGCTCGGAGCCTGGTAGCCATCGAAGGTGATCTCAGTGTAGGGCGCGTCATGCGCCAGCAGAAAGCCATACTGCCGCGCCAGGGCCACCGCCTGAGCAAACAGTTCCAACGGGGCCGTCGCGCCGGTGGGGTTGTTCGGGTAGTTCAGCCACATCAGCCGGGTGCGACGCCAGACGGCCTCGGGGATGGCCTGGAAGTCGGGCAGGAAATGGTTGGCGTGGGTCAGCGGCATGTAAACGCACTCGGCCCGGGCGAAGGTCGCCCCGGCCGTGTAAGTGTTGTAGCCGGGGTCGGGGATGAGCACAACATCGCCGGGGTTGACCATGGCGACGGGCAGGTTGAATACGGTGCCCTTAGATCCCAGCAAGCCCATGATCTCGCTGACCGGGTCCAACTCGACGCCGAAGCGCCGCCCATAGAACTCGGCCCAGGCCGCCCGATAGCTAGGCGTGCCCGCGAACGGCTGATAGCCGTGCGCGTTCGGATCGGCGGCGACCTGGGCCAGCCGGGCCAAGATGTGGGGGGCGGGCGGCAAGTCGGGGGATCCCATATCCATGCGGATCACATCCACGCCGGCCTGCCGCAACCGAGCGATCGCCTGGTTCAAGCCGTAGAAAAAGCTCGCCGGCAGGGTGGCGAGGCGGGCAGCGGGTTGAAATTCGGTCATTGCCATTGGTCAAGGTTCCCGGTTCTCCAGGTAGGCTTCCACGGTGCGGCCAACGCGCTGCAGGCTTTCGGCGCTGAGCTTGTCGGCCGTGTCGGCGGTAGTGTGCCAATAGGGGTAATCGAAATCAATGATGTCCACGGCGGGAATGCCCAACTGGGCAAAAGGCGTGTGGTCATCGAGCATGGCGTAGCGCGGCAGCGGGATGAACTGGCGGCTGTAGCCCAACTGCGCTGCGATCTGCCACAGCTGGGCCGATAGCCCCGCATGGGAGTTGGTGTCAAAGTAAATCTGCTGATCAGCATCGCCAATCATGTCGAACAAGATCATGGCCTGCGGCAGCGGCTCCGTCAGTTGGGCGGCCAGGTAACGCGAGCCGGCGATCCAGTCCCAGCCGTCCAGGCGGCCGTTGTCCTCGGCGTCAAAGAAGACCAGCCAAATCTCGTGCGGGATCACTTCCAGGTCCAGCGCGCGCGCGAGTTCCAGGACGACGGCCACGCCGGAGGCGCCGTCGTTGGCCCCCGGCACGGGCGCGGCGGGGTCGTTGGCGTCCTGGTCGGCGCGCTTGCGCGTATCGTAGTGCGCCCCGACGATAATCACAGGGCCGCTGCCTACGTTGGCGCGCCCAATGACGTTGCGCGCCGCCGTGCCCTGATACTCGAAATCCTGGAACTCGGCCGCCCACCCGGCCGCCGCGAGCTGGTTGAGAATGTAGTCCCCTGCGGCGCGGCCGGCCTCGGTTCCGGTGATGCGCGGCCCAAGCGCCAACTGCGCGGTCACGTGCGTCATGGCCGCATCGCCAGAAAATGTGCTCGGGGAGGCCGGCCGGCCGACCCCAAACCAGTAGACGACGGCGATGGCCGCCAAGGCGAGGTCGAAGAGGATGAACAGCGCGATCAGTAACCGACGCCGCTGACTGGTGCGCATAGCCTCCGCCGTTTCCATGCTGATTGGCCTGGTGGGAAGGTCTGGCTCAGTGGCTATGCGCATTTAACCGTGCGTGGCATGGTAACGACGCTTCTCAACGTACATCAGGTCATCGGCCATGCGCAGCACGTCGGTCAGCCGGTGGCCCGGCTCGAGCGCCGTCGCTACGCCCGCGGACATGCTTAATACGGGCGAACGGTAGTACTTGTTGTTGAGTTCTATCAGGCTGCGCACACGCTCCACGGCCTGCTGCGCCGCGGCCGCATCGGTGGCCGGTAACAGCACGGCAAATTCGTCGCCGCCGATGCGGGCGACGACGTCGTCGGCTCGCACACTGGCGAGCAGCGATTCGCCGGCCCGCCGGATCAACTTGTCGCCCTCGGGGTGACCGCGGGTGTCGTTGGTGGCCTTAAGGCCATTCAGGTCGAGGACCAACACGCTGACGGGGTAGCGCCGCCCGCGCTCCAGCCGCGCTAGTTCTTCCTCGAAGTAGGCCCGGTTGTACAGCCCAGTCAGGACATCGTGGGTGCCGAGGTATTTCAGGTAATCTTCGGCCTTCTTGCGCGCGGTGATGTCTTGAATAGCCACCAGCACGCGCTCAAACGTGGCTTCAGCACCGGGCAGCACGGCCCAGTTGAGCTGGATGTGGAGTGGCTCACCGTCCAGCGCGTAGTTGATGCCTTCGCGCTCATACTTCAAGTTACCATCCCACATATCCACTAACTCATCGAGGAAGTGCCGGCCCATATCGTCGCGGAACACCTGTCCAAGGTTGCGCAGCAGGTCAGCCTTCGACCCGGCGCGGTACAGCGCCACAGTCCTGGCATTTACGTCCAGGACCCGAATGCCGGCCATCAACTCGCGCACAATTTGGGGGTGGTCGCCGAGGAAGCGGCGCAGGTCGTCCACGCCTGCGGCCCGGAACTGGTCGAGGCGACGCTTGACGGCGGTGTAGTCTTCTTCCCAGAGGGAGATGGGCGCGTGCTCGAACAGCCCTCGAAACCGAAGCTCACTGGCGGCCAAGGCGCGCTCAGCCTGCTTCTGCGCGGTGACATCCTCAATGGACACCAGCGCCCGCGCATAGTCGCCCTCGTGACCCGGCAGCACGGACCAGCGCAAGTGGATGTCGAGCGGCCGGCCCGCGAGGGTGTAGTTGACACCCTCGCCCGCGAAGGTCGGCGCGCCGGCCCACATCGCCGCCAGCTCCGCCGGGAACTTGGCGGCCATCTCGTCTCGGAAGACCCGCCCCAGGTTGGCCAGCAACTCGGCCTGGCTGGCCGCGCCAAACAGCTCCAGCGTGCGGCGGTTCACCCGCAGGACGCGAATGCGCGCCATGCACTCGGTCACGAGTTCGGGATGCGCAGTTAAGTAGGCCGGGAGGTCGGCCACCCCCCGCGCCCGCAAGCTATCCAGCCGCGCCTTGACGCCGCTGTAATCATCTTCCCAAAGAGAAATCGGGGCTAGGTCGAACAAATCGAGATGCGCTTTCCTGACCGCGCGCTGCGTGGGCATCCTGTCGTCCTTGGAGACTACCGGCGACCTCCGAGCCGCGCTACCTGCCATCGCAGGCGCGGCCGGGCTGCTTGTCGCAGCGCGCATTATAGCGGATCGGTCGTGGCACGTTTCTTGCACAGTCTCGCCTATGCGCGTTTCAGGCGATTTGAGAGTTGACCGGGTAGGCCCGCAGGACTATACTGCCGCCTGAGCGGTCTAACCAGGCCCTAACCAATAGGCCCATGGACCTGAGCGCCCACGGGGACGCCATGTTCAACGCACATCTGCAAGATAATCGGCCACAAGCTACCGCCCACCTGGCGAAGACCATGGGCTATTTGCAGCTCTCAAACACGGAACTTGAGGCCGAACTGCTCAAGGAAGTGGACACCAACCCCGCCCTGGAGATCGTGGACGAGTTGCGCTGCCCCAACTGCGGGAGGCGCCTGCGCAGCCTGCCCTGCCCCACCTGCGCGGCCCCGGCGGCCGACGGCTCGGCCGTGGTCTTCCTCTCGCCGCGGCAGCCGGGCGGCCTGCGCGAAGCCGTTAACGAGGACGACGACCTGCCCGAAACCGGCATGCCCGAGCGCCTGGACGAATACATCTTGCGGCAGATCGGCCCAGCGCTCACGATCGAAGAGCGGCCCGTCGCCGCCTACATTCTGGCCCAACTCGATGAAAACGGGCTATTCGCTGAGACTCCGGCCGAAATCGCCCGCTACAAGCGCGTTTCGCTCAAAACTGCTCAGCACGTCCTCGAATTGATTCAGCGCGCCGACCCGCCAGGCGTTGGGGCGCGCACCCCGCAAGAGTCGCTGCTGATCCAGCTCGGGGGCTTGAACGACGCGGACGCACCGGCCCCCGGTATGCGCAACCTGGCGCGCCTGCTCATTCAAGAACACTTCGAGGCGCTGGGCAAGATGGAATACGAGCGCGTGGCTCGCCGCCTGCGCGCCGATCACAACCTGTACCTGGCGCCCGGCGCCATTGAAGGCGCGGTGCAGTACATCCACCGCAACCTGACCCCCTACCCCGCCCGGGCCTACTGGGGCGATGGCAAGACGTCTGGCGCGGCCGACGGCGCGGCCTTGACCAACCCCGACGTCAACATCACCCAACTGGACTGGGCGGCGGGCGGCGGCCTGTCGGTGGAGGTTTTCGCTCCGCTGTCTGGCTGGCTGCGCGTCAACCCTGAATTCAAGGCCGCCGCCACCGAAGGCAGCGGCGAGGAGCGTGAGCGGTGGGGTCAGGCGCTGGCGGAGGCCGCGCTGGTCACCAAATGCCTACAGCAGCGCAACCATACCATGCGCCGCCTCATGCAGCTGATTGCTGAGGCGCAGCGCGAGTTTATCTTGGGCGGGGACGGCGACCTGCGCCCTACGACCCGCGTGCAACTCGCCCAGGCGCTCGGCCTGCACGAGAGCACCATCTCACGCGCCGTCGCCGGCAAGTCGGTCGCCCTGCCTGACGGCCGTGTGGTGCCGCTGGCCAAGTTCTTTGACCGCAGCCTGTCGGTGCGAGATCGCGTGCGAACTCTTGTCGAGCGCGAGAGCCAGGCGCTGACCGACGACGATATTGCCGAGGCGCTGGCCGCGCAGGGGATTCAGGTCGCCCGCCGCACCGTTGCCAAGTACCGCAAGATGTTGGGGATACTGCCTGCCAACGTCCGCACGCGCCAGGCCCGCGCCCGGCGCGTCACCCAGAACCTACCCAAGGGCCGCGGGCCGCTGCCCACTCGCCTCGGCACTCAACCGACACCGGCCTGATGAACACCCGCACGTCACCGCCGCTGCTGCGCGCCCTGTTCGCCGGGCGCGACACCGAAGACAACCGGCTGCAGGCCGTCATCGAGCAGATGCCGGCGGCGACACTGCTGGCGGCGCAAAAAAGCGGTACGCTGATCGCCCTGAACAGCAAGGCCACCGCCCTGACCGGCTGGTCGCGCGCGGAACTGCTGCGCCTGGCCCTGGCCGAGTTGGTCCTGGCCCCGGCCGCGGCCGACGCGCTGGAGGAAATCCATCAGGTTGAGCCGGGACAAGCCCGCCTAATCATAGATGTGCCGCTGGCCACCCGCGCCGGGCGCCCCCTGGCGGTGGACTTGCGCCTGGCCGCGTTTGCGGAACCCGCCCAGGGCGACGTCTTGGTCTTAATTCAGGCGGCGCCGGCCGACGAACGGGTAAATCAGGCCCGGCAAGCCACCCAGGGCGCCCAGGCGCTCGATAGTTTCGAGCACATGATCCGGCTGCTGGCGGACCCCGCCGATAACGCCCTGGGCCTGGCGGTTGAACTCATTCGCAACATGCTCGCCGCTGACGCGGCCGGGCTGTACCACGCCGCGCCCGACCAACCCATGTGGCAGCTCTTCGCCGTCACCGATAGGCCCAAGGCGTTTCCCCAGCAGTTCGGCCCGAGCGAGGCCCAATATCTCGCCCAGCCAGCGCGCTGGGTCGCCAGCCAGCGCCCCGAGGGTTACTTGCAGCAGGCGGCGCGCTCGGCTGGTTGGGGCCAGATGCTGTCACACCCGGTGGGTCTGCCTGGGCTGGTGGGGGCCGTTGTGGTGGCATACAAGCCGGGGGTCGCGGCACCGGCCGAAGCGCCGCGGCTCTTGACCATCGGCGCGCTCTATCTCCACCAGCTCACGACGCAAATTCAGCGCCACGCCGCCTACTTGCGGACGAACGAACTGGCGCTGCGCCTCAACAGCCAATTGGCCGCCATTAACGCCCAAGTGGAAGAAGCCGTTGTGCTGCTGGGCCGGGATGGCACGGTGGATGAACTGAACGGCGCGGCGGCGCGCCTGTTCGGCTACCGCTCCGAAGACGTCACCGGCCGGCCATTTGAAGATGTGCTCATTGGCGACGCCCCGCTGACCAGCCAGGTGGAGAAGTGCCTGGAGGGCAGCGCCAACAACGGCCTGAGCGAATGCCGACTGTTCAAGCGCAGCGGCGACGCGTTTCCCGCGCTGGCGCAGGTGCGCGCACTCGCGGAAGGCGGCTGCGTCGTCACCGTCCGCGACCTTTCGTCGGCGCAGAATCAGGAGCAGCAGCGCGAGCATCTCGACCAACTGGCTTTTCTCGGCCAGGGCATGCACTCGTTCGCCCACCAGTTGCGCCATCCGCTCAACAGCATCTCGATGGGCGTGCAGTACTTGGGGATGCGCCTGCCCCAATCCGACGAAGAGGTCGCTCGGTCGCTGACAACCATTCAAAGCGAATGCGCCCGGCTGTCCGAGATGATGGCCGACATGTTGGACTGGGCCAAGCCCATCCACCCGGTGCTCGCGCCGATCCAGTTGGCCGATATCATGCGGCGGCTGCTGGGCCGCTTCCGCGCCAAAATCGAGCGGCGCAATGTTCGCCTGAGCTTCACAGTGGGCGAGGCGCTACCGCAGGTAATGGCTGACGGCCGCCTGCTAGAGCACGTATTCGACAACCTGGTGGACAATGCCCTCCAGGCCATGCCCACCGGCGGTCACCTGATGGTTACAGTCACGACCGACAAGCATCCCGGCGGCCACCGGGTGACCGTGAAGGTCGGCGACTCGGGGCCAGGTATAAGCGAAGAAAACCAGCACAAAGTATTCGACCCATACTTCACCACGAAGGCGGACGGCACGGGGATCGGCCTGGCAATCTCCAAGCGATTGATCACCGTACACCACGGCGCGATCGCCGTTGAGAGCTATCCAAGCATGGGCACGATCTTTACTGTGACCCTGCCCGCGCTATCCGACACCCCGGCCGAGGAGGCCCCCCAGCCATGACCGCTACCGTTTTGCTCGTCGAGGACGAGGCCGCCCCCCGCTCCTTCATGGTGCCTGTGCTCAAGGGCGACGGCTACGAAGTGCGCGAAGCCGAAACGCTGGCGGCCGCCCACCGCGCGCTCGACCGCGGCGAGGCGGACATCATCGTGCTCGATGTTGAACTACCCGACGGCTACGGCCCCAGCCTCTTGGAGCGCATCCGCCGCGAAATGCCGGGGCTGCCCGTCATTGTCGTCACCGGCTACGGCAACATTAAGATGGCCGTCGAGGCCATGAAGGCCGGGGCGCGCGATTTCATCCAAAAACCAGTCGAGATTGCGCGCCTGCGCGACGCGGTCGCGAAAGCGGCCGAGACGGTGGACTTGATGCGCGAACTGAACCACCTGAGGGTGGCGCGCAACCCGGTCGAGGACTGGGTGCTGGGCGAAACGCCCGCCATGCAGCGCATCGCTAGCGACCTGAGCCGCGTGGCCCCGACCGCCACCACGGTGCTCATCACCGGCGAAAGCGGCACAGGCAAAGAGGTCATCGCGGCGATGCTACACAAGCACTCACCGCGCGCGGGCAAGGCGTGGGTCGCCGTCAACTGCGCCAATTTCACCGAGACCCTGCTGGACTCAGAGCTGTTTGGGTACGAAGCCGGCTCGTTCACCGGCGCCACCAAGCGTAAGGATGGCCTGTTCGTCACCGCGAACGGCAGCACGCTCTTCCTCGACGAGATCTCCACCATGCGGCCCGAACTGCAGGCGAAGCTATTGCGGGTGCTCGAAGACCGCTCGGTGCGCCGCATCGGGGGCAGCACCGAGCAGAAAGTGGATGTGCGCATCATCGCCGCCTCCAATCGCTCACTGCCAGACATGGTCAAAGCCACTACCTTCCGCGAGGACCTCTACCACCGGCTCAACGTTGTGGAAATCAACCTGCCGCCTTTGCGTGAGCGCAAGGATGACCTACCGGCGCTCGTCGGCTTCTTCATCCGGAAGTACAACCGCGAAATGGGTCGCAGCGTGCAGGGCGTTGGCCCGCTGGTGATGGATGCCCTGCGCGCCTACGACTGGCCTGGCAACATCCGCCAACTGCGCAATAGCGTCGAGCGCGCCATGGTCTTCTGCGACGGCGATACGCTCGAAATTGGGCACTTTGGCCCCGACATCATGGGCGTGTTCGACATGCCGCTGCGCGCCTCGCGCTAGCCCGGCCGCTGGCCACCTGGGCCGGCCGGCAGTATGCCAGCCGGCCTTTTGATTCCCCGCACGGCACACTTCTTGCACACGTTGAGCTGACGGCTGGGCGTCTGCCCGGCGTCACGCGCTTATATCGTGCTCTGCCTGGGAGGTGCCCCGATGTCCGAACTACTCACACCCGCCAACCTGCGCCTGGTGATGGGCCTGGCCTTCTTCCCGCTGGGCCTCGCCGCGATCATTGCGGGCCTGGTAATTCTCATCGCCGGTCCCTACCGCCAGGAAGCCAAAATCCTGGCCGAGCAATCGGCCAAGATCGGCCAAAAGGGCCTCACCAGCGACATTTCGCTCGTCACTCAGTCGGCCACCGCGCTGGTGGACGCGGTCAATAACCTGATCCGCACCACGTCGGGCAATGCGGTCGTCCTGATCATCGTCGGCGTCATAAGTGAGTTGGCGGCTTACTGGCTGCTCATCCTGCACCGCTAGTTGAGTGTTGCGCCCAGCCCGCCTGGTTGAGTGTGATCGAAGCCGCCACACTGGCACCGGCGCCGGGTGCGAATAACCGCGCAACGCCCTGAGGAGATGCCCATGCCTAACCTTGCCGCAGGCGCCAGTGTGCCTGCCTCACTGACCGCCCGCCTAATGGCGGAACTCCCGGAGTCGTTGTGGCCGGAGGGTTTGCGCCGCCTGCGCCGGCTGCCTTTGCTGCAAGACCTAGCACAGAACGACGAGGTGCGCCGCGCCTTTGTGACGCAGGCCAAACGGTATGCCGCACCCAAGAGCAGCAAGGGGTTGGGCGGCACGGCGTTGGGCGGCGAGGCCGCCGCCTGGCAGCCAGGGCCGTTGGCGCTGGCCGCTTACGCCGTGCGGCACCCGGAGTGCCAGGGTGACGCGGAGGCTTGGCTCATTGGCGCGGGCCGCGACCGGTTGGCGGCGGCTTACACCATGCTGACTCAGACCCAAAACCCGCTGCACCCAGTGGACGAGGCTGTGCCCGCCGCGCTGGCCCTGCGCCTGCGCATGGCGGCCACCGACGATTGGAGCGGGCTGGCCGCCGAGGCCGGGGCTGACACCGCCCGCTGGCGCCTGCCCTTGCAGTTGCTCTGGGGTCTCTGGTCAGGCGACCGTGAAGCGTTCTTCACAGCCCTGTTGCGCGGTACCGCACCCAGTGCCGGGCTGGCCGCGAATTGCTTGGTGGTAAACCTGGCGCCCGGCGAAATTGTTGAGTTTGTGGCCCGCCTGGGACTCGACGCGCCTGACGGCCAATGGTTGGCCTTCGCCCAGGCGCTCGAGGCGGCCGGCGAGCGCGAAGCCGCCCGCCAGGTGCTGCGCCCACGCGCGATGGCCACCGCCGCGGCAGCCGCCAAAAGCCTCCCGCCCGCGTGGAATCCGCTGGAACTAAACATCAGTTATGAGTTGGAGCGTTCGCTCCTTACGGCCGCCACTGAAGATTTTGGCCTGGCGCAGCCGGTGCTGGCCGCCGCCTGGACACAACTGCGCCAGTTGCGCGCGACTATCGCCGGCCACATCGGGCGGCTGGCGCTCGCCGCAAGTGACCTCATCGTGGCCCACGAAGGTTATCGCGATGCTTTCACTGAACAGCCCGAAGTAATGGCCTATCGCGTCGGCCTAGCTCAGACGCTCACCAAGCTGGGCCGGGTGGATGAGGCCCTGGCCCTGCTCGACGGCCAGAACGACCCCGCCGCGCAGGCCGCCCAGGCCGAAGCTTTCGTCGTGACCGGGCAAACTGAGCAGGCTCGCGAGACTCTCAAGGGCCTGGCCCTGGATGTCGCGACGGATGCCGAGGTGCTGGCCGCCACTGCGCGGCTGCTGGCCGGTCTCAACGAGCCGGCGCTGGCCGCCGCGCATTTGCAGCGCGCCGCCCGCCTTGACCGCACCGACGCGGCTAAACAACTCGCCGCCGCCCAGGCGTTGCTGGCCCACGGCTCGCCCGAGGCGGCCGCGGAGTTCGCGCAGGAAGCCGCCGCGCTCACGCCGCAGTCGCCCGCGGCCCGCGAAACGTTCGGCCGCGCCCTGCTCGCCGCACACCAACCCGCCGCCGCCGTGCCACACTTCAGGGCGGCCGTCGCCGCCGACGAGCGGCGGCTGCCCGCGGCCCTGGGCCTGGCCGAAGCCGCCCTGGCCGCCAAACAGCCCGAACTGGCCGCGGAGGCCGCTGGGGGTGTGTTATTCGCCCTCGGCCCCACGGACCAACTAACGCCTGAGCAGGTCGTGCAAATGGGCCAGGCGCATACCTTCATTGGCCAGGCGCTGTCCTATCAGCATCAGGAAGAGCAGGCTTTCGAGCATTTCCGGCGCGCCTCGGCCATCGTGCCGGCCGCGCCCGAACCGTGGCGCGCCATGGCCGCGCATTACCTACGCCAGGGCGACGAACCGCAAGCGCTCGCGACCCTCGAAGCCGGCCGACAGGCGCTGGCTGTCATCGCTTCGCCCGAGTCTGCGCCCCTGCTGTCAGACCTGGCCGAGCGCTACGTCGCCGCTGGACGTCCGACCGAGGGCATCCTGGCCTTGCGGGAGGCGACGAAGGCCAACCCCAAGGGCGCTACCAACCATCGCCGCCTCGGCGCCCTGCTGCGCCGCCAAGGTTCGTTGGCCGAGGCAGTGGAGTGCCTGCGGCAGGCGCTGGCGCTCCAGCCCACCGACGGCGAAGCCCACTACGAATTGGCCCAAGCTCTGGAAAAACTCGGCCAGCCCGACGAAGCCTGGTCAGAGTATCAGCAGGCGACGCTGGTCAAACCTGTCCAGCCCGATCCTTACCTTGATCTAGGCCGTATCACGCTGGCGCAGGTACGCAAGGGTGTCAGCGGCGCGTCGCCACTGCAGGCCATGGCGGCCCTGCGGGCCGCGCTGGAGCGAGCGCCCAGCCTGGCCGAGGCGCACGGCCTGTTGGCCCAGGCGCAGCACCTCGCCGGCGACCCGACAGGCGCGCTCGACAGCTACCAAAAGGCCCTACACCTCGCGCCGACACGCACGGATTGGTCACTCGGGCTGGGTCAGGTCTGCCTCGACCTGAAGCAGCCCGAAATCGCCATCGCCGCCCTGCATGACGCCCTCGATCATGCGCCCGATAGCCCCGCTGTCCACACCGCCCAAGCACACGCCTACGCGCAAAGCGGTTTGTGGCCCGAAGCGCGCCGTGCTGCCGAGGCCGCCCACCGGCTTGACCCGGAGGACCCACAGATTGTCCGCCTGCTGGCCGAGGCCGCGACCAGCCTGGGTGACAACGGCGCAGCGGTCGCCGCGTGGCGACAGGCGGTAGCCCTGAACCCGCACGACGCTGCCATGCAGGTGCGCCTAGCCCGCTGCCTGCTTGACCTCGGTGAAGTGGAGGAAGCGCGCAGTGTGTACACCGCTGCCATCGCTCTGGCCCCCAACGACGCGGCCGTGCATCACGCCGCCGGGCTGGCGCTCCTGGAGCTGGGCGAGACCGAGGAAGCCTGCCAGGTCGCCGCGCAAGCCGTGGCACTGGCGCCGCACACCGCCGCCTACCAGGCTACGTACGGCCGGATCGCCGCGGAGGCTCACAAGTTCGACACCGCCCACGCTGCCTACCTGCAGGCCGCTGAGCTCGATGAAGGCCCGCAGCGCCCGGCGCACCTGCGTGAGGCAGGAGAAGCCCTGTGGTCCATGCAGCGTCAGGCCGCCGCCGTGGCCCTGTGGCAGCGCGCCCTGAACCTGACCCCCAACGAACACGGCCTGCGGTCTCGCCTGGGCCTGGCGCAGCTGCAACTCGGCCAATATGAGGAGGCGCTCGAGCTGCTTGAGCAAGCGCTACGACAGAACCCGCGCGACGGTCAGTTGGCCCGCGAGGCGGCCCGCGCGGCCCTGTTGCTGGGCCGGCTGGAGCATGCGGCGGAGTTGCTGCAAGGCGCTATTGACCTTAACCCGGGCGACGCCGAGGCCCGTCACATGCTGGGACAGGTGCGTGAGCGGCAGGGTGACAGCGCCAGCGCACTGGAGCTTTATCGCCAAGCCGCCCGCGTCAACCCCGGAGACGGCCGCCACCTGGCGGCTGCCGCCGCCACGCTGGCGGCCAGCGGCAAGCTCGCAGACGGGCTGGCGGTGGTGGAGAGCGCCGTGCGCCTCAGCCCGGATAGCTCTGAGGTGCAGGCTCAGGCGGGTGAACTCTACCTTGAGGCGCGCCGTCCGGCCGAGGCCGTCAAGGCCTTTCAGGCTGCGGCCCAGGCCTGCCCAACCGACGGCGCGGCGCACCTGGCCCTGGCTCGCGCGCTGGTGGTCGCCGCCGAAGAGGACGAGCGCGGCCTGCGCGCCAAACTGCCGGCGGCACGCCCGGCCACTGACCCACATGGCGAGGTCGTCGCTGTTTTGCAAAAGGCCGCCGCCCTCGGAGCCGACCCGATTGCCGTACGCTACTGGCTTGGCCGCGCCAAGGCCGTGGCGGGCGACGCACGCGAGGCCCAGCGCCTGCTCGAGTCGGTCGTCGCCGCCAACCCGGCCGGCCCGGCGCCGCAGGCCAAGGGCCTGGCCCTTACCGCTGCCGTGGCCGAGCGCCCCACCCCTGCGCTCTACCGCGCCCTGGGTGCTGCCCTGCGCAAGAGCGGCCAGCCGGAACGCGCGCGCGAGGCCCTGCACGCCGCCATCCAGGCGGAACCCGCCAACGCCGAGGCCGCTATGGCCCTGGTGGAGTTGGGGCTGACCGATCTTGACCAGGGAGACCAGCCGTCCGCGCTGGCGAACTTCCGCCGCGCCGTCGCCGCGGCGCCCAACCTGGCGCTGGGCCACTACCACCTCGGCGAGACTCTGCTGGCCGCCGGCGACCTGCAGGATGCGGCCCAGGTGCTACAGCGCGCCCTGGCCCTCAACCCGACGGCCGCCGCCTGGCATCACCGGCTGGCGCAAGTCTACCTGGCGCTGTACGAGGCCGGCAGCCCGGCCGCCTGCGCGGCCGCGCTTGGCCACTTGCAGCGCGCGACCGAATTACAGCCCGACAACGCGACCTACGCGGCCGACCTGGCGCGCGCGCTGGTGCGAGATGGCGACCTGGCCGCCGCGCTGACCCATTTTGAGCGCGCCACCACCACTCTGAACGCCGACCCGGAATTGTGGACTGAGCGCGGCCAAGCGCACCTGCTGCTCAGCGACCACCCGGCGGCCGAGAAGTGCTTCGCGCAGGCGCTGGAGCTTGCGCCCGACAGCGCCGCGGCGCTGCTCGGCAGCGCCCGCGTCAGCTTCGCACAGGGCAAACTGGCCGACGCGGCCCGCCTGGCTGAAGCCGCCGTGCGAGCCGCGCCTGGGGAGGCCGAGGCGCTCACGTGCCTGGCCGATATTGCCGCCAGCCGCGGCGAGGCGGCCGCCGCCGAACGCCACTACACTGACGCCGCCGCCAAAGCCGCCCGCCCCGCGCCGGCCCTGCTGGCACTGGGCCGCCTGTATGCCCAACAGCAGAAGTGGGACAAGGCTCTGACCGTGCTCGAGCGCGCCGCCAGTGCCGAGACCACGTCCGACGAGATCTACGCTGCGCTGGGGGAAGTGCACGCGGCCTCGGGCAACCACGCGCTAGCCACCAAGGCCTTCCGCGAGGCGGCGCGCATTGCCCCGCGCCGCGCCGGGCATCTGCTGCGGCTGGGCCGCGCCTGCCGCGCACAGGGCCAACTCGACCAGGCCCTCAGCCACCTGATGCAGGCGCGCGATCTGGCCCCGACCGACGACGAGGTGCTGCGCGAGATTGGGCTGGTCTTCGACCAGCGCAAGCAATACGACCGCGCGCTAGAAATTTACAAGCACGCCATCGAAGTGGCGCCCAAGTCGGCCCATAACTACACGCGGGCCGGCGTCGCGCTCAGGAATCTCAAGCGCGTGCCCGAGGCCCTGGTGGCCCTGGAACGCGCAGTGGCTCTCGACCCCAAGAACCTCGAGGCTACCAGGCAGTTGGCCATGGTCAGCGCGATGCATCTCGTGACCCCAACTCCCAAGGCCGCGGCCTCTGCATAACCCGCTGTTACCCAGACAGCGCCGAGGAACTCGACAGTTCCTCGGCGCTGTTCTCATTGGCGGCACTGTCTGTGCCCCTCGAGGGGACCGGGAGTTGCCAGCGTCAGCCCCTGCTGGGCCACACTACCGATCGCAGCGCTGGCACGTGTCTTGCATCCAGGGCGGGCGGAGCCAGCGATCACGCCATGAACCGTTCCGACCTCCTCCAGTTGCTTGAAGCCGGGCTCGCCGCGGGGCAACCCGCCTTCGTCCGCGACACCGCCCGGCGCTACCTGCTCGATTGGCCCGGCGACCTGGCCGTGCAGCTGGCGCTGGCCCGCGCGCTGGCCGCGGAAGGCCGCGCGCACTCCGCCGTTGACCTGCTGAGCACCCTCGTGGCGGCGGACCCGGAGGCCGCCGCCGCCCTGCGCCTGCTGGCCGATCAGCAGCGCGTGCTGAACCAGGCCAGCGAAGCCGCGCAGACCGAGGCCGCGGCCCATATTGTGGACGGCCAGGGCCGGCGCGGCGCCCTGCCCGATTGGGCCATGACCGCCCGCGCAGCCTATCTCGCCGGTCACGTTGGCGATTGGGACACGGCTCAGCGCGAGGCGCAGTCGGCCTTGCGCTCCGCGCCGCTGTCACCGTTGGTCGGGCTGCAGGCCGTCGCCGCCGTTTGGCACGGCGGGCGGCTCGACCTGGCCCGCCCGCTCGTGGAGGGCTTCTTCGCCCGCTGGCCCGATGTGGTCGCCTTCCGCCTCTGCCTGGCGGAATGCCTCATGGCCGCCGGTGACCACGCGCGCGCCATGGGCCTGCTGCACGACGCCGCCGCGAAGGACGTGGGCGGCCAGGTCGCCGAGCGGCACTGGGGCCGCAGCCATCCCTACCGCGCCGTGTGGGACAACGCCGCCGCAGCTTCTTTGCCCGGACCGCTACCGGTCGAGCTGATGGCGATGCTTGGCCTCAACCAGCTCACCACTACCGCGGGGGCGGGCGGCGCGAAGGTGGCGCCAGGCGGCGCCGAGGAACTGGCCGCCATTCAGGCCAAGCTTGACGAGTTGGCAGCGCGCCTGCCCAGCGCACAGGCCGTTAAGCATCGCCTCCAGCATCTTAAGCGCAAGGAGGCCGGGTTGAAGGAGGCGGCCCCAAACCTGCATTACGTGCTGCTCTCCAGCCGCACGCGGCTCACACAAGTCTACGGCGCGGCCGGGTTCAATCGCGTAGACACAGCCCTGCGGCGGGCGGCGGGCGTGGTGCTGCGGCTGACCGGCATGGCGGCCGCCGTCCTGTATGTGGACGACCCGGCTACGCTCTCGCCCTTCGGGCTGCGCCCGGCTAACCCAACGAACGCCTGGGACATCAAGGTTCTGGTCGGCAAGCTGGCCAACCGCCTCACGCAAAGCGGCGGCTCGCTTGGCGCGGTGCTCATCGTCGGCGGGCCGGAGATCATCCCGTTTCACCTGCTGCCCAACCCTACCGACGACGCCGACGCCGAGATCCCCTCCGACAATCCCTACGCCACCGCCGATGACAACTATTTTGTCCCAGAGTGGCCCATCGGCCGCCTGCCGACCGGGGCGGGCGCTGACTCGGCCCCGCTGCTCGAACAGATCAGCCGGCTGGGCGGCAGCCGCCCCGTGGCCGGCCGGTCTGGCTATGCCGATTGGCTGGCTCGCCTCGGGCACTGGTTCCGAGAGCTGTATCTGAGCCGCGCGCGCGCCCGCAGCTTCGGCTACTCAGCCAACGTCTGGCGCAGCGCCTCGGCCGCCGTCTACCACCAAATCGGCGACCCCAAAGACCTGCTGACCTGCCCGCCACTCGACGCCAACGGCTTGCCAGTACAGGGCCTGGCTCCCAGCCGCCTGTCCTACTTTAACCTGCACGGAATAGAGGATGGGGCCGAATGGTACGGCCAACGCAGCTTCGATGACCCCGGCAGCCTACCTGAGTACCCCATTGCCCTGCGCCCTGCCGATGTCGCCAATCATGGTCGCGCGCCTGTTGTCGTGTTCTCCGAGGCCTGCTACGGCGCCAACGTCATCGGCAAGGCCACGGAAGACGCCCTGTGTCTTAAGTTCCTGGCTTCCGGCTCGCGCGTGGTGGTCGGTTCTACCAAGATTGCGTACGGCTCGGTCACCACGCCCCTGGTGGGGGCCGACCTGCTTGGCCGGTGTTTCTGGCAGAACCTGACCAACGGCGTGCCGGCCGGGGAAGCTCTGCGGCGCGCCAAGCTCCAGATGGCGCAGGAGATGCAATCGCGCCAGGGCTTCCTGGACGGCGAGGACCAAAAGACGCTCATCTCTTTCGTGCTGTATGGCGACCCGCTCGCCAGCGCGCCCGAGGCCGGACTGACTGCCAAGGCCAAGCCGCCCAGCCTGCGCCTGGCCAAGACCCCCACACCCACGCCGACGGTCTGCGACAAGACCGTGAGCGTCAGCGCGGGACGCCTGGGTGCGCACGAGGTTACGCCGGAGATGGTCGCGCAGATTAAGTCGGCTGTAGCGCGCTACTTACCCGGGATGGCCGACGCCCACATGCAGCTCGCCCACACGCACACCGCCTGCCTGGGCACCGATCACGCCTGCCCCACCGCCGATCTGGCACGCAGGAGCGGCGGGCGGAGCGGCAAGGCCGGACAACCGCACAGCGCCGTCGGACCGACGACGGTGGTCACGCTCAGCAAATCCATCCGCGCCAGCTCGCGGCTGCACCCGCACTATGCCCGCCTGACGCTCGACGCCAACGGCGCGGTGGTCAAGGTCGCGGTCTCGCGCTAGGCCCAACGTAAAGGTGGTTCCATGACGACCCTTGGCTTTCACTACTTTCCGGACGAAGCCCACTACCGCCGCGCCGACCTGCAAGCCTGGCTGCCGGAGCTGCTGGCGCTGGAGGCGCGCTGGCTGACGCTCATCGGTTCGCTGACCCGCGCCGTGCCCGAGGCCTTCATCAAGGGTTTGCTGGAGGCCGGCATCGAGCCGATCATTCACATTCCGGCCGTGCCCACCAAACGCGACCCGAAGGGCGTCACCGCCACGACGCTGAGCGGACTGTTCCGCACTTACGCCCGCTGGGGTGTTAAGTACGTCGTGCCCTTCTCCGAGCCTAACATGCGCGCCGCGTGGGCGCCGGCCGATTGGGGGCAAGCGAGCTTGGTGGATCGGTTCCTCGACCTGGCCTTGCCGCTGCTCGAAGCGCAGTACGAAGCAGGTTTGCAGCCCACCTTCCCGGCCTTGCGCGCGGGCGGCGACTATTGGGACACGGCCTTTCTCGAGGCCGCCCTGGCCGGGATGCAGCAGCGCGGCAAGGTCGAACTCGCGCAGAACCTGACCTTCGCCGCCAACCTGTGGACCTACAACCGCCCGCTCAACTGGGGCCAGGGCGGGCTACAGCGCTGGCCTGCCTCGCGCCCCTACCTGACGCCGCCTGGCTCGCAGGATCAGCGGGGCTTTCGGCGCTTCGATTGGTATGACGGGATAATCCGCGGCCGCTTGGGCAGCTCGCGGCCTATCCTCTGCCTGGCGGGCGGCCCTGCCTTGGGTGACCGGACCGACCCAGCCTTCCCAGCGCTGGACGACTTGCGGCACGCTTCTTGCATCCAAGACGTGGCACAGGCAGTGGAGGCCGGACAGTTGCCCGCTCAGGTGCTCAACGTCAACTTGTGGCTCTTAGCCGCCCCAGAGGGCAGCCCCTTCGCGGGCGAGGCTTACTACCGGCCCGACGGTTCCACGCTGACCGCCGTGGACGCCTTGAAGCGCCTGGGGGGGCCAGGCCAGCGCGCCGCCCAGCGCCGGCTGGACGAGAGCAAGAGTCTCAGCCAGGAGCAATTGGAGTTTGCCGGGCCCAAGCGCCTGCGCCACTACGTACTGCTGCCCGTCTTCGAGTGGGGCGTGTCGGAGTGGCACTGGTCAGCGGCGCTGGCCTATGTCAAGGCACACCGGCCGGTCTGCGGCTTTTCGGCTGAAGAGGCCGCCCAGGCTGAGCGCGTGACGATTGTGGGCAACGAGCAAGGAATTACCGCCGCCGTGGAAGCCGGGCTGCGGCAAGCCGGCTGCGCGGTCGAGCGCCTGCAGCTGCCCCGCCCGACGGAGCAGCCCGATTTGGCGGCCACGCTTTAGCAGCAAGGAGACGACGACATGGATGCCCCAAAGACGACAACGATCAAAGTGCTGGGTTTGGGCGGCGGCGGCTCGAATGCCGTGGATCGCATGATCGAGCTGGGTCTGGAGGGCGTGGAGTTCATCGCCGCCAACACCGATGCACAAGCCCTGCGCAAGAGCCAGGCCCCCACTAAGATCCAACTTGGCCCGAACAGCACCCGCGGCCTGGGGGCCGGCGCGAAGCCCGAGGTCGGTGAGGCCGCTGCCGAGGAGAGCCGCAAGCAGATCGGCGAGGCTCTGCAGGGGGCCGACATGGTCTTCCTCACGGCCGGCATGGGCGGCGGCACCGGCAGCGGCGCTATCTCCATCGCGGCCGAGGTCGCCCGTTCGCTGGGCGCACTGACCGTGGCCATCGTCACCTTGCCTTTCACCTTCGAGGCTTCGCGTCGCCAGCAGAACGCCCAGGTCAGCCTGGCCAAGCTGCGCACGGCCTGCGACACGCTGGTCACCGTCCCTAACGACAAGCTGCTCGGCATCTTGCCGAAGACCACCACGTTTGAGCTGGCCCTGCGCGTGGCCGACGAGGTGCTGCATCAGGGCGTTCAGGGCATCACCGAGTTGATCACCAAGCCGGGCCTGATCAACATGGACTTCGCCAATGTACGCGCCCTGCTCGAGGCCGCCGGCCCGTCCATGATGGCGATTGGCCAGGGAACGGGCGAGAACAAGGCCCAGCGCGCCGTGCGCCAGGCGCTGGCCATGCCGCTGCTGGACCTCAAGAGCACCGCCAACGCCACCGGGGTGCTGGTTCATTTCACCGGCGGCGACGACCTGTCGCTCTACGAGGTCAACCAGGCCGCGGGCGAGATCACGGCCGCGGCGCCCAACGCGGAGGTGCTCTTCGGCGCCACCGTTGACCCGGTCTACACCGGCCGCACGCAGGTCATCCTGGTCGTCACGGGCATCGAGACAGGCTCGATGGAGGTCCTCAAGCCTGACGTTTCGTTCCGCCGCCCGTTGGCGGCAACGCGGGCGCCCGAACCCAGGCTGGTTGAAACGCCGGCTTCAGCGAAGGCGCACATGGCCGAGGCGCTGTTCACTCAGGCCGTGGCTGAGCAGTCGTGGGTGGTGGCTGACGCCCCAGCGCCCGCGGTAGTGGCGAGCGTGCCGCCGGCGCCTGAGCCGCGCAACCCCGCGCCCGCCCCGGTGCGCGACACGAACAGCCTCGACATGCCCGCCTTCCTGCGCCGCCGCCGCAGCCTGAGCGATATTGAAGGAGACCGCTAATGTCCCTCTCCAGCGCACAGATTGACACCATCAGCCGGCAGATATACCGGCAGTTCCCCGAAGTCACCAACGCCGCGCCGGTCGTCCAGGACCAGCCGGGGGCCAAGGCCCTGGGCGGCGGCAGCGACCGCTACCTGCTCACGTTCCGCGGGCGCGGCCTGGGACCAGGCGGCCAGGCGATTAACCGCATCGTGCGCGTCGTAGCGGACGACCGCGGCAAGGTGATCAAGGTCAGCACATCGCGGTAGCACCCCGGTAGTCAAAGAGGACTGTCATGGTCAATTTTGCAGGTCGTCCCACCGTTTCCTTCACCGACCAGGTCGGCATCGTCTGGTGGCGGGCGGTCATCGTCGTGACGCGCTGGCTCAACCACTCTCGGGCCTGGGCGCTGCCGATCATCCTGCCGATCAAGCCGCTGTGGTGGGTCCCGCTCGCCGTCATGCCCTTTGGCTTCCTGTTCGGTCTGATGCTGTCTCTGGTCTTGGCCTGAGCTGTCGGAAAGCACAAACGTTCGGTTATAGTTTGGTTAGTAACCTTCACGATGCCGCGTTTGGGACAGGGCTTTCTTAAAGTCCGAGAATTAGGGTCAAGGCTTGGCCCGGGTCAGCATCCAAGCGGCGGCGGGCCTGGGCATGATTGCGAAAGCCGGCCTGGTTGAGTAGGCCAATGACCAAGTTGTTAA
>JADZEK010000041.1 GCA_020850595.1 Anaerolineales bacterium
CTCCCTCTTCCGCCGGGAGAGGGGGGCCTCAGCGCCGAGCAGACCGACTCCCTCTTCCGCCGGGAGAGGGGGGCTTCAGCGCCGAGCAGACCGACTCCCTCTTCCGCCGGGAGAGGGGGGCCTCAGCGCCGAGCAGACCGACTCCCTCTCCCGCCGGGAGAGGGGGGCCTCAGCGCCGAGCAGACCGACTCCCTCTCCCGGAGGGAGAGGGCTGGGGTGAGGGGGAACGGCCCATACTATCGGCGGGTATGGGAGCGGCCGGCGCTCTTGGAACCGGACCCGGCGGTTGCACTACTCAGCTCAGAGGACAGCCTCGATGCGCAGCGTGTTCAGCGATCCAACTGTCTTGAGCCGCATGCAGCCGCGCGCGCCAGCGCGCGGCTGGAGCCTGCCGCGCCTGGCCCTGCTCAACGGCTTTCTCATCGGGCTGGCGCTGGCCCTGGGCGCCTATCTGCCCGATGTTGCGGCGCTGGCCCAGGCGCCCGTGCGCCTGGCGGCGTCGGTGGCGCTGATGGGCAGCCTGGGCGTCGTGGCGCTGGCCAGCGCGGCCGGCTGGCTGGGCGGGCGCTTCGAGGCCCTGCTGCCGGGCGTGCTGGCCTGGGCCGTGGCGGCGGCGCTTATCGTCGTGCTGATGGGACACCTACCCTACGAAGGCCGCAGCCTGGCGGCCTGGCTGGCCGACCCGCGCTTCTGGGGCCGGGCCGTCTATGTCTTCGACACGCCAGCGCAGGTGCGCCAGTATCTGGCGGGTTTTTTCGTGCTCCTGGGCCTGGTCATCCTGAGCGTGGTGCAGGGCTACCGCCTGGAGGGCGTGCGCGCGGCGCTCTCGCGCGGCCGCCTGACCGCGCGGGCCAGCCTGCTGCTGTTCTTGCCCTTGCCGCTGGCGGCCGGGCTCGGCTACATCGCCGACAATAACATCAACCGCCCGCTGCGCGTGGCGCCGCTGCTGGTGCACGACGCCTTCGAAACCGCGCGCGCCTACTCCGGCGATCTGTTTGCCCTGAGCCGAGAGACCGGCGTGAACTACGGCGCCGTTGCCGGCGTGCGCGACCTGATGGGGGAGGCTGGTTACACTCTCATGCTGGGCGAATTGGACCTGGGCGTGGCTGAGACCGTGATTGTCGTGGCTCACTTCGACAACGGCGCCTGGATCAATTGCCGCGTGCTGGCCAGCCAACTCTCGCACTGCTACGAGGCCAGCGGGCCATACGTCCAGGGGCTGGCCGGCGCGCTCAGCGGGCAGGGCACGCCCGATTGCCTGGCCTGCACGCCGACGCCCGATGCGGCCACGCGCGCCTGGCTGCTCGACCATGGCCGCAACTTCAACGGCCCGCCGCGGGTGACGCGCCTGGCCCAATGGGGCAGCCACGTGCTGATGCGCGCGGCCGATCTCGCCAGCGGCTATGCCATCGAGTGTTTCTACGCGGGCATGACGCCGGTAAGGATCAGCGCGTGCCGGGAGGCGCCGGCCGAATGACAATGGACCTGTTTGACCAGCTCGGCGAGTTCGCGCGCGGCCGCATGGCCCACTATCATGTCCCCGGCGTGGCCGTCGGCCTGCTCCAAAACGGCCAGGCGCGCACGGCCGGCTTCGGCGTCACCAACAGCGAGCACCCGCTGCCGGTGGACGGCCGCACCCTGTTCCAGATCGGCTCGATCACTAAGACCATCACCGGCACAGCGCTTATGCGCCTCGTCATCGGGGGCCAACTCGATCTGGATGCGCCGGTGCGCGCGTATCTGCCGGGGCTGCACCTGGCCGACGAGGACGTGGCCGCCCGCGTGACCACTCGGCACCTGCTGACCCACACTGGAGGTTGGCTGGGAGACTTCTTCGACGACTCTGGGCGTGGCGACGACGCGCTCGAGCGCATGCTCGACCGGGTGGCGCGCCTGCCCCAGATCGCGCCGCTCGGCGCGGTCTGGTCGTACAACAACGCCGGCTTCTACGTGGCCGGCCGCCTGCTGGAAATGCTCACCGGCCGAGCGTACGAGCGCGCGGCCCGCGCGCTGGTGCTCGACCCGCTCGGCATGTCTCATTCGTTTTTCTTTGCCGAGGACGCCATTTCGCACCGGGTGGCTGCCGGCCACGCGGCCATTTATGAGCCGGCCGAGTCCGAGGCCGGGGCGGCGCCGGCGGTGGCGCGGCCCTGGGGACTGGCGCGAGCCGCCAACCCGGTGGGCGGGCTGGCCTCGTGCGCCGCCGATATGCTGCGCTACGCGGCGCTGCAGCTGGGGGACGAGCCGGCCCTGCTCCCGCCCGCGGCGCTGGCCCAGATGCACGCGCCGCGCGTGCCGGCCGCCAACGGCGAGCGCTTGGGGCTGACGTGGTTCGTGCGCGACGCGGCCGGGCTGCGCGTGCTGCGGCACGGCGGCGCCACCCACGGCCAGTGTGCTTCCTTCTGGGTTGCGCCGGGGCGGCGCTTTGCGCTGGTTGTGCTGACCAATTCCGAGCGCGGCGACGAGCTGCACCAAGCCGTCACGCGCTGGGTGCTCGAACGCTATCTCGGCGTGATCGAGCCCGAGCCGCCGACGCTGCCGGTGCCGGCGGCGCAGCAGGTCGAGTACACGGGGCGCTACACGGCGGCGGCGGCCGACCGGGTGCTCTACCGCGAGGCGGGCGAGCTCTGGCTGCAGATTGAGCCGAAGGGCGGCTTCCCCACCCCCGCCTCGCCGCCCGGCGAACGCCCGCCGGCCGTGCGGCTGGCGCTGTGCGGCCCCGACTGCCTGGTGATGCTGGACGAGCCGCTCCAGGGCGCGCGGGCCGAGATCCTGCGCGACGCCGGTGGCCGCATCGAGTGGCTGCGCGCCGGCGGGCGCATTCACCGGCGGGCATAGGGCCTTCAGGGTCTATGTCCGCCCCGGCAGCCGCAGCGCCGCCAGCGCGCTCAGCAGGAAGAAGACCGCGGCGAGCCCGTAAAGCACCTGGTAGCCGGCTGACGACGAGCCTAGCGCCTGGTTGAGCGGATCGACCAGCACGCTGCCCAACAGGCGGGCCAGCGCGCTGCCGCCCGCCGTGGCCATGTTGGCCACGCCCAGGTAGCGCGCCGCCGCGCCGCCCGGCACGATGTCGGTGGCCAACGCCCAGTTGGCGCTCAGAAAGAACCCCACCCCCAGCCCAACGAGGACCGCCGCGCCGGCTACCTGCGCCAGGTCGGCGCCGGCCAGCAGCAGCCAGCCCGTGCCGGCCGTGGCCAGACCGCCCGAGGCGATCACGATCGGCCGGCGGCCCAGCCGGTCGGCCAGCCAGCCGGCCGGCAGCGTTACCACCACCAGGGCTAGGCCGAGCAGCGTCGCCAGGTTGCCCACGAAGGGCTGCGCCTCGGCTTCTGGCAGCCCGATGACGTCGACCACAAACAGTACCAGGAAGGTGGTGACCGCCACGAAGCCAGCCCAGAACAAAAGCCGGTTGACCAGCCACCAGCCGAAGGCCGGGTAGGCGCGGAAGTCCACCGCCAGGGTGTTCAGGATTGCCCGTCGCAGCGGAACGGCGGGCGCGGGCTCAGCGCTGCGTCGCAGCCCGCCGCTGGCGCGCACGCCCCACAGCGTCACCAGCAGAGCGAGGGCGTAGACGGCCACCGGCACGCTCACCGCGGCCACGACGGCCGCCGGTCCCCAGGCCGCGTAGCGGCCGACGAGCTGCCCCGCGATCAGGCGACCCACCACGAGCGCCAGGATGTCGAACATGGCCTTGACGCCGGCCGCCAGGCCGCGCTGGCCCGATGGCACGAGGTCGGGGATCAGCGCCTGCCAGGGGCCCTGGATGATGTTGGCTGCCAATTGGATGGCCACCACCCCCAGCACGACGAGCGCAAAGACCGGGGCGAGCGCAATGAGGTACAGGCAGCCGATGCCCACCAGCGCGCCGGCGACGAAATACGGCACGCGCCGCCCCCAGCGCGAACGGGTGCGGTCAGAAAGCGCGCCCACCACGGGCTGCACCAGCATGGCGGCCACCAGGCCGAGGAAGGTGGTGAAGCCCAGGGCGGTGCTGCTGCGCTCGGGCACCAGCGCCAGCACCTTGTGCGTCAGCACGGCCGGCTCGAGCGTGTTCGTCGTCAGCGTAAGGGCAAAACCCAGCGACGAGATGGCGAGCAGGCGCGACAGCGAAAGGGGGTTCACGAGAGCGGCGGGTGGGCCAGGGCGGCGATGTGCATCAGAAGAGTTGAAGTAGGTGAGTATACCAACTTAAGATCCGAATGGTAATTAAGACCCTTAGGGCCTCGGCCTTTCAGGCAGACCACCTGAACCTTGGCGGCCACGGTTCAGTAATGTCACCAAGTAGACTCGATTCACGCTTGGCAGCGGCGCCTGGCAACTCGCCCGACCGCCCAAGACACTCCAGCAATTCTCATTTTGCCGATGGCCATGGGAAATGAGGGCGGCGCAGAGCGCACGCGGGGCGGGTGAATTGCTGCGGGTACGTGCTCTCAGCGGTTCGGCCGTCCAACGGTGGGGAGGCGGGC
>JADZEK010000042.1 GCA_020850595.1 Anaerolineales bacterium
GGTTGCTCAGAAACTAAACCTGGTACGATCAAAGGGTCAGCCTGATCCTGGGTTGAGATTCCTCACCCCCCACAATGCCGAAGGATGGCCGGCAACCGGAGGGGGGCTTCGGAATGACATGGTCCGCCGAGTGTTTCACCACTGGGGGGCTGGCGGGCTGGCGCTCCGCGCCATGCGCTCTTCGAAATGACATGGCTTAGGGGAGGTGACGTCGGGCGGCGCGGCTGCGCCGATATACAGCGTCGGGGTCAGGGGCACGCGCCGGTGGTGTTGAGCGTGATGATCTCGGTGACGGTCAGTTCGCGCGTGTAGGCGTTCAGGTGGCCGTACTGCCCAGGCGGCGACAGGCGGCCGAGGACATGGGCATACACCGGGATATAATCCTCCGTGCCCGTCGCGGCGTGGTAGGCGTCGTACAGTTCCACGCCCGGGTCGGCGCTGAGCCAATAGGCTTCGCCGCTATCCTCCCGGCCGCACGGCACGAACGAAGCCACCTCGAAGCCGAGGACCATGTGCCCGGTCAGGTCTATGGTCGCCTCGGGTAAGACCGGCGGCCGCCTCATCCGCTGGTACACCAGGAGGCTCAACACGCTGGTGAGGGCCAGGCACAGGCCCAGGACGGTCAACCCGGCGCAGGTCACGACGAGCAGGCGGCGGTTGTTCATCGGTCTCCACTCCCATGCTGGATACGCAGCGGCTGAGCGCGGCGACTGCGCTCGGAGTTGAAGATGCCCAAAATCCCCGAAAGGTTCCTGGCCCTCGGTCTCGTGTTCCTGGCCGCCGCCCTCGCGCTGGCGGTGGCGGTGCTTTGGTTCCGCGTTTTGGGCTGGGGCGAAGGTCTGGTCATCTTGGCCGTCGTGCTGGCCGTCATTTTCAGCTTTCGGCGCGGCTTTCGTTAAGGCGATGTTGAAAAGCTCTCGCTAGACTTCTACGCGCCCGCCCCCCTGCCAGCCCTCGCGGTGCACCACCTCGGCCAGCGGCTTGCGCCCGCGCTTGAGCGACGGCGAACGCAGGTCGGGCGCCGGGTAGCCGAGCGCGATTACCCCCACCGGCGTCACCTCCGGCGGGATGCCTAGCGCGGCCCGGAAGCCCGGCAGGTCGTGCGCCCCCGCGAAGGCCGTCGCCAACCCCGCGTCCACCGCCGCCAGCATCACTACCATCGCCGCGCAGCCGATGTCCATGAACCAGTAGGGCACCGGCCAGGCGATCTCGTTGCCCTCCGCGTTGACCTTGTCCGCCTCCTGGTAGCGGCGGTGATAGGCCAGTTCGCTGGTGCACGGAATGATGAGCACCGGCGCGCCGGAGATGAACGGCGCGAAGCCGCGCGCGGTGTACTCTTGCTCGTCGCACACGGCGGCGATGGCAGCCTTGAGGTCGGCGCGCGTCACGCTGATGAACGCCTGCCCCTGCGTGTAGCCCGCGCTCGGCGCGCGCCGCGCCAGATCGAGTATGTGATCTACAACTTCCGGCGCTACCGGCGTCTCGGCGAAAGCCCGCACCATGCGGCGGCGGCGCACAACGCTTTCGAATTCCATGCTTTGCTCCTTCGGCTGGCGAACTGATCGAATGGGCTGTGAGCTGGGGCTTGCGGTCTGAGCGTGATGCCTGCCATGAACAACCTGCCGCTCACCGGCGGCCGGCCCGCCCGCCCCGGGGTCCCTGGCGGCTCCTTCCCTCGTGCCCCCGCCATTTTATGCCAATTCCCCGCCTGCCGTTTCATGGTACAACGGTTGCGTGCCCAGCGACCTGCGCCGTTGAGTGGGCGCGCCGCGCATGAACCTCGTCATCGCCACGCCTTATCTGCCATATCCCGGCGCGCCACACGGCGGTGGAGCCGACTTGCTGGCGCTCATTGAGTTTCTGCGCCCGCGCCATGCCGTGCGCGTGTTAGCCTTTGTGGACGCCGCTACCGCGCCGTTGGCCCAAGCGCTGCGGCCGTTGGTGACTGAGCTGCGCCTGGTGCGTCCGGCCGTCACCCTGTCACACCAACTGGCGCAGGCGTGGGCGGCCGGCCGCGCAGGGGCGTGGCGTGCGCTGGGGCGGCGCGCAGCCGGCGAGGTGCGCGCCGCGCTGGCCGCGTGGGCCGCAGCGGGTCAGCTGGACGTGCTCTACTGCGCGTGGACGGAGATGGGGCGCTGGCTCCCGCTGGCCCCGCGCGGCGCGGTGCGCGTGCTGGACGAGGTGGATCTGCGCTGGCGCGTGGAGTGGGCGGCGGCGCGGGCGCGGCCCTGGCGCTGGCTGAGCGTCTGGCGGCGGCGGCAGCAAGAGCGCGCCTACCTCCGGCTGGCTGAGCTTGTGGTCGTCCGGTCGGCCCGAGACGCGCGCTGGCTGGCGGGGCAGGGGGCCGCAGCGCTGGTGCTGCCGCCCGTGGCGCACACACGCGCTTTCTTGAACATTCCCCCCGAGCTGAGCCGGCCCGGCCGCGTGCTCTTCGTGGGCGCGCTCGACCGGGCGCGCAATCAGGCCGCCGCACGCTGGCTCGTGGAGGCCGTGTGGCCGCGGGTGCGGGCCGCGTGTCCAAGCGCCGCGCTGCGCCTCGTGGGCGCGCGCCCGCCGCCGGCGCTGCTTGCGCTCTCTGCCCGCGCCGGTGTCACCGCCACCGGCTACGTGCCCGACCTGGCGGCCGAGTACGCCGCCGCGCGCGTGGTGGCCGCGCCGCTGCTAGGCGAAGCGGGCGCGCTCAACAAAGTGCTCGACGGCCTGGCCGCCGCCCGCCCGGTAGTCGCCACGCGCGCCGCGAACGCCGGCGTAGGCGCGCCGCCTGCCGCGCTGACGGCGGCCGATGAGCCGCGCGCCTTCGCGCAGGCCGTCATCCACCTGCTGACGGATGACGCCGCCTGGGCGCGCCAGAGCGAGGCGGCCCGCGCTTTTGCCCGCGCGTCTTTTGATTGGGAGGCCGCCGCCGCGCGCCTCGAGGCGGAACTGGAAAGGCGGCGGGCGGGCAAGCGCGGCGCCGGCGAAACACAGCCGGGGCACACCGGGGGCTAAAGACACGCGGGCCGGACTGAGGCTGCACCTGGACTTTACCGATGCCTGGCTTCGTGTCTCCGTACTCCGAGTCTCCGCCATCGGCCTCTCCGGCCGTGGCCGCCGTCGTCGTCACCTGGAACAGCGCCGCTGAGATCGCCGCCTGCCTGGCCGCGCTGGCCGGCTCGACCGCGCCGCCCGCGCACATCCTCGTCGTGGATAACGCCTCCACCGACGACACCGTGGCGGCCGCGCGCGCGGCTTGCCCGGCGGCCGAAGTGCTCCGGCTGGGCCGCAACCACCACTTCGCCTACGCCGCCAACGCCGGGCTGGCCCGCGCCCTGGCGCTCGGCGCGGCGGCGGTGCTCGTGCTCAACCCAGATGCCACCCTCGCGCCCGGCGCGCTGGCCGAGATGCGGCGCGTGCTGCACAGCGCGCCCGACATCGGCTTGGTCGGCGCGCGGCTGGAGCACCCGGCGCGGCCTGGTCACCCGGCGCGCGTGATCGTCGGCGGCATCTGCAGCTTCGTCACCGGCGACGTGCGCGAGCCGCCGCCCCCCCCCGACGCGGCGCTCGATCAGCTAGCTGTTGACTATGTGTGGGGCTGCGCGCTGTTGGCGCGCGCGGCCGTGCTGCGGCAGGTGGGCGTGTTCGACGCTCGCCTCATCGCCTACTATGAAGATGCCGACCTGTGCCTGCGCGCCCGCGCCGCCGGTTGGCGCACCGTCACGGCGCTGCGCGCCCGCGTCCGGCACCTCGGCGCAACGGCCGGCGACCGCCGTCGCCTCCAGCAGGTGTGGCTGCGCGGCTGCAACTGGCTCCTGGTCTTCATGCGCCACGCGCCCCCCAGCGCGCGCCCGCGCCTCCTGCTCCGGCTGCTGGGTTGGCAACTGCCGCGCTTTGCCTGGGACGCGCTCACCAGAGCGATGGCTGATGTGTGATTGCTGCATGGCGAGCGGTTGACTCTCGCAACGCAGTTGTCCGACTCTACATCACCAGTCGTCAATCAATAATCCCCATGCCCTTTCTCGCCCTCTGCTATCACCGCATCAGTTCTGCCGCCGCCGACCCACTGGGGGTGCGGCCAGAACAGTTGCAGGCGCAGTTGCAGGCGCTGGCGCGGCGCGGGCTGGTGGGCGTGAGCCTGGGCGCGGCCTGGGCGGCCGAGCACGCGCGCGCACCCGGCCGGCGCATCGCGCTGACCTTTGACGACGGCACCGCCGACTTTGCCGACCTGGCCTGGCCGCTGCTGCGCGCGCACGGCTGCGCCGCGACCCTGGCCGTCGTGACCAGCCGCGTCGGCCGCACCGCCGATTGGGACGGACCACGCGGCGCGCCGCTGCTCGACTGGCCCGCCCTGCGCGCGCTGGCCGCCGAGGGCGTGGAGGTCATCGCCCACGCGCACACGCATCGCCCGCTCGACACGCTCGCGCCGGCTGAAGCGCTGGCCGACCTACGGGCCGCGCGACGGGCGCTGCGCGACCACCTGGGCGGCGCGGCGGGCCACGGCCTGGCCTATCCCTACGGCCGCGTTTCGCCCGCGCTGGCCCTGGCCGCGCAGGCAGCGGGCTTTGCCTGGGCGGTCACGGCGCGCGGCGGGCGCAACACGGCCGCCACGCCCGCCCACCGGCTGCGCCGCACCCTCCTGCACGGCCGCGATGGAGCGCTGCGCCTGGCGCTCAAGCTGTGGCTGGGCTACGCCGCGCTGGTCGAGTGGCGCATGGACCTGCGCGGGCTGCCGTGACCGCCCCGGCCGTCAGCGTCGTCATCCCCACGCATGGACCGCGCGCCAGCCTGGCCCGCGTGCTGGCCGCGCTCGCCGCGCAAACCCTGCCGGTGAGCGAGTTTGAAGTGGTGGTCTCGCTTGACGGCGCGGGTGAGCCGCCCGCCGCCGCGTTCCCGTTCGAGCTGCGCGCCTGCCAGGGGCCGCAGGGCGGGCCGGGCGCGGCGCGCAACCGCGGGGCGGCCATCGCGCGCGGCGGGCTGTTCGTATTTCTGGATGACGACATCGTGCCCGCGCCCGCCTGTCTGGCCGAGCACCTCGGCGCGCAGGCGGAAGCGCCCTCGCTCCGGCGCGTGGGTCTGGGCCACATTGACCTGCTCGCCCCGGCCGCCCGCGCCCCCTGGGAACGCTACCTGACTGCCCGCTACGATGAGCACTTTGCCAAGATCGCCCGGCCCGGTTACGCGCCCACGTTCTGGGATTGCCTGGCGGGCAGCCTCTCGGTGCCGCGCGCACTGTGGGCGCTGGAGCCGGGCTTCGATGTAACGCTGTCGCGCCATGAAGACATTGAGTTCGGCTACCGCTTGGCGCGGCACGGCGCGCAGTTTGCCTATCGCCCGCAGTCCGCGGCGCTGCACCTCTACACGCGCAGCCTGGCCGGCGGCCTGAACGACGCGCAGGGCGAGGGCGCCACAGCCGGCCGCCTCGTGCGCCGCTACCCCGAGCTGATCGGCGGCTTCTTGCACAGGCGCTGGCGGCGCTATGGGCGGCGCGGACGGCGGGCGCTGCGCTGGGTGCTCGCCGTCCCTGCGCGCCACGCGGCCGTGCTGGCGCGCGCGCGCCGTCTCCTCGGCCCGGTGGATGGCAGCCCGCTGCCCTATGGCCTGCGCCTGCCCCTCTATCAATGGGTCTACCACCTCACCTTCTGGCACGGCCTGCGCGCCGCCGCGCCCGAACTGCTGCCATTGGTGACGGCGGCGGAACCCTAACGCGTGGGCCGCAGCGCTGCCCGATGTAGGGGCGCAATGTGTTCCGTCTGGCGGTCCCGCGCTCGCTCGAAACGAACCGGCGCAATTCCAATCGGCCGCCGCGCGCGAAGGCCTGGTTCACACCATCAAGCTGATGCGCGCCAGCGGCCTTGCTGGAATCAAAAAGGCCGGACAGGTCGTCCGGCCTTTTCTCGTGCGCTGAGCTAGAGGCGCGCGAACACCAGCACCGGCGCGCCGCTCGCGTCCTTGAGCGTCAGGGTGTCGCCGCTCAGGGCGTAGCTTGCCACGCTGCCGAGCGCCTGGAAGTACGCGCTCTCTTGTGTGGTCAGCGCATCGTCGGCGCAGGCCATCAGCGTGCTCATCATCTCGCTGAACTGCAGCGCGCTGCCGTTTACGGTATACGCGCCGCCGTAGCCATTGCAGCCGCCGTTGCCGCTCAGGCGGTCTTCCGGCAGAAACTGCAAGGTCGGCGTCACATCGCCCGCCACGGCCGGCTGACCGTTGATCTCGGTCAGTTGCCAGTGGGTGCCCGCCAGGCCGGTGTTGGCCCCGGCGAACGAGATCGCGGCAAAAGCCAGGGCGGCCGCCAGCCCGACGGCCAGGCCGCCCAGCATCAAAAGTACTCGTGTCTTGCGCATCCTCTGCTCCTCATACCAGGCTCCGCCGCGTGGCAGAGCGCCGTTCACACACCACAGACGCCCGTCACCCGCCCAGGGTTCCCTGGAAACTGATGAGTCAGAGGCGGGTAGCTGGAGCGCGCCGGGCACGGCCGGCTCCGCTCGCGCCCTGTGTGCTCTATAATCTGTGGTGGACCGCCGCGCCATGACTGCCACCCGCCCGCTGTCCCCGCTGCCGCTTGACGCCCGGGCCCATCTTGATCGCCTGGTGGGTTTGCGCATGCTGCGCACGCGGGGCGACGACGAATATGCCTTCCACCATGCGCTCATGCACCAGGCGGTCTACGCCACGCTGCTGCGGCGCGAGCGCCGCCAGTTGCACCGGGCCGTCGCCCAAACGCTCGTCACGCTCTACGACGGCACGGCCCAGTTCAACCACTACCTGGGCGACCTGGCCTACCACTATGCCCAGGCCGAAGAGTGGGCCGAAGCCCGGCAGTACGCGCAGGCCGCGGGCGACGAGGCGCTGGCCCGCTACGCCCCGCACGAAGCGCTGGAGCACTATACGCGCGCCATCGAGGCGGCCGAGGCTCTCGACCAGCCCGTGGCCCCCGAGTTGTGCCGTCGGCGCGGCCGCGCGCATGAAACCCTCGGCAACTTCGCGGGCGCGGAAGGCGACTACGCCGCGGCCCTCAACCTGGCGGCCGCCAACCGCCGGCCGCGCGCCGAGTGGCAGGCGCTGCTCGACCTGGGGCTGCTGTGGAGCGGCCGCGACTACGAGCGCGCGGGCGAATACTTCGAGCGGGCCTTGGCGCTAGCGCGGCGCTTTGGGCAGGGCGCCCAACTGGCCCACAGCCTCAATCGCGTCGGCAACTGGCACCTGAACCAGGGTCAGGCGTCCGCCGCCATCGAGCGCCACCGCGAAGCGCTGGGCATCTTTCAAGACCTGGCCGACGACGCTGGGCAGGCCGAGACCTACGACTTGCTGGGCATGACGAGCTATCTGGGCGGCGACCTGCGCCAGGGCACGCGCTATCTCGAGCAGGCGGTCACGCTCTTCCGCGAGCGCGACGACCGCGCCGGGCTGGCCTCGGCCCTGACCTCCCTGGCGTTGCGCTGCTCCAACCCCACCTCTGATACGTTGATGCCGCAGGTTCCCCTGGCGGTAGGGCTGCGCGAGCTGGAAGAGGCGCTGGCGGTGGCGCGCGGCATGCACAACCGGCCGGGCGAGGCCTTTGCGTTGGCGGTACAGGCGATGTGCCTGGCTTCCGCCGGGCAGTACCGCCGCGCGCTGGCCGTGGGGCATGCCGCGCTGGCCCTGGCGGAGGGCATTGGCCATGCGCAATGGCAGACCTGTGCGCGCTGTAGCCTGGGCGCGGCCTACTTTGCGCTGGGGGCCGACGCGGCCGCCGCCGACCAGTTGACCCGCGCGCGCGCCCTGGCCGATGAGATCGCCTCCATCTATTGGCAGCAGACGTCGGCGGCGGCGCTGGCGCGGGTGTGCGCGCGGCAGGGGCGTTTGGCCGAAGCGGTCCGGCTGCTGGAGTTCGCCTTTGACCCGGCTGTGCCGCCGCGCGCCATGGGCCGGCGGAGTGTGTGGGCGGCGCGCGTCGAGCTGGCCCTGGCCGAGGGGCAGGCGGCGGCCGCGCTCGACTGGCTCAACACGCTGGCGGCGGCGCTGCCCGAGCCTGACACGCCCACGAGCGCCATCCCCCGGTTGGCGCTGTTGCGGGCGCAGGCCCTCACGGCGCTGGGCCGGAGCGCCGAGGCGCTGACGCTGCTGGAGGCCACCCGGTCCGTCGTAGCGGCGCGGGGCGGGTCGCTGGACGAGGCGCAGCTTTTGCTGGCGCTCAGTCGTCTGCAAGCCCACCACCGCCGGCCCGAAGCCGCCGCCAACCTGGCCCAGGCCCGCGTCACCCTCACCGCCCTCGCCGCCGACCTGCCCAACCCGGCCCTGCGCGCGGCGTTTGAGGCTCAGACGGCGCACTGGCTGGCCGAAGCCGCCGCGCCGCTCGACTTGTAGCGCCGCCGGCTGTTCCCAAGACGCGCGCCAGCCGCTCCATCTTTGCCTGCTTCTCAGCTAGTTGGGTAGCGGAGAGGCGCTCACCGGCCGCATTGGCACAATGCCGCGGCGCGTTTTTTTCTTCGCGCCGGTCATCGGTGGCGCGGCCGCGCATCGCAGCCGAGGCGATCCATGGTGGGCAGGCGGCCGCGGAGATTGGGCTAAACTTGCGCCCGCAACTCCTCGCGAATGATGCGGCGCAAGGTGTCTTCCAGCGGCTCCTGGCGCTGCTGCACGTACTCGCGCAGCGCGGTGTTGATCAGCGTTTGGTAATTCTCCCCGCCGGCCGCGTTCACTTGCGCGCGAAACCAATCGAGCAGGTCTTCGTCCAGCCGGATGGTGATGCGGGTCTTGCCGGGGGGGAACTCGCACGACCGGCCCGCGCTTGCCCTGGCTAAAGTCGTATTCTTTCTTCATGTTTCACCTTGATAGTGCCGGCGCTGACGCGGCGTGGCCTTGCGCGCGGAGATCAGCCTGAGGCGCTCAGCGCGGAAGACGTAGATCATCACGAGCACCCGGCCGCTGCCATCAGCGCCCAGTGTGGTGAAGGGTTCCTCGTCTGGGTCAGGGTCGGCGATGGGGGGGCTTGATCGTCCTCAAATACGGTCACGGCGTCAGCGAAGTCAACGCCGTGCTTTTCGCGGTTGCTGCGCGCCTTGCCCTGATCCCATTCGTACTCCACCATTCGGTTGTATGTACAAATGTGCTGATCGTCAAGCGTCACCCCGCATCGCCAACCCGGATAGTTCCGAGTCGCGGTGTTCGATCAGCAATTCGCATGCGAATGACCCAGATGCTTTGCGCGGGCGGCGTACCCCGCGCCGCTCAGCTAGGCCGGCCCGCCCGCCTGCGCCCCCCTAATATGCGCTCAGCCGCCCGCTCCCGGTAGGGCGCCGTTGGTCTCGCCTCCGGCCTGGCCGGGAAGTCAACCAGCCGCCTCGCCTTAGCTCAGGTCGTCCAGAAACTCCACCAGGCCGGTCTCCAGCGAATACTCCGCCCCTACCACCCGCAGCCCGGCCTCGGTGATCAGTTGCTGAACCAGCGGCGAGCCGTGCCGCAGTTGCTCCACTGCCATCCGGATGTTGGCGCGCACGGCGGCAGCCAGCAGGGCTTCTTGGCCGGTCGGCCAGTCGGTCTGCTCTAGCAGCGGCGCTACCGCTGGGCGGATGAGGTCTACGATGGAGCCTAGGTGGGGCGACTGCGCCGCGGGCGGGCGCTGCAAGGCTTCCAGCGTGGCCGTCACCGCGCCACAGCGCTGGTGGCCCAACACCACCACCAGCCGCGTGCCAAACGCCTCGGCCGCGAACTCCACGCTGCCGATCAGCGCCGGCGCGCTGATGTTGCCCGCCACGCGGATGACGAACAGATCGCCCAGCCCTTGGTCGAAGACCAGCTCCACCGGCACACGTGAATCTGAGCAGCCTAAGATCGTGGCGAACGGCGCCTGCCCGGCTGCCAGCGCGCTGCGCCGCGCCGAGTCGGTCAGCATGGCGCGCGAGGGCGCATCGGCGGCAAAGCGGCGGTTGCCGTCAACCAATCGTTCCAACGCGGCGGAAGCAGAAGGCATTTGGTGACGCCAATCTCTAGTGAAGGTGAATGGATGAGGCGCGCTTAAGCTCTGGCCGCGGCGACATGGGGGTGTGCTTGGGCATGGCGGCTTCTCCAACAACGGCTCACCGACCAACACGTGACGGCCGCATTGTAGTCTCGCCGCGTGGGTCGTCAATGGGCGCGGCGGCGGCGCTTAGGCCGCCTGGGTAGCGTCTCGCCCCTGAAGCTGAGCGCGGCCGCATGGCCTGCTTCGCCTCAGGTAAAATTGGCCCATGCCTGCTAGATGCCTGCGCTGGGGACTGTTGGGATTGCTGGCCGTCCTGGGCCTGCTCCTCGTGGCCGCCCAACGGCGCGCACCTGCCCCGCCGCCCGCGCTGCGCGCCTTCCAGGCCCTTGGCCCTTCCTCGGGCTGGGTGCTGCTCGGCGCGCGGTTCTACCTGACGACTGACGCCGGCGCCCACTGGGCCGACCGCACGCCGCCCGCCGTGCCTGGCGCGCTAGTGGCCGGCTGGTTCTTGGATATGGATCAAGGCTGGCTCGTCAGCCTCGCCGGCGCGCCCGCGGCCGACCCCGCCTACACGCTCCTGCACACCACCGACGGCGGCCGCGCCTGGCAGTCAATGCCGTTGGCCTTGTTCGCCCCCGGCGACACGGCCGCGCTGGCGGGCGCAGTCGCGCTCCGCTTCACTGACGCGCAGACCGGCACCCTGATCGTGCAGCGCGCCACCGGCAGCGCCTTTGATTTGCGCGCCGCCTTCACCACCACCGACGGCGGTCAGACCTGGGCGCGCCTGCCCGACGCCGACGCGCAAGCCCTCAGCCTGTCGCCCGCCGGCCCCGCCGCCGGCTGGGCCCCCACCTACGGCTGGGCTCGCACCGCTGCCGGCGACTGCACCGCCGCGGGCTGTACCCTCACTGTTCGGCTCCAGCAGACCACCGATGGCGGCCAGACCTGGCGGCCCCTACCGCTCCCCGGCGGGCAGGCGGCGCTGATGAGCGCCCCCGGTCCGGCCCCCGCCGCCAACCCGGTCGCCGCGGCCGCCAGCCTGAATGGCTATGCTTTCGCCTTCAACGGCCATGCTTTTGACGGCTGCTATGTGGACGCCGGCCCCACGCCCTGGGCCAACATGCAGGCCTGGTGGGACCACAGCCCCTATCGCGCCCGCAACCTGTACCTGGGCGGCGCGGGCATCGCGCCCTGCACCCCGCTCACCAAGGCCTACGTGCAGGTGCTGGCGCAGCAGGGCTGGGCCTTCGTGCCCACCTGGGTCGGCCCGCAGGCCCCGTGCTTCGTGGGCAGCAAGCGCAAGATGAGCGCCGACTCCGCGCTGGCCTATCAGCAGGGCCGCATCGAGGCCTACCTGGCGCTCGGCCGCGCCCACGTCCTCGGCCTCACCGGCGCGGGCGGCGCGGGCACCGTGCTCTATTACGACATCGAGAGCTACACCTTATCTCCTACCTACGGCGACGCCTGCCAGGCTGCGGTTGAGGCCTTCGTCTCCGGCTGGACCCAGGTCGTGCGCGCCGCGGACAGCCTCGCCGGCGTCTACGGCTCGCCCTATTCGTCGAACATACCTCAGTTGGCCGGCATCGCCCATGTGCCCGACGCCGTCTGGCTGGCCTATTGGACCTATGGCGGCTACGATGCGTCCGCCTCGGTGTTTGGCGTGTCCTACATCAGCGACACGCTCTGGAACCAACATCAGCGCCTGCGGCAATACGCAGGCTCGCACACTATTGATTATGGCGGCGTGACCCTGAACATAGACAGCAACGTGCTCGACGGCCCAGCCGCCACCGTCCCCGGCGACTGCCGCCCCGGCAGCCAGCAGATCGCGCTGTTCGTCTACCCCAACTACGGCGGCCAATGCCTCGTGCGCGGCCTGGGCACGTACAACGTCGAGAATCTCGGCCTGCCCAACGACGCGATCTCCTCGGTGCAGGTGGGGCCGGGCACGCAAGTGCGCCTATGCGAGCACACCGGCCTGATCGGCGCGTGCAGCGACCTGGCGCTCAACGCCGCCGATCTGAGCGCGCACGCCGTCGGCGACAACCGCGTGTCGTCCTACCTGGTCGCAACCACCACCATCACGCAGACGAACCAGCTGTACTTCCCGGTCATCAATCGGCAAGCCGGTGTAATCAGCCTGCTGCCGAACGGCGGCTTCGAGTCCGGCCCGGTCGTCTGGAGCCTCAGTTCCACCCATGGCCGGTCGCTCATCGTCACCCAACAGGCGCTGACCGCCACCGGCCACACCACCCACGGCGGCGGCTGGGCGCTCTGGCTCGGCGGCGTGGTCTCCGAGACGGCCGCGCTGGCGCAGACCGTCACCGTGCCCGCGGGCGGCGCGCACCTGGCCTATTGGCAGTGGATAGACTCGGACGAGGCCGGTTGCTATTACGATGTGCTTTCGGTGTGGGTCAACGACACGGTGGTGGACGCTTACGGTGTATGCGCCGCGCTCGAGACCAATAGCTGGACCCACCGGGTAGTGGATTTGAGCGCCTACGCTGGGCAGACCGTCGGCCTGCGCCTCCAATTCACCACCGACACGTCGGACCAGAGCAGCCTGTATCTCGACGACCTGGCGTTTGAGTCTGGCCCGTAGGCGCGGACAGCAGACAGCGGTGCCCCTCCGCCGCGCCATTGCCTTGCGCCGCCGGTGACAGTGCCACGTACTCGTAGCCTGACGCCGCTTCTCCCACCTCCACCGCTGTACTCAGCGGCCACCTCTCACCTCTAACCTCCCACTTCCCCTCCGCCGCCTCTGGTCGCATAATACCCGCGCCGCCCGCCGATGCCGGGCGGTTTGCCAGCCCCGCAATAACCAGCCGCGGCCGGCCGCCCGCCGCCCGCCCAGGAGCCAGCATGGAGAACGCTCAGAAGTTCCGCGACAAGCTCGCGCGCGGCCAGGTCTGCCTCGGCCCCGTTATCACCTGCACCGACGCCACCATCACCGAAGCCCTGTGCAGCCTCTACGACTTCGTGTGGATTGACACCGAGCACAACGCCATGTCGCTCGAGACCGTGCAGGCGCACCTGATGGCCACCAAGGGCAGCGAGGTGGCCGCCCTGGTCCGCGTGCGCTGGAACGACCCGGCCCTCATCAAGCCCGTCCTCGACATCGGCGCGGACGGCGTCATCGTGCCGTTCGTGCGCAGCGTGGACGACGTGCGCCGCGCCGTGGCGGCCTGCCGCTACCCGCCCGATGGTATCCGCGGCTTCGGTCCGCGCCGCGCCTCGGGCTACGGCCGCCTGCTGGGGCCGGACTTCGCCCGCCGCGCCAACGCCACCGTCATCGTCATCGCCCAGATCGAGCACATTGACGCCGCCAACGCCATTGACGAGATCGTGCAGCTCCCCGGACTCACCGGCGTCGTCCTCGGCCCGCAAGATCTTTCCGGCTCCATGGGCCTCCTGGGTCAGACCAACCACCCCGAGGTAGTCGCTGTCATGGAGCGCGTCATCACCGCCGCCCGCCGCGCCGGCCTGTTTGCCGGGCAGTCTATCGGTGGCGGGCCGGAGGCGCAGGCTGGTTGGGTGCGCCGCGGCGCGCAGTGGCTGTCCGTCGGCAACGATATGGGCTTTCTCATGGAAGGGGCGCGGCAGCAGGCGGGCGGCATCCGCCAGCTGGTGGCCGGCCCCGCCGCCAAAGGAGCAGCGCAATGAAACGCTTTAAAGCCGTCTTGCTGGAAGGCGCCGGCTACCCCGTCCCCGCCTGGGCGGCGGAGATCCTGGCGCAAGCTAACGTGGACTTTGTGGCGGTCGAATGCCGCAGCGCCGACGACGTACGCCGGCACGCCGCCGACGCCGACCTGGTGTGGGTCTGGGGCGGCACGCTCCTCACTCCCGAGGTCCTTGCCTTCCTGCCGCAGTGCGGGGCCATCATCCGCACCGGCAGCGGCACCGACAACGTGCCGGTGGCCGCCGCCACCGAGCGCGGCATCGTGGTCGCCAACACGCCCGAGGCCCACAACGACGCCGTCTCCAACCATGTCATCGGCCTGCTGTTCGCCGTCATCCGCAACCTGGTCGTGCTCGACCGGCGCACGCGCGCCGGGCAGTGGCGGCCGGCCCGCATCTTCCCCAGCGGCTGGCACCTGCACGGGCAAACCCTCGGCCTGGTGGGCTTCGGCCACATCTCGCGCCTGGTGGCCAAGAAGCTGAGCGGCTTCGACGTGCGCACGCTGGTCTTCGACCCCTTCCTCGCGCCGGAGGTGATCTCCGCCGCCGGGGCGCAGCCGGCCGCGCTCGACGACCTGCTGGCCCAGTCCGACTTCGTGTCGCTGCACTGCCCGCTCACGCCGCAGACCCACCACCTGATTGGCGAGCGCGAGCTGCAGCGGATGAAACCCCAGGCCATCCTGATCAACACCGCGCGCGGGCCGGTGGTGGATGAGCCGGCCCTGGCGCGCGCCCTGACTGAAAAATGGATCGCCGCCGCCGGGTTGGATGTGTTCGAGCAGGAGCCGCCCGACCCGGCCAACCCCTTGTTCGGCATGGACAACGTCGTGCTCACGCCGCACACCGCCGGCGAGTCCGACGAAGACCGCAACCTGGCCTACCAGCTCTCCGTCGAGTCCGTCGTGGCGTTCGCGCAGGGCAAGTTCCCGCGCTCGTACGTCAACCGCGGTGTCAAGCCGCGCTGGCCGCTGGCTTGATTTCCGCACAACGCACAGGAGGCGCACATGGGCGCTAATGATTCATTCACCGGCAAGCGCGTGCTGGTCACCGGGGCCGACACCGGCATCGGGCGCGGCGTGGCCAAGGAGTTTGCCGCGGCCGGCGCGGCCGTGGCCGTGCACTACCCCCTCGGGCCGGAGGGCGCGCAGGAGACCGTCGCCGCCATCCGCGCGGCGGGCGGGCAGGCCGAGGCCTTCCACGCCGACTTCAACGACCTGGCGCAGGTGCGGGCGCTGGCCGCGGCCGCCACGGCCTACCTGGGCGGGCTGGACGTGCTGGTCAACAACGCCGGCATCACCCTCAACAAGCCTTTCGAGCAGACCACGGTTGAGCACTTCGACTTCCTCTTCAACGTCAACATCCGCGCCATGTTCTTTCTCACTCAGGCGCTGGTGCCGGCGCTCTCCGCCGACGGCGGCGGCGCGGTGGTCAACCTGGCCTCTATCCACGCTTTCGCGGGCATGACCGAGCACACGGTCTACGCCGCCACCAAGGGCGCCATCGTGGCCTTCACCCGCGTGGCGGCCATCGAGCTGGCGCAAAAGGGCGTGCGGGTCAACGCCATCGCGCCGGGGTGGATCCTGACCGAGGGCCACTTGAAGACGCTGCTCGACTTTGACGAGGCCCGCGACAGCCGCACCGTGCCCGTCGGCTTCATCGGCCGCCCGCACGACATCGGCCAGGTCGCCATGTTCCTGGCTTCCGACGCCGCCCGCTACATCAACGGCGTCACACTGGTGGTGGATGGCGGGCAGACGGCCGTTATGCCGGCCTCCGGCGACTTCCGCGCGCCGCGCCTGGAGGCGTGGGGCCGCGGCTGGGTGCCGGGGCTATAGGTTAGGAAGATAAATGAAGATCACCGCCATCCGCACCGCCATCCTGCGCGTCGTTGGGCCGTGCGTGTTCGTCAAGATTGACACCGATGAAGGTCTCACCGGCCTGGGCGAGTGCTACCCCTCGGCGCCCGCTGCGGCCATCGTGGCGCTGATTGACGCCATGGGCGAGCACCTGCTCGGCCAAGACCCGCGCAACGTCAACGCCCTGCACGAGCAGATCCGGCGCTTCAACCTGTTCACCGGCGCGCAGGGCGGCCACCTGCTCACCGCGCTCTCCGGCGTCGAGTTGGCGCTGTGGGACCTGCTGGGCAAGTCCCTCGGCGTGCCGTGCTACCGCCTGTGGGGCGGCAAGTTCCGCGACACGGTGCGGCTCTACGCCGACTGCAACGCCGGCACCATTGACGCCGCCGGCCAGCACGTCAGCGGCCCCGCTGAAGCTGGGGCCGGGCGCGAGGCCCGCCTCCGCGACCAGGCGGAGCAGGCCGCCCGCGCAGCGCTGGCCCGCGGCTTCCGCGCCGTCAAGTTCGACACCGATGACGCGCGGCACCCCGCCAAGCACGACGCCTGGAACTGGAGCCTGACCCCGCGCGAGATTGACAGCGTGGTCGGCCGCGCCGAGCGCATCCGCCAGACCATCGGCGACGGCGTGGACTTCGCGCTCGACATCCACGCCCGCTACGACGTGCCCAGCGCCGTGACGGTGGCGCGCGAGCTGGCGCACCTGAAGCTGATGTGGCTGGAGGAGCCGGTGCCGCCCGACAGCCTGGAAGCGCTGGCCCGCGTGCGCGCCGCCAGCCCGGTGCCCATCTGCGCGGGCGAAAACGCCTACACGCGCTTCGGCTTGCACGCCCTGATGCAGGCCAACGCCGTGGACGTGGTCATGCCCGACCTGGCGAAGTGCGGCGGCGCGATGGAAGGGCTGCGCATCGCCGCGCAGGCCGAGCTGCGCAGCCTGCCCTTCGCGCCGCACAACGTGTGCAGCCCGGTGGGCACTATGGCCATGGCGCAGGTGTGCGCCGCCATCCCCAACTTCCTGGTGCTCGAGTTCCACGCGCTCGACCTGGACTACTGGGAAGACCTGGTGACCTACGCCGGCGGGCCGGTGATCGTGGACGGCGCGGTGCGCCTGAGCGAGGCGCCCGGCTGGGGGCTGGAGCTGAACGACGCGGTGGCGCGCCGGCACCTCCACCGCCGGATGAGCCGCGACTACTTTGGAGAGCCGCTATGAGCGCTGAACCGCAGGCCGCGCTGGTGACCGGGGCGGGGGTGGGCATCGGCTATGCCCTGGCGCGGGCCTTCGCGCTGGCGGGCGCGCCCGTGGCGCTGAACGACCTGGACGGGGCCGTGGCGCGGGCCGCCGCCGAGCGCATCAACGCCGAGGCGGGCGCGGCGCGGGTGACGGCCTACGCGCTGGACGTGGCCGACGTGGCGGCGGTGCGGGCCATGACGGCCGAGGCCGATGCGCGCCTGGGCGGGCTGCGCGTGGTGGCCTGCGTGGCGGGCCTGACTAACTACGGCAGCTTCCTGGACTACACGCCGGAAGCCTTCGACCGGCTGACGAGCGTGAACCTGCGCGGCAGCTACTTCACGGCGCAGGCCGGGGCGCGGGCGATGGTGGCGCGCGGGGTCAAGGGCCGCATCCTGCTCATGTCGAGCGTGACCGGGCTGGCGGCCTTCAACAACCTGAGCGCCTACGGCATCACCAAGGCGGCGCTGCGCCACATGGCCGCCACGCTGGCGCTGGAGCTGGGGCCGCACGGCATCACCGTCAACGCGCTGGGGCCGGGGGCGATCCTGACCGAGCGCACCCTGGCCGACGACCCGCACCTGGAGGCCAACTGGGCGGCGGTGACGCCCACCGGCCGCGTGGGCTACGTGGAGGACGTGGTGGCGGCGGCGACCTTTCTGGCCTCGCCGGCGGCCGCGCACATCACCGGGCAGACGCTGATGGTAGACGGCGGCTGGACGCTGGCCAGCCCCGTGCCGCAGGCGCACCCCGCCGCGCCCACCGGCGGCTCGCAGCTCAAGTAGGCGGGCCGCCCGGCCCAACCTTAACGAAAGCGCGCCTGCTCCGGCCGGGGGCAGGCGCGCTGCTTTAAGTTGCGCGGCGGGCTAGGCCGCGGCGGGCACGGCCGGCCGGCCGGAGGCCCACCACACGGCCTCGCGCGCGTGCTGGGCGCGGAAGTCGAGGCGCTCCAGGCCGAGGTAGTGCAGGGTGGCGCGCTCCAGCAGCGAGAAGTCGTCCGGGTTGGGGCGGTTGAACTGCATCGGCTCTTTGAGGATGATGGCCGGGTTGCTCATGAAGCGCGGCAGCCCAAGCACGTTCTGCGACGAGGCGTGCAGCATGAAGGGGTGCAGGATGACGAAGTCGCCGGCCTGGCCGGTGACTTCCTCGAACTGAGTGCACTGGGCGGCGATGGCCGCGAAGTCGAAGCCGCCGGCCGGGATGCCCTCCGGGTGCGCGGCCAGCAGCCGGGCGATGATGCGCACCGAGTCCGGGGCGACGAACGTGCCGCCGCCCTGGTGGCGCATATCGGACCAGCAAACGATGGTGAGCAGGGCCTGCTCGCGGCTGTCGAGGAAGTGGCGGAAGTAGGAGCCGTCTTTGTGCCAGCCTTTGGTGGCGGGCGAGGGCGGCTGCCAGGGCTGGTCGGCCCCGCGGCGGAAGTTGACGATGAAGGCGTCGCTCCACTCGAACGAGTTGACGCTGGTGAAGTGCCCGGTGTTGGGCATGTCGTAGACTTCGGGTTCGAGGCGCGCCTCGCCGCCGACTACGTCGAGCAGGGCGCCCCAGGCGGCGGGCGACATGTCGCGGATGAGGGCGTGGCTCTCGTGGTCGAGCCAGACGATGTCTTTGGCCCAGGTGGCCGGGTCGGTCGGGCTGTAGCCCAGGCGCGCGTAGGCGCGGTCAATCCACGGCTGGGCCTGAGCCGGGTCGAGAGCGCCCCGGATGACCAGGTAGCCCTTGTCTAGGAAGGATCGGACGTGCTCATCGGTCAGGACGCGGTACTTTCCCATGCGTGCGGCGTGGCTCCTGCGCAAAACCAGTTAGGATCGTGACGGGTGAGGGCTTAAGTATAAGCGCCGGGGGGCGTTCTGCCAATGGCAGAAGTAGAAAAAGCGCGGCGGACTCTTGAGCGAATTGCACAAGGGCCGGGTGGGGGCGAAAGTAGTGCTGTTTGGCGGCTGAATTGATGACAACCGATAGGGCCGGGGGCGCGGGCTGAAGGCTAAACTGCCGGGCAAGCCGGGGTAGCCCGGCTGCGCGCTTGCTCCAGCCGGCGGAAGCCGGGAAAGGCAGACCCCAGGATGATGACTCACCGCGAACGCATTTTGGCCGCGCTGCGCCACGAGCGGCCGGACCGCTGGCCGACGGATATGTGGGCGACGGGGGAGGTGTTTGACAAACTGCAAGCGCATTTTGGCGTGCGCACCAACCTGGCGGTGTACGACGCGCTGCACATTGACGGGATCATGGAGGTGTCGCCGCCGTACATTGGGCCGGAGTTGAAGCACACGGCGGAGTATCGGGTGGATTTTTGGGGACTGGGTTACCGGACCCAGGCGGTGGAGGGGGCGACGTATGAGGAGTTGGTGTTTAATCCGTTGGCGGAGGCGGAGACGATCGCTGACCTGGAGGCGTATGCCTGGCCGTCGCCGGACTGGTTTGACTACGCCAAGCTGCCGGAGCTGGCCGAGCAGTTTCCGGGGCGGGCGATTGGCTGCGGGTATACGGCGGTGTTCTTTCTGCACAACCTGCTGCGCGGGCTGGCGACGAGCCTGATGGACCCGCTGTTGAAGCCGGAGTTCACGCTGTACTTTGAGCAGCGGCTGTCGGACTTTTTCACGGAGTATCACCGGCGCTGCTATGAGGCGCTGCGCGGGCGGATGGACACGACCCAGGTGACGGACGACCTGGGGATGCAGACGGGCCTGCTGATCAGCCCGGCGGTGTTCGAGCGCTTCTACCGGCCGTTTATGCAGCGGGCGATTGACCTGGCGCACAGCTATGGGCTGACGGTGTTCCATCACGATGACGGCGACCTGCGCGGGCTGCTGCCGCAGTTGACGCAGATGGGGATTGATGTGCTCAACCCGATCCAGTGGCGCTGCGGCGATTGGGACCTGGCGGCGCTGAAGGCGCAGTATGGCGGGCAGGTGTGCTTTCACGGCGGGGTGGATAACCAGCACACGCTGCCGTTCGGGACGCCGGACGAGGTGCGGGCGGAGGTGCGGCGCTTGAAGGCGACGCTGGGGGCGGATGGGACGGGGTACATCATCGCGCCGTGCCACAACTTGCAGGGGATCACGCCGGTGGAGAACATCTTGGCGCTGTACGAGACGGCGCACGAGGGGTGAGGGGGAAGAGGTTAGAGGTCGGAGGTCAGAGGTCGGAGATGGTTCGGCCAGGTGATGGCTGGGAACCGGCATTACTGGCAGGGCGGCCAGTGAAGGGCCGGGAACCGGCATGACTGGCAGGGTGGCCAGTAAACGGCCGGGAACCGGCATGACTGGCAGGGCGGCCAGTGAAGGGCTGGGAACCGGCATGACTGGCAGGGCGGCCAGGTGATGGCTGGGAACCGGCATGACTGGCAGGGCGGCCAGTAAACGGCCGGGAACCGGCATGACTGGCAGGGCGGCCAGTGAAGGGCTGGGAACCGGCATGACTGGCAGGGCGGCCAGTAAACGGCCGGGAACCGGCATGACTGGCAGGGCGGCCAGTAAACGGCCGGGAACCGGCATGACTGGCAGGGCGGCCAGTGAAGGGCCGGGAACCGGCATGACTGGCAGGCGGTCGGGCGGCGTTTGCGGGATGGGCTGCGCTCGCTGCGCTCGTGTTGATGGTGTTGTTGCCGCCACTGCTGCCATTGCTGCCACTACCGCCACTGGTGCTACCCAGGCGGCAGGCGCGCGGGATGGCGCCGGGCAGGTGGGCGGCGACCGGCGGCGAAAAGCCGGGGAAAACGGCGGGTAGGACATACCAAAAGCGTGACAGGGAAATGTGAGGTTGGCAAGATACTGCTGGCGAATTGGGGGATGGGGCAAAAACCCGCCGAAAATGGGCGGCAGCGGCCGTCAGGCAACGGGAGTAAGATGCGGTACCCTGGGCGGACCTATTCAGGAGGTGAGCCATGTCA
>JADZEK010000043.1 GCA_020850595.1 Anaerolineales bacterium
GACCCTCATCGCCGCGCCTGCCGGCTTTGGCAAGACCACGCTGCTCAGCGACTGGCTGGCGCACAGCCAGCGGGCCGTGGCCTGGCTGTCGCTCGATGAGCACGACAACGATCTCGCGCGCTTTCTGACGTATGTGATCGCGGCGCTGCAAACGGTTGATGCCAGCCTGGGAACTGAGGCGCTGGACTTGCTGGGGGCGAGCCGGCCGCTGCCGGCGGAAATGATCCTGACACCGCTAATCAATGCCGTCGCGGGCAGGTCGCAAGAAATCGTGCTCGTGCTCGACGATTACCATCTTATCGAAACCCCGCGCATCCACGAGGCTCTCGGTTTTCTGCTCGATCATCTGCCGCGCCAGCTGCACGTGGCTTTGTCCAGTCGGGCCGACCCGCCGCTGCCGCTGCCGCGCCTGCGGGCGCGTGGCGCGCTCACCGAACTACGCGCCGCCGATTTACGCTTTACCCCCGACGAAGCGACCAGCTTCCTCAACCAGTTGATGGGTTTAAACCTGGCGGCTGACAATATCGCTGCTCTGGAAGCGCGCACGGAGGGTTGGATCGCCGGCCTGCAGATGGCAGCGCTCTCCATGCAGGGACGGGAAGATGTGGATGGTTTTGTGCAGGCGTTTACCGGCAGCCACCGGTACATCATCGACTATCTCGTGGAAGAGGTGTTGCAGCGCCAGCCGGAAGATGTGCGCAGCTTCTTGCTGCAGACCTGCATTCTGAACCAGTTGACTGGTCCGCTGTGCGAGACCGTTACCGGCCAACTAGACGGCAGCGGGCGGCTCCAGGCCCTGGAACGCGCCAACCTGTTCGTCGTGCCGCTGGATGATCAACGCGAGTGGTATCGCTACCACCACTTATTTGCCGATGTGCTCCGGGCCCGCTTGCGGGAGACGCATCCCGAGCAGTTGCCGGAGCTGCATCGGCGCGCCAGCGAGTGGTACGCGCAGCGCGAACAGCCCATTGAGGCAGTGCAGCACGCGTTAGCCGCCGATGACTTCGCGCGGGCGGCCAGCCTGATGGAGTTGGCGTGGACGGCCGTAAGCCGCAGTCGGCAGGATGCGACGCTGCGCGCTTGGGTGAAGGCGCTGCCCGACGATCTTATCCGCCGCCGGCCCGTGCTCAGCGCCTGGTTCGCCACGGCGCTGCTGCTGGGCGGCGAACTGGAACAGGTCGAGCGCCGCCTCGAGGACGCCGAACGCTGGCTGGGGCCCGCGGCCAATGAACCGGTGGTCGCGAGCGCCGATGAATTTCGCCGGCTGCCGGTGACTCTTGCTATCGGCCGCGCCGGGCTGGCCCAGGTGCGCGGAGACATCGCCGCCACCATCCACTACGCTCAGCAGGCGTTTGCCAGCGTAGCGCCCAGTGATCACCTCGGCCGGGCCGGCGCCGCCGGTTTTCTGGGGCTGGCTCTCTGGGCGCGCGGGGATCTAACCGCGGCGGAGCGGACATTTGCCGAGTCCGTCACGAGCATGCACCTTTCCGGCAACTTGGCCGACGCCCTCAGCGGCACTATCGGCCTGGCCCAAATGCAAATTGGACGGGGCAGGCTGCACGAGGCACGCCGGACATTGGACCAGGCGGGGCAACTGGCGGCCGCTCAGGGCTCGCCGGTGCCCAGGGCCACCGCGGATCTGCTGGTGACCCTGAGTGAGCTGGACTGCGAGCAGAATCACCTGGAGGCGGCCGAAGCCCACCTGCAGCAAAGCAAGGCGCTAGGCGAGCGCGCTTCGCTGCCGGAAAATCGCGATCGGTGGCCAGTGGCAATGGCGCGGCTACACGCCGCCCGGGGCGACTTTGATAGCGCGCTGAAGGCGCTGGACGAGGCAGAGCGCCTGCACGTGCACGGGTTCTTCCCCGACGCGCGGCCAATCGGGGCGCTGCGGGCGCGGATTTGGATCACGCAAGGCCGGCTGGCCGAGGCCCGCGATTGGGCGCGAGCACGAGGCCTGGCCGCACAAGACGAGCCTAGCTACGTGCGCGAGGGCGAGCACCTGACCCTGGCGCGGCTGCTCATCGCCGAGTATCGGGCCAACCACGATGAAAGCACCATCCGCGAGGCCAGCGACTTATTGGCCCGCCTGCTGACGACCGCGGAGGCCGGCGGCCGCACCGGCAGCGTGAACGAAATCTTGGTGCTTCAGGCCCTGGCCCACGCGGCGCTGGGACACACACCCCAGGCGGTGGTGCCGCTTGAACGAGCGCTGATACAAGCCGAGCCCGAAGGCTACGTCCGGTTGTTCATTGATGAAGGCCTACCGATGTTGGCGCTGCTGCAATTGGCCGCCAGGCGCGAAGTTGCGCCAACCTACACCCGACAGCTGATCGCCGCCTTCGGGAAGTGGGTTACACCGCCACCCGTTAGCCGCCTGACGCCTGCTCCACAGCCGCTAGCAGAGCCCCTCAGCGAGCGCGAGCTTGAAGTGCTCCGGCTGCTCCGCACCGAGCTGAGCGGCCCCGAGATTGCCCGCCAGCTCATGGTGTCACTCAACACCTTTAACACCCACACCAAGAACATCTACAGCAAGCTAGGCGTGAACAACCGCCTGGCCGCCATTCGCCGGGCAGAAGAACTAAACCTGACCTAAAGCTCCAGCGGGTGCTTGTTCAAGTCCTGGCCGGTGGTGTGACCACCAGCCAGGGCTTTTCAGTCGGTATTTCGCGCTTTAGCCGCGCTCCCCAGCCCCAGCGGACACAATCACCAGACATGGTGATGACGCCTCACCATGCGCTCGCGTAACTTGACGGTGTGGTCGCACTTCGGCGGCCCCCAACCTCAAGGAGCGCAACATGAAGCCAACCGCGTCTAACCTCATCCGCTGGGCCGGCCTGTCCGCTGTGGCGGCCGGTGTTTCGTTCATCGTTGTTCAGATTATCCACCCCATCGACGTGCTGGCGTCCGTGACCACCCCCGGCTGGACGACCGTCCACTACCTCAGCTTCTCCATGTGTGTCTTTGGTCTCTTCGGCTTGGTCGGGATCTATGCCCGGCAAGCCGAAAAGGCCGGTTGGCTGGGCCTGACCGGTTATCTCTTGTTCAGCGTTTTCTACATGGTCACAGGCGCCTTTCAATTCATCGAGGCCCTGGTCTCACCGGTGCTCGCGATAGAGGCGCCGCGCTACGTGGAAGGCTTCCTGGGGATGGTCACCGGGCATGCCGGCGAGATTTCGATGGGGGCGCTGCCCACGGTCAACTCCGTCAACGGCCTGTTGTACATGCTCGGCAGCCTGGCGCTCGGCATCGCGACCTTTCGCGCCCGCGTGCTGCCGCGCTGGGCGGCGATGCTGCTGGCCGTCTCCGGCCCGCTAGCGGCCGCCATGACCACTCTGCTCTCGCACCCGCTCGACCGGCTGGCGGCCGTGCCCATGGGCGTCGCGTTGGTCGGGTTGGGCCTGGCCGTCTGGGCCAACCGGCGCGAACCCGCTGCGCAGACGGCGGCCACCAGCGCCAGCCCCACGCTCCGCCAGGCCGGCGCGAGGTAGGTGCGCTGGCAGCGTGGTGAATGAGACAGGCGGCCGCTTGTGTCATCCATGCTGATCAAGAAGTATGTGACCGGTTCTGCCATTCGTCTCCGTCATTCACGATCAAGCAAAGGAGTGTACGCAATGTCCGAAGTATCGACCTTCAGACTTTACATTTTGAGAGCCATGTACGTGTTCACAGTCGTCGGTCTGGCGATCGAGAAGTTGCCAGCGCTACTTTATCCCGCGAGCCTGTCACCAGGGGACAGCGTGATACTCAGCGTGCTCGGCGCGACCGCGCTCTTGGCAGTTATGGGGATCCGTTACCCAATCAAGATGCTGCCACTGCTTTTCTTTGAGTTTGTGTGGAAGTCCATCTGGGTCCTGATTTTCGGGCTGCCCCTATTACTGTCCGGTAGGCCGGATCCGAGCGTAAGCTTCGGGGGGACAGAAACGCTGATCGCCTGTCTGGTGGGCGTTGTCCTGGTTCCGCTCGTGATGCCCTGGGGTTATGTCTACAGGCAGTATGTGAAGGCGCCTGGAGATAGGTGGGGCAAGCAGGTTAGCGTGTCCGCGCCGCAGCCGCCGGCCTCGTCCGTGTCCCGGTCTACCGGCGCCGGTTTGTAACCGGCGGGCGATCAGGTTGCCGCTAAATGAATGTGATCAATGAACAAGCGGCCCTAGTGGCGGCTTGTTCATTGATCCCCACCCCAATCACCACATGTGGTGACGACGCCTCACCACTTGGTCCCGTATCTTCAGGGTGCGCAGGAAATAGCAGCCGGCGTAAGGCAAACCGACTAAGGAGCTGACCATGACCGCAAAAACCATCACAAAACGCAAATCGGCCGCCTGGTTCGTCCCGGCCGGCCTCGTCCTGCTCAGCGTTCCCCCGCTCATCTTCGGCGCCCTGCGCCTTATGGAGTTGGCCGGCGGCCCGCGGAATATGCCCGCCAACCCCCTGTTCGTGGCGACACCCTGGCCGGTGGTGATCCATATCTTGAGCGCGGCCGTCTTCGCCCTGGCGGGGGCGTTTCAGTTCGTCACCGGCTGGCGGAAACGCGCGTTTGGCTGGCATCGCGCCGCCGGGCGGGTGCTGGTGGTGTGCGGGCTGCTCGTGGCGCTGTCGGGGCTGTGGATGACCCTGTTTTTCCCGCGCCCGAGTGGCCCCAATGACCTCCTGTATGCCTTGCGGCTGGTGTTTTCGTCGGCCATGGTTGTGTCAATCGTCCTCGGCTTCGAGGCGATCATCCGCCGCCGCGACGTGCTGGCGCACCGCGCCTGGATGATGCGCGGCTACGCGATTGGACTGGGCGCGGCCACGCAGGTGCTGACGGGCATGGTCGCGAGCTTTATCGTCAGCGAGCCCAGTGCGCTCAGCACGGCGCTGTCGCAGGGCGCCGGCTGGGTGATCAACCTGGCCATCGCCGAATGGGCGATCCGCAGGCTGCCCGCACAGCGCGCGGCCGTGGCGCAGGCGGCCCGCCTGATGAGCGAGCGGGCCGGAGCAGCGCGATGAGCGCCGCGCCGCTAGAAACGCCAGGCGCTCAGCCGTCCGGAAGCTATGCCATCCGCGTCAAGGGGCACCTAGATCAGCGCTGGGCCGACTGGTTCGACGGCTTGACCTTTACGTACGAAAGCGACGGCACAACCCTGCTGGCCGGACCGCTGGCCGATCAGGCGGCCCTGCACGGCGTGCTGAACAAGATCAGGGATCTGGGTTTGCCAATCATTTCAGTTCAAACGCTCAGCATAGAGGCATAGGAGGAAATCATGAAAGCAATTGTTCGTCACGCGTATGGCTCGCCCGACATTCTGCAGGTCACGGAGGTGGAAACACCGACCCCGAAGGACGACGAAGTGCTGATCAAGGTGCAGGCGACCTCCGTGAATGCCGCCGACTGGCGCATGCTGCGGGCCGATCCGTTCCTGGCCCGGCTGGACTCGGGCCTTTTCACGCCACGCAACAAGATCCTGGGCGTGGACGTCGCCGGAACGGTGGAAGCCACCGGCAGCGCCGTCAAGCAGTTTCGGGTTGGGGATGAGGTGTTTGGGAACATCTTTGACCTGCGCGGCGGCGCCTTCGCCGAGTACGTGGCGGCGCCGGAAAGGTTGCTGGTGCGGAAGCCTGCCAACCTGACCTTCCAGCAGGCGGCGGCCGTGCCGCTGGCGGCGGTGACGGCCTCGCGCGGCCTGCGCCACTACGGGCAGACCAAGCCGAACCAGAAGGTGCTGATCAACGGCGCTTCTGGCGGTGTGGGCACCTTTGCGGTGCAGATTGCCAAGGCGCTAGGGGCTGACGTCACGGCGGTAGTCAGCACCCGCAACGTGGAACTGGCGCGTTCACTCGGCGCGGACCATGTGGTGGACTACAAGCACAAGGACCCGCTGGCCGGCATTGCAGCGCGCTATGACGTGATCCTGGCGGTCAATGGCTACCAACCGCTCGCCACCTATCGGCAGGCCCTGCGGCCCGGTGGGATCTACGTCATGGCTGGCGGCTCGGCCGCGCAGGTCTTCCAGGCCATGCTCTTCGGCGCCTGGACGTTCAGAACTGGGGATCGAAAATTTAGCCTGCTGGAGACGAAACCCAGCCAGGAAGACCTGGCGTTCGTGGCTGGCCTGATCGAAGCGGGCCAGGTGACGCCCGTGATCGACCGGTGCTACCCGCTCGAGGCGGTTCCCGAAGCGATCCGGTATCTCGAGGCGGGGCAAGTCCGGGGCAAGGTTGTCATCGGCGTCGCCGGCTAATACTCTCGTAGCTGTGCGGCTGTCGTCCTAATAACAGGTAGGCACGCTTGGTCGCCTATAATGACGGGATGGTGAGCCCCATCCTGGCGACCAAGCTGTATGTCCCGCCCCCGCGGCCCAAGGCTGTCCTGCGGGCGCGCCTGATCGAGCGGCTCAACCAGGGGCTGGCGCAGAGCCGCAAACTATCGCTTGTCTCGGCGCCGGCGGGCTTTGGCAAGACGACGCTGGTAGCTGAATGGGCTGCCAGCATGGGACCGTCAACTGCCTGGCTTTCGCTGGATGAAGGGGACAATGACTCAACCCGCTTTCTGACCTACCTCGTCGCGGCGGTGCGGACCGTTGCCCCAAAGTTCGGCGAAGAGGTGGTGGCTGCGCTCAGCGTGCAATCCCCACAGTCACCACCAACTGAGGTGGTGCTGACAGCCCTGCTCAATGAGATCACCACCCTGCCGGATCCCCTGATACTCGTCCTGGATGACTTCCATGTGATTCAGGCCCAGGCGGTTGACCTGGCACTCAACTTTCTGCTCGAGCACCTGCCCAAGCAGCTGCACCTCGTCATCACTTCGCGCGAAGATCCACCCCTACCCCTGGCGCGGTTGCGGGCGCGGGGGCAACTCACCGAGCTGCGCGCTGCCGACCTGCGTTTCACTGCCGCCGAAGCCGTGGAGTTTCTCAACGCGGTGATGGGCCTCACGCTTTCGGCCGGCGACATCGCCGCCCTGGAGACCCGCACGGAGGGCTGGATCGCCGGGCTGCAAATGGCCGCGCTGTCGATGCAGGGCCAGACCGACACCCATGCATTCATTCAGGCCTTTGCGGGCGACCACCGGTATATCGTAGACTACCTGGTCGACGAGGTCTTGCAGCGCCAGCCAGATGCGATCCGCGCCTTCCTGTACCAAACCGCCATCCTCGATCGGCTCAACGGCTCACTGTGCGAAGCGGTCACCGGCCAGCCCGGCGGCACCGCGCGGCTGGAGGCCCTGGAACGCGGCAACTTCTTTGTCGTGCCGCTGGATGATCGGCGCCATTGGTATCGCTACCACCACCTCTTTGCCGAGGTGCTCCAGGCCCACCTGCGGGTGGAGGAGCCCGGGCTTGTGCCGACGCTGCATCGGCGCGCAAGCGAATGGTACGCGCAGAACAACTTGGTGAACGAGGCAATCCACCACGCGCTGGCGGCCAAAGACTTCGCCTGGGCGGCCCGCCTGATCGAACCGGTCATCCCAGGCATGTTGCGGAGCAGGCAGGAAGCCGAGCTGCTGGGCTGGCTAAGAACGTTGCCCGATGAGGTAGTTCGCCACCAGCCGGTGCTCAGCGCGGGCTATGCCTCGGTGGCCATGAGCAACGGTGAGTTCGCCGGGGTGGAAGACCGCCTGCGCGACGCCGAACGTTGGCTGGAACCACCTGACGACCCAGACGCCGGCGCCATGGTGATCGTGGATGCCGAGGGCTTTCGCCGGCTGCCAGGTGCGATCGCCGTTTCCCGCGCCGGGTTAGCCCTGGCGCAGGGCAACGTGCCCGACACGGTGAAATACGCCCAGCGCGCGCTGGAGCTTGTCCCGGAGGACGATCAGGTCCGCCGTGGATCGGCCGCGGCGCTCCTGGGCCTGGCGGCCTGGGCGATTGGCGATTTGGAGGCCGCCCACCGATTTTATGCCGAAGGCAGGGCGAGCCTGCACAAGGCTGGGCACCTCTCCGACGTATTGGGCTGCTCAATCGCCCTAGCCGACATCCGGATCGCACAGGGTCGGCTGCGGGAGGCCATGGGGACGTATGAGCACGCCTTGCAGTTGGCAAACGCGCCGGGTAAGCCGGTCTTGCGCGGCACGGCCGACATGTACGTGGGCATGAGCATGGTTCACCTGGAGCACAACGATCTGAAGGCCGCCGAGCAGTGTCTACACAGGGGCGAGGCGCTGGGCGACCACCTGGGGCTACCTCAAAACCCTTATCGCGGGCGCGTAGCCATGGCGCGCCTGAAACAATGCCAAGGCGACCTGGCGGGGGCGCTGGAATTGCTCCAGGAGGCTGAGCGTCGGTATGTGGGCGACTTCTCACCTAACGTGCGCCCGGTGGCGGCGTGGACCAGTCGCCTGTGGCTGGCCCAGGGCCGGTTGGTCGACGCCGTAAATTGGGTGCGCGCGCACGGCTTATCGGTTGACGACGACCTCAGCTATTTGCGCGAGTTCGAGCACTTCACCCTGGCGCGGGTGCGCCTGGCCCAGTTTCAGCACCACCGCGCCGCCGACGCCCTGCCCGGGGTGCTGCGGCTGCTGGAGCGCCTGCAGCAAGCGGCCGAAGCGGGCGGCCGGGCCGGCAGCGTCATTGAGAGTCTCATGCTGCAGGCGCTGGCCCACGCGGCGCAGGGCGACCGAAAGGCCGCCCTATCGCTGCTGGAGCGCGCCCTCGCCCTGGCTGAACCGGAAGGCTACGTCCGCCTGTTTGTGGATGAAGGCCCGGCACTGACGCCGCTGCTGCGCGAAGCCGCCTCCCGCAGCAGCCGGGCGGCTTTTGCCAGCCAATTGCTGGCCGCCATCGAACCGGAGCCACTCACAGCCGACGGCGAGGCGCGCCGCCGCACTGCCCCAGCCGCGCCGCCGCTCACCGAGCCACTGAGCCAACGTGAGCTGGACGTGCTCCGGCTGTTGGACACCGAGCTATCTGGGCCGGAAATAGCTCGTGAGCTCATTATCGCTTTGACCACGCTGCGCACGCATACCAAGCGGATCTACAGCAAGCTCAATGTGGACAGCCGCCGCGCGGCCGTCAAACGGGCCAGCGAGCTGGGCTTGATCTAGCCGCGCTTAGCGTCACCCCGAACCCTGCCAGGCGAGCCGATTTTTTTCTGGCTGATCTGGTCGTTTTTGTTCGTCTCACTGCTGGCGCGCTTATCCCCTCTCTATCCCCACATCGGGGGACGACGTCTCCCCACATTGATTTCTATATTGTCTTCGCAGCACAAAGGCCGGCGCCGATAAGCCTGACCAGGCACGGATCATTACGGACTGAACAAGGAGACTCTCAGATGAACACCAAGCAACTCATTCGCTGGGCAGGGTTAGCAGCGCTGGTGGCGGGGTTGTGTTTCGCAGCTCGTGAGCTGCTCGAGCCACCGGATATTCATTCGTCGGTGACCACCCCCCAGTGGGCCACCGCCCACTACTTATCCATTGCCATGTCCTTGTTTGGTCTACTCGGCGTGACGGGGATCTACGCCCGGCAGGCGGGCAAGGCCGGCTGGCTGGGCGTGGCCGGCTATCTCCTGTTGAGCCTGTGGCTGGTGTTGTCACTCACCTTTACCTTCTTCGAGGCCTTTGTCTTGCCGCTGGTGGCGGCTGAGGCGCCGGCTTTCGCTGAGACTTACCTGTTGGTCATCAGCCGGTCCACCGGTGAGATGACTGTCGGCGCCCTCACGGCCCTCTGGGGTCTCTCCGACATTCTGTTTGTACTCGGCAGCCTGGTGTTTGGCGTTGCCACGCTGCGCGCCGGCGTTTTGTCGCGCTGGGCAGCGGGCCTGTTCACGATCGGCATTGGGGTAGCCCCAGCCTACGGGCTGCTGCCGACCGCACTCCAGCCGCTAGTGGCGGTGCCAATTGGCTTGGGTCTGGCCTGGCTGGGTTACTCGCTCTGGTCAGAAAAACGCTTGTCTGTTACGCAACCCGTCACTGGCCCAGGCATGTCGCTGGTTCGTCAAATCGGAGCGGACTAGGTTCGCTGGAAGCAAGCCGGGCCAAGCAGCTCCAGGACCGCTTAGCCCGGTCGGAACGCGCTCTTCACCCGGTAATCACCAGGTGTGGTGATGACGATTCACCATTTGGCCCGCTATCTTTGAGACGCACTGGGCAGGGCACGCGGCCCGCCGGTTGTAAGGAACGGGATAACCCGATGACAAGCCACGACACGCTGGTAATTGAAACGCACCACCTGACCAAGACTTACAAGGGCGCCAACGCGCTTCAGAACCTCGACCTGGCAGTGCCCCAGCACTCAATCTGCGGCTTCCTTGGGCCGAATGGCGCTGGAAAAAGCACTACCTGTCAGGGTCCAAGACATCGTGAACACTTTTGAGCTGGCGCGGTAAGTCGGAAAAGGTCCAAGACATCGTGAACAGTTGCGAGCGGATCACTCGTGGGCAAACTCGGGACGCAGTCGTGCCA
>JADZEK010000044.1 GCA_020850595.1 Anaerolineales bacterium
CCGCCCTGCCGGATGTGCCGGTTCTCGGCCCACACCTGGCCGCCCTGCCGGATGTGCCGGTTCTCGGCCCACACCTGGCCGCCCTGCCGGATGTGCCGGTTCTCGGCCCACACCTGGCCGCCCTGCCAGATATGCCGGTTCGCAGCCCAAGCCTGACCGCCCTGCCGGATGTGCCGGTTCTCGGCCCACACCTGGCCGCCCTGCCAGGTATGCCGGTTCCCGGCCCACACCTGGCCGCCCTGCCGGATGTGCCGGTTTGCCGCTGCCCCGCCGCTCCTCCTGAAATCTGCCCGAACTTCGGCTAAAATACATCTGTGCCGGTCAAAGAGGCCGGCCATCTGCAACCCTGTCAGACGGGGTGAAGGCTGCTTTGCTCCCCGTCCTAGAAACTACGCCGATGGATTTCCTCGAAGGCACGGTCGAGCGCATTACCTACCACAACGCCGAAAACGGCTACTCCGTTATTCGCCTCAAGCCGCCGCGCACCGTGGACCTGGTGACGCTCATCGGCAACATGCCCGAGCTGACTCCCGGCGAGTACCTGCGCCTGCGAGGCCAATGGGTGTCCAACGCCGACTACGGCCGCCAATTCAAGGTGGAGCATTGCGAGCAGACCTTGCCCGCCACTGTGGAAGGCATTCGGCGCTACCTCGGCTCGGGCCTCATTAAGGGCGTCGGCCCCAAGACGGCTGACCGCATCGTTGAGACGTTTGGCAAAGACACCCTCGCCGTGATTGACACCGAGCCTGAACGCCTGCGCCAGGTGCCCGACATCGGGCCCAAGCGTTACCACCTCATCCGCGAGGCGTGGGAGACGCAGAAGCACATCAAGGAAGTGATGGTGTTTCTGCAGGGCCACGGCATTACCACCGGCTTGGCCGTCAAGATCTACAAGCAGTACGGCGACGACGCGCTCACCGTCGTGCGGTCAGACCCCTACCAGTTGGCCCGCGACATTTGGGGCATCGGCTTTCGCACCGCCGACAAGATCGCCCGCGCCCTCGGGCTGCCCCCCGACGCGCCCTCGCGCCTCGAAGCCGGCCTGGCCCACGCGCTCAGCGAGGCGGCTGACGATGGGCATGTCTACCTGCCGCAGGGTGAACTGCTGCGCCAGGGCGCCGAGCTGTTGGAACTGGCGGCCGACGTGCTGCCGCCCGCGCTCGACCGGCTCGAGCAGGCGCGGCTCATCCAGCGTGACACGCTGCCCGGCGGCGCCGAGCCGGCGGTTTACCTCATGCCCTTCTATCAGGCCGAGGTCAAGGTAGCCGAACGGCTGCTGGCGCTGCTAAATGCGCCCAAGTCGCGTCTGCCTGACTTCGCCAACGTAGATTGGGCGACGGCCTTTGACGGGCTGCAACTCGGCGGCGCCGCGGTGACCCTCTCGGCCGAGCAGCGGCTGGGCGTGCAGACCGCCCTGACGAACAAGGTGTGTGTGCTCACCGGCGGCCCCGGCACCGGCAAGACCACCACGCTGCGTACGCTCATCCACCTGCTCGAGCGCAAGCAGCACTCCGTGGCGCTGGCCTCCCCCACCGGGCGCGCCGCCAAGCGCCTGGCCGAGGCCACCGGCCGTGCCGCGCAGACCATCCACCGGCTGTTGGGCTTCTCGCCGCAGGGCGGTTTCTCCCACAACGAGCAGCAGCGCCTGCCCGCGCACATGGTCGTCATAGACGAGGTGTCTATGCTCGACTTGGTGCTTACGAACAACCTCCTCAAGGCCGTAGACCCCGCCGCGCACCTGCTGTTCGTCGGCGACGTGGACCAACTGCCCTCCGTCGGCGCCGGCAATGTGCTCAACGACCTGGTGCAGTCCGGGCAGGTTCCGGTGGTGCGCCTGCAAACCATCTTCCGCCAGGCGGCGGGCAGCCATATCATCACCAATGCCCACCGCATCAACCACGGTCAGGCCCCGGTGTTCGAGCGCGACTCGGATGACTTCTTCCTGTTTGCCGAGGACGAGCCTGAGGCGGCGGCGACGCGGCTGGTGGAAGTCGTGCAGACCCGCATCCCGCGCAAGTTTGGGTTGGACCCGCTGACCGAGATACAGGTGCTCGCCCCCATGCACCGCGGCGACGTGGGCGTGGCTCGCCTGAACGAGCGCTTGCAGGCGGCCCTCAACCCGCCCGCGCCCGGTAAGGCTGAGCGTCAGACGGGCGGGCGGCTCTACCGCGTGGGCGACCGGGTGATGCAGATCCGTAATAACTACCAAAAGGAAGCCTTCAACGGCGACATCGGCCGGGTGGCTGATATTGACGTGCAGAACCAGACGCTGGCGGTGGTCTTCGACGGCCGCCCTGTGCTGTATGAGTGGAGCGAGTGCGACGAGCTGGTGCACGCCTTCGCCGTCAGCATCCACAAGTCGCAGGGCAGCGAGTTCAAGGCGGTGGTGGTGCCGCTGCTGACGCAGCACTACATGATGCTACAGCGCAACTTACTCTACACCGCTGTCACGCGCGCCAAGCAGCTTTGCGTGTTGGTGGGCACGCGCAAGGCCATTAACATCGCCGTGCGGAACGCCAAGGTCGCCGCGCGCTTCACCGGCCTGGCGGCGCGGCTGGGAGCAGCTCCATGAGCAACCGGCGCCGTCCCGATCTCAGCCACGTGGATAGTGCTGTGCTGGCCTACATTGAAGCGTTGGAGGCCGAGTTGGCTGAGCGTGCCCCAGCGCCGCCCACTACCGAGCCTGCCGCCGCGGCCGCGCCAGGGCCGAGCGAGCCGCCGACCACCCTCAATGTCGTGACCATCAGCCGGGCGGCGCTGGCCAAGCGCACCCCACGCCATCGGTACGACCGGCAGCGGCGTGGCGGCACAGGCGTTGTTGACTGGGAGGGCAGCGGCAGCGACTCGCCCGCCTGCGTCGCGGTGCTGGATGTGGCGCATGACCTCATCGTGATTACCAACCACGGGCGGGCCTTTCATATAGCGGTTGACCATATCGCTGAGGCCCCGGTGCGCAGCCGCGGCCAGCCGCTGCTTCTCGGCGCGAACCTGCACCCCGATGAGCATGTGGCCGCGGCGCTGCCCGCCGGGCGCGGCACGAACATCGCCCTGCTGACCGAGAGGGGCTATGTGCGGACGCTGCCCGCCCACGTGGTCGGGCAAGCCATGCCGCCGGGGACGACTGTCTTGCGCGCCACCGACTATGGTCCCGTATCCGCGGCCTGTTGGACGGAGGGCGCGGGTGACTTGTTCGTGGCCTCGCGGCGCGGTCTGGCCATTCGCTTCCCCGAACGAGCGCTGCCTGTGCCGGGCGGCCTGGGCCTGCGTCTGGAGGCCGGCGACGTGGCCGTGGCGATCGAAGCTGTGCAGCCGCCCGATGGCGAGGCGCTGTTTCTGTTGGGGGCCGATGGGCGCGGCACGGTGCGGCTGATGGCCGGGTTCGCGGCGAACAAGGCGCCCGGCGGCGGTGGCAAGCTGGCGTTGAAGACCTATCAGTTGATCGGTGTGATTGCGGTGGGGGTGACCGATGACCTATTCATTGTTTCGCGGCTGGGCAAGGTCATCCGCTTTCGCGCCGGCGAAGTGCCGCCGAAAGAAAGCGTGGTGCAGGGCGTAAACTGCATGGCGCTGCGGGGGGATGCCTGCGCCGCGTTGACGGCCACCCCCATGCCGATGCCGCTGCCCGGTAGTTAGGGAATATGAACAACACTGTGGGCCGCCCGGCCGACACGGGGCGGCTCATCGTCATTCAGGCGGTGACTACGGTGTTGGGGGTGTACCCGCGCGCAGGTACGTGCCGCGCCCCGTGCCCCACAGTACCCGCGCCTCAGCCGTGCCCGGTAGGTCAAAAGCCACCAGTCCGCTGTTGGCAGTTTGGATGACGACCTCCAGGTCGGCGTCAGCGTCAATGTTCGCCAGCGTCGGCGCGGCCATGGCCCCGTTCCAGTCCTCGCTCGGGGCTGTCGGCAAGTCGCGGACGTAGAGCAAGTCGCCGAAGGCAGTCAGTACATACAGTCGTCCCGGCGCGTTGCTGCCGTGTTCCGACCAATCGGTCAGGATGACCTCCGCATGACCGTTGTTGTCCAGGTCGGCCACCACTGGCTCAGAGGGCAACCGGTAGTAGCCCTCGGCGGCGTGGTAGACCGAGAAGGGCCAGTTGCTATGTTCGGTGCCGTCTAGCCAATAGGCATGCAGCCGGCCGTCGTAGCCGGGGTAAAGGATCTCTAGCTCGCCGTCGCCGTCCAGGTCGGCCGTGGCCGGGTTAGGCTGGCCGTTCTCAATGACGCCGTAGTCCTCACTCAGCGGGGCGGCGGCCCCGTCGGGCACAGGGATCACAGTCCAATCGTAGCCGCTGCTCGCCCAGCGCGTGCGGTCGCGGTTGAAGATGAACAGCCCGTTGTACAGCCCCGGCGGGTGGCCCACGTCGCAGTCGTAAACGTTGCCGACGACGACAATTTCGATCCCGCCGTTGTCGTCCAGGTCGGCCAGGGTCGGGGCCGTGGCGGCGAAATTCGGCCGGTGCTCCACGCCGCAATTGGCATAGCCGATCAGGTCCACAGCGTGATCCACGTGCACGCCCACGCGGCTCCACACTTTCTGGGGGTCACCGAGCTTGCTGTAAATCAAGCTCGCAAGCATCTGCGTGCCGTCGTCCTGGTAGGCGGTGATGTAGTGCACGTCCGACGGGCCGATGATCTCGCCCCGGCCGTCGTGGTCCAGGTCGGCTACGCCGATGTTCTCGTTGTAAGCCCCAGCCGAATAGCCGTTGGTGTTGCTGTCGGGGCTGTGCTGGGGCCAATGTCCGGCGCGCACGCTGCCGTCGTGCTCGTAGACGAACCACTGGCTGTCCGAACGGGTTGAGGCCACCAGAATCTCAAGGTTGCCGTCGTTCTCCAAGTCAGCCACGGCCAGCGAGCGCAACTCGGCCCCCGGCGTGGGCTGGCGCGAAAGCGTGATTGTGCCGGCGCCGTTGATGATGTCGAAGTAACCGTCGCTGTGCGCCGCCACGATCTCCAGTCCACCTGCGCCGTCCAGGTTGGCGATCACAATGTCAGGCCAGACCCGGTTGTCGTCCGACTCCACGCGCCACTCCAGCGCGCCCGTCGCGCCACTGAGCGCTACCACGTCGTAGGCGCCGCCCACCACCTCGGCCTGGCCATCGTTGTCAATATCCGCCACGGCCGGCGATGCGTACCAACCGGTTTGGCAGCCCCACTGGAAACAGCCGCCGTAGGCCCACTTGAGCACGGGCGCGGCAGATGGCACAGAGACCAGGGGCAAGTAAAGCGCGCCGGGCGGCCCGCCGCCCGCGGCTGGCGCGGCGCGCAGGTTGAGCAGCGATAAGACGGCCAGGGCGACGAAGGGGTAGTATTTGCGCATAGATGCTTCTTGCCCAGTTTACGCTCGGCAGCCCGGCCTGGCTAGTAGCCCTTGGTACGGGGGGGAGGCGACCGACGCTCTTGCCAAATTCAGCCCGGTGGGTATGATTGGCGACGTGGGTCGACTCCGCCCACTTTGAGTTCACGATGCCTCTGCTTGAAACTGCGCCCGAAATTGCCCGCCTGGAAACGGTGCGGCGCTATCGCGTGCTCAACCTGGCGCCCGAGGTGGGCCTCAGCGATCTGACGGCGCTCGCGGCCCAAGTCTGTCAGACCTCCATAGCCGTGTTGGGCTTCTTCGATGCTGAGCAGTTTTGGGTCAAAGCGCAGCACAACCTGCCGCTGACCAGCGTGCCGCGCCAGTACGCCTTTCTTGCGCCGAAACGCCGCGACCCGATCCCAGACCTACTGGTCATCACCGACACGCTGGCCGATGCGCGCTGGGCGCAGCACCCAATGGTGGTGATGGGGCCGCGCATCCGATTCTACGCGGGCGTGCCGCTTGTGGCCGAGGGCCATTGGCTGGGCACACTCGAAGTACTCGACCCAGCTCCCCGAGACTTAAGCGACGACCAGCGGCGTGGTCTGCTGGCCGTGGCGCGGCAGGTCATGGCGCAGTTGGAATTGCGCCGCGTGACGGCCGACCGCGACGACGTTGCGCGCCAACTGGCGCGTGCCAACATTGAACTCAACGACGCCTACGACGCCACGCTGGAGAGTCTGGCGCGTGCGCTTGACCTGCGCGACAAGGAGGTAGATGGGCACCTGGTCCGAGTGGCCGACATTACAGTGCGGCTGGCGCGAGCCATGGGTGTGCCCGAGGATGCGCTGGTTCACATCCGGCGCGGCGCCTTGTTGCACGACATTGGCAAGATGGTCATTCCCGACAGCGTGTTGCTGAAGCCCAGCGCCCTGACCGAGGACGAATGGGCAGTGATGCATCGCCATCCGGTCTACGCCCACGAGATGCTCGCCACTATCCCGCTGCTGGCCCCAGCGCTAGACATCCCTTACTGCCATCACGAACGCTGGGACGGCGAGGGCTACCCTCGCCAGTTGGCCGGCGAGGCCATCCCGCTGGCCGCCCGCATCTTCTCGGTAGTGGATGTGTGGGACGCGCTGCGCTCCGACCGGCCCTATCGCCCCGGCTGGCGTGACGAGCGCGTGCGCGACTATATTACCAAACGAGCCGGCGCCGATTTTGATCCGGCGGTCGTCGAAGCCTTCATGCAGTTCGACCTTTAGGAGCCGGATGCCAAACTCAAAGGTGTTCGTTACCCGCGCCATTCCGGCCGATGGCCTGGCGCTGCTCAACGGCCAGTCGGAAGTTGAAGTGGACGTGTGGCCCGACATGCTGCCACCCACATACGAGGAACTGACCCAGCGTGTCCGTGACTGCGCCGGGCTGATCAGCCTCGTGACCGATCGGGTGGATGCCCCGCTGCTGGCTGCTGCGCCCAACCTGCGCGTGGTCAGCCAGATGGCGGTGGGCTTCGACAACATTGACCTGGCTGCCGCCACCGCGCGTCGCCTGCCGGTGGGCAACACACCCGGCGTGCTCACCGATGCCACCGCCGACTTTGCCTGGGCGCTGCTCATGGCCGCTGCCCGCCGCGTGGTTGAAGGCGACCGCTTTGTGCGTGCCGGTCATTGGAAGGCCTGGCACCCCACGTTGCTCGTCGGGCTAGAGGTGCACGGCGCGTCGTTGGGGCTGATCGGCTTTGGTCGCATTGGGCAGGCGGTGGCCCGCCGCGCGCGCGGCTTCGATATGCGCGTGCGCTACTACAATGGCAGCGGCCCTGTGCCGGAGGCCGAGGCCGCCAGCGGAGCGACCTATGCGCCGCTCGACACGTTGCTGGCCGAGAGTGACTTCCTCAGCTTGCACGTGCCGCTGACTCTTGCCACGCGCCACCTCATCAACGCCACGGCGCTGGCCAAGGTCAAGCGCGGCGCGATCCTGGTGAACACAGCCCGCGGCGGCGTGGTGGACCAAGCCGCCCTGCACGCTGCTCTGACGAGTGGCCGCCTGGCCGCCGCCGGGCTGGACGTGACTGACCCCGAGCCGCTGCCGATGAACAGCCCGCTGCTGCAACTGGAGAACGTGGTCATTGCGCCGCACATCGCCAGCGGCAGCCTGCAAGCCCGCACGCGCATGGCGACCATGGCGGCGGAGAACATGCTGGCCGGCCTGCGCGGCGACCGCCTGCCATATTGTGTGAACCCCGAAGTCTACGGCTAGTTTTCGCAGGCAACACCAAACGGCCCGCTGATCACTCGGTCAGCGGGCCGTCCAGCTTGCGGCAGCGGCGAGGCTCAGTTTGCGTTGGCCGCCGACAGCCCGGTGAGTTGGTTGAGCTTGTACGTTTCGCCCAACTCGCGGCGAAATTGCTGTGTGTAGAGCCTATAATAGTGGCCTTCGCGCCGCAGCAACTCAGCGTGCGTGCCCATTTCGGCGATGCGGCCGGCCTCGATCACCAGGATGCGGTCGGCGCGGCGGATGGTGCTTAGCCGGTGCGCGATGACGAAGCTCGTGCGGCCTTCCATCAGGTGCTCCATGCCGCGCTGGATCAGCGCCTCGGTCAGCGTGTCCACCGAACTGGTGGCTTCGTCCATGATGAAGATCTCCGGCTCGGCCAGCACCGCCCGCGCCAGGCTAATGAGCTGCTTCTGCCCGGTCGAGAGCAGGTTGCCGCCCTCGCCGACGTTCTCCTCGTAGCCTTTCGGCAGCGTCAAGATGAAGTCGTGTGCGCCTGCCAGCTTCGCGGCGGCCTGCACGGCCTCATCCGTAGCATCCAGCCGGCCGTAGCGAATGTTCTCGCGCACGGTGCCGGAGAACAGGTGCGGCGTTTGCAGCACCACACCGATGCGGCTCTGGATACCCTGGAGGGTCAGCTCGGTGTAGTCGCGCCCGGCGATCTTGATCGTGCCACGCCGTGGCTCATAGAAGCGGCACAGCAGGTTAACAATGGTGGACTTGCCTCCACCGGTTGGTCCCACCAGAGCGATGGTCTCGCCGGGGCGCACTCGCAGAGTGAAGTCGCTCAGCACCGGCTTGTCGGCCTCGTAGTAGAAATCCACATGCTCAAAGGCCAATGCGCCCGTCACGCGGCCGGGGTCAACCGCGCCGGCGCGGTTGACCACCTCGGGCACGGCGTCAATCAACGAATACATGCGCTCGGCCGAAGCGATCGCGTGCTGCATCTCGGCAAACACGCGCGCCATGTCCTGAATCGGCCAGAGCATGAAGGTGACGTAGCTGACGAAGGCCTGAATGCCGCCGACCGACATGGCGCCGACCTCGCCTTGCAGGCCGCCGTACCAGGCGATGCTGCCTAGCGCGAAGGCGCTGATGATCTGCACCGCTGGCAGGAACAGCGCCGAGAGCCACGCCGCCCGGTAGGATGAGCGGTACATCTCGCCCGTCAGCGAGTCGAACTCCACCAGGTTAGCGTCTTCGCGACCCAGCGCCTTGACCACACGCACACCGCCGATGTTCTCGTTGTATGCGCCCGTCACGCGCGAGTTGAGCTTGCGCACGTTGCGAAACTCGGTCAGGATGCGGCGGCGGAATTGCACCGCGACGATAAGCAGGATAGGCAGGATGCCCATGACGATCAGGGCCATTTGCCAGTTGATGCGGAACATGAAGTACGCCGAACTGGCGATGTTCAACACCGCCCAGGTGCTGTCGAGCAAGCCCCAGGTGACCAGCTCGGCCACGCGGTCGCTGTCTGATGTGACGCGCGACATGATCCAGCCCACGGGCGTGCGGCTGTAGTACGACAACGACAGGTCTTGCAAATGGTTGAACATGCGCTGACGCAGGTCATAGCGCACGCGCTCGCCCAAGATGCCCACTAGGTAGATCATGGCGAACACTGCCACCGCCTGCGCCAGCAGCAGCAGACCGTACTGGGTCACAATGGACACCAGCGCCGGTTGGTTCTGCGCCATGATGCCTTCATCCACGATCCGCTTGTGCAGAAAAGTGAAGTAGGCGTCGAACCACGACACAATCGCCACCGCGACCAGAAAGCCTGCCGCCCACGGCCAGTGGGGGATAAGCTCGGAGAGCAGCCGTCCCAGCGTTTGCCCATTGAACTGAGTAGTAAACTCTTCTTCTTCAAACTCGGCGTCGGCCATGGCCTAGCCCTCCACAACCGGCGCCAGCGGTTCGAGCACCGCTTCCGCGCCGGCGATGTCGCGCTCAAGCTCTTCCTCGATGCGCGTCTGGATGTCGTAGATCTGCCGGTAGATGCCGTCTTGCTCCAGCAGTTGGCGGTGGGTGCCGTGCTGCGCCACGTGGCCTTTGTCCAGAACCAGGATCAGGTCGGCCGCCATCACGCTCTGGATGCGGTGCGCGATGATGAACGTCGTCCGATTCTGCGCCAGTTGGTCCAGCGCGGCCCGAATTTCGGCCTCAGTTTCCGTGTCCACCGCTGAAGTTGAGTCGTCCATGATCAGGATGCGCGGATTCTTCAGGAGCGTACGCGCGATCGCCACGCGCTGCTTCTGTCCGCCGGAGAGCGTCACACCCTTCTCGCCGACGATGGTGTCGTAGCCTCGCGGGAATGCCACAATCGCCTCGTGGATGGCGGCTGCCCGCGCAGCTGTCTCGATCTCTGCCTGGGTCACAGCGCGGCCCACGCCATAGGCGATGTTCTCGCGCAGGCTGCGGGAGAATAGGAAGGGTTCCTGTTGCACGATGCCGATCTGGCGGCGCAGGTAGCGGCGGGGAAAGCGCCGCAGGTCCACGCCATCGAGCGTAATTGTGCCGCTGGTGGCTTCATAGAAGCGCGGCAGCAGGTTCACTAGTGAGGTCTTGCCCGACCCGGTCGCCCCCAGCAGCGCGACCACCTGGCCTGGCGCGCAGCTGAAGCTGACGTCGCGCAGCACGGGCAACTGCTCCTCGTACTCAAAGGAGACGTGGTCGAACGTCACCGCCCCGGCCACGTCGCCCGCGGGTTGATAGTCACCCTCATCCAGGGGTTCGCGCGCTTCGCGCAGCACCGTCATGACGCGCTCATACGACACCAGGCCGGTCGAAGTCTGCACGATCAGGCGGCCCAGCATGCGCATCGGGAAGATGAGCCAGACAATCAGGCCCGCATAAGCCAGGTAGGTGCCCGGCGTGATCGTGCCGTTGATGGCCAGGATGGCGCCGACGGTGAACCCGCCGAGCATTTGCGCGCCGCACAGAATGTCCGACACCGGCCAGAACAGCGCGTGCAGAACCAGCAGCTTCTTGCCGCGCTGGTATTTCTCAAAGTTTACCTTTTCGAACTTGTCCTTCTCGTAGACCTGCCGCGCAAATGCCTTGACCACGCGCACGCCGGTTAAATTCTCTTGCAGCGTCGTGGATAGGATGGCCTCCTGCGCCTGAAAGGCCTCGTAGGCGGTGTTGACGCGCTTAAAGAACCACACCGACGTGAGTATTACAAACGGCACGACGATAATTGAGGCCAGTGCCAGCGGCCAGTAGAGCGCTAGCAGGGCCACGAAGTTGATCGTGAACAGCAGCACGATGCGGCCGACGCCGATCGCCTGGTCAGAGTAAAACTTGCGCAGCGCGTCCACGTCTGACGTCGCGCGCTGGATTAGGTCGCCGGTAGGCGCTTTGGCGTGGTAGGAGAAGGATAGTCGTTGCAAGTGGTCGTAGATGTAGTTGCGCATCCGCCGCGCCACGCCTTCGCCGGTATAAGCCGCCTGGCGGCCGCTGATGAACGTGAACGTGCCCTCTAAGGCCGCGAGTCCCAGGAAACCGAGGCCGATCCAGGGTAGGATTTCTGGCCGACCCCGACCCAGTACCTGATCAACGAAGTAGCGCAGCAGCAGGTAGGTCAGCGTCTTAGCCGTGGCCGCCAGCGCCAGAGTCGCCGTAGCGCCGAGGTAGACCAGTCGGTAACCCTTCATCAGGCGCCAAAGGCCTACCAGGCGGTTATTGGAGATGGCGGACTGCATGTCAAAGGTCGAATCGTTGGTTCGCGTGTTCACAAGCATTTGCTCCCGTGGGCACACCGTTCACGAGCGGCATGAGGATATGCAATTGGTGGTCATTTGTGACAGGCTGGGCGCGCCTCGCAGGGCGAGGGGTTCGGCCAGCAACGATGCCAGGGTGGCAGCCGCGAACAGTTGACCGTTAGCCTGGCCCGGCGCGCCCCAAGTTGGCGGCGCCGTTGCGGCACCGCCGAGGGATGCGCGGAATTTAGCGGGTCTTGCGAGTGGAGAGAAGCATACTGCGCCTGCGCCTTCTGGCCGATGGGGCGAAGCAACTCAGGTGCGCGCCACGCCGAACGACAGCCGACCTTCATATTACCATCGCTTTTGGGGGTTTTCAATGGTCAATCTTAAGCGCAGCCCAAAATCAGGACGGTTCGTCTGCTGCCAGCTTAGTGCCGGTTTTCACTGGGTTGGCTGTTCTCATGGACTCCTCAACCAAAAACGGTCTGAAAAGGTATTGCCTTGTTCTGGATTTGGTATAGGATGTAAACAGTGAAGGTGGACTGGACTGTAAGATGTATGCGTGGTGTGGTGGAAGAGAGGTGACACATGGCCAGCCAGCCAGCAGTACTCAGTACGCCAGGCAAAGCACGGGGCAGGCGCTACCGCACCGGCGACTTGGTGACGACGACCCAAGGCTATCCGGTTTTGTATGAGGTGCTGGCTGTGGACGTAGCGGGGTTGCTGCGTGTGCGGGGTCTGAACTGGGCTCCGGGCTACAGTGCCACCGTTAGCCCCGCCGAAGTGCGGTCGGTGACCAGCATTCTTTCTCGGCCCGCGGCTTAAGCCCCGCGCAATTCACTCGGCGTTGTTTCGGGCCGCCACCCAGGCGGCCTTCTTGTTGGCGATTCCGTGCCGCAGCCGGCGCGGTATAATGCCCTGTAGGCCATCCATCCGCGAGTAGCCAATTGAGTAACGAGTACGAAGCTTTCGCAGCCGTTTCCGACTTCCGCACTGCGCGGCAGCAGGCGGCCTTGCAGCAGGTACTGGCCCGGCTCACGGGCCGCTCCACTGAACTGCTGTCGTTCGACGACGTGACACGCCAACTCGGCACCCTGGGCAGCGCCGAAATTGGGTTGCAGGAGATACCCCTGGCGGCCATCGCGGGGAGCGTAGGCCGCACGCAGGATTTCACCCGCGACTTTCTGCCACGTCACGACTCTGATGAAGGCCGCTGGGCGCGCGTAAAGGCCGCCGCCCAGCGCCTTCAGGGCGGCGGTCTCCCGCCGATCCGCGTCTACAAGATCGGCGAGGCCTATTTCGTGCTCGATGGCCATCACCGTGTGTCTGTGGCGCGCCAGGCCGGTGCCCAGACCATTGAGGCCTATGTCACCGAGGTGCACACGCGCGCCTCGCTTTCGGCCGCAGCCACTGAGGCAGAGGTCGCCGTGCAGGCCGAGTACGCTGCGCTCCTAGCGGCGACCCGCCTCGGCCAAATGCGGTCTGGCGCCGATCTGCGCGTCACCACGCGCGACCAGGTGTCAGCGCTGCGCGACCAGATGGAGGCCTACCGGCAGACGTTGGCGGAAGAGCAGGGGGCGGAGGTCGGATTGCCCGAAGCCGCCGCCAGTTGGTTCGACGACGTCTATCTACCCATTGTGCGCGTCATCCGCGAACAGGGTATGCTGCGCGATTTCCCCGGGCAAACCGAGGCTGACCTGTATCTGCTGGTGTCGGCCCGCTGCGCCGACCTCGAAGCCCGGCTGGGATGGGAGATCGCTCCCGAAGTTGGGGCGCTCGACCTGGTGGCGCGGCAGAAGCGTCAGAAGCGGGCGGCGGTGGTTCGCGCCGGGGCGCGGCTGCTCTCGGCAGTAGTGCCTAAGGAGTTGCAGGCCGGTCCCACGCCCGGCGAGTGGCGCCGCGAGCGGGCGGCCGCCCGGTATGGCGGTGACCGTCTGTTCGCCGACCTGCTGGTGCCCGTCAGCGGCGAGCCGGCGAGCTGGATGGCCCTGGACGAGGCCCTGGTGCTGGCCGCCAGCGAAGGCTCGCGGCTGCAAGGCTTGCACGTGGTAGCGAACGAGGCAGAGGCCGCCAGCCCGGCCGCGCAGGCGGTTCGCGACGAATTTCAGGCGCGCTGTGCGGGGGCGGGGCTGTCAGGAACGCTGGCCGTTAAGGTCGGAGAAACCTCGGCGACCATCTACCGCCTGGCTGCGCTGTCCGACCTGGTCGTGCTTCACCTGGGGTACCCGCCGGCGTCGCAGTTGTTAGCTAAGCTAGGCTCGGGCTTCCGCGCCATCATCCGGCGCTGTCCGCGGCCCGTCCTGGCGGTGCCTCAACCCACCCGCGGACTAGAGCGCGTCGTCTTGGCCTACGACGACAGCATCAAGGCGCGCGAGGCGCTGTTTGTGGCTGCGTATTTTGCTGAAACGCGCCACTTGCCGCTCACCGTGGTCACGGTGAAGCAGGGCGAGGCCGTAACCGAGGACGCCTTAACCCACGCGCGGGCCTACCTGGAGATGCACGAGCTGAAGGCTGAATACCTCATTCGCGAAGGCGAGGGCGTCGCGCCGGCCGTATTGGGTGTCGCCTCCGAGCGCAGTGCGAACCTCATTGTAGCCGGCGGCTATGGTTCGCATCCTCTGCTCGAAGCGGTGCTGGGCAGCTCAGTTGACCAACTACTGCGCGAAACCCAGGTGCCTGTCCTCATTTGCCAGTAGTTTGCGACTCGCCTCATATGGAATCGAAAAACGGGCCGGTCCCCGTGAAGGATCGGCCCGTTATACGGACGGCAATTTCACGTGCTCAAAAAGGTCCCGTCAGCGGCACGCACGGCCGGCCGCACGCCCACCACCGCCTCGCGCAGAAGCGGCCCATAGAGGTGCGGGAACAGCTTGCCGTACATGGCCGTGCCGGGCGCGGCGGGTGGGTCGGGCGGCTCCCATCGCAGTGCAGGCCCCAGTCGCTCGGCCGACACTTCCAGCACCACAAACTCACCCGGCGTTGTGAGCATAAAGGTGTTGGCCACCTGCGCCAAGACATCTGCACCCGCCGTCAAGTGCAGAAAGCTGCCGGGTGGGCATTCCACCACTACCGGCAACTCTGCGCGCGCTGCGTAGGCTGGCGCGGTCAGTAGGTGCAGGATGACGGTCATGGGCCTACCCAGCGGCCCGTTCGGCCAGGGAACGGCCGCGCGCGCGCTCGGCCACAGCCGCTCCAACGATACTCAAGCCGTACAGCGCGATCATAGGAGCCATCACTAGCGCCTGGTTCACTGGGTCAACCGTTGGCGTGATCATGGCGGCGATGATGGTAATGACCACTAGGGCGACTTTCCACTGTGCCACCAACTGCTTGGCGCGCAGCAATCCGACGGACGCCACCGCGTATATGACCATTGGCATTTGGAACGACACGCCGACCCAGAACATTAAGCTGGTCACCAGCCCAAAATAGGCAGATGGTCGCCAGGCCGCCTTGAAGCTGCCGAAGCTGTAGAGAAATTGGATGGCGGCGGGCAGCATGACAAAGTATGTGAAGGCGAGGCCCAAGATGAACAGGATCGAGACTGCCGGGATCGCCAGCAGCAAGGCGACGCGTGAACGCGGCATCAACCCGGGCGCGACGAACAAGTAGATTTCCATCACGATCCACGGCATCGCGAGCGCCAACCCGGCTAGCAGTGAAACGCGCATGTACACGCCGATCGACTCGGTCGGCTCGATGACCTGCAACTGGGTCAGCGAGCCTAGCGGCCGAGCCAGCCATTCCATGAAGGTCTGCGCGAACAAGAAGCTGATGGCGGTGGTGATGGCCAGGGCAATCACGGCGCGCAGCAGATGGATGCGCATGGCATCAATATGCTCGCCCAACCCGGCGATGATCCCCCAGAAGCCCTCCTTGCCGCTGAGCGCCTCGCCCACCGTTTCGGTGAGCGAAACCTCTTCAGGCACCTCGGTAAAGAAAGCCTTGATCTGGCGCAGTCCGTTGCCGATGCCGCGAAAAAAGGCGGCCACCATGCGAAAAGGCCAGGTGATCCCGGCCCACAGGCGCTTGAGCAGAGGTGTCATGACTGGGGACCGTCAGTGGAGGGGGGCGCGGCCGGCGGATCGGCGGAGACCGCCGTGAGCGCGGGCGTCGCGCTGGCGGCAGGGGCCGCTGGCGGGGCGATGCGCGGCTCGGCGGCGGCCGGCTTGGCAGCGCCGGGCAGTCCAGCTTTCACTTCCGCCATGATTTCTGCTTCCGAACGTTGGTGCTCTTCCGTCCAAGCCCTGAGCGGGTCCGTGGCGGCGGTGTTAATCTCTTTCACCGTCTCGTTCAGATCTTCCTTAAGTTCCTTGAATTCGGCCATCTCTTTCAGCTCTTCAAGCTGAGCCTCGGCCGCCAGCCGTGCCGGCAGATTGCGGATTTCTTCCGACGCCTTACGGATGACCTGGTAGTTTTGAGAACGGTAGAGCTTGTTAAGATTCTTGCCCAGATTCCGCGCCGTCTTCTCGATATCCTTTGGCCCTAAGACCAGCAGGATGATCACGAAGATCAGCAGAAATTCAAGCGGGCCAATCCCGAGGATTTCCATGCCTGATGACGGCCAGTATCCTGGCCCGCCGGCTAACCGGCGCTCCCATCGCCTTCCATATGCCCCGCATCCGTTGGCGCGCCGAAAACCTGCTGAATTTCGGTCTGCCGCGCCGCCAGCGCGCCCAACACGCCGTTGATAAAACGCGGGGCGCTGTCGGAGCCATAGAGCTTGGCCAACTCCACCGCCTCATTAATCGCCACCTTGACAGGTGTCTGGCGGTCAGCTCCGAACTCCCAAATGGCAATCCGCAGGATGTTGCGGTCAATCACCGCCATTTGGTCTAGCGGCCATTCGGGGGCGAAATGTTGAATGAGCCGGTCGAGCGTTGCAGTGTGGGCGATCACGCCCTGCACCAGCCGCAGCGCAAACTGGTGCAAGTCGTCGCCCAACGGCTGCTCCAGCAGCCTTTGTTCCACAACCTGCGCCGCCGGATGAGACGTGCAGTCAATCTCGTAGAGAGCTTGCAGCGCCACGGTGCGTGCTTTACGTCGAGCTTTCATGCCGGTTAGCGGGCGGCAACAACGTCTCCCAGTGCGGCCCCCGCGCGCCGGGTAGCGCTTATTGCGATTCCTGTTCTGGATACGCGATGTCCCCGATGTGAACGTTCACCGCCAAGACATCCATCCCGACCATTTCCTCGATGGCGCGCGCCACGCCGGCCTGCACGGCGCGGCTCACGTCGCGCACGTTGTAGTCGTGCTCGACGATCAGGTACAGGTCCACCGACACCGCTTGCTCCTTGACCTCCAGCCGCACACCATCGTCCACGCCGCGCTGGAACAGGCGGTTGACGCCGCCTGGCACCGGACTGGTGCGGACGACACCGGGCGTCCCAAGGGCCGAGAGGCGGGCGATGGTGAGCAGTACTTCGGGGGCAATGGTAGTTTTGCCGTGCCGGGCGGGTTCTGCGCTCATGAGGTCGGCCTCGTGGTCAGCCCATCACCATGCCGCCGTCCACGCTCAGCACCTGGCCGGTAATGTACCCGGCCTCGGGTGCGGCCAGGAAAGCCACGGCGTAGGCGACCTCTTCAGGAGTGCCCCACCGGCCCAATGGGATGGCCTTGAGCGAAGCTTCCTTTAGCTCGACGGGCAGGTCGCCGGTGAGGGCAGTGGGCACAAAGCCCGGCGCTACCGCGTTCACCGTTATCGAACGCGCGGCCACTTCGCGCGCCAGGGCCTTCGTGAAGCCGATTAGCCCGGCCTTGCTGGCCGAGTAATTCGTCTGCCCCGCATTCCCGGCAATGCCGCTGACCGAAGTTATGTTTATGATCCGGCCCGACCGCTTGCGCAGCATGGTCTTGACGGCCGCCTTGGAACAATTGAAGGCGCTCTTCAGGTTGGTCTGAATGACCATATCCCAGTCCGCCTCGGGCATCATCATGATGACCATGTCACGCGTGGTACCGGCATTATTGACCAAGATGTCTATCGTTCCGTAAGTCTCAACTGTCGTTTTGATCAGTCCCTCGGCGGCCTTGTAGTCGGCCACATCGGCCTGGGCTGCGCGCGCTTCGCCCCCGGCGGCCGCGATGGCAGCTACGACCGCCTCAGCGCCGGCGGCGTCCTTGGCATAGTTGATGACCACCTTGGCCCCTTGCCGGGCCATTTGTTCCGCGATCGCTCGGCCAATGCCGCGCGACCCACCCGTAATTACGGCGATTTTGCCTTCCAAGCCCATGTGCTGCTCCTGGCTGTGGCTCTCTGTCGGCCACGCGGGCTGATTATACCCTATCGGTTTACGCTAGAACCACCGCCGCTGCCGAAAATACAACAGCATCGTAACCGGCACTCCGACCATGGCGACCAGGGCCGCGATCAGCAGCCACGGCTGCTCAAAGGGGATCGTGGTGAAGTTCATGCCAAAGAAGCCGGTGATCACCGTCATGGGCATGAAGAGGGCGCTCAAAATCGTGAGCACCTTCATGATCTCATTCGTGCGATTGGAGGTGACCGACAAATATGTGTCGAGCGCGCCGCTTAGGAGGTCGCGCAGACTCTCGTTGATGTCCGCTAGGCGCACAAACTGGTCGTAGACATCGCGAAAGTAAATGCGGTCCTTCGGGTCAATGACGCTATATTCGTCGCGCGCCAGCCGGTTCAGCACCTCGCGCAGAGGGCTGATGACACGCCGCATGGCTAGCCCCACGCGCTTGACGGAGAAGAGCGTGTTCAAGGTGTGCGTGCTGGGGCGCCGAAAAGTCTCGTCTTCGAGGTGGTCAATGGCGTCGTCAATCGAGTCGATGACGGGTAGATAAGTGGCCGCCAGCATATCGAGCATGTCGTACAGCAGGAAATCCGCCCCCCGCGCCAGCCGGCGCTGGTCAGTGTTGCAGTTTGACCAAAGTCGGTCCACGAAATCTACCGGCGCGGTGTGGTGGGTCACAAGGAAGTTTTCACCCAAGAAGGCGTCCACCTCCAATAGTTCCAGTTCTATTTTCTCGGCGTTGTAATTGATGCCATGGCAGACTGCGTATATATAGTCGCCCCAGTTGTTGATCTTGGGCACATGCACTTCGTTCAATGCGTCGTCAATCGCCAATGGATGGAACTTGAAAATCTCGCGCAGCAGCGGCTCCACCTTTTCGGGAGGCTCACCGCTTAGATCAACCCAAAACAGGCCCTCGGCGTCGGCCAGCGCCACGCGCCAATGGGTTGTGGGCACATCGGTGGTGAAGCTGCCCTTGGCATTGCGATACAAGGTTCTGATCATGACACTGGCGCTCCCGTTTGCAGCCGTGTTTGCAGGTATGCGTCAAAGGCCTCGCGCGAGCAGGCCTCCAGATAGTTGAGCACTTCCGCGCCGTCCACCGGGTACAGCGGGTGGCACGAGGTGGGCCAAGCTCCGCGTGGAGCGGGCGCCACGGCGGTGACGAGCGGCCCGACGATATCCACCTGGTCTAGCTTGTCCACAATCGCCTCAGCCGTGAGGATGACTCGCTCGGCCGCAATGGCCAACTCCATGTCAATGCCCAAATTGCGGTTGAGGCGCGCATTGCCCTGCGCATCGGCCTCCAGGGCGTGTAGCACGGCAACGGTGGGGCGCAGCGCCGGGAAGGCCATGAGCTCTTCGCCACTGTACGGGTCGGTGATGGTCTTGACGTCCGGCCTCAGGCGCGGCAGGTCGGTGCCCACCCAACCGCGCCCGGCCATGAACCCCACGTCGGCCAATGTGGCGCGCAGCCCAAAGGCCAGGCTGGCCTCAGTTTCCTCCACCACTTCCAGGTCGCCCAGGTTGGCGGCCTGTGTGAACATCGGCGCGAAGCCGAAGCCCTCGAACCCAAAGTAGCAGGTGCGCACGCGCTTGACTACGCCGGCGCCAACCAGCAGGTCAGACTCGTAACTGCTGGTGAAGCTCAGCAGCGTCAGGTCGCGCGGCGGCTGGGGCAGGGCCAGCAAGGCGCAGACAAAGGCCACCGGCCGCCGGTAGAGCGTCATGCCCCCTAGCGACAGCGTGTCGCCTGTATGCACCAGCGCCGCCGCCTCGGGCAGCGAGACCAGCTTATTCATGTGCAGGTGTTTCGGTGGGTGGGGCTTGCTTGAGTGCCTCGACAGCGGCATGCAGAGCCGCGACTTGGGCCGCCTGACTGGCCTGCGCCTGCCGCGCGCCGCTGATCGCCAGCCCCCACTTGCCGGCTTCTTCCTTCACCCCCCGGTCGCCGCGCATCAGTCCAAAAAGCACCAGGTTGACGCTGAGTACAAAGAAGATGATGGCGGCGATGATGATGATGATCGTTTTCAGGTCCAGTGGCACGGGTTGCTCCGGTCGGTCTAGGTCAGAGCCGCTTTGGCAGCGGCGGCGACCATCTCGGCTTTCTTGGCGGCCAGTCGCTCGGCCAGGCCCTGCAGATAGTCACGGTTCTCCAACCGCGCCAGCCAATCGGGCGGGATGGCCTTCGTGCCGAGGCGCGCGCCCATGATGCCGCCCGCGATGGAAGCCACGCTGTCGGAGTCGCCGCTGATGTTCGCTCCCAACTGCACCGCCGCCACAAGATCCGTAGGGTGGCGCATCACGCAGTACAGGGCCATGCCCACCGCTTCTTCGGCGATCCAGCCGCCGCCGCGGGTGGGCCCAATGTGGCCGAGGGCGGCCTCGATGTCAGTCCACGTCTGCGCTTCCGTCACACGCTCCAGGGCGGCATCGAACTCCGGCGCCGCGCCGCCGACGAACTTCAGCACACGCACCGGGAACTCGGCGGGGTCCACGTTTTCCAGCGCCAGCTTGATCAGGTAGGCCGCCGCCATACAGGCTGCGTCGGAGGTGGGGTGGCGGTGCGTGAGCACGCCCTGCGCTCGCGCGACCGTCTGCATCCGTCCCGGCTCGTACTGATAGAGGTAACCCACTGGCGCGACGCGCATGCAGCCGCCGCAACCCTTCGAGTCGCGCACACCGGCCTCGCGCCAGGGCGCGCCGCGCTCCAGGGCATTCACGCCCCGAATCGAAGTGGCGCCGGGCGCGCGCGTCGGTGTGATCGGGTCGCGTTTCCAGCCGATGAACTGGCGCGCCACGGCGCCCATGAGCACATCCAGGTCGTGCTGGCCGGCTTCAATCAGCGCCTCGGCCACGGCTGCCGTCATTTGCGTGTCGTCGGTATAAAGCGCTGGGTCGGGCGGTGCCTGAATCCCGCCTCGACCGTATTTTGCCAGGATTTCTGGCCGCGCCATAAACTCGACCGGCCAGCCCAGGGCGTCGCCCAGCGCCAGGCCGAAGATCATGCCCTTCGCACGGTCGCGGTCGAGCAGGGTCATGATAGGCCGGCCGCCGGCGGCAAGACGGCCGGGGTTAGCTTGCCGCTCTGGGTTACGACGGCTTCGAGGCCGAGGATGTTGTCAATGACCGCATCCACGCGCGCCAGCCGTGCGGAAACAGGTGCGGGGCTAATCAGGATCGTGTGCATACCCAGCATCCGCGCCGGTTGAAGGTTGCGCGGCGCGTCGTCCACAAAGAAACACTCGGGGCCGGCCGCGCCCAGGTGATCCAGCACAAACTGATAGGCGCGCGGCTCAGGCTTGTTGACAAAGGCCAACGCCTGAATGTCAAATACCGCCTGAAAGTGACGGCCCACGCCCAGCCGGTCAAGCACACGCAGCGCGTGCGGTGCGTCGGCATTGGTGAAGATGACCTTTTCCACCGGCAGCCGGGCCAACATGGCGTCCAGCGCCGGGTTGGGCTGGAGGTAGTCGTCCAGCGGCAGGTCGTGGACAAACGCCAAGTAGTCAGCGGAGTCTACGTGACGCTCGGCTCGCAAGCCGTTCAGCGTGGTGCCGTATTCCTCGAACCATGCGCGCCGCTGTTCGCGCACGCCATCGGCGGGCAACCCGACCTTCTCAACCAGGTAACGGTCAATGCGGTCGCCGATAGCCGTCCAGAGCCCACTCTGGGCGGCATAGAGCGTGTCGTCGAGATCGAATAGGCCGAAGCGCAACATTGGGGCTATTTTAGACCTGACTGGGTCAATTGCGAAGAGGGGCACTCAGCGCTCATGGCCCATCGTAAATGATAGCCATGTTCCGGAGGGCCGCCCACGCATCAAGGAACGTGGCCAGCGATCGAGTGTATTGCTGCGCGCCGTCCAGGATGGTGACGGTGTCGGCCGTGTAGCCGACGACGATGACGGTGTGTTCGAACGCCGCCACGACCGTCTGCCGCCCGTCGGCAGCGGTGTACACCTGCGAAGTGTGACCCACCTCAACGTGGCCCGCGACCCAGGCGATAACCGGCCGTCCGGCGGCGATCTCGCGTTGCACCAGCTCCCACTTGATGTAGCGCTGCGCCTCCGCCGGGACGCCGTATGCCGTGAGCAGCCTGGCCACCGGCCCGGCGTGAACGCCATAAGCATTTGGCGGCGTCTGCCCCCAGGCCCCATTCACGTCGCCGACAAAGCCGCGATCTGGGTCGTCAGAGGCGGGCAGGTTGCCCAGGAACTCTAGCTCGTCAATCGCTGCCCCAAAAAACGCTGCCCAATCGGCGGCCGATCGGCTTTCGCAGCTCAGCGGCCGCGATTGCTTGTGCCCAACGACCCCGGAAACGACGGCGGCCTCTGGAACAATATCCCCGGCAGGCGCAGGGTCGGGCTGGGTCGGAGCAGCTTCTTCAATGAGGATCCCGAGCGCGTCGCCCGTTGGTGTGGGGATTGCGACGACGCTGTTCACCGGCGGGGGTGGCGGCGTTGGGGCCACGATCGCAGGCGGCGCCGGGGTTGGGCTGGAAAACAGGGCCGCCGTTACCAGCAGGGGCATTGGGGGCGGCAGTTGGTTGGCCAACACACTCACGGCAAAGACGGCCGCGACACCGCCATTGGCAACGAGCATTAACAGCAGGGCACCTGCCTTGCGTCCGCGCATGGAGACCATTGTAACAAACGTGGGACCAGGTGCGGCAGTGGCCTACCGCATGGGGGCAGGCAATCAATTCGACTGACGCACTGCCGACTCGCTAGGCGGCTTGCGACAGCAATGCCGCGATCACGGCCGCGGGCTCGGCGACAACAGCCACATCGGCGACCTTGAAGATGGGCGCTTCAGGGTTGACGTGCACGGCCAGCACGCGCCGCGCCCTGGAGATGGCCGCGTTGTGGATCGTGTCGCCTAAGATGCCAAACGCAAGGTAGAGGTTTGGCGCCACTTCTTGCCCGGTGACACCGACTTCGTGTGCCGCATCCACCCAGCCGCTGTCGCGGGCCGAGCGGTCACCAGCGAACTCGGCTCCGAGCTTTTCGGCCAGCGCTTGCGCCAATGCCAAGCCCGCCTCGCCGCCCACGCCGCGGCCGACCGCCACAATCGTGCGCGCCTTGCTGAGGGGCGGCCAGGCGGGCGGCGAGGGCGTGGCCGCCCCGAGCGGCACCAGTACCGCCTCCGGCGCGGCCAGATCGCTCGTAATCACCTTGCCGGTACGGCCGGGGTCGGCATACGGTGCGGGCCATTCGGTCACATCCACCGTCGCCACCTTCGCCTGCGTGGTCACTTCTAGGTCGAGCGCGTAGTCGCCGCCATAGACCGCATGCGTTCCGCGCAGGGCGCGCGTGTCCGGGTCAATTTCCAAGGTCCTGGTCCCGGTGATCAGTCCCGCACCCAGACGCTGGGCCAATTGCGCTGCCGCGGTCTCTTGTCCGCCCAGTAGTAGCACGTATTCTGGGTGTTGCGTCATCAGGTAGGCCGTGGCGTCGAGTGTCACATGCGCGCGGTCGGCTCCAAATGTGATCGCCTCGGCCGCCTGCGCGGCGTCGCCCACCACCGCATGGACGTAGCAACCCAGCCCGTCAGCCAGGCGTCGCGCCTCGGCCATCAACGTCGGGGTGCCAGTCGGTGAGCCAGCCGGAACCACTGTCCAGATGTCGCGGTGCTCCACCGCGGATGCGTCCTCACCTAATAGAGCCGACAGATCGGCGAGGTCCATGGCCTAACCCTTTCTTAACAACTCGGTGGCAAGTTGTCGGGCAATGTCATCGAGGCTGCCCTCCAGCCGTTGGCCGAAGGTGCGCTCGGCCGGAAAGCTCTCGCTGCGCCGTGTTGTCTGTGGTCGCAGCATAGGTTCCACCAACCCCAAATCGGCCAGTGTGACCGTCTCGATGGCGGCTGTGTCAGCATAGGCGCGGAGGATGGCCGGCGCGGGCGCGAAGCGCGGTCGGTTGGCATCTTCTGCGATGGCGATCACCGCTGGAAGAGGCGTGTGCCAAGCGGCACACGTGCCGCCGTCGGCTAAAGTGACCGCGGCGCCCTCGTTTATCAGCTCCACCGCCAGCGCAGCGCCCACGAAGGGCCGGCCCAGCTGCGCCGCCAAGCGCGGCGCCACCTGCGCCAAATCGGCGTGGCGCACTGTCGCGCCCATTAGCACCAGGCCCGCGCCGCCGATTTGCTCCAACGCCAATGGCAGAGCCGCCGCTATCTGACCGGCGTCGGGATCGGCCCAGCCCGTTACCCACAAGGCTCGTGTCGCGCCCACAGCCCGCGCGTGGTACAAAGCTTCCCGCGTTTCCGGGCCGCCAATTCCAATCACCGCCACCGCGTGCTCGGTGCCGGCCAGTTGCAGGGCGGTTTCCAGCGCGTTGATGTCGGCCGGAGTCGTGCGCCACTCGTCGCGGTGCACGAAGATCCTCTGCGCTTTGCGATTGACGGTGAAACTGGCCGGGTCGCGCCCAACCCGCAGCAGCACGCCGATGTTCATGGCCGGATCCTTACGCCCCGCTCTTGCAGCAATTCGCCGGCGATCACAATCCGCTGGATTTCATTGGTGCCTTCGAAGATTTCGGCGATGCGCGCGTCTCGCCAGCCGCGCTCCAACGGAAACTCGCGGCTCACGCCCAGCGCTCCGTGAATTTGCAGCGCCCGGTCTATGCAGCGGCTGGCCGTCTCCGAGCCGAGCAGCTTGCACATGCCCGCTTCCTTGATATACGGCCGGCCGTGATCTACCAGCCACGCTGTGCGGTAGACTAGCGACCGCAGTGCTTCGACCTCGGTTGCCATGTCGGCCAGCATGAATTGGATTGACTGCATATGAGCGATGGGCCGCCCGAACTGGCTGCGTGCCTTCACCCAGCGCAGCGACGCGCCTAGGGCTTCCTCTGCGCCGCCAAGTGTGGCCGCGCCAAGCGACACCCGGCCGATGTCGAGCGTTTTCATGAAAGTCACGAAGCCCAGCCCGACATCGCCCAGCACGTTCTCCGCCGGCACGCGCACTTCGTCGAAGTTCAGCAGCGAGGTCGGCGAACCGTGCAGTCCCATCTTGCGCTCGGGCCGGCCGGCTGAGAAGCCGGGCGTGCCCGTTTCCACCACGAAGCATGTCGCGCCGCCGCGCGCCCCAAGGGCAGCATCGGTCACGGCCAACACCATCACCACGTCAGCGATTGGCCCGTTGGTGATCCACATCTTTTGGCCGTCGAGCACATATGAGTCGCCTTCCCGCGTGGCACGCAGCCGGATGCCGGCTGCGTCCGACCCGGCCTGTGGCTCGGTCAGCCCAAACGCACCAATCGTTTGACCCGAGCACAGGGCTGGCAGGTACTTCCGCTTCAGCCGCTCTGAGCCGTCGAGGTATAGACTCATGGCGGCAATGCCAATATGAGCCCCGATGATGGTAGCTGTGGACGGGCAGACGCGGTTAAGTTCCTCCATGAGAATGCAGTAGCCGGTTTCACCCGCACCGGCTCCGCCATACTCCTGGGCGAAGGGGATTCCGAAGAAGCCTAACTCGCCCATCCACCGCAGCACAGCTGGGTCTTGCCGGCCGGTGCGATCTACCTCCTTGGCCCGCCGGCGTAGTTCTTGCTCGCAGAAGTCGCGCAGCATCCGGCGCAGCGCGAGGTGGTGGGGCGCGAAGGTGAAATCCATAGGCGTCATGGCTGGAGCGCCAGCCCCTCCGGCTCGAACAAGACCCGGGCGATGGCGAAGCGCTGGATCTCATCGGTGCCGCCCAGCAGCCGCAGCGCGCGCACGTCGCGGTAGATGCGCGAAATGGCGTACTCGTCGCTGAACCCGTAGCCGCCATGCACCTGGAGCATCTTGTTGGCGGTGTCACGCGCCACCCGGGCCGCCAGGTATTTCGCCATGCTTGCGCTGCTCTCGTAGTCTTGTCCCTGGTCGGCCTGCCACGCGGTGTGGTGCACCAGGTGCCGCAGCGCCTCGATTTCTACCGCACAGTCGGCTGCATAGTTCTGGATCGCCTGCTTTTCGGCAATGGGCACGCCGAACTGCTTGCGTTCCGCGGCAAACTTGAGGCCTAAGGCCAACGCGCCCCCGGCCGCGCCCAGCCCCGCCGCCGCCAGGCTCAGCCGCACGCGCCGAAACGCGCGCTGCACCAGCGCCCAACCGTGGTCGAGTTGGCCGAGCAGGTGGCTGGCGGGCACGCGGCAGCCTTCGAAGTACATCGTGCGAATATCCAGGCCGCGTAGTCCCAGCGTTGGCTCGCGTTGGCCCAGGAAGATGCCCGGTGTCTGTGCATCTACGACAAAGGCGCTCAAGCCGCGGAGGCGCGCTCCGGGCGTTGTCAGCGCGAGCACCACATGCGCGCCGGCTTGCCCGGCGTTGCTCACCCAGGCCTTCACGCCGTCGAGCCGGTAGTATTCGCCTTCCGGCACGGCGCGCGTTTGCACTGCGCCCGCGTCTGACCCGGCCTCTGGCTCGGTCAACGCGAACGTGCCCAACTCGCCGCCTGCTAAGCGAGGCAGAAACTCGGCCTTCACCGCCTCGCTGCCGCCATCCAGGATGGTCATGGACGACAGCATCGTGTGGATGCCGAGCGCTGCCGCCATCGAGAGGCAATGGCGCGCTACGGTTTCGACGAGCAGGCTGTAACTCAGGTAATCCATCGCCGCGCCACCGTATTGTTCCGGCAGCGTGGCGCCCAAGAAGCCTTGCGCGGCGGCCTTTTGTAACAGGGCAGTGGGTATGGCCTCATCGCGGTCAGTCTGCTCGGCGCACGGCGCGACCTCGTTTTCCGCAAAGTCGCGAAACAGGTCGTGGAACATCTGCTGCTCGTCGCTCAGGGCAAAGTCCATGGCGGTCTCCGCTGGTCAGTCCTCACCGCTGTCTTTGAGGCGCTGTACTTCAGCCTCCAGCCGTGCTTTCTCATCCTTCAGGCGCAGCAATTCGGCTCGCATTTCCGCTGCCTCAGCCGGGGAGGGGCGGGGCGTCTTCTCCTGACCCCACACCTGAATCGTGTCGCTGCGCGCGCGCTGGAAGCGGCTAGTGAACAAGCCTAGAGCAGCCGCCAACACAACAGTGGTGACCGCCGCCACGCCCACTTCTGACCAATGGTGGTACAGCTGCGCCCACCCGGCGATCAGCAGCAGCAGGGGGACGACGAGCACAATGACAAACACGCCCAGCGCCCGGCGCTCGACCCGCCGCAGCACCAGGGAGATGAATAACAGCGCGGCGGTCAGCCCCATGACCGTAATCAGGTCCATCACTTGTCCTTGAAGGCCGGCTGTCGCTTTTGCAGGAAGGCCGCCGCACCCTCGCGGGCATCCTCCGTCAGTGCGATCTGCCCGAACTGCTGGGCCTCGAGTGCCAACCCGTCGGATAGCGGCTGCTCGTAGCCGCCCTGAACGGCCGCCAGCGCCGCTCGCGCCGCCAACCCGCCTTTCTGCGCGATCTTGCGCGCCAGGTCGCGGGACGTCTTCAGCACCTCGCCGCCTGGCACGACCTTGTTTACCAGGTTAAGCCGGTAGGCTTCCTGCGCGGTGATTGAGTCGCCCGTCAGGATCAGTTCTAGCGCCTTGGCGCGACCCACCAGCCGCGCCAACCGCTGCGTGCCGCCCCACCCGGGGATGATACCCAAGTTGATCTCGGGCTGGCCGAGTTTCACCCGGTCGCCCACGATGCGCAGGTGGCAGGCCATCGCCAGCTCCAGCCCACCACCCAGCGCCACGCCGTTGATCGCGGCGATGAACGGCTTGGGTGCGACCTCGATCTGACTAAACAGGGCCTGCACCTGCCGGCTGATGGCCTCGGCGTGGGCGGCGTCGGTCAACAGGGAGAACTCGCTGATGTCGGCCCCGGCCACGAAAGCGACCTGGCCCGCGCCGGTCAGTACTACCGCTTTTACCTCGGGGTTGGCGATTACTTCGGCCACCACCTCGGCCAACTCCTTTAGCGTGGCCTGGTTGAGCGCATTCACGGGCGGGTGATCTAACGTCACCAGCGCCACGCGGTCTTCCAGGCCTACCTTCACTAACTGGCGTTCGGTCATGGTCGGCTCCTATTGGCTATACTCGTGAAAACCCCGCCCGGTCTTCTGGCCCAGGTGACCCGCCCGCACCTTGGTGCGCAGCAACCGCGCCGGCCGGAATCGCTCGCCGTAGGCCGCGTGCAGGGCCTCCAGCTTGGCGACGACCGTGTCAAGCCCGAGCCGGTCGGCCACGGCCAGCGGCCCCAGCCGCTCGCCCGCGTACGTCATGCCCGTGCCGGCTACCATCGCCAGGTCTACATCAGACGGCGCGGCGATGTGCTCCTGCAGACAGAGCGCCGCCTCGTTGATCAGCGGCATGATTAGTCGGTCGGCCTCGAACGGCCGGCCGCTCGGCTTCACTTGGCCGCTGGCTTGCAGTTCGGCGATCATCTCCTTCACGGGCTCGTCGGTCTCTGCGCCGTAGCCGTAGAAGCCCGCACCGCTTTTCTCGCCCAGCCGCCCCGCCGCGACGAGCAGTGGGAACAGCGCCGCGCCTCGCATTCGGTCGCCGTACTCCCGGTGCAGGTACTGACCCACATCCGCGCACACGTCTAGCCCAAGCATGTCCATCAAAAAGAACGGCCCCATTGGCATGCCCCAGGTCTGCATCTGCTGGTCAATCTCGCTTGCGCCGGCTTCGCCTTCCTCGAGCGCCTGCACCGCCTCGTTCAGATAGGGGAGCAGCAGCCGGTTCACCAGGAAGCCCGGGCACTCCTGCACCACCACGGGCAGCTTGCGCAGCGACTCGGTGAACGTCACCACGTCGTCCACGGTCTCCTGCGCTGTGTCCAGCCCGGGGATCACCTCCACTAGCTTCATCACGTGCGCCGGGTTGAAAAAGTGCATCCCGATGATCTTGCTCGGCCGGCCCGTGGCCTGGCCCATTTCGGAGATAGATAGCGCCGAGGTGTTGGAGGCGATAATGGCCGTTTCGGGCAGCGCCGCCGCCAGTTCCCCCAGCACTGCGCGTTTCACGGCCATCTTCTCCGGCACGGCCTCAATGGCAATGTCCACGTCGCTGAACTCGCCGTAGTCCAGCGTAGGCGTGATCAGCGCTAGCTTGCTCTCCATGTCACCCGGCGACATCTTGCCTTTGTCTACGCGGCCCTGGTAAATCTTGCGGATGCGGCCCAATCCCTTGTCAAGCAATGTGGGGTCTACGTCTTTCAGCAGCACCGGCAGGCCGGAGTAAGAAATAACCTGGGCAATCTCCGCCCCCATCGCGCCCGCGCCAATGACCGCCGCTTTGAAGATGTACATTCAGTCCTCCACCGTGTACTCGTTCCAAAACGTAAACAAGTCGCCGATACTCTGGCGCAAATAGTTGCGCCGGATGGCCTCGCCGAACAGGGGCGCTACCGACAGCATCCGCAGCTTGTCGGTGCGCTTATTGGCTGGGATCGGCACTGTGTCGGTGGCGATGATTTCCTGCACACCAGGCAAGGCGCTCAGGCGTGCCAGCGCGTCACCGGCGAACACGCCGTGTGTGCATACCACCCAGAAGCGCTCAATGCCCAGCCCGCGCAGCACCTTCGATACCTCGGTAATGCTCGTGCCCGAGGCGATCTCGTCATCGTAGATGATGGCCTGGGTCTTGCCGCTCACGTCGCCGATCAACCCCGACACGATGACCTGCGTGTCGCTGACACGCGTCTTGTTGCCCACCGCCAGCGGCAGGTTCAGCCGCTGCGCGAAACGCCCGGCAGAGTGCACCCGCCCCGCGTCTGGGCTGATGACGATGGTGTCGGCCAGTGGCAAGTGCCGGAAATATTCCTCAAACACGGGACGAGCAGTCAGGGGGTCTGTGGGCACGTCGAAGAAGCCATGCACCTGCGCTGAGTGCAAGCTCATGGTCATGACATTGGTTGCGCCAGCCGTTTGCATCAGCCGCGCCATCAACCGGCCGGCGATGCTGATGCGGGGAGCATCTTTCTTGTCCGAGCGAGCGTATGAATAATATGGAATGATCGCGTGGACTTCTTTGGCGCCGGCCGACCGCGCCGCGTCGAGCATTAGCAGTAGTTCCTGGGCGTGCTCGGCGACCGGTGGGCTGAAGCTCTGCACGATCACCACGACGCGTGAGCGCACCGTTTCGCCGAGCTGTACGTGCAGGCTGTCGTTGCTGTAATGTCCCGAGCGGGCAGGGCTGCGCGGCACGCGCAGGTAGGCAGCCAGGGCGTCGGCCAAAGCCGGATTGGAGCTGCCGGCGAACAGACGCAGATCGTCTGGGTTGACACTGCCGTCGTAGGTCATGCCAGCCTCCTCCGCGCGGCTGCGCCGTTAAGCGGGCGATACGGCTTCTACAATCAGGGCGCTGCCCTGTCCGCCAGCCGCGCACAACGTTGCCAGCCCATACCGCGCCGGCTGCTTGCCTTCTGCGTTTCGGCGCTTCATTTCATGCACTAGCGTGACAACAATGCGGCAGCCGCTGGAGCCAACCGGGTGGCCCAGCGCAATCGCACCGCCGTTCACGTTCACGCGCTTCCAATCCCAGCCTTCCGCCTCCAGGGCCTTGCCAACAGCCAATACTTGCGCGGCGAAGGCCTCGTTGATCTCAACCAGGTCCATGTCCTTGAGAGCCAGCCCGGCTTTCTTCAGCGCCTTGGGCATCGCCAAAGCCGGGGCGATGCCCATGCGCTGCGGCTCGACTCCGGCGTAGCCATAGGCCACGATGCGCGCCAGCGGCGCAAGGCCTAACTCGGCGGCCTTCTCGGCCGTCATCACCAGCATGGCGCTCGCCCCGTCGGAGATGCCGCAGGCGTTGGCGGGCGTGACCGTGCCGCCGTCTTTGAAGATGGTCGGGTAGAGACCGGCCTTTTGCACCGTCAGGCCGGGGTTAATCGTTTCGTCCTGGATGATTTTCTCGCGCGCCACCGCGCTGCCGGCCACGCGCTTGGTCACCTCTACGGGGACGATCTCCTCGGCGAACTTCTCCATGCGCGTCGCCATGAAGGCCCTCTTGTGGCTCTGCACGGCGTACTCGTCTTGTGCTTGGCGTGGGATGCTGAATTCTTCGGCCAGGTTTTCGGCTGTGCGGCCCATGAGTTGGCCGCAGATGGGGTCAGTCAGACCTTCCCACATGGCGTCGGTGAACTCGGCGTGGCGCAGCTTTAGGCCCCACCGCGCGCCCTTGACAATGTAGGGGATGTTGCTCATGGACTCGACGCCGCCGACCAGGTAGACCTGCCCGTCGCCCACCTGGATGTTGCGGTAGGCCTGCACGATGGCGTCCATGCCCGAGTCGCAGTTGCGCGCCACGGTGTACGCCGGCACCTCCTTGGGGATGCCGGCCATGAGGGCCGCCACCCGGGTGATGTTGGGCGCGTCCGATGGCTGCGCGATGCAACCGAAGATCACTTCATCAATCTGGGCTGGGTCAAGCTGGGTGCGTTCCAGCACTCCCTGGATCACCGTGCGGGCCAACTGCTTGGCGCCCACATCGCGGAAGACGCCGCCGTGATTACCCACCGGCGTGCGCACGGCCTCGACGATCACCACGTCCTTCACGCTGGCCTCCCTCTACTCTTGTCGTAGACCGCTCAGCATCGTCTCCAGCACGCCCGCGTAGAGCTTCTCCACCTCTTGCTCCACCAGTTCGCGGCGCAGCGGGTGGCTGGTGATGACCAGCACACCGTTGAGCGCGGCCCACAGCATGCCGGCGACCTGCCGCGCCTCGACATGCGCCCTCAGCCGGCCTTCGTGGATGCCCTGTTGGGCGGCATCGGCCACGCAACGCAGGCCGCGCAGGCTGCGCAGCAAGATCAGTTCGTATAGTTCGGGGCTGACCGATTCTTGGAACTGGCCGCGGTCAAAGGCCATCATCAGCCGAAAGTAATCCGGCTCGAGCTGATAGAAATCATAGTAGGCCGCCGCTAGCCGCCGCAGGCGCGTCTCGCCGTCCAACGCGGCACTCTCGTCAAAGGCATTGGTCAGGTATTCGTGGAGCGTATCCAGCCCCTCTAGGAGCAGGTGGGCCAGGATGGTTTCTTTTGTCTGGAAGTAGAGATAGACCGTGCCCTTGGCGATCTCGGCCTTGGCCGCGATCATGTCCACGGTAGCCCGGCGGATGCCAACCTCAAAAAACACCTCCCGCGCGGCCGCAAGAATTAGGCCCTTGCGGTCCTCTTTCTCTTTGAGCCGGCGGGAGGAAGTGGCTGAGCGTCCCATGCTGACTGGCAGTCACATACTGACCGATAGTCAGTATAGGCGAGGTCAGGCAGCGGGTCAAGCCGGCGGAATAAAAGAAAGTTGCGAGGCTGGCCGTGCCGCATGATAGGGCTGCCCAACCGCGCCCCGCGTTTCCACAACGCCGCGATGAGCGGCCGCCCGTTGTCAGCGGCCAGTTCACGCCCCCGCGTGGCAAACCGCCCCAGACGCTCAGGTATAATCGCCGCCATGCCGATTCGAATCCTGCCCGACGCCGTTGCTTCGCAAATCGCCGCGGGCGAAGTCGTCGAGCGCCCGGCCTCTGTGGTCAAAGAGCTGCTGGAAAACGCCCTCGATGCTGGTGCGCGCAACATTACTGTCACTGTCGAGGGCGGTGGCCGTGCCCTCCTGCGCGTCGCCGACGATGGCCAAGGTATTCCGGCGGGCGAGGTGGTGCTGGCTTTTGCTCGCCACGCTACCTCCAAGCTTACTACGGCTGACGACCTCAGCCACGTGCAGACGCTAGGCTTTCGCGGTGAGGCGCTGGCTTCGATTGCCTCGGTCAGCCGGTTGAGTGTTGTCACCCGTGCCGCCGGTGAAGGCGTGGGCACGCAACTCCGCCTGGAGGGTGGGGCGCTTGCGGCGCGCACGCCCATCGGCGCGCCGCAAGGCACGGTGCTGTCGGTCGAGAACCTTTTCTACAACGTACCGGCTCGCCTCAAGTTCCTCAAGTCCGAGACCTCCGAGCGCAGCTACATCGCCCAACTAGTATCGCGCTACGCCCTGGCCTACCCTCAGGTGCGCTTCCGCCTCGTGTTCGATAACCGCATCAACTTTCAGAGCACAGGGTCTGGTGATGCCCGCGAAGTGCTGGCCGCCGCGTATGGCGTGGAACTGGCGCGCCAGTTGCTGGAGTTAGGCAGCGTATACGACGCCCCGCCGCCCACGGCTGCGCCGTCTGATGACGAGGAGGCCCTGTTCCTTCACGAACGTCGTGCGCGTGATGTGATTGACGTGCATGGCTTCATCAGCCCCCCGGCCATCAACCGCGCTAATCGCCGCGACATCGCCCTCTTCGTCAACGGGCGCTGGGTGCAGGACATTCGCCTATCTACCGCCGTCCTCCAGGCCTACCACACCATGCTGATGGTTGGCCGGTATCCCATCGCGGTGATCCACCTGACGTTGCCTGCCGAAGACGTGGATGTAAACGTTCATCCCACTAAGGCCGAGGTGCGCTTCCGCTACCCAGACGCCGCCTTTTCCGCCGTGGAACGTGCAGTGCGGCGGACTCTGACTGCGCTGGCGCCCGTGCCACACTTCGCCCCACGCCAGTGGTCACAGGACGGAGATCCGAGCCGGCCCGCGCCCGACTGGTCTCCAGACTGGGGCGTCTTTGCGGCCGGCCCCCTCGCCATTCCTGCGACTGTCGCGCCGAACCTTGAGGCCGCTGCTCAAGCGCCGCTGCCTCCGGTTGTGCAGGCGCCGCTGCCCGCGCCCGATGTGCCGCTATTACGGGTCATTGGGCAGGTGGGCGCCGCCTATATCGTGGCCGAAGGCCCTGACGGTCTGTACTTGATTGATCAGCACGCCGCCCATGAACGCGTGCTTTATGAGGCCTATCGTCTCCAGCGCGCCGCCGCGTACGTGGTCTCACAGGCGCTGCTGGAGCCGGTAGCCGTCGAGGTGCCGGCTGACGCTGCCGCCTTATTGGACAGCCAGCTCGAGGCTTTACGCCAGATTGGATTTAGCCTGGAACCGTTCGGCGGCAACACGTTTCTCGTGCGCTCGCTGCCCACGGTGCTCGGGCGGGTGGATCCGGTCCGCGCTGTGCGCGTGGTAGTGGAAGACTTTGAGGAAGATGAGACATTGCTGGCCGCGGAGGTGGAGGCGCGCCTGATTGCCCGTGTTTGCAAGCGCGCAGCGGTTAAAGCGGGGCAGGTGCTCTCGCCCGCCGAACAAATTACGCTGGTACGCGAGTTGGAGAAATGCGTTTCACCCCGCACTTGCCCACACGGCCGGCCAACCATGATTCACTTGAGCGTGGACGCCGTGGAGCGCCAGTTTGGTCGCAAAGGCTGAGTCCTCGGCGCGGGTGACCGGACAGATCACGCCCACCTGCGCGGGCGAGTGGCGGTCCAATCTGACGATGCTGTAGGAAAACGACAGGGCAGGCGCGCGCGGCGGAAGTGGGTTTGGCGCAGTTGCCGCGCTAGGCTACAATCTCGGCGCGTCCGCAGATTGGGGGTTCCTACTTGGCGAACTCGCGCACTGTTACCGCCGAGGTGCTTCGGCGCTGGGCAGCGCTGGGGCGTTCGGTGCTCTTGGCGGCCGCGTTAGCCATCGGTCCGCCGCCGGGCTTACCCCGTTCCGTGACGCCTGCCGCCATTACGCTGGACGGTCAGCGCGACGCGAGCTACGTCCTGCTGGCCGTGGACCCAACCGCCGATCTCGACAGCGACTTCTCCGGCACGGCCGGCTACGCCTGGGCCGATCTCACCGCGTTGTACGCTGTTACCGACACGGCCAACCTTTACATTTACGTTGACCTGCCGGCCTACTCAAACGATCTTTCCACTGGTCAGTACGCATTGGCCATTGACGCAACCGGCGACACCCAGAACTCTGGCGGCACATCTGATCCACGCGGGCATCTCGTCACGTTTGCCTATACCGCCACGCAAGTTAACAGCGGCACGGTGCCGGTCGCCAGCACAAATATCGTCCTGCCGGACTTCGTCATCCGCGGAAATGTGCCTGGCCCTGCGTCGGCCGACAACGGGTATGCCGAACTTCGCACCTGGAACGGCGCTACTTGGACGGGTATGGGCACCAACTGGGGCGGTATCTGGGGCACAGCGCTCGTGAGTGAGAGGATCGCCTACGCCAACGGTAATGGGCTGGAATTCTCGATCCCCTATGCTGACCTGGGGTTGTCTCCTACCGTGCGGTTGAATCTCCAGTTCATCTCGCTGCTGCACTATGTCAACGATATGTACAACACTGGCGCGATAGACACGGTGCCTACGGACGATCAGGCGGTCGGGTGGGGCGATGACACGACGCAGCGCAGTCTGGCCTCCCAGCTCCCACCGCCTATATGTGCCTCGGCCGCGCCCGGCGACAGCGCCGTGGCAGCGGCCGGGCTTGCGCACGATAACAGTCTGCCCGCGTTTCACCAACCGCCTGGCCCGTTGGCCGCAGGCGCTTCGGCTGCCTTCACGCTGCGAGCGTGCGCGGATGACCTGCAAGGCGTACAACTCTTGGTATGGCAGACCGCCAACCCACTGGGTGCGGCGCCGGTGCTGACGTTAACCCTGACGAGCACTGTCCAGTCTGGGTATGCCCTCTGGACGGGAACGGCTTCGGCGCCGCTCTCAGGGGCCAATCAGTGGTATCAGTTTCGTCTAGTTGACGGCGGCAGCGCAGGCTACTTTCGCCCGGTGACCGGCGGTAGCGGCCCTGGCTTGTGGGCTGCTATGCTCGGTGCTCCAGCTTGGAGCTGGCCGACTGTGCCCGGGGTGGCGCTCTATCTCCCCCTGGCGGTCAAGCCGTAGGCCCTTCAAGGTGACGCGGAACTGGCCGGCAAGCTACCTCGGTGGTGGCCAGCCTATTAGCGAGCCGAGACACTGGGTGCGCCACCAAATCTGGCAGCATGAGTGTTTTGCATCGTCCGATTCGCCGGCCGTTAGCTCAAAATACCCGCCCAAGATCCAACCCCGGCTGCTTTCAGCCTTGTGTTACTCGCCTTGATCGGCGAGACTGGATTAAGTCTAGCTACGGCAATATTCGCGAAAGTTCCAACTTCTATTCGCTAAAGAGCTAGTTCTGGGGGCTGGGGCGGACGCTGGTCGTCCGCGACGGCCAAGCATTTGACGCGGTATGGCTGCGATCCGAACGTGGCGGTCTGTTTTAGTTGGTTGACGCTGAGGGACGACCGCTGCCGCTTAAGCCAGGAGTCACCTGGTTCGAGTTCGTGCCGCTGAACGCCTCCGTGACCTGCGCCCTTGCTGCCTGGGAAGTCTCGGCGCCGGTGCTGCCGGAGCAGACCCCCGGCGCGCTGGGCGTTACGCTGGCCCGGCGTTCGAGCGGGGCCTAGCGGTCGTAGTACACTACCGCCAACGCTCGGTCTGGCTTAGGAGCCGCTATGCAGATTTACGATGTGTCTCTTGGTATTACCCCAACCCTGCCGGTTTGGCCCGGCAACCCCGGCATCGAGCTGGCCCGCGTCAACGACATGCGCGCCGGCGCTAGTTCCAACGTGTCTCGATTGGCGTTGGGTGTTCATACCGGCACGCATGTGGATGCCCCGGTGCATTTCTTCAACGGCGCGCCGGGGGTCGAAACCCTGCCGCTGGCGGTCCTCATTGGGCCAGCGGTCGTTATCCATCTCCCAGCTATCAACCGGGTTACGGCGGCTGCTCTGGAGAGCGCGGCCATTCCGGTTGGCACGGAGCGTCTGCTGATCAGAACCCGCAACTCGCTCTACTGGGCCGGCGGCGACACTGAGTTCCACACCGACTTCGTGGGCATCGCCAAGGACGCCGCCGACTGGATCGTGCGTCGCCAGATCAAGTTGGTTGGCGTGGACTATCTGTCGGTGGCGCCGTGGAAAGAAAGTCACCCCACCCACGAGGCCCTGCTGCAAGCAAGCGTGGTTGTCGTGGAGGGACTGAACCTGGCGGCCATCGCGCCGGGTTCGTATCAGTTCACTTGCCTGCCGCTGAAGCTCGTTGGCTCCGATGGGGCTCCGGCCCGCGCCGTTCTATTAGGAGATTGAAGGCGTGATCACATTTGGCCGTGACCTCACCGGCGACTTCGCCTCCGCTAGCCGCCGCGAGTGGTGGGTAACCAACGGCCTGGGTGGTTGGGCCAGTGGCACAGTAAGCGGGGCCAACACCCGCCGCTACCACGGGCTGTTTGTGCCAGCGCTCGCGCCGCCGCTTGGCCGAACGGTGCTGGTCGAGAAGCTCAATGAACAAGTGCTGCTCGGCGGCCAGGCTTTCCCGCTGTCTAGCAACGAGTACGCCGACGGCACCATCCATCCCCATGGCTATCGTCACATTGAGACCTTCCAGCTAGAGGCGGGTTTGCCGGTCTGGCGCTTCGCTCTGGCTGAGTGCCTTCTGGAAAAGCGGGTGTGGATGGCCCACGGCGCGAATACGGTCTACGTCACTTACACGCACGCTCGCGCCGGGCGCCCGCTCGACCTTGACGTGCTGGTGATGACGACACACCGCGACGCCCATGGCGAAACCAGTGGTAAGGGCTGGGAGCCGATCGTCGTGCCGACAGCCGACGGCGCGGTTGTGCATGCGCACGCCACGGGCACGCGCCTCCGGGCAAGCGGTGGCCGCTTCTCGCCCGTGCGCCAGTGGCACTGGCGGGTGCGCCACCGGGTGGAAACGGGTCGGGGCTTGCCTGACCTAGAAGACCAGTTCGCGGCTGGCCGATTTGAGGTAACGCTGAACCCCGGCGAAACATGGGCGCTCGTGATTTCGCTGAACCCCCAGCCCGGCCTCGATTGGGCCGAGGCCTTGGCCGCGGCCCGCGACCGGGCGGTCGGGCTCATCGCGCAGGCCAGAGCACAAGCGGAGCCGGCTTGGGTGAAGCAACTGGTATTAGCTGCCGACCAGTTCATCGTCCGGCGCGGGGACGGCTACACCGTACTGGCGGGCTATCCGTGGTTCGGTGACTGGGGCCGTGACACCATGATCGCGCTGCCGGGTCTCACACTCAATACGCGCCGGACCGACGTGGCCGCCAGTGTCCTGCGCACCTTCGCCCGCTACATCAGCGACGGCATGTTGCCTAACAGATTTCCCGATGTGGGCGAACAGCCCGAGTATAACACGGTTGATGCTACGCTGTGGTACTTCCACGCCCTCGAACGCTACGTTGCCGCCACGGGCGACCTCGTGTTGGCGAGCGAGTTGTGGCCCAGCCTCGAGGACATCATCGCGTGGTATCGGCGCGGCACGCGATTTGGCATTCACGTTGACCCGGCCGACGGGCTGCTCTACGCGGGCCAGCCCGATGTGCAGTTGACGTGGATGGATGCCAAAGTCAATGGCCGTGTGATTACGCCGCGCATCGGCAAGCCGGTGGAGATCAATGCCCTGTGGATCAATGCCTTGCGGGTGATGGCGCGCCTCGCCAAGGCGCTCAAAACCACCCCACGGGCTGACTATGCCCCGCTGGCCTTGCAGGCCGAGGCGAGTTTTGAGCAATTTTGGTATGCCGAAGGCGGCTATCTGTACGATGTCATCGGCGGGCCAGATGGACCTGATCCGTCACTGCGGCCCAATCAATTGATTGCCGTGGCGCTGCCCGCCGGCCCCTTGGCCGCTGCCGAGCAGCGCGAGCGGGCTGCTCAAGTGGTGGCGGCCTGTGGGCGGGCGCTGCTCACCAGCTACGGGCTGCGTTCGCTAGCGCCTGGACATCCGGGCTATGTGTCCCGCTTCAACGGCCCGGCGGAGGTGCGCGATGCGGCCTACCATCAGGGGACGGTGTGGGCCTGGCTGATTGGGCCTTTCGTGGACGCCTATCTCCGGGTCAGCGACGACCCGGCGACTGCCCGCAGCTTTCTTGCGCCGTTTGCCCAACATTTGGCCGATGACGGCTTGGGATCGGTGGCCGAGGTATTTGAGCCAGAGCCGCCGTTTGCCCCGGGCGGCTGCCCGGCCCAGGCCTGGTCGGTAGCAGAGGTGCTGCGCGCCTGGTGTGAGGCTGCCCCGCCGCGCGCCCGCCGGCCCCGAGCCGCCCCCAACCGCGTGCGGGGTTAGCTGCCTAGGGCCGCCGTAAAGGGCAGCGTCGCGCCGCCGTCCTGCATGATGGTTTGACCAACGATCATCCGTGCAGCCGGCGTGCACAGGAATGCCACCAGTTCGGCCACGTCTTCGGGCGTTACCAGCCGCCCGGCCGGGGTGGCCGCCACTGCCTGGGCCAAAACCCCACCTTGGCTAATGGTCGCGAAGTGTTGCAGCGCCTCCGTTTCGACCACGCCCGGCGATACCGCATTCACGGTGATGTTCAGCGGGGCCAATTCGACCCCGAGATAGCGCGTCACCGCCTCCAGCGCGGCTTTGCTAGCGCCCACGACCACATATTCCGGCATTACGCGTCCCGCTCCCGGGCTGGAGAGATTGACGATATAACCGCCGCCGCGTGCCGCCATCAGCGGGGCCGCGCCTTGAGCCAAGAACAGCGCCGACCGGGCGTTAATGTTGAGCGTCCAATCCCATCCCTTAACCTTCTGCTCCAGCACCGGCCGGTTGTAACCTGACGCGGCGTTGTTAATCAAGATGTCCAGCCCGCCGAACGCCGCCAAGGTCTCAGCCAGCAGCCGCTCCATGCCCTCTGGCTCGCCCACGTCGGCCTTCACTACCACTGCCCGCCGACCCATGGCGCGGATGGCCTCGGCCGTGGCTTCTGCCGGGGCACGGTTTCGGAAGAAATTCACGACCATGTCTGCGCCCCCCTGGGCCAGCCGCAGCGCGATGGCGCGGCCAATGCCACGCCCAGAGCCTGTTACGAGGGCGATCTTGGGATCAGAGTCCACTGCTAACTCCGAGTGGCAAGGGCGAGCTGCGCATAGCCGTGCCGCTGGGCGGTGGTTGGTAGCCGCGGCGCCTCGTCCCCTGGCCGGTAGGCGCAAGCCAATGTGCCTCCATGCTATTTTAACCTTCTGGGTGGCTGTTCGTTGCGCTGCGTGCCCTGCGCCAGTTCGATAAAGCGCACGGGCATGAGCAGGGCTTGGTCAAACTCCCCGATGCGCTCGGGGCCTAAGGCTTCCAGCGCGGCACGAATCGCCAGTGCGTCCTGGCGCAACTGCGCCACGTCAACGCCGCGGCAGACCGCAGGCATGGGGTCAAGCCATTGGCGGAGGCGCAGAAACATCTTGAGTGCGCCTCGATAGTTGCCCCGCGTGACATGCAGGTACGCCACCGCCACTTGCAGCACACCCCGGTAGAGTTCGCGCCCTGGTCCCGGATCGGCATTCCAGGCGTGCTCCAGCTCCTCGTGCGCTTCGAAATACTGGCGGGCATTGAACAGCTGGATGCCCCTGGCGGCCAGAGGCGACAGCGGGCCGGCACAATCAGCGGCCAGAGCCGCATCATCGAGCTTACGCCCGTACTGCGCGATCAACTCACCCAAGCCGCTGACCAGCCGGCTGCGGGCAACAACCGCGTCGCAGCCCACGTCCAGGGCGTGCTCGCGGAGAGCCAAGTCTGTGTGCGGCCCGAAGCCTAGCACGGGAATGCGGCGCGTGGCGGCCCCGGCCTTAATCGCCGCCACCCAGTCTGCCCAAGGCAAAGTGGTGCTGCTCAGGTCGACAATGACAAGTACTGGCTGCCATTCGAGTAAGCGCGTGACGAGCACGGCGGTCTGGCCGACCAGCGGCGCAGTGGGGAGGACAGCGTGCGGCTGGCCTGTTTGGGCTACGTCGCCCGGCTCGATGTCGTTCCAGCGCTCGACCCGTCTGACCCTATAACCCAGCGCTTGAGCGATGTTCTCGACTTGCACCGAAAAGAACAGATCGCTAATGAACGCCACAATGACGGGCAAATCAGCCATCTCAGGGGTAAGGCGTGGGCGGCGGCGATGTCGGCGACGGCGGTTGGTTGGGATAGGGCCCCGAGGTGTGCGTCGCCGTTGGCCGAGGCAGCGTGGCGGTAGATGTCGGTGGCTCGGGCTGCGTACGTGTTGCCGTTGGACCGACTGGTGTCGGGAAGGGTGTGTTCGTGCCAGCGAGCGGTGCGAAGCCCTCGCCGTCCGTGGGGGACAGCGTGGGGGTCTTGGATGGCGCGGCCTCGGTCGCCGTGGGCGTTACCGTGGCTGTCCACTCGGGCGGAAAGGTCGGGTAGACGACCTCGGTGGCCGTGGCCGTGGAGACGGGCAGCGTGGGCACCGTCAGCGGGGCGGGGAACGTAGCCGGGCCAAGAAAGCTGAATATCCCTAACGGGTTGACTAGAATCGAGCCGATGCACAGGCAGCTAACCGCCGTTAGCCCAAGCAGAAGTACGGTGAGGATGTTCAGGAGGCGGTCCGCTGGTTTCATGGCAGGTTCCTGTCAGTTGGCGGTGGTTGCGGTGGCGTGCGCCTCGGCCCAGGCAGCGGCATGAGCCACGCGCTGCCGTACCGGGGGGTGTGAGTGCAGCAGAATCACTACCCACGGCTCGGGGTCGGCCTCCGCCAGGTTCTGGTTGGCCAGCCGCGACATGGCGTCCGCGAAGGCATGCGGCTTGCGCGTGGATTCAAGCGCATAGGTGTCGGCCCGCACCTCGCGCCAGCGGCTGTAGGCGTTGCTCACCGGCATCGTCACCAGGCCAAAGGCGCCCAGCGCCAAGACCAACAGCGGCAATGCGGCGATGTCGGCCGGCCCAGCCAAGCCGAGCGCCTTCGTGCCGGCCCGCATGATGAGTGCGGCTAGGCCAAACCCACCCAGGTTGACGATCGCCCCGACCACGATGCCCACGGAGATGTCGCGGTGGACGTGGTGGCCCAGCTCGTGCGCGATGACGGTTTCGACCTCGTCCACCGTGAACTCGTTCAGCAGGGTGTCGCCCAGGATGATGCGGCGCGTGCCGCCCAGGCCGGTGAGGGCGGCGTTGGCTGCCTTTGTGCGTCGGCTCATGTCGAAGCGGTAAACCCCACTTACCCGCGTGCCGGCGCGTTCCGCCAAGTGTTGCAGGCGCCCAACCAGCGTGGCGTGCTCCGGGCCTAGCGGCACATACTTGTTGAACAGCGGCATAATCAGGGTTGGAGCGACAAAGGACAGCCCTACCGTCAGCGCGGCGAAACCTGCCCCGGCCCACAGCCACCAGGCGTCGCCTGTGGCACGTAGCAGCCAGTACAGCGCCTCGAGGAGTGTCAGACCAAGCGCGGCGCTCAGCATGGTTTCTAGGGCCAGGTCTCTCAACCAGCCTCCAAGTGTCTGGTTAGATTGCCCGTAGCGGTGGGGCAGCACAAAGCCCGTGTAATATCCAAGTGGCAGCTCGAAGACCTGGATTGAAAGGTAGAAGATGACGCCGTAGGCGGCTACTAACAGCCATTCGTTGCTGATCCACCCCAGCAGCGCCGCCTTCAGCGCGCCAGCCCAACCTAATCCTAACCAGGCCGTCAGGATCAGCGCCGTTACCGCCAGGTCTACAAAAAAGAGCCGCCGGCGCAGGCGCGCATATTCACGGGCCTGGGCCTGGCGGTGGACGTCTATCTCCAGGGGCGCACTCACACGGCGATTGTAGCACAAGCGCCAGTGTGCTAGAATCGCCGCCATCCGAGCGAACCCCGTGTTCGCTCGCTGTCTATTATCCACCGCCGCCCACCACCCAGCCGCCTTGTCGCCCCTCACGCCATTGCTCATCCTGATGGTTGGTACGGCCGGCCTAATGTTCGGCTTGTTGCCGCGTTTCCGCTTTACCGGCCTGGTGGCCGTCACCGCCGGACTGGGTGCGCTCGGCGCCTTGTTGCTGCTCACCCTCAGCCTGCCGGCCCGCGCGACGCTTTCGGCCTGGGCGCCCAGCAGCCTGTTTGCCCTGGGCCTGGTGCTCCAGGCCGATGCCCTCTCGTGGGTTTTCGGCATGGCAGTCGTCGTCATTACCCTGGCGGCGGTGGTCACCGGGTTGGGCCGGCCCGGCGGCCAGCGGGTGGGCACGCGGGCCGCCATGCTGCTCCTGGCCCTCGCCAGCCTGATGTCAATTTTCTCCGAGAACTTGCTGACTCGGGTGATCGCCTGGGCCTTGCTCGACCTAATTTACTTTGTCACGCTGCTGTTCCTCGGCGAAGGCGAAAACGTCGAATCGCAGGCCGTGCTCACGCTAGCGATCAACTCGACCGGCACTTTGCTGGCACTCGCCGCCGCCGTGATGATCAGCCGCACCAGTCCATCGCTCTCCTTGCGCGACGCCGCCCTGACGCCCCAATCCACACTCTTGATCACGCTGGCGGGCGTCTTTCGGCTCGGCCTGTTCCCGCTGCACGCGGCGCTGCCCAGCGATGTTGACATCCGGCATGGGTTGGGCGCCCTGGCCCGTCTGTTGCCGGTGGTCGTGGCCTTGGAAACGATCAGCCGCCTGGCGCTCTTTGGCATTGTGCCGACGCTCCGCCCCTGGCTCACGTTATTCGCGGTTGCCGCGGCGGTTATCGGCGCTCTGCAGTTGTGGAGCGTGCCCGACCCGCGACGCGGCGTGGCCTATCTCATCATCTCCCAATCTGGCGTGGCGCTGCTGGCCGGCCTGTGGGGCGGGCCGCAGGGCGCGCTGGCGCTCACGGCCATTGGTCTCTCGTTGGGTCTTGGCGCGGCGCTGATCTTTCTTGGCAGTGGGCATGATGAGATGCAGCCCTGGCCGACCATGCTCCCGCTGATTGGAGGCGCGGCCATGGCAGGCGCCCCGTTGACGGTTGGTTTCCTGGGCGTCGCCCATCTCTATGGCAGTCTGGCGTTGGCCGGCGGCTGGGCGTGGTTGGTGCTGATCGCCGTCGCTGTCGCGCAGGTTGTGTTCATCGGCGGCTTGCTCTACACGATCTTCTGGCCTGGCCTGCCCGCCGAGGGCGAGCCAGCCGTCATCGCCGTGCATTATGGTGGTCTGAGCCTGCCGGCCATCTTGCTCATCATGCTGGCGTTCTTCGCGCCGGTGTTGGCGAGCGCGCTGTCGGCTCCGGGCGTTGGCGCGCTGGGCTTTGCGGGACCCACCAGCGTGGCGGGCCTGGTGTTCGTGCTGCTCACCACAACGGGCGGCGTGGCGCTCTGGCGTTTCGACGCCGCCCTGCGTGACCGTTTCGGCAGATTGGCTGGTCTGCCGCTGGTATCGCTCGGTCGCCTCGACTGGCTCTACCGGTTCGCCTGGAGCGGCATCCGAGGCGCGGGCGCAGTGGCTGAAGCCCTGGGCAGTGTCCTGGAAGGTGAGGGCGCCATCCTGTGGGCGCTGGTCGCGGGTGTGCTGGTGTGGCTGCTGTGGAAGGGCTAAGGCAGTGGCTGACCTGCTGATGCCCCTGCTCACGCCGGCGCTGGGCGCCGTGCTTGTGGCGGCTGGGTTGCTCGTTGCGGTCCCGGACTGGCGCCTGAGCCTTGTTGCGCTGCTGGTCGAATATCTCGGCGCCGCCGTCTTGCTCACCCAACTCGTCCTACCTGAGGTCGCCCTGGTGAAGCTCCTGGTTGGACTACTGGTAGTGACCTTGTTGGCGGTCACTGGCTGGCAAGCGGGCTTCGGCCTGCGCGCCGTCCCTGCCGACGGTGCCGTGCCGCCCGCCCGCCGGCTTGGGCTGGAGGTCCGAACCGGGCTAACATTCCGCCTGCTGGCGGTGCTCATGGTCGGCGTCGCGGCTGCCTACATTGCCAGCCAAGCTCACCTGGCCCTGCCAGGGCTTGAGGCGACCCCGGCTCTCAATACTGCCAGCTATGTACTCATGGGCCTCGGCCTGCTCAACCTTGGTTTGACCGATGAGCCAGTTAACGTCGGCATGGGATTGCTGACCATCTTGATTGGCTTTGAGATGTTCTATGCCGCTGTTGAGCCATCGCTGGCTGTTGCCGCGATGCTGGCCGGTGTGCATTTTGCCATCGGTTTAGCTGTGAGCTACCTCGCCCTGCTGCACCACGCTGACGAACAGCGGGAGCTGGAAAGCTGATGCCCGCACCGGTGCTCTTTATCGGTCTGCCGGTCCTGATCGCGCCCATTGTCTACGCGCTTTATAGGCTACGCGCAGCGGCGGTCGGCTTGGCGCTGGTGGTCGTCGCCGGCCTCGTTTCCTTGGCGCTTGTTCTGCCATTTGGGCGGCCCGTGGCGTGGGCCGGCGGCATCACCTTCCACGATACCCTGACCGTCATCGGCCGCAGTTTCACGGTTGAACCCGGCGACCGCCTAGCGCTGGCGTTCATATTCGCCCAGGCGGCGCTGTTGTTCTTCACGTCCTCGCTGGCAGCGCCCAATCCGACCTTTCTCCCGATATCACTCGTCAACCTAGGGTTGTTATCGGCTGCGCTGTTTGTACGGCCATTCCTGTTTGCGGCGTTGTTCCTCGAGTTGGGAGCGGCAGCCTCAGTGGCCATGCTGGCGGCCGAGTCAACCCACGCAGCCTATAACCCCAACGCCACGCGCGGGGCGCTGCGCTATCTAGTCTATACCACGCTAGGCCTGCCTTTCATTCTCCTTACTGGCTGGCTGCTCGAGGCCGCCCAAGCCAGTCCTGGCGATGTGTCCTTTACCTCGCAGGCTACCGTGCTATTGATGGCCGGCTTTGCCATTCTATTGGCGGTAGTACCTTTTCATAGCTGGTTTCCGGCGGTGGCCGAACATGCGCCGCCCTATGCCGCTGCCTTTGTTTTTACCGTGATGCGTCAGACGGTGGTGTTCCTGCTGCTCAACTTTCTCGCCGCCTACCCTTGGCTCAATCAGAACCCGCTGGTCTACCGCGTGCTGACCTTGGCTGGCGGTGGCATGGCGCTGGCGGGCGGTCTGCTGGCGTTCGGTCAGCGCAACTTTGGCCGAGTTTTCGGCTACGTCCTATTGGTTGACACCGGTGCTGTCATGCTGGGGTTGGGGCTGGGAACTCCGGCTGGTGTGCAGGCTGCGGTGGCTTCGCTGGCGGTACTGGGCATGGCGCTGCCGTTGTGGGCCGCGGGGGTAGACCGCCTGCGGCGGGCAGCCGGCGGCGACACCTTCGATGCTCTGCGTGGCGTGGGCCGGCGCTACCCGGTGGCCACCCTGGCCATCGTCCTGGGGGTGCTCTCCGTGGCCGGCTTCCCGCTGACGGTAGGCTTCACCATTCGGTGGTCGTTACTATATCTGCTGGCTCAAATTCATCCGACGGCGGCCATTTTTCTGCTGCTGGGGATGGTGAGCATTGCCTTCGTCTGTGCGCGGGGCCTGGCGGCCCTCATCCGGTCCGACCCAGCCACGGAAGAGTCCGCCGATCTACCTGGAGCGCCTCCGCGGCTTGGGCCGTTTGCCATTGCTGCCTATGGCCTGGGTGTGACGCTCGTCCTGGCGTTGGGATTATTTCCCCAGTGGATGTTGCCGGCCGTGGCGCGCACCGCTGAGGCCCTGTTTCAGATCAGCCCCTAGCGCTGACCACGATCCGCAGGCCGTATCTGGGGCGGTGTGAATCTGGCCGACTTGCTTGGACGATGCCGTCATGCAGCTTCTAAAGGCTGCGGCCGCGCCCAAGGTGATTGTCGGATCTTTCACCCCTGTTCGTGTTGGTGGCCGACGGTTATACCCCTGGCAGGTCTAGCAATTGACCGTACAAGGCTTCCAGCCGTGGCACAATTTGGCCCCAGTCATAACCGGCCGCCACGAAGGCTCGGGCCGCTTGGCCCAGGCGCGCCGCTTCGGACCGATCGGCCAGCAGGGCGAGCACGGCTTGGGCGAAGTCAACCGTCCGGTCGGCCAAGCGCAACTCGCTTCCATCCCGCACGGCGAATCCCTCCGCCCCAATGCGCGTGGAGACCACTGGGCGCGCCAGCGCAAACGCTTCCAATAGCTTGAATCGTGTCCCACCGCCCATGCGCAAGGGCGCGACATAAACAGCCGCGCCCGCTAAGTGCGGCCGGATGTCCGGTACGGCGCCTGTGACGACCACGCCTGGAAACCGCGCCAGCGCCGCTACCGTACTGGCCGGCCGTTGACCCACGATATGGAACTCAGCGTCAGGGGCCGCGCTGCGGACGGCAGGCCAGATCTCCTTGGCAAACCAGATAGCGGCGTCTACATTGGGGCGATAGTCCATCTTGCCGGTGAATACAACGCGCCGCGGTCCGGTGCTCTCATCGGTCGGAAGGTAACTGCTCAAATCAACACCATTTGGAATGACCAGCGGGTCAGTTCCGGGCGCTACTCGACGCAGCGCGGCGGCGTCTTCGGTGGACACGCATGTGACGGCATTGACCCTGTGGGCCGTGGCTGCCTCCAGCCGGCGCAGACGAACGATCTGTGTCGCCGAATAGGCGGCGGCCAGCCAACGGCGTGGGTTGCGCCAGTCGTTGGCCAAGGCGCGCTGCTGAATGAGGTGCTCGGCATTGTGCGCGTCGTAAACCACCTTCGTCGCCGGCCGGGCCTTCCGGATCGTTGCCAAGTACGGGGCCAACTCGAGGCCCTCGATCTGAACTATGTCAAATACTGTTCGCCTAAGTGCCTCGTCCACCGCCGCAGCCAGGGCGGGCGACCACAAGCGGTCAGCTAGATCGGCTGTGCCTCGCAGCAGCGCCAACAACCGGCGGCCAGGTCCGCGTTCTGGCGGCGTCACGGTGATGACGTCTGAACAAACCTGGGTCAGATGGGCGTCTACGGCCTGTCCGAAGCAAATCAGACTCACCGAGTGGCGTTCTGCTAGGTGCCGTAGCAGGCCCCAGTTGCGGATAGCCGTGCCCTGATGCGGCGGATAGGGAAGCTGTGGGGTGACGAATAGCAGCTTCATCACCCAAGCACCTGGCGGTAGAGGCTCAGCGTCGCCTCCGCCGTGTGCTTCCACGAGAAGGCACGCGCCCGGATGAGGCCTCGCTCGGCCAACGCCGCCCGAAGTCTGGGATCGCCATGCAGCCGGGCCATTGCCTCCACCAGCGCCGTCTCATCGTAAGGGTTGACTAGCAGCGCCGCGTCCCCCGCAATCTCTGGCAGCGAGGCTCGGTCGGAGCAGATCACGGGGGTTCCACAGCCCATGGCTTCCAATACCGGGAAGCCAAAACCCTCATAGTGCGAGGGCAGCACCAGCATGTCAGCGGCACGGTAGACGGAGGGCAATGCGGCCGCGGGCAGTTCCTCCAGCCGCCGCACGTGCGGTTCCAATCGCAGCCGGGCGATTTCGGCCAAAGTCTCGTCGAACAGCCAGCCTACGCGCCCAACCAGCACCAGCGGCGGGGCGGCGGCATCGGTGCTCCGCCACCGGGCGTAGGCTCGCAGCAACCCCTTGACGTTCTTACGCGGCTCAAAAGTACCGACAAACAGCACATAGCCCCGTGCCAGGCCCAGCCGAGCCAGTTCTGCCTCGTCGGCTCCCGGCCGCGCAGCCGGCTGGAACTCGGCGTCCAGGCCGAGTGGAATAACGGTGATTTTCTCTGTCGGGACGCCCAACAGCGCTTCCAGATCGGCGCGCGTGGCCTGCGAGTCCGCCGAAATCGCGTCTGCCTGCCGCACGGCCCAAGCAATTTGCCCGTTGTAGTAGCGGCGCGCTTCTGAGGTGAGAAATTCTGGATAGCGTAGGAATGTCAGATCGTGCACGGTGATGACTGACCGCCGATAGCCCGCTGCCGGGGGTATGAAATCCGGCGAGTGCAGCAGGTCCAGGCCATAGGGCCGCAACTCGGCGGCCAGCGCCCAACGCTCCAGCCGGTGGTGGACCGGCGTCCAGCAGTCCACCCGACGGGCCGCCGGCGCGTAGGATACCGGGTGATTTCTTCGGTAAACATGGAGGTGCGCCCATTCCGGGGCGAGACGGGGGAGTGCCGCGGCCAGGTTACGAATGTACTTGGCGATGCCACCCGCGGTGTAGTAGGTCAGCCGAAGATCGAGCCCTAGGCGGGGTGGGCGGCTCATGGAGGGGCATTATACCTGGGGCAGGCCAGATCCGTTGTTGTATAATCCCGGCCATATTGAGGTGCAACGATGGACATTGAACAGGCTGCGAAGACCATTCAGTGGCTGGATGACGAACGCCGGAAAGACAAGCAGGAACTGACGGCCCTGCAGGAGCGCTTGGCCGCAGTCAGCGGCGACAACGCCAACCTGACCCGCCGCCTGCAGCAACTGGAGTCTGACTTTGCCGCGCTCAACGGTGCTGTACAGAAAAACATCAAGATAGATCAACTGCTCGATGGCTATCGCAAGGAAATGACGCGGCAAATTGAGGAAATTGAACGCCGCCGCACCGAGTCGGAAAAAGAGAACGAGCGTTTGCGCAAGATCGAGCGCGACGCGGTCAACAAGTCGCTGGCCGAGCTGCGGCGCAGCCTGGACGTGCTGCCCAAGCTGGAACGCGATATCGGGGGCCGGCACGAAGAGGAAAGCCGCGTCAATCGCATGCTGAGCGAGCTGCAGCTCAAGGTGGCCGAATTCAATAAGCATGTGGATGAGCGGAATCGCGCTGTGACCGTGCTCGACGAGGGCCGCCGCCAGGATGTCAAGCGCATCATCGAGCTGCAAACGGAAACTGCCGACCTGCGTAAGCGTCTTGAAGAAAGCCGCGGCAAGGTCGAGATTGTGGACGACCTTGCCCGGCGCACCGATGCTCGCCTGGCCGAGGTGTTCGTGGCCGAAAATGAGCGCAAAGCTGCCCAATCACAGTGGCTGGAAGCTCAGGCGGTGGTGCAGACCGAGCGCGACCGCGCCTGGATTGACCTCAAGTCACATACAGAAGCCTCACTCAAGAGCCTGGAAGATTACGCGCGCCGTGTGGATCAGTACGCCGACGCTTTCCGCGACATGCGCCGCATCGTCGAAGAAGCCCGGCAGATGGTTGACCTGGTGGAGCGCCGCGTGATCGAGTCGGCTGAAGTACACCGGCTGGCCGAGGAGCGCTTCCGACAGGACTGGGCGTCCTTCCTGGCCGATGACCAGAAGCGCTGGACCACTCACATGCTGCTGCGGGACGAGCAGTGGCGCGAACATGATCGCAACAACGCAAAGCAGGTGGAACAGCTGGGCGAGCTGGAAGAGCGGCTGACCGAGATGAACGCTAGCATCCGCCACCTGCAGGCGCTCGACGCGGGGCGGATGCAAACGCTGTTGAACGTGGTGCGTGAGTTGGCTGCCGAGTACGACCCAAGCTTTGTCAAAGTGCGCTAGCCGCGGGACGCCGCCTCTTTCGTGATACACTGCGTCCGATGCAGCCCCAGCACACCGGCGCTCTGCGCTACTATCAATTCGGCGGGTTCGATTCGGCGCATGTGACACATGCGGTTTTTACGCGCCACGGCGGCGTCAGCCCTGCGCCTTATGGCAGCCTCAATCTCTCGGTCAGCACTGGTGACGCGCACGACAATGTGCGCGCTAACCGGCTGCGCGCCTTTCAAGCCCTGGGCCGCGCCCCCGAGTCGGTGGCTGACCTCTGGCAGGTGCATTCGGCCCGCGTTGTCGTGGCCGACACCCCTAACGCCCCGGCCGATCACAAAGGGCAGGCCGACACCCTGATTACCGATCGGCCGGAGGTCACGCTGCTGCTGCGCTTCGCCGATTGTGTGCCGATCTTGCTGTACGATCCGCGCCGCCCAGCCGTGGGACTGGTGCATGCAGGCTGGCGCGGCACGCTGCAAAAGGCAGTTGGGTCGGCGGTGCAGGCCATGACCGACGCCTTTGGCTCACGTCCCGGCGACATAATGGCTGCCATCGGACCTTCCATTGGACCGTGTCATTATCAGGTCGGGCTGGAGGTGGTGGCCCAGACGCGGGCGGCCTTCCAGGACGCCGACGATGCTGGGCTGCTGCACCCAGTGAATGGTGGCCATCACCTCGACCTGTGGGCCGCCAATGCCCACGCCTTGCGGGCTGCCGGCGTGGAGTACATTGAACAAGCGCGGCTTTGCACCGTCTGCCACCAGGGCGAGTTTTTTTCTCACCGGGCGCAAGGCGCCGTCACCGGGCGATTTGGCGCGCTCATTGGGTTGAATGCATAATGCTGCCCGGCGCGGTGATTGCTGCCAACCTGGCCGCGGTGCGCGCCCGCATGGCTCAGGCGGCGCGGGCCAACGGCCGGCCCTCCGATGCCGCCCGCCTGGTGGCGGTGAGCAAGCAGCACCCGCCTGAAGCCGTGGCGGCCGCCCTCGCTGCGGGGCAGTACGACTTCGGCGAGAACCGCGTGCACGAGGCGCTGCCCAAGATCGCAGCCCTGGCCGGCAGCGCCGCGCGTTGGCATATGATTGGGCAGATCCAGAGCCGCAAGGCGCGCGAGGTCGCGGCGGCCGAGTTTGCCCTGGTGCATTCGGTGGACTCAGTGCGCCTGGCCGAGCGGCTCAGCCAGGCGGCGGGTGGACGCCGCCTACCCGTGTTATTGGAGTGCAATATCTCCGGAGAAGAAGCGAAGGCGGGATTTCGAGCTGTTACCGAAAGCGATTGGGTCAGCCTTCGGACTGCCGCCGCGCAGGTTGTGAGCCTGCCCGGGCTGGAGGTGCGCGGGTTGATGACCATGGCCCCCATAGTGCCTGAGCTGAACGCCGCCCGCCCTTACTTTGCGCGGCTCCGCCAGTGGCGCGACCGGCTGGCTGCCGAGTTGCCCGGTGCCGCCTGGACGGAGCTTTCGATGGGCATGTCGGACGATTTCGAGGCGGCCATCGCCGAGGGGGCCACCCTTGTGCGCGTGGGCCGCGCCATCTTCGGAGGGCGGGGCTAGGCACCGCCGCTGCGCAAGGAGTTGGAAGTGCAAAGCTACTTGATCAGCCTCGTTAACCTGGTCGTCACCCTCATCACCATCCTGCTCATTGCTAATTCGCTGATATCATTCCTTAACCTTGAGCCGTGGCACCCGGTGCGCCGCACCCTCAATCAACTCTCCGAGCCGCTTCTGCGGCCGTTTCGCAACGTCCTGCCGTCCGCCGGGATGTTCGACCTCTCCCCGCTCGTTGCGCTGATCGTTATTCAGATCCTGGGCCAACTCGTCGTGCTGTTGATCCAGGCCGCGTTCTAGCCAGCCGGCCCGAAAGGAACCGCGTGTCTACCTTTAGCAACGCCAGACGCGGCGCGGCCATCACCGTGAAAGTCTCGCCGCGCGCCAAGAAGACCGAGGTGGCGGGCGTGATGGACGATGGCACCCTCAAGATTCGCCTCGCCGCTCCGCCGGTGGATGGGGCCGCCAACCAAGAACTGATCAGGTTTTTGGCACAGGCCTTGCGCCTGTCGCCGCTGCAGATTGACATCATCGCGGGTGCAACGGCCGAGCGCAAGCTAATCTCGCTAGTCGGTATCAATCCTCGCGAGGTAGACGCGGTTTTCCAGAAACTAATCGCGGCCGCCGGCCGTGACAAGGCGTGAAGGCCTGTCAGTCTTGTCCCTGAGCCCGTCCACGGTGTGTGGCCTGGCCCTTTAGTTATCCGTTGGAACTGGAGACCTTGAGGCGCTTCGATGTGTCACTCAGGAGTGCGTGGCTGGCTCGGTTGGATTGCACAATGCCGCGTCGGTCGGAATCGGCAATACTCCCTGCTCAAAGCGCTTGACGCCGCCCCCCCGAGTCTATTACCCTTGAGACGGAGTTCCATTCAGCTATTTAGCCCATGACATTACCGGTTCATTGCCTGATTGTGGGGTCACGCGCTGATGTGCGCCGCGCCGACCCCCAGGCGGCCGGCCTGCTGGCTGACGCCCACGCCCTCGGCGTGCAGCACCTGGCGCAATTGAAGTGTTTCACGCTCTTTTTTCTAGAGGGTCACCTCAGCGTTCCCCAGCAGGAGCGCCTGGCCGCTGAACTCCTCAGCGACCCCGTTGCCCAAACCTCCGCCTGGCGGGGTGTGTCCGGCGGCGGGGTCGCGGCGCTTAACAAGCCGGATACACATGTAATCGAGACGGCGCTGCGCCCGGGCGTCACCGACCCGGTTGCCGAGCAGATAGTTCACTACGCCCGGGTGCTCGGCCTCAGCGGTGTCACCCGCGCCGCCACCGGCCAGCGCTTTGTGCTGCGCGGCCCACTGACCGACGCCGACCTGCACCATCTTGCCCTGCGGCTGCTAGCCAACCCGGTGATCCAGCATTACGCTTTTGGGCCGATCACGCCCACCTTCCCGCAGGCGGCCGGCTCGTCGGAGAGTGTCGAGATGCTGCCAATCCGCGAGTTGGACGAGGCGCAACTAATGACGCTCTCCCGGGAACGCCGCGCGGCCCTCGACCTGGCCGAGATGCAGGCTGTGCAAGCCTACTTTCGCACCGAGGGTCGCGACCCCACCGACGTGGAGTTTGAGACCATTGCACAAACCTGGAGTGAGCACTGCGTCCACAAGACGTTCAAGGCGCGCATCAGCATGATAGCGCCGGGGGGCGGCTCGCTCGAAGTTAACGGCCTGCTGCGCACCTATCTCCGCTCTGCGACTGAGACCATTGCCGCGCACTGGGTACGCTCGGCCTTCGTGGACAACGCTGGAATTCTCGCCTTCGACGATGAGTTCGATGTCGCCTTCAAGGTCGAGACACACAACCATCCCTCCGCCATTGAGCCGTTTGGCGGGGCCAACACCGGCGTCGGCGGTGTCATCCGCGATGTGTTGGGTGTTTCGGCCAAGCCGATCGCCGCGACGGACGTACTCTGCTTCGGCCCGCAAAACCAAGCCCTGGCCGCCGCGCTGCCCGACGGCGTCTTGCCGCCGCGCCGCGTGCGCTCCGGGGTTGTCGCCGGCGTGCGCGACTATGGCAACAAGATGGGCCTGCCAACCGTGAGCGGAGCGATATGGTACGACCCTGGTTACACCGCCAACCCGCTGGTGTTTTGCGGTTGCGTCGGCCTTGTGCCCGTGGGCAGCCATCCGCGTGGCCCGCAGGCAGGCGACCGCGTGATCGTACTCGGTGGTCGCACCGGCCGTGACGGCCTGCGCGGCGCGACTTTTTCCTCCATGGCCATGGACGCCAAGACGGGTGAAGTTGCGGGCGCTTCAGTTCAGATCGGCGACCCGATCACTGAAAAAGGCCTGGTCGAAGTCATCACCCGCGCACGCGACGCGCAGCTGTATCACGCCATTACCGACTGTGGCGCGGGCGGCCTGTCCTCAGCAGTGGGCGAGATGGCCAGTGATCTCGGCGCTGCGGTGGACTTAGCTCAAGTCCGACTCAAGTACGCCGGCCTGGCCCCGTGGGAGATTTGGCTGTCGGAGGCGCAGGAGCGCATGGTGCTAGCTGTTGCGCCCGGGGCGGTCTCCGCCCTACAGACCATCTGCGCTGTGTTTTCGGTGGAACTGACCGACATCGGCGTGTTTACGGGCGACGGCCGCCTCCATGTGTGCGCGGGCGAGCGCCTGGTGCTTGATCTATCCAACGCCTTTCTGCATGGGGGTATCCCGCAGCGCTGCCTCACGGCCGAGCCGGCGACTGCGCCCGGCGTTCGTGCAGCCGAGATGCCGGTCGTGGACTACGCCGTCACACTCCTCCGCTTGTTGGCTCATCCGAACATCGCCTCCAAAGCGGATGTCATTCGCGGCTACGATCACGAGGTGCAGGGCGGCACCGTTGTTAAGCCGCTCACGGGCGCGTGCAACGACGGCCCGTCTGATGCGGTCGTGCTCAGGCCCATCGGCACACGCGGCCTGCGCGGTGTGGTGCTGTCAACGGGCCTGAATCCCGAATACGGCAAGCGGGACGCCTACGCCATGGCCCTGAGCGTGGTGGATGAATCCGTCCGCAATGCCGTCGCGACCGGCGCTGACCCGGCGCGCCTGGCCCTGCTCGATAACTTCTGCTGGGGTGACCCGCTGCGGCCCGCCACGCTCGGCGCGTTGCTGGCCGCAGCGCAGGGTTGTCACGATGCCGCGCTGCGTTACGGCGCGCCGTTCGTCTCCGGCAAGGACTCGCTCAACAACGAGTTCCTTGGGGCCGACGGCCTGCGCCACGCTATCCCGCCCACGCTATTGATTTCGGCCATTGGCCAGATCGAGGATGTGCGCTGCGCCGTCACTACCGACCTTAAGGAGGCGGGCGACGTCGTCTACCTGGTTGGGGAAGCGGCGGCCGAATTCGGCGGCAGCCATCTCGGCTTGCTTGGCGATCTCGCGCTGGCCGCTCTGGCTGAGTGCTCGCCCGTGCCGAGACTGCCCGCCTCCGCGCCGGTGTTGTACGCTGCCCTGCATGCCGCCATGCAGGCGGGCCGGGTGCGGGCCTGTCACGATCTGAGCGAGGGCGGCCTGGCTGTTGCCGCTGCCGAGATGTGCCTGGGCGGTCGTTTAGGCCTCAACCTTTCGCTTCCGGCGGGCGAGCCGCTGCGCCAACTGTTTGGTGAGTGCAACGGCACGCTGCTCGTCGCCGTTGGCCCAGGTGATTCGGCCGCCTTTGAGGCCGTGCTGGCCGGGCAGCTGGTTCGGCGTCTCGGAGAGGTGACCTCGGATGCGCGGCTGACGATCTCTGGCGCGGGAACGGTCCTGCTGTCGGTGCCGGTGGGCGAACTGGTAGCCGCCTGGAACACGCCAGCCGGGGAGGGCGCATGAAACCCACTGCGCTGATCTTGCACGCGAACGGCACCAACCGCGACCACGAAGCCGCCCAGGCCCTTGAACTGGCCGGCGCGGCGGTTGAGATCGTCCATCTCAGCCAGCTCCGCGCAGGTGAGCGCCATATGGCCGATTACCAGTTGCTGGTGCTGCCCGGCGGGTTCTCTTATGGCGATGCCCTCGGGGCCGGCAAGTTGATGGCCTTGGATCTGACCGTATATTTTGCGGATGCTGTGCATGAGTTTATCGCCAGCGGCAAGCCCGTAATCGGCATCTGCAACGGTTTCCAGGCGTTGGTGAAGGCCGGCCTGCTGCCCGGTTCGAGTGGCCCCTCGTCCGCCACGCTCACGTTCAACGCTTCCGGCCGGTTCGAGTGCCGCTGGGTCACGCTCGCGCCGCAGCCGGGCGCATGTGTCTGGACGAACAGCTTAGTGGATATTATCGAGTGCCCGGTAGCCCATGGCGAGGGACGCTTCTTGATGGGCGACTCGGCCGATCTCGTCGCGCTGCAAGCGGGCGGGCAAGTTGCCCTCACCTACGCCTTCGCCGACGGCGCGCCCGCGGGCGACGCCTACCCGGCCAACCCCAACGGTTCGGTGGCTGCCATTGCCGGGGTCTGTAACGCTGCCGGCAACGTGCTCGGCCTCATGCCGCACCCCGAAGACCATCTCTTCAGTTGGCAGCACCCACGTTGGACCCGCGGCCGCACGCACGGGCTGGGGCTGCCCCTCTTCCAGCGCGGTGTGGCGCACGCTGTGCAGGCGGCCTGATGCTCACTGTTGATCGCCTGCGCGCGCTGCTGCCACAGGCTTTTGATCACAGCGGCCTGCCGGGGATAGCAGCCGGAAAGGTGCGCGAGTGGTATTCGCTAGGCGACGGGCAGCGCGTGCTCATCACCACCGATCGCCTCTCGGCCTTTGACCGCATCCTGGCGGCTGTGCCCTACAAGGGGCAGGTGCTCAATCAACTTGCCGCGTGGTGGTTTGCGCGCACGGCTGACATTGTCCCCAATCACTTGCTGTCGTTGCCCGACCCCAACGCAGCCCTGGTGCGCGAAGCCGAGCCGTTTCCGGTCGAAGTCATCGTGCGCGGCTACATCACCGGCGTGACCTCCACGGCCCTCTGGTATCGCTATGCGCTTGGCGAGCGCGACATTTACGGCTGGCGACTGCCCGACGGCTTGCGCAAGAACGATGCGCTGCCTGAGGCGCTCATTACGCCAACGACCAAGGGCGGCCCGACAGGTCATGACGAACGCCTGACGGGCGCCGAAGTCGTCAGCCGAGGGCTACTCGACGCCGCCACCTGGGATGAAGTGCAGGCTGCCGCGCTGGGCCTTTTCCACGCCGGCCAGGCCGTTGCCGCGCGCGCCGGCCTCATCCTGGTGGACACTAAGTACGAATTTGGCCGCGACGCCGCCGGTCGCGTTTGCCTGATTGACGAAGTCCACACACCGGACTCGTCGCGGTTTTGGCGGGCGGAGAGCTACACCCGCGCACTGTCTGCCGGCGTGGACCCCGAGAACTTCGACAAGGAATTTGTGCGGCTGGCCTATGCCGCGCAGGGCTACCGAGGTGACGGCCCACCGCCTGGCATGCCGGATGACTTGTGGGTCGCCGCCAGTCAGCGGTACACTCAGTTGTACACGCTCCTGACCGGCGCACCCTTTGACCCCGCTGACTACCCGGTCGGCCCGCGCCTCGTGGCCAACCTGCGCGGCGCGGGGCTGCTCACCGCTTGAGGCCTGCCGTGACATCTATCTCGCCCACGCTTGATAGCCGCGACCCGGCCGCCGATGCGCCGCACGACGCGTGCGGCATTATCGGCGTTTATGCACCCAATGAGGACGTGGCGCGCATGGCCTATTTCGGCCTGCACGCGCTCCAGCACCGCGGGCAAGAGGCGGCCGGCATCGCCGTCTCGGACGGGCACGTGGCCCGTTTGCATAAGGATGTCGGCTTGGTGGCGCAAGTTTTTACGCCGCAGACCCTAACCCCGCTGGCGGGCGGCCACTTCGCTATCGGCCACACCCGCTATTCGACCACCGGCTCGTCGTCTGTCCGCAACGCCCAGCCGTTCCTGATTGAAACCATGAACGGTCCATTGGCCGTTGCCCACAACGGCAACCTGTTGAACACGGCTGAGCTGCGTTCCAGCTTGCTGCGGCGCGGCGTCGGGCTGTCGTCATCGTCGGACAGCGAAGCAATCACCATGTCGCTCGCCGGCGCGCCCGGCGACACCTGGGAAGACCGCATCGAGGCGGCTATGACGTTGTGGCGCGGCGCCTATTCGCTCGTCATCCTCACCCGCGACAGTGTCCACGCCGTGCGCGACCCATGGGGTTTCCGCCCCCTTAGTGTGGGCCGGCTGCCAGGAGGCGGCCATGCGGCCGCCTCTGAAACCGGTGCGTTGCGCACACTCGGCTGCGAGGCCATTCGCGAGGTGAAGCCCGGGGAAATCGTTACCCTCAGCAATACGGCTCTCCGCGTGCGCCAGGCCGCCCCGGCCGCGCTTCAGCTTGCGCGCTGCACCTTCGAACACATCTACTTCTCGCGGCCCGACAGTTTTTGGGACGGCCTGCACGTTCACCAGGTGCGCCAGCGGCTTGGCGGCGAGTTGGCCCGCGAGGCGGCCGTGGCCGCCGATGTCGTCATTGCCGTGCCGGATTCGTCAATCCCGGCCGCCATTGGATACGCGCGCGAATCAAACCTGCCCTACAACGACGGTTTCATCAAGAACCGCTATATCGGCCGCACCTTCATCCAGCCGACCGACTCGCTGCGCCGGCAGGGCGTGGCGCTCAAATTCAACACCCTTAACGAAAACCTGCGCGGCCAGCGGGTCGTTGTCATTGACGACAGCATTGTGCGCGGCAACACGGCCGGGCCGCTGGTCAAGCTCATCCGCGATGCGGGCGCACGCGAAGTGCACATGCGCATCACCTGCCCGCCCATTGCGCACCCCTGTTTCATGGGCGTGGACATGGGCCAGTACGATGAGCTTATCGCCCACCATTTGACGTTGGACGAGATGCGCGAGCATTTTGATTGCGATACGCTGCACTTCTTGTCTTTGGAAGGCATGCTGCGCGCCCTCGACAGGCCGGCGGGCTACTGCAATGCCTGTTTCACCGGCATCTATCCTCTGGAGTTCGATGTCGAGTCTAGCAAGACCGGCTTCGAGAAAGCGATCGCTTGAGTGGCGCCGGGTCTGCGCGTTCTAGTCGTCGGCTCAGGCGGGCGCGAACATGCGCTGGCCTGGAAGGTCGCCCAATCGCCGCGCCTCGGCCGGCTCTTCGTCGCGCCCGGCAACGCCGGCACGGCCGCGCTGGCGGAGAACGTGTCGCTCGCCGCCGACGATGTGCCCGGCCTGACCGCCTGGGCTGCGCGCCATGGCATTGACCTTGTGATTGTCGGCCCCGAGGCAGCGCTGGCCGCCGGCCTGGCTGACGCCCTGCGCGCTGCGGGCGTTCCGGTCTTTGGGCCGACGCGCGCGGCCGCCGAGATCGAAGCCTCCAAGGCGTTCGCCAAGGATTTCATGGCCCGTCACGGCCTGCCCACCGCCGCCTACGGCATCTTCACCGACTTCTATGCCGCCATCGGTTATCTACTCGGTGTAGACTTCGAGCAGGGCGGAGTGGTCATCAAGGCCTCTGGCCTGGCCGCGGGCAAAGGCGTCATGGTGCCCACCTGTGCCGACGACGCCGAGGCTGCCGTGCGCGAGATCATGCTCGACCATGCCTTCGGCGCCGCGGGCGACGTGGTCATCATTGAGGAGCGCCTCTCCGGGGAAGAGATCTCGCTCCTGGCCTTCTCGGATGGCGTGACCGTCAAGCCCATGCTGCCTGCTCAAGATCATAAGCGCATCGGCGATAACGACACCGGCCCCAACACGGGCGGCATGGGCGCATATGCCCCCGCGCCCGCCTGCCCGCCTGAGCTCGTCGCCGCGCTCACCCGCGACATTCTCCAGCCGGCCATTTCCGGCCTGGCGGCCGAGGGCCGACCGTTCGTGGGTGTGCTATATGCCGGCTTCATGCTCACGCCAACAGGCCCCAAGTTGCTGGAGTTCAACTGTCGCTTCGGCGATCCGGAGACCCAAGCCCTGCTGCCACTCCTCGACAGCGACCTGCTGGAGGTTGCTCTGGCCTGCACCCAGGGGCGCCTCGCCGAGGTGGATGTGCGCTGGAAGGCCGGCGCCGCGGCGTGTGTCGTCCTGGCCGCGCCCGGCTACCCAGGCGCCTATCCAAGCGGCGCGCCGATCTCCGGCCTCGCCGGTCCCTTTGATCAAGCGGTGGTATTCCATGCCGGCACTCGTCTAGCCAATGATCAGGTCATCACTGCCGGCGGGCGCGTCCTGGGTGTCACCGGCTGGGACGCTGACTTGCCAGCAGCCCTCCGGCGCGCCTACGCGGCGGTGGAATGCATCCACTTCAGCGGCGCGCAATTCCGGCGCGATATTGGCGGCCGCGCGCTGCGCCGGCTGGAGGCGCGATGACGTCTAGTTCGAATGCCTACGCAGCCAGCGGTGTTGATATAGACGCGGGCAACCGGGCGGTCGCGCTCATGACGGCGGCGGTCCAGTCTACGTATGGTCCCGAGGTACTGGCTGGGGTTGGCTCCTTTGGCGGCCTCTACGACGCCGGCCGCTTGCAGTCCATGACTGCCCCGGTGCTCGTGGCCTCGACCGATGGCGTGGGCACTAAGGTGCGCCTGGCCGCGCAAGCGGGCCGCTACGAGTCTATCGGCCATGACATAGTCAACCACTGCATTAACGACATTCTGGTACAGGGTGCGCGCCCGCTGTTTTTCCTCGACTACGTTGCCAGCGCCCGGCTCAACCCCGGGCATGTCGCCGCGATTGTCAGTGGTATGGCTGCCGCCTGCCGGCAGGCCGGCTGCGCCTTGCTGGGCGGCGAGACGGCCGAAATGCCCGGAGTCTACTCGCCCAACGAGTTCGACGTGGCCGGCACGATTGTCGGCGTTGTCGAGCGCAGCCGCCGTTTGCCGCGCACCGACCTGGCCGCCGGGGATGTGTTGCTAGGCCTGGCGGCCTCTGGCCCGCACACCAACGGTTATTCGCTCATCCGCCGCCTGTTCGCCGATGTGCCGCTCGACACCGTCTACCCTGAGCTTGGCATACCCCTGGCCGATGCGCTTCTGGCTCCGCACCGTTCCTATCTGCGCGTCCTGGAGCCGCTGCAGGCGGGTCCTGCCCAGCCTGTAAAGGCGCTGGCGCACCTCACCGGCGGCGGCCTCATCGAGAATCTCCCGCGTGTCCTGCCCGGCGGCCTCAGCGCCGCCGTGCCGCTAACGGACTGGCCCGTGCCGCCGCTCTTCCATCTCATTCAGCGGCGCGGCGGGCTGACCATCGAGGAGATGTTTCGCGTGTTCAACATGGGCTTTGGCTTCATTCTCGTCGTCGCCCCCGGCGACGTGGCCGCGGTGCAAGCCGGCCTGCCCGAGCCGGCCATCGTCCTGGGCAAGCTGGTCCCTGGCGCGCGCATGGTGCAGTTGCTGTCATGACCGTCCAGCCGCGCCTCGTTGTCCTCCTCTCCGGTGGTGGCACCAACCTGCAGGCGCTGCTCACGGCCTCTGCCGTCGGCCGCCTGCCCGCCGACATCGTCGCCGTCGTCTCCAATCGTCCCGACGCCTACGGCCTCGAGCGCGCTCGCCAGGCGGGCCTGCCCGCCATCGTCTTAGAAAAACACGCCAGCCAGACGCGCCGCGACTATGATGTCGCGCTGGCGGCCGCCGTCGCCGCTTTCCAGCCCGACTGGGTCATCCTCGCCGGCTGGATGCGCCTGCTTACCGTGGCCTTCCTCGAGTGTTTCCCCGGCCGCGTGGTCAATCTGCATCCCGCGCTGCCAGGCATGTTTCCAGGCGTAGATGCCATTGCCCGCGCCTATGCTGCCTTCCAACTCGGAGTACTCACCGAAACCGGCGTCATGGTCCACCTGGTGCCCGACGAAGCCGTAGACTCCGGTCCGGTGCTAGGCCAGACCACAGTTCCTATCTACAGCGGCGACACCCTGGCTGACTTGGAAGCCCGTGTACACGCTGCCGAACACGAACTCGTGGTGACTACGCTCGCGCGCCTTGTTACCGACGGCCAAGGAGCTTTGCCGCATGAATGACGAACTCTTCAACCGCTTCGAGTCGCTCACCTTTGACGATGTTCTGATCGTCCCTGGCTACACCGAAGTCCTACCCGACGCAACTGACGTTCGCGCTGCCCTCACGCCCCGGGTGTGTCTCAACATCCCACTGCTCTCGGCCGCCATGGACACAGTGACCGAAGCGCGCCTCGCCATTGCCCTGGCGCGCGAGGGCGGCCTGGGCATCTTGCACCGCAATCTGTCTATCGAAGCCCAGGCCGATGAGGTCGAAAAGGTCAAGCGCTCCGAGTCTGGAATGATCGTGGACCCGCTGACGCTGCCGCCCAGCGCCACGCTCCAGCAGGCCGCCGACCTGATGGCGCGCTTTCGCATCAGCGGCGTGCCAATTACCGACGGCAACGGAGGCAGACTCGTCGGCATCCTCACCAATCGCGACATCCGCTTCGTCGAGGCCGCGGACATGCGACATCCTGTCTCAAAATACATGACGTCTGAAGGCCTTGTCACCGCGCCCGTTGGCACTACCCTCGACCAGGCCAAGGCGCTGCTCCAGAAACATCGCATTGAGAAATTGCCGCTGGTAGACGCGCAGGGGAGCCTGAAAGGCCTGATTACTGTTAAGGACATCCAAAAGAAGCGCGACTATCCTGCTGCCGCCACTGATGCGCGTGGCCGCCTGCTTGCCGGCGCGGCCGTCGGCGTCGGCGCCGACCTCGAGGATCGCGTGGCGGCTCTGGTTGGCAAGGGCCTCGATGTGGTGGTGGTAGACACCGCTCACGGCCACTCGGCCGGGGTTATCAAGGCCGTCCAGCGCATCAAAGCCCGCTGGGCCGATCTGCCCGTCGTCGCCGGCAACGTCGTCACTGCTGAAGGCACGCAGGCCCTCGTTGACGCCGGGATAGATGTTGTCAAGGTCGGCGTCGGCGCGGGCTCCATCTGCACCACGCGCGTTATTTCCGGCGCGGGTATGCCGCAGGTCTCGGCCATTTTCGAGTGTGCCCGGGTCGCCCACGCGGCCGGTGTCACGGTCATCGCCGACGGCGGTATCAAATACAGCGGTGATATTGTCAAAGCCATCGTCGCTGGGGCCGACCTCGTCATGGTCGGGAGCCTCCTGGCCGGGCTGGAGGAAGCGCCCGGCGAAGTCGAGGTTTACGAGGGGCGCCGCTTCAAGCAATACCGTGGAATGGGCAGCCTCGGCGCTCTTCAGGGTCACGGCAAGGATCGCTATGGTACCGGTCAGGGCACGGCCGGCAAGCTTGTCCCCGAGGGCATCGAAGGCCGCGTGGCTTACAAAGGGCAGTTGCGCGACTACGTCTACCAACTGGTCGGCGGCCTGCGCTCGGGCATGGGCTACGCCGGCGCCGCCACGCTGGCCGACCTCAAGACCAAGACCCGCCTGACGCGCATCACCAGCGCCGGCCTCATTGAGAGTCATCCGCATGATGTGACCATCACCCGCGAGGCTCCCAACTATCAGCGCGCAGGGTAGGCGCGCCGCAGGGCTTTACGCAGACTAATCGCCGCCGCCGCTGCGTTCACGCATCCGTGCCTCAACAGCCCGGGGTCAGCGCGGTATAATGCCTCGGCATGCCGCCCATGATTGTCGCCGGACCGCCAACCAAGCGTCTGCCTCCCCGCGCTGCCATCGCGCTGGCTCCGGTACGCTGCGGGCCATCATCGGCGGTGAGCGAACCTGCTTGGACGCGGGGGGCCACGGCCACTTGCTTTGTCGGCGACAACGGATTCATCGGGCGCGCCTCGGAGCGCCTTCGCCGGGTAAACCTCTCGCTGCGTAAGCCCGGCCCCACGAGCGCCGTTCGTCTCGACGGCGAGCACGGCTTGTTGGAAGGTAGTCACCCCTGATGTTCAAGCCTCTGGCTTCTGTGTGCCTGGCTTACGCCATTCTACTAGCCGCGTGTCGGCCTGCGCCCGCCGCCATGCCTACCGCTACGGTCGTACAGTCCGGCCCGTCGGCCCTGTCAGTAGCGGTCGCCTCCAATGACTTTCCCACCGGGGGCACCCGCGTGCCGTTAGTGCTGTTTCTCGGGGCCAATCCGATCGGCGACGCGCAATCGGTCAGCGTGCAGGCCTATGACCTAAGCAGCGGCACGCCCGTCCCCGGCTGGAGCGGCATGGCCACGGCCTACAACGACTACATTATCCCCTACTGGGTCGTCTACCCTGATCTGCCCACGGCCGGCCTGTGGGGCCTGGGCGTTGTCGTGACCCTGGCGGACGGCACACGACAGCCAGCCTCGCTTACCATTGAAGTCGTCGCCGATCCATCCGCGCCCGCCCTGGGGGAGGTGCCACCCGCCAGCCATAATCGCACCACGGCCGATGAGCCTGATCTCGCTAAGCTGACCTCCGACCCCCAGCCGGAACGCGGCCTCTACACCCTGACCGTCGCGGACGCCCTCCAGAACGGCCTGCCCACGATCGTGACGTTCGCCACGCCGGCTTTCTGCACCAGCCGGCTTTGCGCGCCCGTCATCGAGAGCGTCAAGGCCGTGCGCGCCGAGCATCCCACGCAGGCCAATTACATCCACATTGAAGTGTTCACCGACTTTCAGACCTTCACCTACGCTCCTGAAATGGCGGAGTGGGGCATCCCCAGCGAGCCGTGGACCTTTGTGCTGGATGCCCAGGGCAAGGTGGTCGGGCGCTTCGGCGGCCCGGTGTCGCCGGCGGAGCTAGATGCCGTGCTGGTCCCGCTGCTGTCGTAACGTCGTGCGCCGCCTAATCCTCGCGGGCCTGCTGCTGAGTTTAGCCCTACTAGCGCTGCCGGGGTTAGCGCTAGCCCACGCCGAACTCACCGCCTCCGAGCCTGCCGCCGGTAGTACTGTGCCCGCTGGGCTTAGTCGCATTGTCCTGGCCTTCACGGAGCCGCCGGCGCTGGGCAGCACTATCGCGCTCTATACGGGTGACTTCGAAGCCGTTCCGGGCGTTGATAGCTACGTCGCCAACGGGCAGTTGTGGGCCGACCTCGACCCGCCGCTGCCTGCCGGCACCTACTCGGTCCAATGGTCGGCCCTGAGCACCGATGGGCACTCGGTGCAGGGTAGTTTTGAGTTCGCCGTGGCCGACGAAGCCTCCGCGCCCTTTCCTTGGCCCGCGTTCGTGTGCGTGCTCGTCGTCCTTATCCTGGTAGGCTCGCTGCCGTTCTTGTTCGCCCGATTACACCGCCGCACGGTATGATATACTTTCGTTCGCACGCGCGAGGAGGCTCTCGATGACACGCTTGTCGCTCTAACCCTATCTGTTTCCGGGTAACGAACTTGGTCTCTTGACGGCAGGGTGGCGCTTCCCTGTGCCGAATTGGAAAACCGAGGGCGTTGGCCCTCGGTTTTCGATTTAAGCGCCCGGAGCCACTATGTTGATTGCGCATCACCTCACGAAGTCCTACGGTCTCGACACCGTTGTGGCCGACGTTTCCGTCAGTATTGGTCAGGGCGACCGGGCGGGCCTCGTTGGCCCGAACGGCAGCGGCAAGACCACGTTGTTGCGCCTACTGGCAGGCGTTGAGCGGCCTGACTCGGGCACGGTCAGTGCCACGCCCGCCTCGCTGCACCTGGGCTACCTGCCGCAAGGCCTGGAGTTTAGCCCGGCGGAGACAATCGGTGGCTATCTCGACCGGGCTGGGGGCGATGTGGCCCAGCTGGAGGCCGAGGTTGAACGCCTGGCCGGCGAGCTGGCGCATAAACCGCGGCAGCCTGCTGTGCAGCGCGCTTACGATGCGGCATTATCGCGACTGACCGCTGCCGTGATTACGTCCGGCCGAGTGCCCGTCGTGCTCGCCGCCCTGGGCCTGGGCCATCTGCCCATCGCCACCAAGGTGAACAACCTCAGCGGCGGCCAAAAGACTCGCCTGGCGCTGGCGAGCGTGCTGCTGGCTGACCCCGACCTGCTGCTGCTCGATGAGCCTACCAACCACCTCGACATCGGCATGTTGGCCTGGCTGGAAGGCTGGCTGACCACCTATCGCGGCGCGGTGCTGGTCGTATCGCACGACCGCGCTTTTCTGGATCGCACGGTCAACCGGATTATCGAACTCGACGCGATGTCGCACCAAACGCGGGAGTACCCTGGCAGCTACACCGACTTTGTCGAGGCGAAGTTGGCCGAGCAAATGCGTCAGCAGCAGGCCTACACTGATCAGCAAATGGAACTGGCGCGGCTTCGGAACGCCGCTCGCCACTTGCGCGGCTTAGCGCGCTTCCGCAAAGGCGGCAAGGCCGACTCCGGCGACAAGTTTGCCAAGGGATTTTTCGCCGACCGCAGCCTCGGCACAGTTGGGCGAGCCAAACGCCTCGAGGCCCGCATCCAGCATCTCCTGACTGATGAGAAGCTGGAGAAGCCGCGCCCCAATTGGCAGATGAAGCTCGACTTTGGCGCTGCCCCGGTCAGCGGGCAGGACGTGCTCGTGCTCGAGAACCTGTCGGTCGGATACGGCGACCTGCCCCTGTTGACTCGGTTGAACGCCGGCCTCCGGGTTGGGGCGCGCGTGGCCCTCATCGGACCCAACGGGTCTGGCAAGACCACGCTGGTGCGCACCATCGCCGGTCGGCAGCCGCCGCTGGCCGGCCGTGTCCGGCTCGGCAGCAATGTCCGCGTTGGGTACATGGCTCAGGAGCAGGAGTCGCTCGACGCGACGCTGAACCCGCTCGAGACCATCCGCAGAAGCGCGCCGTTAACCGAAACCGATGCCCGCGCTTTCTTGCACTTCTTCCTTTTTACACAAGATGATGTGTTTGTCCCTGTTGGCAAGCTGTCGTTCGGCGAGCGCGCGCGCTTAGCGTTGGGCTCGCTTGTGGTGGCAGGCTGCAACTTTCTGCTGCTCGACGAGCCGATTAACCATCTGGACCTGCCTTCGCGCGCCCGTTTTGAGCAGGCGCTGGAGCAGTTCGAGGGTACGGTGCTGGCCGTCGTCCACGACCGATATTTCATCGAAGGCTTTGCCAGCGAGATCTGGGAGATTGTTGACGGAGGGCTGCGCGTGGAGCCTGCCGGATAGTGCGTCCGGTCTGAACGGCTGTGTGTGCTCTGGGTCATTGGCTTGACGGATCAGCGTCGGGTTGGGGGAAAATCCGATTGACCCCCCGAGCAGCGGAAACGGCGTCGGTGGCCCTGGGCCGTGTGCGCCGACTCGCCTGGCAAGGAGGCGCCCGCGTGTCGGCAGACGTCGCGCGCGAGCTGGAACGGCCCTGCCCATTCGTCCACTTGAAATTGGGCAGGGTGCTCCCTATACTGAAATTCCTGCCCTGCACCAGGCCGAAGGGCACGGCCCCCCGGGCACGGCTTGAAGGACACATGACCACAACTTCCGCTCCTGCTCTTGGCCGTGCGGCGCGTTGGTGTGCCTGGCTGAGCGAACGCCGCGCCAAGTTGGCCGACGCCAGTCTCAATGTCCGCCGGGCTTTCAGCCTAGTTTTTCAGGCGCATCCCGGATCGGCCACGGCCATGGCGGCCTGCACGCTCGTTGGCGCGCTCTTGCCGGCCAGCCAGGCCTGGGTCGGTAAGCTCATCGTTGACGCCGTGGTCACGGCCATCAACACCCAGGTCGGCGCCCAAGCCGGCTTGCGCGCCGTACTGCCGCTGCTGCTGGCAGAGTTCGGCCTGTTACTGATCCAGTCCGTCAATGCCCAGGCGCGGACGTTGGCCGAGCACATCCTGCACGCCCGACTCAACCTCGCCATCAATACCCGGATCATCCGCAAGGCGCTTGAGCTAGACCTGGCGCATTTCGAGAACGCCGAGTTCTACGACAAGCTGCAGAACGCTCGCCGCGAGGCCGACTGGCGCGGCTTGCAGATCGTTAACGGCGGCTTCTACGTCGCGCAGAACATCGTCACGCTGCTGTCGTTTGGCGCGCTGCTCATCCGTTTTAGCCCGTGGTTGGCGCTCATCCTGTTTGCGGCCACCATCCCGGCCTTCCTGGCCCAGAGCCGCTTCGCCGAGCTCAACTTCCGCGTGCTCTCCTGGCGCGCCCCCGAAGCGCGCCGCCTCATGTATCTTGAGCACCTGCTCACCGACTACGACGCGGTCAAGGAGGTCAAGCTCTTCAACCTGGGCGAGCCACTGCTGGGCCGCTACGCCGACCTGTTCTGGAAGTTTCTGCGGGAGGATCAGGGCATTGCCCAGAAGCGCAGCCTGGCCTCGTTGATCTGGGGGCTGCTCGCCACGCTCTCCTACTATGGCGCCTACGCCTGGATTGTCTGGCGCGCCGTCGGCAACACCATCACGCTGGGCGATATGACCCTCTACCTGGGTATTTTCCGCGGCAGCCAGAACATGTTTGAGGCCGTCCTGAGCGGCCTCAGTGAGCTGTATGAGAACGGTCTGTTCATGAGCAACCTGTTCGCCTTCCTTGAACTCGAGCCGGAGATGATCGTCGCCGCTGAGCCGCGGCCCGTGCCGCAGACTATCAGCGCCGGGCTGGAGTTCCGCGATGTGTCGTTCCGCTACGCTGGGCAGGAAACCTGGGCGCTACGCCACATCAATTTGAGCATCCGACCGGGCGAGAAAATCGCGCTGGTCGGCCCGAATGGCGCAGGCAAGACCAGCCTCATCAAGCTGCTCACGCGCCTCTATGATCCTACCGAAGGCCGCATCCTGCTCGACGGCGTGGACTTGCGCGACTTCCAGCCGAACGAACTCCACCAGCGTATCGGCGTGATCTTCCAAGACTTCGTGCGATACCATCTGGCAGCCGCCGAGAACGTGGGCTTTGGGCAGATTGAGCATCTGGGCGACCGGCCGCGCATCGAGCAGGCGGCGGCCAAGAGCGGGGCGGACCCGGTGATCCGCGCTCTGCCGGAAGGCTATGAGACCACGCTGGGCCGGTGGTTTAGCAAGGGCCGTGATCTATCCGGCGGCGAGTGGCAAAAGATCGCGTTAGCTCGGGCCTTCATGCGCGACTGTGAAGTGATCGTGCTTGATGAGCCGACGGCCGCGCTCGATGCCGAGAACGAGATGCGCGTGTTTCAGCAGTTTCGGGAACTGACGGCGGACAAGATCGCGGTGCTGATCAGCCACCGCTTCTCCACCGTACGTATGGCCGACCGCATCTGCGTGATTGAGGGTGGTGCGCTCAGCGAGGTTGGGACGCACGCCGAATTGTTGGCCTTGGGCGGCACCTACGCTCGTCTGTTCACGCTCCAGGCCGAGTCGTACAGATAGCCCCGCACCTAGCCGGTTTCAACCAGCCGCGCATTGGTGAGCGCCTGTAGGTCGTCCACGCTCAGCCGCAGGTTCGCGCCGCGCTGCCCCGCGCTGATGTGAAGATGGGGCAGGCCCATCGCCGCGGTGGAGAGACAGATCTCAAAGCCGCGGTTGAGCAGCGCCAGCGCCGAGATACCCCCGACTTGCAGGCCGGTCAGGGCTTCGGCCTCGCGCTGGGCGGCCATCTTCAGCCTCTTTTCACCCAGCGACACCGCCAGGACTTTTAGGTCTAGGTCGCGGCCGGCCGGGCACATCACTAACAGCGGCTTCTTGCCTCTGGTTTCGCGCAGCACTACCAGCGTCTTGAACACCCGCTCAGGCGGCACGCCCAGCAGGTCGGCCGTCACCTCGGCCGAGTGTTTTTCGGGCGGAAATTCGAAAAGCTCGTAGTTGACCTGGCGCGCATCGAGCAGGCGTGTAACGTTATTGCGAATGGGCATGGTCTACGGTGCGCCTTGCGGGGCGGGGCCGGCGGGCGCAGGCGACCCAGGCAGTACGCCTAGCCGCGCCGCGCGGGGGTCGAGCATGCGGTTGAGGCCGTCGCCCAGCAGATTCCAGCCCAACCCGAAGAAGACAATGGCAAGCGTCGCCGGGAGAAACGTCCACCAGTACCGCAGTGGATTGCCAGACAGGCCGATCACGTAGTCGCGCCCGCCGGCCAGCAGGGTGCCCCATTGTGAGCCGCCGAACCCGACGCCGATAAACGTGAACGCCGCCGCCAGGATCACCATGCCGCCCACGTCGCGCGCTGCCAGTACAACGGCGGGGGCCAGGGCGTTGGGCAGCAGGTGTCGAACGATGATGCGCAGGGGACCCGCGCCCATAGCGTGCGCGGCTTCCACGAAATCAAGGGCCTTGAGGCGGATGACGTTGGCGTTGATCAGCCGGGCATACGGCATCCACGAGAAGGTGATGAGCGCCAACATGACGGGCGAGGCCTGCACCAGGCTCAGCGCGCGCTGCCACCAGGCGGGCGACTCGGGGTTACCCTGGAACAGCACTTGCGAGAACATCCACACGCTCGCGATGGCGGGGAAGGCCAGGAAGGCGTCGGTCAGGCGCATGAGCAGCGTGTTGACCCAGCCGCCGAAGTAGCCGCCAACGGCGCCGACGGTGATGCCGATGACGGCGGTCGCCGCGGTGACCACCAAGCCAAAGCGCAAGGCATCGCGCGCCCCCCAGATCACTACTGTGTAGACGTCGGCGCCGCCCGCCACGGTGCCAAGCAGATGCGAGTCGTCCGGCGGCTGCGGTTTGACCTGGTAGCGCACGTTGCCCGGGTCGGTCTGCGCGCCGGCGGGGCGCACGGGCGCCAGCAGGGGCGCGGCGGCGGCCACTCCAACCACCAGCAGGATGAGGGCGGCGGCCAGCCGATTGGCGCGCGAAGCCAGGAAGCGGCGCAGCGCGTTCACGGTGACGGCTCCAGGCCTTCCCGCAGGCGCGGGTCGAGCAGGGCCTGCGCGGCGTCGAGGGCGAGCATGATGGGCAGCACCAGCAGCACGCTGAAGATGGCGAAACCCATGGCCGAAGCCGCATCGGGCGCGCCGCGAATGGAAGAGACGGCCAACTCTGACAGGCCGGGGAAGTTGAAGACGGCTTCCACGACGTAGACGCCGGTGATCAGGCCGGCGGCGGAGAGCGCGATGCTGGTCAGCCCGGGGCCGATGGCGTTGCGCAAGGCGTGGCGCCACACGATGCGGCGGCTGGGCAACCCGCGCGCCTTGGCGGAGACGATGTAGTCCTTATTGCTTTCCTCGATAATGGCGGCGCGTGTGATGCGGCCGAGCGTGGCCCAGTGAGCCAGGCTGAGCGTGACCACCGGCAGGGCCAAATGCTGAAGGGCGTTGAGCGTGATGTCGAGCCGGCCGTTGAGCAGGCCATCCACCGTCAACAAGCCGGTAATCCAGTCGAACTTGACGCTCGATTGGACGATGACGTCTTTGGCATCCGTGCGGCCGGGCGAGAACCACCCCAGCCCAACGTAGAAGACGGACAGCAGCACCAGGCCCAGGATGAACGGCGGCACGGAGGTGGCCACGAAGGCCAGCAGTCGGAACGAGTTGTCTACCCGGCGCTCGGGCCGCCAACCAGCGACCACGCCGCTGATGAGGCCGAATGGGATGAGCAGCAAGGCCGAGTACAGCGTGATCTCGGCGGTGGCCGGGATGCGGCGCAATATCACCTGAAGCACGGGGGCGCGAAACTTTGGACTCCAGCCCCAGTCACCCTGGAGCAGGCCGCTGATCCAGTAGCCATACTGGACGGGATAGGGCTGGTCAAGGTGATGATCGCGAATGATGTTGTCAATGATGCGCTGTAACTGCGCCTCGGTCAGGTAGGAGGGCAGGCGCGGCGGCAGGTAGAGCGCGGCGCGGGATTCCACCGGCGCGAGCATGACGATGCCGTAGAGGGCGGCGGTGGTGACGAAGAGTGTCACGACCACATAGGCCAGACGACTTAACGCAAAGCGGAGGGCGGGGTGCATGGCGGCCGGGCTGCGGCGGGCGGCGATTTGCGATACGCAGCAGGCGAGGAACGCAAGCGCGCGTGACAGGGCCGCCTGCTCCTAGGGCTTACTCACAGGTGGGCCGCCATGTTCAACACCCGTTGGTAGGCGCGCTGCAGGAAACCGGGCCAACTGGAACTCGGCAGCAGAGGCGGGAAGCGGGTGGCGCCGGCTTCATCCCAGCGGTTGCCGGTGCCGGTGGTAGACCACAGCAGGTCGGCGCCGATGAAGCCGGCGCTGATGACTTCTGGGTCGGGGTCGTAGCCATTATTGATGTAGACGTTGTCGTGGATCCAATTGCCTTCGGGGATGACGGGGATGTCCCAGCCGCTCTCAGGCTCGCCGAAGAACTCGGGGAAGTCGGTGACGGCGACCAGGCCAATGGCAAAGGACTTGTTGCCGCTGAAGGTGTTGCCAGTGACTTCAGTGGTATCCGCCGAGAGGATGAGCAGGCCGCTGCCATCCGGCGCGAGGTTGACGGTCATCTCGGGACGCGAGAAGTTGGCCAGGTTGTTGTTCTCGAACCGGTTGTTGACGATGCGGGTATTTGAGCCTTCGGTGGCGGTCTTGCCCGGCAGGATGAAGACGAGGAGGCCGACGGTGTTGTCGTGACTGTAGTTGTTCTCTACGAGGGCGTCAACCGAATTTTCGATTTCGATGCCCGAGACATTGCCGAAGGCTTCGTTGTTGCGGACAACGATGCCGCGCGACTGGCCGACGTAGTAGGCGGTGTCGTTGACGCCGCTGGCGACGTTGTTCTCGACCAGAACGTCGGACGAGAGGATGGGGAAGACGGCATACTCGCCGGTGTCTTCGAGGACGAGGTTGCGGAAGATGGGGCCGGTGACGCCCTGAGTGGTGACGCCGTTGGAGGTGTAGTTGATGATGCGCAAGCCGGTGATGGTGAAGTAGTTGCCGATGGCCAACACGCCGTTGGCTTCCTGGCCCTGGCCGTCGAGGGTGGCGCGTTGATCGCCCTCCACCACACCCTCGAGCGTCAGGCTGTCTACGTCTACCAAGACGGTACCGTGGTAGAGGCCGGGCATGACGCGCACGGTGTCGCCGGGGACGGCCTGGTCCACGGCGGCCTGGATCGAGTCGCCGGGGTTGACGACGATGATACGGCCTGCGCCGCGCTGATCGGGCGCGGAAGGCGGGTTGGGGGCGCCCGCCTTGCCGCCCACGCCAACCGCGGGGACATCAGCCGGCACCGGCCAGAAGCCGAGCGCCAGCACGGCGATGACGATGACGCCCAGCAGGATGCCGACGACGCTGAGGACGACTTTTTTCATGTAGGTGTATGCCTCCGAGTGGCGCAAGGGTAGCATAGTTGGCGGGTGGAGGGAAATGACCGGACGGCTGCCTTGGGGCGGCGTTGGCCCCAGCCCGCCTCTTCCGCCATGCGATCGTTGCAAACCGGCATAACCGGCACGGCGGCCACGTGACTGCCGTGAACCGGCAAAACCGGCATGGGCCGCCATGCGATCGTTGCAAACCGGCATAACCGGCACGGCGGCCACGTGACTGCCGTGAACCGGCACAACCGGCATGGGCTGCCATGCGATCGTTGCAAACCGGCATAACCGGCATGGACAGCTACATCGACACTGATGGATGACGGCGGCGACGACCAAGGCGCGGCGGCCACACGAGCGGCGCGAACCGGCATAACCGGCATGGCGGCTACACTGACATCAGTGGATGACGCAGCAGATAGTCGAGCCGGGGCGGAGGATTAGGGGCCGATGGCGTGCGCCGGAGCGGGCCACTCGCGTTACGGCGTCTGATGCGGCCAAGCTGCGTGCTGAGGTGGGCGCGGGACGTATGGGCCAGGCGCCAGGCAGGCAGGGGACGCGCCAGGCGACAAGATTCCCGACGGTGGGGGCGAGCCGGTGGGTGTAAGGAGACGACGCAGGGGCTGACGGGCCAACGGGGTGGCGACCAGATGTTCTGGCGGCTGTGGCGGGTTTGGCCGGGAGCGTGGGGCAGGCGCTCAGTCGGCGGTGGTTGGCGGGCAGGCTGACCTGGTCTAGAATCCGCGACGCAACCCAACGATGAGGGGCGAGACGATGACCCAGCCAGACAGCCCGAGCGGACTGCAATGCGCGAATTGTCACCATGCGCTCGACGCGACCGACAAGTTCTGCCGTGAGTGTGGTTTGCCCACTCTGCGCCAAGCAGAGGCGGTGCGGGCGGTGCCGCAGCACTCACCGGGATTGCCCAGCGCCGTGACGGAGCAGGCGCCTGATCCGCAGCCATTCGTGCGCTCTGCCACCGACGCGACCAGTCCGTCGGAGCCGGAGGCCGAGTTGACCACGAGCGGGTTGGTGCGGGTGACCAGCCCAACATTGGCGACGCAGATGGCCCTATCTACCGTGGTGATGGTTGTGCTGATTCTGGCCTTTATGGCCGCGGGGATCACGCTGCTGGTGCTGGCCTTTCGCGGTTGAGCGCCGAGGCGGACGGAATTAAAACCGGCGGCCGGCGAGGCAGGCTCGCCAGCCGCCGGCTATTTCGTGGCCAGAACTAGAAGAGGCCCCAGTCAGCGCCGGCGCCTTCCTCCATCATGGAAGGCTCCCACATTTCTGTGCCCATCTCAATCGCGGCCGGCACGCCACCCACGGCGGCCGCCTGCTTGCGCGTTTCTTCGAGCAGGGCTGGGCCGTAGGGGCAGAAGGGCGTCGTCAAGATCATGCGAATGGCCGTTTTGTCCGGCTCAAGGGCGACGTCGCGCACCAGGCCAAGCTCGATGATGTTGAGGCCGATTTCAGGGTCTATGACCTCGCGCATGGCGTCGCGGATGGCCTCGGCCTTGGAGGCGTCTTGACTATCAGCCTGCCAAACCACCTTGCGGGTATCAATCGTGTCCGACATGCGATTTCTCCGTTCGCGGCTAGCGCTGATCAGCCCGCTAGCAGGCTATCTACTGGGATGGTGGCGCTGGGGCCAGGGGTGATGACGAAGACGCAGCGGTCAGCGCCGTTCAGGACGCAGGTGGTCTTTTGGACGCTGGCATCCAGGACTTGGGCGATAACCGCCTGGTCAATGGCGCACACTTCGGGGTGCTTGTGACCGATGGCCAGGTAGGGGCAGGAGTATTCAGTGAGCGAGATGGTTTCGCCGGTCTTGTTCCAGCGGGCCATGAAGCCTTCGGTGCCGAGGAGTTCCATCAGCAGGTTGAGCTTTTCTTCCAGCGATTTGCCGGCCAGCCGCTGTGTGTAATCGGCCACCATGCCTTCGGCCATGCGCGTGAACATCTCTTCCAGGGCCTGAGGCGGGAGGGAGGCCTTGAGCTCGTCTATGAGGCGACCGCTTAGGCTGAGGTAGCGGGTGGGGAAGCGCTCCTGCGCAGCCGCAGTGAGCGAGTAGACCAGCCGCGGCCGGCCCACGCCGTGGCGCACCTCGGCTGAGCGCACCAGCCCATCGGCCTGGAGGCCGGAGAGGTGGTGGCGTACGGACACGGCCGAGATGTCGAGCGCGGCGGCCAGCTCGGCCACCGTAACCTGGTTTTGGGCCTTAATCGTGCGCAGGATGTGTTCGCGGGTAGTGCTCATCGCCGTTGCCACTCGGAAAAGGACGTTGCCACCAAAGGGAAGGATCGCACGGATTGAGTATACGGCGAGGAGTATAACACCTGATAGTGAATACTGTCAATAAAATAGATTAGTATTGTAATTATTGACACCAACTTGTGCGAAATGGTATAATGCCCGCGATATAGCGCATACTTGACGCGGTCCTGGCGGCTGCGGCACCTCGGGAGTGAACAACGAAATGCCCTCTGTGCTAGAAATTCGCAACTTGCATGTGTCGGTAGAGAATAAGCCGATTCTTAAGGGAGTTGACTTGACGGTGAAGCAGGGCGAAGTACATGCCCTGATGGGGCCCAACGGCACGGGCAAGTCTACGCTCGCCTATACGCTCATGGGGCACCCGAATTATCAGGTGACGGCCGGGCAGATCATTTTTAAGGGTATTGATGTGCTGGAGCTGGCGCCCGATGCGCGCTCCCGGCTGGGACTCTTTTTGGCCTTCCAGTACCCGGTGGCGATTCCGGGCGTGAGCGTGGCGAACTTCCTGCGCACGGCCATAAACGCTCGCCGCCGCGCGGCCAACCCCGACGATAAGGGCATTCCGCTGCCGGAGTTCCGCAAGCTGCTGAAGTCCAAAATGGAGCAATTGGAAGTGCCGAGCGCGTTCGCGGGGCGCTACTTGAACGAGGGCTTTTCGGGCGGCGAGAAGAAGCGCGCTGAGATCTTGCAACTGGCGACACTGGAGCCCGAGATTGCCGTCTTGGATGAAACCGACAGCGGCCTGGATATTGACGCGTTGCGGATTGTGTCGTCGGGCGTGAACGCGTTGGCGGGGCCGGGACTGGGCGTGATGGTGATCACGCACTACCAACGCATCCTGAACTACATCAAGCCGAATTTCGTGCATGTGATGCTGGGTGGCCGGATTGTGGAGACGGGGAACGCCGACCTGGCGCTGCACTTGGAGGAGAAGGGGTACGACTGGGTGCGCGAGAAGTACCGGGAGGAGAAGGTCAATGGCTGACAAGGCTCTGGCGGAGAAGGCGCTGGTAGCGGACAGCAAGGAGCGCTACGAGCAGGAGTATGGTTTCCACGAGGCCGAGAACTATGCGTTTAAGGCCCGCAAGGGATTAAGCCCGGAGGTCGTGCGCGAGATGTCGCAGCTGAAGGGTGAGCCGGAGTGGATGACGCAGTTCCGGTTGAAGGCGCTCGACATCTTCTGGAAGAAGCCGATGCCGACCTGGGGGGCGGACCTGAGCGACATTGATTTTGACGATATTTACTACTACATCAAGCCGTCGGAAGAGAAATCGGCGCGCAGCTGGGACGACGTATCGCCGGAGGCCAAGCGCACCTTTGACCGGCTGGGCATTCCCGAGGCCGAGCAAAAATTCCTGAGCGGCGTGGGCGCGCAATACGAGTCGGAGATGGTATATCACTCGATCCGCAAAGACCTGGAGGCGAAGGGCGTCATCTTCCTGTCCACCGACGACGGCCTGCGACAGCACCCCGAGTTATTCCGAGAATACTTTGGCACGATCATCCCCGCCACCGACAACAAGTTCGCGGCGCTTAACAGCGCGGTGTGGTCGGGCGGCTCGTTCATCTACGTGCCGAAGGGGGTGCACATCGAGATGCCGCTGCAGGCCTACTTCCGTATCAACGCTCAAAGCATGGGCCAGTTTGAGCGCACGCTGATCATCGTGGATGAGGGTGCGTACGTGCACTACGTGGAAGGCTGCACGGCGCCGACGTATTCCAAGGACAGCCTGCACTCGGCGGTGGTTGAGATCGTCGTTAAGAAGGGCGCGCGCTGCCGCTATAGCACCATCCAGAACTGGTCTACGAACGTGTACAACCTGGTGACCAAGCGCGCCGCGGCCTACGAGGGCGCGACGATGGAGTGGGTAGACGGCAACCTAGGCTCGAAGGTGACGATGAAGTACCCGGCCGTGTACCTGATGGAACCGGGCGCGCACGGCGAAATTCTCTCGATTGCGTTCGCCGGAAAAGGGCAACAGCTCGACGCGGGCGGCAAGGTGGTGCATGGCGCGCCGCACACGACGAGCAAGATTCTGTCGAAATCCATCAGCAAAGACGGCGGGCGCTCGTCGTACCGCGGCCTGTTGAAAGTGTACAAGGGCGCCGAAGGCTCGAAGAGCACTGTGGTTTGTGACGCGCTGCTGATAGACGACCAGAGTCGCTCGGACACTTACCCGGTGATTGAAATTGACGAAGACGACGTGACCATCGGCCACGAGGCCTCGGTCTCGAAGGTGGGCGAGGAACAGCTCTTCTACCTGATGAGCCGCGGCATTCCAGAGGACCTGGCGGAAGGCCTGGTGGTGGCGGGGTTCATTGAGCCGCTGGTCAAGGAGCTGCCGATGGAGTATGCCATCGAGCTCAATCGGCTGGTGCAGCTGCAGATGGAAGGCAGCATCGGCTGAAGCCGGTTCGGCCGGCCGGATAGACTGACTGGCGCAGCGCGGGGCGGGCAACGGCGCCTGGTTGGGCGGCCCGCCCCGTGGCGCGCCTGAGGAAGAGATTGATGACGACACAGGTTCTCCCGACGGTTGACTCAGCCGCGCCGGCGCCCAAATACCAGCGCGCGGTGATCACGACCAATCGCAAAGTCAATGAGCCGCCTCCCGCCGCTCTGACGGTGAGCAAGGCGGCGGTGCAGGCGCGGAGCCGAGCGTTAGGGGACGCCGCCTGGTATGCCCGCCGCCGACTCGCGGCGTTGAAGGTATTTGACGCCCAGCCGATGCCGACGCTGACCGACGAGGCCTGGCGCCGCACGGACATTCGACCGTTCAAGTGGGGCGAGGCGGCGCTCGGGCTGACCGGCGCGGCCGCGGCGAATGGTAAGGCGCAGCGGGTGCCGGCGGGGCTGTTGAAGCCGCTGGCGGGCAGCGAGCAGGGCGGCCAGTTGGTGGTGGTCGGCGACGAGGTGACGACCGCCAGCCTGCACGCGGCGCTTAAGCGGCAGAAGGTGATCTTCACCGACTTCTTGACCGCCACGAAGAAGCACGCCGACCTGCTGAAGAAATACCTGGGCAAGACGGTAGCCATCGGCGAGGGCAAGTTCGCCGCGCTGGCCGAGGCCTTGGCCGACGGCGGGGTGTTTGTCTACGTGCCGAAGGGGGTGCAGGCGGCGCTGCCGCTGCATTCGGTGGCCTGGGTGACCGGACAGGCGCATTTCAGCCGGGTGGTGATTGTCGTGGACGACGGCGCCTCGGCGACGGTGGTGCACGAGATTGCCTCGCCGGACAGCACGCCGGGCCAGCCTCTGCACGTGGGCACGGTGGAGGTGCTGGTGGGGAAGAAGGCCCACCTGACGTTCGTGGAGCTGCAAAGTCTGGGGCGCAATGTTTGGAACTTTACGCATGAGCGGACGCGCGTGAAGGCGGACGGGAAGGCCGATTGGATCTTCTCGGCCGTTGGTTCGCACCTGACGAAGAACTTCTCGGAGATTGACCTGGACGGGGCAGGCTCCACCGGCAAGATGTCGGGCTTTTACTTCGCCGACGGCGAGCAGCACCTGGACCATGACACCCAGCAGAACCACAACGCGCCGCACACGACCAGCGACCTATTGTTCAAGGGCGCGCTGCGCGACAAGGGGCACAGTGTGTGGCAGGGCATGATCTACGTGGCGCCGGGCGCGCAGAAAGCCGACGGCTACCAGGCGAACCGCAATTTGGTGCTCAACCGCGGGGCGCGGGCCGACTCGATTCCAGGCCTGGAGATCTTGGCGGACGACGTGCGCTGCACGCACGGCGCGACGGTGGGACAACTGGAAGCCGAGCATATCTTCTACCTGATGTCGCGGGGGATCACGCGAGCGGATGCCGAGCGGCTGGTGGTGGACGGTTTCTTCGACCCGATCTTGCAGCGCATTCCATTTGAGGGCGTGCGGCAGCGGCTCAAGAGGTCGATTGAAGCGAAGATGGGCGGGTAGGGGGTGGGCGGGTAGGGGGTGGGCGGATGGCCGGCTTTGTGAAGTTCACGGTGGGCGAGCGGGTGGAGATGCTATGCCCGCACCTACGGGATGGACAGCGCGTGACCGATTGGGTCGCAGGCGAGGTGACGCAGGTGGATCAGCGAATGGTCGCGGTGCGGTTTGACACCGAGGTTTACACCAGTAACGGCTGGCTAGCGCCGGAGCGGACGCTCTGGTGCTCTCACGGTTCGCGGCATGTGCGCCGCCCCGGGCAGCCGGCGGAGGCGAGGACCAGCAGATGACCACACACCCCAGCCAGACGACCGACGCAGCGAAGTGGCGGGCCGACTTTCCAGTTTTGGCGCGTGAGGCGCGACCGGGCGTGCCGCTGGTGTATCTGGATTCGACGGCGACGTCGCAGAAGCCGGTGCAGGTGATGGAGGCCATGGACCGGTTTTACCGCTGGTCAAATGCCAACGTGCACCGCGGCATTTATGGGCTGGCGGAGGAGGCCACGGCGCTGTACGAGGGCGGGCGCGAGAAGGTGCGCCAGTTCATCAACGCCCGGACGGTGCGCGAGATCATCTTTACGCGCAACACCACCGAGGCGATCAACCTGGTGGCGTATAGCTGGGGTCGCGCCAATTTGAAGGCCGGCGACCTGGTGGTGTATACCGAGATGGAGCACCATTCCAACATGGTGCCGTGGCAGATGCTGGCGGCCGAGCGGGGCGTGGAAGTCAAGGCTGTGCCGGTGACTGACACGGGCGAGCTTGACCGGGCGGTGTTGACCCAACTGCTGGCGCGCGAGCCAAAACTGCTGTGCATCACGCATATGTCGAACGTGGTCGGCACGATCAACCCGATTGCGGAGATTGCGGCCGAGGCGCATGCGGCCGGGGCGCTGGTGCTGGTGGACGGCGCGCAGTCGGTGCCGCACTTGCCGGTGGACGTGCAAACGCTGGGGGCGGACTTCTTGGCGTTTTCGGGGCACAAGATGTGCGGGCCGACGGCGATCGGCGTGCTGTGGGGGCGGCAGGCGATCCTGGATGGCATGCCGCCGTTCTTGGGCGGCGGCGACATGATCCGCAAGGTGAAGCTGTACGAGTACAAGTATAACGACCTGCCGTACAAGTTCGAGGCGGGCACGCCGGCGATTGCCGAGGCGGTTGGCCTGGGGGCGGCGGTGGATTACCTGACCGGCATCGGCATGGAGGTGATTGCGGCACACGAGCGGCAGTTGATTGCCTATGCGCTGGAACGGCTGGAGGAAGTGCCCGGCATTCGGGTCTATGGGCCGGCGGCGGCGCGGCGGGGCGGGGTGGCGGCCTTTTCGTTTGGCGACGTGCATCCGCACGACGTGGCGCAACTGCTCGATCGCGCCGGGATCGCGGTGCGCGCGGGCCATCACTGCGCCATGCCGCTGCACGAGCACTATGACCTGCCGGCTACGACTCGCGCCAGCTTCTACCTGTATAATGTGCCCGAGGAAGTTGACCGCCTGGTCGAGGCCCTGTACCAGGTCAAGAAGCTGTTCAGTTAGCGCCCGCCGCGCGCGGGAGCGCCGAGGCCACGATGGACGACCTGTACCGCGAAGTCATTCTTGATCATTACAAGAACCCGCGCCACCACGGCAAACTCGAGCCGCACGATTTTTCGTACGAAGACGAAAACCCGCTGTGCGGCGACAAGCTGCGGATTGACGTGCGGTTGGACGAGAGCGGCCAGCGCGTGGCGGAGGTGGCTTTCACCGGGCGCGGGTGCGCGATCTCACAGGCTTCGGCCTCGCTGCTGACGGAGGCCGTGGTGGGCAAGACGCTGGACGAGGTGAAAGCCCTGGCCAAGGACGACATCCTGGATCTGCTGGGCATCGAGCTGGGGCCGGTGCGCCTGAAGTGCGCGCTGCTGTCGTTGAAGGTGCTGAAGGCCGGGGCGTACGGCCTGGCCGGGCAGGAGTATCACGACCACGACGACGAGGCGTAGCCGCGTCGGCTGGGGAAGAAGCGCTATGGCTTACTACGACAAGGCGGACCCGGCCACGGCCGACTACGTGGCGGTGGCGACGACGGACGAACTGCCGAACGGCAGCCGCAAGCTGCTGGAGATTGACGGGCGCGTTCTGGCCGTGTTCAACATCGCCGGGACGTATTATTGCATTGCTGATGTGTGCTCGCATGACGACGGCCCGGTGGCGGAGGGGGAATTGCAGGATCACGAGATCGAGTGCCCGCGCCACGGCGCGCACTTTGACGTGCGCACGGGCAAGGTGCTTAGCTTCCCCGCGATTGTGGACATCCCGGCTTACCCGGTGCGGGTAGACGGCGAGCAAGTGCTGGTCGGCCTGCCGCCGGCCGAATAACGAGCGGCGGCGCGGCCCGCCGCCTGTGCCTCAGAAGCGCCCTGCGCCATGCCCAAAGCCTCGAAAATCCTGGCCGCCCGCGTGGACGAGCTGATTCAGGCGCTGAACTTTCATAACTACCGCTATCACGTCTTAGCGGCCCCTCTCATTTCCGACGCCGAATTCGACGCGCTGTATCAGGAATTGCGCGGCATTGAGGAAGCGCACCCGGCGCTGTTACGGGCGGATTCGCCCACTCGGCGCGTCGGCGGCGGAGTGTCGGCCAAGTTTGTGAAGGCGCCGCACCCGGCCCCGATCCTCAGCCTGGCCAATGCTTTCTCGGCGGAGGAGGTGCGCGCCTGGTATGAGCGCCTGGTGCGGCTGGATGACCGCGTGGAGCAGGCGGGCTATGTGGTCGAGCCTAAGATTGACGGGTTGACGGTGGTGTTGCACTACCAGGACGGCCAGTTTGTACGCGGGGCGACGCGCGGCGACGGCCTGGTGGGTGAGGAGATCACGCCGAACCTGGCGACCATTCGCACGCTGCCGCTGCGCATTCCAGTGCCAACGTCGGCCAAGCTGGGCCGCGCCAAGGCGGCCGCCAAATGGAAGAAGGGACTCGCCGGACCGCCGACGGCGCCCCACACACTGGTGGTGCGAGGCGAGGCGGTGATCTACACCAAGGATTTCGAGGCCATGAACGCCGGGCTGGCAGCCGCGGGCGAGGAGCCGTACGTCAATCCGCGCAACACGGCCTCGGGCGCGCTGCGGCAACTGGACCCCAAGCTGACGGCGGCGCGGCCGATCTCGCTGCTGTGTTATGCAGTGGTGGAAGCGGACGGCGTGCAGCTCGACACGCAGTGGGAGGTGCTGCAGTACTTGCGGGCGATGGGCTTCCCGACGGCGGCCACCGTGGAGCGGTGCGCCGATATCGAGAGCGTCATTCGTTATTGCGAGGCGCAGGCGCAGACGCGCGACCAACTGCCCTACGAGACCGACGGCATCGTCATCAAGCTGAACGATCTCCGGCTGGCGGCTGACCTGGGCTTCGTAGGCAAAGACCCCCGCGGGGCGCTGGCTTACAAGTTCCCGGCGCGGGAGGTTTCGACGACGCTGCAAGACATTAGCGTGAACGTGGGCCGCACCGGCGTGCTGACCCCAGGCGCGCTGCTAGAGCCGGTGGTCGTGGCGGGGGTGACGGTGCGCCAGGCGACGCTGCACAATTTTAACTACATCGTCGAGAAGGACATCCGCGTCGGCGACCGGGTGTTGATCAAGCGGGCGGGCGAGGTCATTCCGTACGTGATTGGGCCAATGGTAGCGGCTCGCACGGGAGCCGAGCGGGTCTACCAGATGCCGACGGTGTGCCCGTCGTGCGGCCAGCCCATTGAGCGGGTGGAGGGGGAGGTGGCGTATTATTGTGTGAACGGCGCTTGCCCGGCGCAGTTGACGCGGTTGGTGGAGCATTTTGTGGCGGTGCTTGACATTGAGGGCTTCGGGGAGAAATTGGCGCTGCAACTGGTGCAGGCCGGCCTGATCAACGATGTGGCGGATGTTTTCAGGCTGACGAAGGCGCAACTGCTAGCGCAGGAAGGCTTTGCAGATAAGAAAGCGCAGAACCTGGTAGACAGCATCGGGGCGACGCGGGAGAGGTTGGTGCGCGACGGCCAACTCGGCCGGCTGATCGGCGCGCTGGGCATCCGCGGCGTGGGTGAGGTGATGGCCAATGATCTGGCGGCGCAGTTTGGAACACTGGATGCCTTGAGCGCGGCCGGCGGGGAGGAGCTGCAGGCGGTCAGCGGTATCGGCCCCAGCGCGTCGCAGGCATTGGCCGACTGGTTCGGCCTGAAGCGCAACCAGCAACTGCTAGCTAAGCTGAAGGGGCTGGGGGTCTGGCCGGAGGCGGCGAACCGGCGCCAGGCGCAGGTGGCTGACACGCTGGCCGGGCTGACCTTTGTCATCACCGGCACGCTGCCAACGTGGTCGCGCGACGAGGCCAAGGCCTTCATTGAGGCCCACGGCGGTAAGATGACCGACAGTGTGAGTAAGAAGACGAGCTACCTGGTGCTGGGGGAAGCGCCGGGGTCGAAGCTGGCTAAGGCCCAGAGCCTGGGGGTAGTTGTCGTGGACGAGGCCGGGCTGAAACGGCTGGGCGAAACCGGGCAGGCGGCATAAGGGGGCTGTGTTCAGCGCGGGGCAAGTGCATTATATTTCCGTTCACTGAGAGAGTGCCGAAAGTGGCTCAGAAGTTGGCCGCCAGCGATCATTACCCGGGAGGCTGCGCGTCACCGGCCACAAGGCTACGCCAGGATGACGGACCTGAGGCCGGGTTGCTCAGAAAATAAACGGGTGACACTGAGAAATGGCCGGGACGCTGCGCGTCACCGGCCACAAGGCTACGCCCGGATGACCGACCTGAGGCCGGGTTGCTCAGAAACTAAACCCGGTACGATCAAAGGGTCAGCCTGATCCTGGGTTGAGATTCCTCACCCC
>JADZEK010000045.1 GCA_020850595.1 Anaerolineales bacterium
TCAAAGTGCTTGAGCAGCCCTGGCATGTTCAGTTGATTATCCATGCGTCAGAGGCTAACGCATTTTGTCTCCCTTGCACAGTTGACCCGCAGCGCAGAGCGGCTAATTCTCATATTGAGAATTGCTGGGCGCTGACTAACTCTCTGGCGTGATTTGGGTTATCATGAATCGTTCGTAAAGCCCTTCTTCACCCATCTATACAGGGGGACATGGGGGTCGCACCAATATGCCAGAATTGCGGTATGGGACAGATCTCTCAATTGCAGGCCCATGGCAGCTTGATAGTCAGCAACTCATCGAGCTCAATGTCATTCTTGATGAGGCATGGACACGCCTGCATCTGGGATGGCAAAATGAAGTGAACAAAGAAGTGCAGCGAAGACTCAGTGATTATGAAAAAATGTTGGCTGAGTATGGGAAAACAGCCACAGCCGAAGAACTTGCCGCACGCGAAACAGAATACCGCAAGGACGTGGTACGTTTCGTATCCCCGAATCGAAACACTAAGATCAGGTTTAGGACCAAGGAAGTCTTTGATTGCGCGACGATAGCCGAGGCCATCAGGGAACGCAGTACACTCGACAAGACTCCAGCAGGCTTCGTGACAAGTATGGAGATTGGCAAGCTTCGATGCAAGGTAAGTCTGAATGATTCTCACATTTATGCTTCGTCAACTCTTGACATTCAGGTTTCGCCAGAGGAGTCCAGCGAAGCGAAAGAATTGTTTGTAGCGTTACGAAATTGGGCAATAAGGAACCAACCGTCATCACTATTGCGCTGGTGGGCCAGGGTGGGTGGTGCAACACTCTTCTGGGCTTTGGCACTTTCGGTCTGGGGCCTATTCGTGATCTGGATTGCTGTAACCCTGTCTACCACGAGTGCTGCGAAATCGCGAGCACGTGATCTGTTGGACTTTGGGATTTCGGACAGTAATATGGCAGAAGCAGTTGAACTGCTATTGATCTTACAGGTAGATTATTTGCCTGGAACAACTCCACGCGATGTCTCGGTCCCGATATGGCTGAAAGCGTATAGCTTCGGTGGCCTTGTTGCTGTGGTATTACTTTGGTACAAGCCCGATGTTGAACTAGGCATCGGCATGGGAGAGCAACGGATTGCCACACGCCGACGTTGGCAGTCGCTTGTTCTGAAGGCATTGCCTGCTGCTATATTTGGTACGATCGTCGCCCCCTTGATATATGAGTGGTTTCGCATTGCGTTTATTGGCATTCCGTGAGGCAAACTAGACTAGCGTTGTCGCATGAGTGATTCGCGTCCTGTGGTACAACAAAACTGGGCCGGTCAGCCACCCGCTGACCGGCCCAGTTGGTTAAGCTAAGGGTGCTGCTAGTGCTCGCTTGGCCCGCCTAGCGGCCGCCGGTGACAGCGCGCAGGGAGTCACAGGCGGGGCAGAGACCGCCGGGGCGGAGGATGGCGTAGCCCGCTTGCGGGTCGTCGCCGTAGAGGGTGAAGTCCACGTTGAAGACGATCTGCAGGCGCACCTTACCGCTGTTCTTCGACAGGTTGGCGGCCTCACCCAGCCACTGAGCTTGTTCGGCGGCGGAGGTGTTGCCCGCCCAGCCAAAGCTGCCGGGCAGCGGGCCGTAGCCCTCGGGCGAGAGGTAGCCCAACTCGGTGAAGCAGAGTTTCTTGGCCCCGCCAAAGGCGTTGTAGTAGGTGTTGACCATGCCGGCGTAGTAGCGCGTGAAGTAGTTGTCGCGCGGGTCGCCGCTGGTGGCGGTGGGGCTGATGATGCCCTCGTTGTAGTGGATGCCGATGCAGTCCATATAGGCGGCGGCCCCGGCGGCGGCCAGCCCGCTGATGTAGCGGCTGTCGTTCCAGACGTGGTCGAGGCCAAACGCGCCTTCCGCGCCGGTGGGCGCGAGCGCGCCGCTGATGACCAGGGTGTTGGGGTTCTTGGCCTTGATCTGCTGGTAAGAGCGCTTGAGCAGGTCGGTGTAGCTGACCGGGTTGATCTGGCCCGCGGGCCACTCGCGGTCAATGTTCATCTCGTTCCAGACTTCGATGGCGTCTGCGCCCAGGCGGGCCAGTTCGCCCACGTAGGCGGCGTAGGCGTCGTAGTTCGCGCCGTTGGCGATGTCGGCGGGCGCGCCGAGGACGCTGAGCAGGATCTTGAAGCCCTGGTTGTGGGCATTGGTGATCCAGCCGCCGTCGGCTACGGCGCCGGGCGTCCACTTGACTTGGCGCTTGACCCAGAACATGCCGGCATACTTCATCTTGTCGGGCTGCGAGAAGTCGTTGACTTGCCCGCCCAGTTCCCAGCTTGGCTGGCCCGCGGGAGGCGGCGCGCTGGTGGGCACGGGGGTCGCGGTGGGCTGGCTGCCGCCCGCGCCGGGGATGGTGAGTAGCTGCCCGACGAAGATCAGGTTGGGGTTGGTGAGGCCGTTGGCCGACATGATGGCCGCCACGGTGACGCCGAATTGGCGGGCGATAGCGCTGAGAGTGTCGCCACGCTGCACGGTGTACTTGCCGCCGGAGGCGGGAGGCGCGGGCGTGCTGGTGGGCGGCGGGTTGCCGCTGGTGGGCACGGGCGTGGGGTTCGTGGCGCCGCCGCCGGGGATGGTGAGCACCTGGCCGACGAACAACAGGTTGGGGTTGCTGATGTTATTAGCGCTCAGGAGGGCCGCAACCGTGACGCCGAAGCGTCGGGCGATGAGGCCCAGGTAGTCGCCGGGCTGCACCACGTAGGTGCTGCTGCCCCCGGGGTTGGGCGACGGGTTGTTGGCGCCGCCCCCGCCGGTGGGAATGGTTAGGCGCTGGCCGACGAAGATCAGGTTGGGGTTGGTCAGGCCGTTAGCGTTGAGGATGGCCGGGACGGTGACGCCGAAGCGCAGGGCGATGGAAAAAAGCGTGTCGCCGCGCTGAACCGTGTAGACCGTGTCGGCGTAGGCCGGCGCGGCAAACGGGGCCAGCAGGCTGACGACGAGCAGCACGATGACGAGTTTCTTCATGGAGGGTGGGTGTCCTTTCTGCGCGTGCATAACCAACGTTTGTGTCTATAATGAAACGGCTGGACGGCCCGACGACCGCACGGATAAGGCCCGGGAGGGTGAATGGCGCAACCGACCACGACACGCCGCGAGCCGGAGATTCACGACAACATCATCGGCACCATCGGCCACACCCCGCTGGTGCGGCTGAACCGCATAGCGCGCGGGCTGCGCTGCACGCTGGCGGTTAAGGTGGAGTTTTTCAACCCCGGCGGGTCGGTCAAAGACCGCATCGCGCTGAACATCATTGAGGCGGCCGAGCGAGAGGGGCGGCTGAGGCCGGGCGGCACGGTGGTGGAGGCCACCTCGGGCAACACCGGCATGGGGCTGGCGGTGGTGTGCGCTATTAAGGGCTACAAGAGCGTGTTCGTGATGCCCGATAAGATGAGCGGCGAAAAAATCCGACTGCTGCGGGCGTTTGGCTCTAAGGTGGTCATCACGCCGACGGCCGTCGGCCCCGACGACCCGCGCAGCTACTACAAGGTGGCGGACCGGATCGTGGAGGAGACGCCGAACTCGATCCTGGCGAACCAGTACCACAACCCGGAGAACCCGCGCAGCCACTACCAGACCACCGGGCCGGAGATCTGGCAGCAAACGGCGGGCCAGGTGACCGATGTAATCATCGGCATGGGCACGGGCGGCACGATCACCGGCGTGGGGCGCTACCTGAAGGAGCAGAACCCCAAGGTGCGCGTGGTGGGGGTTGACCCGCTGGGGTCGCTGCTGTACGAGGCGCACCAGTTGGGGCACATGCCCGACGACCCGCACCCCAAAACCTACAAGACCGAGGGCATTGGGGAGGACTTCTTGCCGGGCGCCATGGACTTGAGCGTGGTGGACGAAGTGCTGCAAGTGGGCGACAAGGAGACGTTCCTGACGACGCGGCGGCTGGTGCGCGAAGAGGGCATCTTCTGCGGCGGCTCGTCGGGCACGGCTGTGGCGGCGGCGCTGCGCTACTGCCGCAACCTGGGGCCGGACCGGCTGGTGGTGGTCATTCTGCCGGACTCTGGGTCGCGCTATCTGAGCAAGGTGTTCGATGACGACTGGATGCGCGAGAACGGCTTCCTGGAGTCGGCCTGGGCGGGCGCGACGGCAGCCGACGTGCTGGCGCTGAAGGAACTGCGCGAGTTGATCGCGGCGCGGCCGGACGACCGGGTCAGCGCGGTGGTGCGCAGGCTGAAGGATCACGATATCTCTCAGATGCCGGTGTTGGGCGAGGCCGGCGAGTTTCTGGGCCTGGTGAACGAGGTGGACCTGCTCAACCACCTGGTGCTCGGCCCAACGCGCGGCCCAGACGACACCATCGCCCAACTGGTGCGCACTGATGTTGCAACTCTCGGGCCAGATGCCCCGCTGGAGGCGCTGATGTCGGTGTTCGTGAACCGGCAGGTAGCCGTGGTGATGGAAGACGGCCGCGTCAGCGGGATTCTGACCAAAATTGACATCCTCGACTACCTGGCGTCGCGGACGGCCTGAGCGTGCTCTCTGAGCGCAAGGCAAGGGCCTCCACCCTCCATTGACGCCGGCGCGAGCCATTTAGTTCCAGCCGCGCCGGCGCAGAAAGCAGAGCACTCACACGCTATGTCGCACTTTCACCCTTCTGACAGCACCGACACGCCCGACCTGCGCATTGTGGCGCTCGACAGGCTGATCGAGCACGAATATAACGATGTGCAGCGGACGGCCCCCCTGGCCGAGCGGCTGGAGGCGGACGGTACGCTCCGTAACCCGCCCATCGTGGCCGAACTGGGTGACGAGTCGGGCCGCTATGTGGTGCTCGACGGCGCTAACCGCACGACGGCGCTGCACCTGCTTGGCTATGCGCATGTGCTGGTGCAAGTGGTGCGCTATGAGAACCCGCCGGTGACGCTAAGCACCTGGCATCACTTGGTGTGCGGGATTAGCCTGGCCGACTTCTTGGGGGCGATGCGCGACGTGGAGGGGCTGGAGCTGCGGCAGGCCGACCTGCTGGAGGCGCGGGCAGGGTTGGCGCGGCGCGACCTGCTGGCGTATGTCATCTGCGCCGATGGCCGGACATACGCCGCGCGCACCGACGCCCGCACGCTGCACGCGCAGAATAACATGCTCAATGCCATGGTGGACACCTACAAGACCCGCGGGCGGCTGTTCCGCACGGCCTCGGACAGCCTGGCGGAGGCGCAGGCCAACTACGCCGACCTGACCGGGCTGGTCATCTTTCCGAACTATGAAGCGGCAGAGGTGATGGCGCTGGCGCGCGACGGCGAACTGCTGCCGACCGGGCTGACGCGCCACCTGATTCAGGGGCGGGCGCTGCGCACCAATTACCCGCTGAGCGAGCTGAAGTCGGACGACCCGCTGGAGGCCAAGAACGGGCGGCTGCGCGCCTGGCTGCAGCGCAAGCTGGGGTCGAAGGAAATCCGCTTCTACGGCGAAGCGACCTACGCCTTCGATGAGTGAGCGGGGCGAACGGCCCCAGGTGAAGACCATCGGGCTGCTGGGCGGGATGAGTTGGGCGTCGTCCAGCGAGTATTACCGCCTGATCAACGAGGGCGTGCGCGCCCGGCGGAAAGGGTTCCACTCGGCGCGCTGCCTGCTATACTCAGTGGACTTTGCCGAGGTGGAGGCGATGCAGCGCGACGGCCGGTGGGAGGCGGCGGCCGAGGCGCTGCTAGAGGGCGGGCGGCGGCTGGAGTGCGGCGGGGCCGACTTTGTGGTGCTGTGCACCAACACCATGCACAAACTGGCCGAGCGCCTGGAAGCGGGCCTGGCGATCCCCCTGCTCCACATCGCCGACCCGACAGCGGCGGCGATTAAGGCGCAGGAGCTACGGCGGGTGGGGCTGCTGGGCACGCGCTTCACCATGGAAGAGGCGTTTTACCGGGGGCGGCTGACGCATCGCTATGGGCTGGACGTGGTGGTGCCCGAGGCCGAGGGGCGTGAGTTAGTCCACAACATCATTTATCAGGAACTGGTGCAGGGAGACATCCGGCCCAAGTCGCGGGCGGCGGTGGCCGGGCTGATCCAGGCGCTGGCGGCCGAGCACCAACTGGAGGGGATGATCCTGGGCTGCACCGAGCTGGGCTTGCTGATCGGGCCGAGCGACAGCCCGGTGCCGCTGTTCGACACCACGCGGCTGCACGCGCAGGCGGCGGTAGACCTGGCGTTGGCCGGGCTGGAAGCGACCGAGACCACGGCCGCGGCGTGAGGCGCCCGGCCAAGAGGGGAGAGGCTGATGGAAGCTAAGCTGACGGAGTTGAAGGCGCGGTTGCAAGAAGTGAACGACCTGGACATGGCCGGGGCGGTGCTGGGCTGGGACCAGGCTACCTATATGCCCCCCGGCGGGGCCGAGGCGCGTGGGCGGCAAATGGCGACGCTGGGCCGGCTCTCGCACGAGAAGTTCACCAGTGACGAGGTGGGCCAACTGCTGGAGGACCTGAAGGGCTACGAAGCCGGCCGGCCCTACGACGCGAACGACGCCGGCCTGATCCGCGTGACGCGGCGCGAGTACGAGCGGCGGGTGAAGGTCCCGGCCGCCTGGGTGGGACGGTTCGCGGAGCACAGCGCGGCCAGCTACCAGGCCTGGACGGTGGCGCGCCCGGCCAACGATTTCGCGGCGGTGCGGCCCAACCTAGAGAAGACGCTGGACCTGAGCCGCGAGTTGGCGAATTACTTCCCCGGCTACCAGCATATCGCCGACCCGCTGATTGACTTCAGCGACTACGGGATGAAGGCCGAGAGCGTGCGGGCGCTGTTCGCCGAATTGCGCGCGGCGCTGCGGCCCATTATGCAGGCCATCACCGCGCACCCGCCGGCCGACGATAGCTGCCTGATGCAGGTCTACCCGGAGGCGGCGCAACTGGCGTTTGGGGCCGAGATCATCAAGGCCTACGGCTATGACTTCAACCGCGGGCGGCAGGACAAGACCCACCACCCGTTCATGACCAAGTTCTCGCTGGGCGATGTGCGCATCACCACGCGGGTGAAGGAACACGACCTGGCCGAGGCGCTGTTCAGCACGCTGCACGAGGCCGGGCACGCTATGTACGAGCAGGGCATTGACCGGGCGTATGAGGGCACGCCGCTGGCGAACGGCACCTCGGCGGGGGTGCACGAGAGCCAGAGCCGCCTATGGGAGAACGTGGTCGGCCGCAGCCGCGCGCTGTGGCAGCACTTCTATCCCAAGCTGCAAGCGGCGTTCCCGCAGCAGTTGAGCGGCGTGCCACTGGAGACGTTTTACCGGGCGATCAACAAGGTGCAGAAGAGCCTGATCCGCACCGACGCGGACGAGGTGACGTACAACCTGCACGTGATGCTGCGGCTGGATTTTGAGCTGGACATGCTGGACGGCAAGCTGGCAGTGCGCGACTTGCCGGAAGCGTGGCACGAGCGTTACGACAGCGACCTGGGCGTGACCGCGCCCAACGACAGCGACGGGGTGCTGCAGGACGTGCATTGGTTCGCCGGGACGATCGGCGGCGCGTTCCAGGGCTACACGCTGGGCAACATCCTGGGGGCGCAATTCTACGCGGCGGCGCTGAAGGCCAGGCCCGAAATCCCCGACGAGGTCGCGCAGGGGCAGTTTGGGACGCTGCACGGCTGGCTGACGGAGAAGGTGTACCAGCCGGGGAGCAAGTACACGGCGGCCGAGGTGGTGGAGCGCGCCACCGGCGGGCCGCTGGCGATTGGGCCGTACATCAGCTATCTGAGGAACAAGTACGGCGAGCTGTACGAGCTGTAAGCTTGCCCGGCGGCTACTCTAAAGGAGGCTGCGCACAGCCGCGGCTAGACAAGACGACGCCCGCCTCCGTGGGCTGGGAAGGCGGCGTCGTCTATCGGCTGCAAGCGGCTGAGGCAGCCGAAGGGGCTAACAAGCGTTTCACAATGCGAGGCTTGGCATGGTTGATTTGATCTTGACCAACGGCCGAATACGCACCATGGACCCGGCGCGGCCGGTGGCTGAGGCTTTGACGGTGCGCGGCGAGCGGGTGCTGGCGGTGGGCAGCGCGGACGAGGCGCGGGCGGCGGCGGACACCCGGGCCGAGGTGGTGGACCTGGGCGGGCGCGATGTGCTGCCGGGGCTGGTTGACGCGCACCTGCACTTTGACTGGTACAGCCGCGGCCTGCAAGCGGTGGACGCTGAGACCGACACCCTGGCCGAGTGTCTGCGGCGCGTGGCGAAAAAGGCGGCCAAGACGCCGGAGGGCCAGTGGGTGCTGGGCCTGGGCTGGAACCAGAACGAGTGGGGCGGGCAGTTCCCGACGGCCGGCGACCTGGACAGCGTAGCGCCGCGCCACCCGGTGATCCTCAAGGCCAAGTCGGGGCACGCGGCCTGGGTCAATTCACTGGCCATGCAGCTAGCGGGCATCACGGCCGGGGCCACCGCGCCGCTGGGCGGCGAGATTCAGCGCGACGCCAGGGGGATACCGACCGGTATTTTCTTCGAGGACGCGATTGAGCTGGTGGACCACCTGGTGCCGGACACTACGCCCGAGCAGTTGGCCGAGCTAATGCGGCCCGCCATGCAGAACGCCTGGCGCGTAGGGCTGACGGGCATTCACGACTTTGACGGGCGGCGCAGCTTCGCGGCCTTTCAGTTGCTGAAGGCGCGAGGCGAGCTAGGGCTGCGCGTGGTCAAGCAGATCCAGGTGAAGCACCTGGGCGAGGCGGTGGGGCTGGGCCTGCGCTCCGGCTTTGGCGACGACTGGCTGCGCATCGGCAACATCAAGGTCTTTTTGGACGGCGCGCTCGGCCCGCGCACGGCGGCGATGATCGCGCCGTATGAGGGCGAGCCGAAGAACACCGGCATCGTGGTAACCGATAAGGAAGCGCTGTACGAGCACGCCACGCTGGCGGCGGCGAATGGGCTGGCGATGACGGTGCACGCTATCGGCGACCGGGCCAACCACGACCTGCTGGACGTGTACGCGACGATAAGGCGGGAGGAGGCGGGGCGCGGGCAGGCGTCGCTGCGCCACCGCTGTGAGCATGTGCAGGTACTGCACCCGAATGACTACGGGCGGCTGGCGCAACTGAACGTGGTGGCCTCGATGCAGCCGATCCACGCGACAAGTGACATGCTGATGGCCGACCGCTACTGGGGTAAACGCACGGCCGGGGCCTACGCCCTGCGCACCCAACTGGAGGCCGGCGCGCCGCTGGCCTTTGGCAGCGACGCCCCGGTGGAGAACTTCAACCCGTTCTGGGGGATTCACGCGGCGGTGACGCGGCGGCGGGCCGATGGCGCGCCGGGGCCGGAGGGCTGGCACCCGGAGCAGCGGCTGAGCGTGGCGGAGGCGGTGCACGGCTTCACGCTGGGCGCGGCCTATGCGGGCTACATGGAAGATCGGCAGGGGCGGCTGGCGGCGGGCCGGCTGGCTGATCTGATCGTGGTGGACCGCGACATCTTTAGCGTGGAACCCATGGCGATTAAGGACACGCAGGTGCTGGGCACGCTGGTCGGCGGCGACTGGAGGTATCGCGACTTTTAGAGGGCGGCCCTCGCCGGCGACAAAGTGGGCTGCATTTCCCTGCGCAGGCAGGGTGGGGACGAACAGAGCGGGCCGAGGCAGAAGCGCCTCGGCTTGTTTGATTCAGAGCGCGAGAGGGCGGGTTGGTGGGTTAGTGCGGAATACCGGCGCGGGTGAACTTGGTTTCTAGCTCGTGGCGCACATCGGCCATGGACTGCACGAGGTAGGGGTAGGCCAGCCAGACGTTGGCGAGGCCAAACAACGCGCCGGTGAGGGCGCGCAGGAAGGGCGAGCTTTCGCGGTAGGGCAGCCAGGCAAAGATAGAGAGCGTGTTGTAGGGGTACTGGCTGAACAGCTGCGAGAAGCCGTCGAGGGCGATGGGGCCGACGCCGAGCAGGGCGTAGGCGAACCAGTTGAGGGGCTTGACGCGCCGGGCCACGCCGGGGAGGGCAAAGACCAGGCCGCCGAGCAAGATGGCGCCGTAGATGGCCGTGTCGCGCTCGCAGTAGGCGACTTTGTAGCCCATGCGGGCATTGCCGATGAACTGGCGGGCGGCCAGCATCTGCTCCGGGTCGTTGGGGTCAATGCCCGAGTAGGCCTGGAAGATGTCACGCGGGTAGGCCAGGCGCTCGCCGAAGAGATACCACGAGCGGTAGCCGAGTTGATGGCACAGGCTGCCGTAGAGGGCGTAGATAGCGCGGGCCGGGCCGGGCAGGTTGGCCTCCAACAGCACCGGCGCGAGGAAGGGCACGCCCACGTAGACGGCCACGAATAGGTTGAGGTAGAGCAGCCAGTGGCGCGTGAAGCCCAGGATGGCCCGGTCGGCGACGATGACGAGATCACGCGAGCGGCCGGTCACGCGCGGCCGATCGCCGGCAGGTCGGGGGGAATCGGTCATAGCGCGCTAGCCTCCTAAGCTGAATGCGGCGAGGTATTCGTTCAACTGGTCGGCGTCGAGCGCGCCGAGGTGCTGGCGGCTGACCAGGCCGTCGCGGTTGATAACATAGCTGGTCGGCCAGCCGCGCACACGGTAAAGGTCCGTCACGGTTGTGCCGGGGTCGAGCAGGAGTGGGAAGGTCAGTCCAAGCTCGGCGCGGAAGGCCTGCACATCGGCCAGCGGGTCATCGAGGTCCACGGCCAGAATGGTCAGGCCCTGTTCATGGTAGGCCTCGTGGGCGGCCTGGAGCAAGGGCATCTCCAGCCGGCAGGGGCCGCACCAGGTGGCCCAGAAGTTAAGGAGCACCACCTGCCCGCGCAGGTCGGAGAGCGTGACGGCCCGGCCGTCGAGGTCGGTCAGGGTGAAGTTGGGCGCGGGCGCGCCGACGACGGGCGCGGGCGCAGGCGTGGCGGTGGGGCCGGCGGCCGGGCCGCCGGCGAAGCCGGGCAGCGCCGGCGGGCCGATGAAGACCAGCAACCCGACGACCAGGCCGAGGACCAGCCCGCCGGCCAGGATGAGCAGCGGCGCGCGGTTGGAGCCGGCGGCGGGGCCGGTCACGGGCGCGGCCCGCCAGCCAGCCAGCGCCATAAATCTATGACGCCCTGGTCAATCTGGTTTTGCAACTCGCCGATGGAGGCCATAGCGGCAAAGCGTGTCATGGTGCCGGTGAGGAGCATGACGCCGATGAGAATGAGAAACAGGCCGGTGGCGATAGAGATGTAGCGCAGGTAGGGCCGGGCGCGCTTGAGCAGCGCGCTGACGTTGGTGAGGCCGCCCGCTGCCAGCAGGAAGGGAATGCCCAGGCCGAGGGAGTAGGCGGTGAGCAAGACCAGGCCCTGGTTGATGCTGGGGCCGCTGGCGGCCATGGTGAGCACCGCGCCCAGCACCGGCCCGATGCACGGCGCCCAGCCGGCGGAGAAGAACACGCCCATCAGCGCGGAGGAGAGGTAGCCCAGGCGCGGGTCAGGGGCTTCCTGGCGGCGGGTGTCATAGTCTAGAAACGGGAGGCGGATGACGCCCATGGTGTGCAGGCCGAAGATGATGACGACCACGCCGCCGATGCGGGTGAGCGGCTCTTGCAGCGAGTAGGTGAGCGCGCCCATGGCGCTGGCCGCGGCCCCCAGGGCGATGAAGAACAGGCTGAAGCCGAGCACGAAGGCCACGCCATGCGTAAAGGTGGCCCAGCGCGAGGCCCCCGGCTGGCCACTGGTGATGACGGCGCGGCTGCCCAGGTAGCCGACGTAGGCGGGCACGAGCGAGAGCACGCAGGGCGAAATAAACGAGGCGAGGCCCGCCAGGAACGCCAGCCCCAGCGGGATGTTGTGCGGGTCCATCTAGGCCGATTCTTTCAAGTCCACCGTGGTGATGCGGTCGGTCTCATACCAGTGGACGTTGACGATGCCGGGGTGGTAGGGCACCTCGGGCATGGTCCAGCGGAAGAGCCACTTGGCGTCGGCCGGGCGGCAGTTGATGCAACCATGCGATTGGCGCAGGCCGTAGCTGTTGTGCCAATAAGTGGAGTGCAGCGCCGCGCCGTTGGTGGAGAAATAGGACACCCAGCCGATGCCGGGGTCGGTGTAGTCGGAACCGACCATGTGGCGCGAGACGCGCTTGGTGCCGATGACGTGCGGGCCGAGCGGCGTGCCGTTCAGCACGGTCTCGCCGTCTTCGGCGAAGTAGTCACGACCGGAGGAGATGGTGGTGCGAAAGACCTCGCGGCTGCCCTCGAAGGCGGAGAGCGCCTGCTGCTCCAGGTAGACGACGACCTTCTTCTCCTGAGCGGGCACGCCGGGCGAGAGGGGCGACAGCTCGTCCGGCTGGATGATGCGAAAGGTGGTGGCCGGGATCCACAGGTTAAGCTCGGTCTCGGTGGTCACGCGATACCAGGGTAAACCGTCCGTGCCGGTAGCAATCTCGGCCAGGAAGAAGACCGAACTGTAGATGACCGGGACGGGCAGGTCGAGATAGTAGACCTGCGGCGCAGCCGGGTCGGGCGCAGTGCGGGCATCGAAGTACGGCGTGACGATCTCGCCCCAGTAGCCCTCGGGCGGCAGGCTGGTGAGGGGAATCTGCGGCGAATGCATCACCGGCTGGAGGTAAGACGCGTAGATGTAGCCGTCTTCCAGCTCGAACCACAGGTGCGAGTAATTGTCCACGCCCAGGCCGACTACCGAGCGCACGATGCGCACGACCTCGTTGGGGTAGACGTAGCTGTCCGGGCCGATCATCGTGCCATCGCGGTGCGGGCGGTTGAGGATGGGCGCGCCCCACCCCAGCACGCCGCGGCCGAGGGGCACGTTTTCGGGCCAGGCGTCGGGCGGCAGGATGTCGAAGGGGCGGCGCAGCGCGGGGTGGCGGCGGGCCGGGGCGCGCGGAGGCAGCGGGCCGCGCCGGCCCAACGGCAGGGCCGCGCCGAGGGCGGCCACGCTGGTTAGCTTGAGAAAGTCACGTCGGGAGGGCATACGCTGAGGCTACCAGAAAGCGCTTAAGCGGAAATTAACAATGAGTGGGGCGGCGGCCCGCCGTCATGTTACCGCGAGGGAGGCGAGTTGACAAGGCAACGGCGTCCGGCCGACCGGCGCTAGACGCCGAAGGGACGGCGGCGGAGCAATTGGGCGTTCAGCGCCACAACCACCGTGCTGACTGACATCAGCACAGCGCCGACCGCCGGTGACAAGATCAGCCCCCAAGGGGCCAGAACGCCGGCCGCCAAGGGCAGGGCCACCAGGTTGTAGCCCGCGGCCCAGAACAGGTTTTGGAGCATTTTGCGATAGCTGGCCCGGCTGAGCGCCAGCACACGGACCACATCGAGGGGATTGTTGTTCACCAGGATGATCCCAGCGGACTGCACGGCCACGTCGGTGCCGCTGCCAATGGCTAGGCCGACATCGGCGCGGGTGAGCGCGGGGGCGTCGTTGACGCCATCGCCCACCATGGCAACACGCCGCCCCTGGCGCTGCAACTCGCTGATGATCTGATCCTTGTGCTCCGGCAGCACTTCGGCGAACACAGTGTCAATGCCCAGGTCGGCGGCGACCGAGCGCGCCACCGCCTGGCTGTCGCCGGTGAGCATGGCCACCTGTAACCCCAATTGGCGCAACTGTTGCACGGCCGCGCGGCTTTCGGGCCGCACCACATCGGCCAGCGCCAGGCTGGCTACCGGCTGACCGGCCACGATGAGGTGGACAATGCTGTGACCCTGGGCGCTGCCCGCCTGTTCCAGCGCCGCCAAGGCGGGCGGCAGGGTCAAGCGCAAGGCGGCCAGCAGGCGCGGGCCACCCACCTGCACGGGCCGGCCGTCTACCTCAGCCCGGACGCCCTGGCCCGGCAGCGCCTGAAAACCGGTAACCGCCGGCAGCGCCAACCCGCGCTCGGCCGCGCTGCGCCGGATGGCGCGGGCCATGGTGTGCTCCGAGTCGCCTTCCGCGGCGGCGGCGACGGCCAACGCTCGGGCCTCATCCCACCCGGCAACGGTCGCGAGCGCCGCCACGCCGAATTCACCGCGCGTGAGCGTGCCGGTCTTGTCGAAGACAACCGTGTTGACCTGGCGGGCGACTTCAAGGGCCAGGCGGTCGCGCACCAAGATCCCGTGCTGCGCGCCGAGGGCGGTGGTGATGGCCACGACCAGGGGGATGGCGAGGCCCAGCGCATGCGGGCAGGCAATGACCAGCACGGTCGCCACACGCTCGATCACGCCGACATTGAAGCCCTGCGCCAGCGACCAGCCCAGCGCCGTCAGGCCGGCCACGGTCAGCGCCACGTAGAACAGCCAGCCCGCGGCCTGATCGGCCAGCACCTGCGCGCGCGATTTGCTCTGTTGGGCCTCCTGCACCAGGCGCATGATGCCCGCCAGGGCGGTGTCGGCGCCGAGTGCGGTCACGCGCACTCGCAGGCTGCCCGACCCATTCAGGGTGCCGGCGATGACCTTCGCACCGGGCAGTTTGGCGACCGGACGGGACTCGCCGGTGATAAGCGCTTCGCTGACTTCGGAGCGGCCTTCGACCACCAGCCCGTCCACCGGCAGCTTGGCGCCGGGCCGCACCAGCACCAGGTCATCGCGGCGGAGTTGGTCGAGCGGCAGGGTCTCCACGGTTCCATCGGCGCGCAGGCGGTCAGCCGTGTCGGGCATGAGCTTGGCCAACTCAGCGAGCGCGCCCGAGGCCTGCCGGACACTGCGCATTTCGATCCAATGGCCCAGGAGCATGATGTCAATCAGCGTGACCAGCTCCCAGAAGAAACCCATTTGGTGCGGCAAGAACAGCAGCACAGCCAGGCTGTAGACGAAGGCCACGCTGATGGCCAGTGAGATCAGCGTCATCATGCCGGGGCGGCGGGCGCGCAACTCCGGCCGCGCCAGATCGAGGAAAGGCAGGCCGCCGTAGAGGAAGACCGCCACGGAGAGCACAGGCTCGACCCAAGGGCTGCCGGGAAAGGCGGGCATGGAGAAGCCTAACAGGTTCTGCACCATGGGGCTGTACAACAGGACGGGCACGGACAGCCCCAACGACACCCAGAAACGCCGGCGGAAGAGCGCCTCGTGGCCGCTATGGTCGGCGTGCGCGCCTGCCGCGTGGTGCGGGCCGGGCGCGGCGGCCGGGCCGGGGTGATGATGGCCCGCCGGATGCGGCGCGGCGGCAGCGGGCTGAGCGGCCGGGGCCTCCGCCGCCGGATGCGGGTGGACGCGCGGCGGAGGCGGCGCTGGCTGGTGAGCGTGGCCGGCGGAGTGATTGGTCATGGCAAGTGACGGCCGGAGGCAGGCTCTACAGCCGGCGGGAGCGCAGCCGCAGCGAGTTGCTGACCACGAAGATCGAGCTAAAGGCCATGGCGCCCGCGGCCAGCATGGGGTTGAGGAAGCCCAGGGCCGCCGCCGGAATCAGGACTGCGTTGTAGAAAAAGGCCCAGAACAGGTTCTGGCGGATGACGCGCAGCGTGGCGCGCGAGAGGGCGATGGCGCGCGGCGCGCCGCGCAGGTCACCGCTCATCAGCGTCACGGGCGCGGCGGCCATGGCCACGTCGGTGCCGGTGCCAATGGCGATGCCGACGTCGGCCTGGGCCAGCGCGGGCGCGTCGTTGATGCCGTCGCCGACCATGGCGACCAGGCGGTTGGCCCCGGGCTTCGGCTCTTCGGCCGCGGCGGCTTGCAGGCGCTGCACGTGCCCGGCCTTGTCACCGGGGAGCACCTCGGCCAACACCTCATCCACGCCCACCGCCTGGGCAATGGCCTGGGCGGTGCGCGTGTTGTCGCCGGTGAGCATGATGACCTGGAGGCCCAGCGCGTGGAGTTGGGCAATGGCCTCGGCCGAGCCGTCTTTGAGCGTGTCGGCCACGGCGATCACGCCCGCCACCCGCCCATCTACCGCGGCGACCATGGCGGTCTTGGCTTCGGCTTGCAGCCGGTCTACGGCGGCGGCGAGGCCATTGAGCGCTAGGCCGCGGCCGGCCATCAGGCGCGGGCTGCCGACTAGCACGGTGTGGCCCTCGACCTCGGCGGCGATGCCGTGTCCGGCCTCGGCCTGAAAGCCGGCGGGCTGGGCCAGCGCCAGGCCGCGCGCCTGCGCCTCGGCCACAATCGCCTCACCCAGAGGGTGCTCGGAGCCGCGCTCGGCGCTGGCCACGAGGCGCAGCAGGTCGTCGGACGCCGAGGCGGCCGCCGCTTCCGGCAGGACCACATCGGTGACGGCGGGGCGGCCACGAGTGACGGTGCCGGTCTTGTCCACGACCACCAGGCCCAGGCGGCCCGCGCGCTCCAGCGCCTCACTGTTCTTGAACAGGATGCCGGCTTCCGCACCCTTGCCCATGCCGACCATGATAGCGGTGGGCGTGGCGAGGCCTAGCGCGCAGGGGCAGGCGATAACGAGCACCGCCACGGCGTTGATGGTGGCGCGCTGAAAGGTCACGGCTAAGTCGCCCGCCTGCAAGAGGCCAAGGATGAGCCAGCCGAGGAACGTCACGGCGGCGATGCCCAGCACAATGGGCACGAACACTGCTGAGATTTCGTCGGCCAGGCGCTGCACGGGGGCCTTGCTGCCCTGGGCGCGCTGCACGAGCTGGATGATCTGCGCCAGCGCCGTGTCGCGGCCGACGCGGGTGGCCTCGAACTCGAGCAGGCCCTGGCGGTTGAGGGTCGCGCCGGTCACTTTGTCGCCGGGGCCTTTGGCCACCGGCAGGCTCTCGCCCGTCAGCATGGATTCGTCCACCGAGGACCGGCCGGAGACGACGACACCGTCCACCGGGAACTTCTCGCCGGGGCGCACGATGACGATGTCGCCCACCAAGACGTCATCCACCGCCAGGTCACGTTCCTGGCCGTCGCGGCGCACACGGGCGGTGGGCGCTTGCAGACCCATGAGCTTCTTCAGCGCGTCGGAGGTGCGGCCCTTGGCGCGGGCCTCCAGGAACTTGCCGAGGACGATGAGGGTGATGATGACGGCGGAGGTCTCGAAGTACATGTGGCCCAGCGACAGGCCGCCAAACCAGGAGAGCAGCAGCACGGCCAGGCTGTACAGGTAGGCCACCGAGGAGCCCATGGCGATGAGCACATCCATGTTGGCCGCGCCGTTGCGCAGGGCCTTGTACGCGCCGACATAATACTGGCGGCCGACGTAAAACTGGACCGGCGTCGCTAACGCGAGGAAGAGCCAATCGAGGTAGGGCCAGTGGTAAAGCTGCGGCAAGAAGTTGTGGAGGCTCTCGACGCTGTGCACGAAGTCGCGGCTCATCGAGAGCACGAACAGCGGCAGGGTGAAGAGCAGACCCACCCACAGCAGGTGGCGCTGGCGGGCGATCTCCTTCTGGCGGGCCAGGCGCTCGGCGTCTTCGACCGTGCCGGTGACCTCCAGCGGCTCGAAGCCGGCGGCCGCCATGGCGCGGCGCAGATCGGCTTGCGTGACGAGCGTGGGCACGTACTGCACAGCGGCTGTGTCGGCGCTGATGTTGACGGCGGCGGAGAGCACGCCCTCGAGGCCGGCCAGCGTCCTTTCGAGGCGGTTGGCGTCGGCGGCGCCGGAGAGTTGGTTGGGGCGCAGCGGCAGCACGGCCTCGCCCAGGGCCACGCCATAGCCCGCTTTTTCCACACGGGCGATCAGGTCGCCCAGAGTGCGCTGGGTTGGATCGAACTCCACAGCGGCGCGCTCGGAGGCCAGGTTGACGGCGGCAGTCTGCACACCTTCGAGCTTCTTGAGGTTGCGCTCGACGGTGCTGACGCAGTTGGCGCACGTCATGCCGGTGATGGGAAGGGTAACGGTTTTGGTAGCCATGGCGGACACCTTCAGGGAGGGCGCCCAAACAAGCAGCGCCCTCGCCTGGCAGACAAGTGGATGGGTGCGGCGGACAACCGAATCGGCTCAGGCCGATGTGTTGGTCGCGACCGCCGGGCCGCTACGGGCGATAGGTGGCGCTCTTTAGAGCGCGAGGAGCTTTTCGGCTGGGTAGTTGATCTCGGCCAGGCGCGCTTCAATCGCTTCAGGCGTGGCGGGCGTGTCATAATCCACGACAACCACGCGGGTCTTCTGGTCGGCCTGCACGCGCTGCACGCCGGGCAGTTCGCCGACTTCGTTCTGGATGGTGTGGACGCAGTGGCCGCACGAGATAGCCGGGACGTTGAGCTTCAGAGTGGTCATGGGGCGCTCCTTGGGCGCGAAAGGGGTGGGTAACGCTAGGCCTTGTTTGAGGCCGCAAAGACATTGGTGATCTCGGTCAACACGCGCTCGCGCTCGCCGAGGTCCTCGCCGCGCACGGCGGTGATGACGCAGGAGTGCAGGTGGCCCTCGAGCAGCAAGCCACTGACCTTGCTTAGGGCGGCCTCAACAGCCTGAATCTGCTTGATGACGTCAATGCAGTAGGTGTCTTCTTCTAACATGCGCTCGATGCCGCGCACGTGCCCCGCAATGCTCTTCATGCGGCGGAGCGCTTCGGTCTTGGTGGTGGGCTGCATGGGCCGGTCTCCTATCCCCCCCCAGGGGGGAGGGGTATACGCATTATACCTGCCGAAACCCGATTGTCAAGGTGACAATAGGCCAAAAAACAGCGTTGAATGTCAGCCCTGGGGTAGTGGCCCTATAATGGAACAAGAGACGCGGAAGCAGCCACTAGGCAGGGGGGGTCTATTTTCGCAGGGAGGCGACCGATTGAGCCACATGGATCAAAAGGCGCGGCTGCTGCTGGTGGACGACGAAGACGCCATCACGGCCAATCTGGCCCCGTTCCTGGAGCGGAGCGGGTTTGCAGTGGCGGTGGCCCACGACGGGGCGGAGGCGCTGGCGCTGGCGGGCAGCTTCGCTCCGGCGCTGGTAATCATGGACGTGCTGATGCCCAACGTAGACGGCCGCGAGGCGCTGCGGCGGCTGCGCAAGGCGGGCAACTGGACGCCGGTGATCTTGCTAACGCAGGTGGGCGAGAGCACCGAACGGGCTATGGCGCTGGAAGAGGGCGCCGACGACTACCTGAACAAGCCGTTCGACCCGCACGAACTGGTGGCTCGGGTGCGGGCGGTGATGCGGCGCGTAAAGCCGGGCCGGCCGCCACTGGCGACGGCGGCGCGGCTGGTCAGCGGCGGGCTGCTGCTTGACCGCAGCGCCCACCGCGCCTGGCTCGACGGGCGCGAGTTGCCCTTGACGCCCAAGGCCAACGCCCTGCTGGAGTATCTGCTAACTCACCCGGACGAACTGATCTCGCGCGACCGGCTGCTCGACGCCGTGTGGGGCTGGGACTACCCGACCGGCACGCGCACCGTGGATACGCGCATCGCCGAACTGCGGCGCGCCCTGGGCGACGACCCGGCCGAACCGCGTTTCATTGAGACGGTGCCGGGGCAAGGCTATCGCTTCGTGGGCGCGGTGGAGGCGGCCGCGTGAGAAGAGCGTGGCCATGGCTGGCGGCGCTGCTGCCGGCGGCGGGGTGCGGCCTGGTTTCGGCGGCGCTAACGCTGGGGCTGCCGGCCCTGCCGGTAGTGCGGCTTTCGATTGACATTGCCACGGCCGTGCTCCTGGTGGGGCTGGCGTTAAGCGCGGCGGGGTTGGCGGTGGCCGCGGGTGTCACGCTGACGCGGCGGCGGGCGGAGCGGCGGCAACAGAAGGCGCTGGCGGAGGCCGGGGCGACGGCGGCGCATGACCGGCGACGATTCTTGCAGCGGCTCGACCACGAGCTGAAGAACCCGCTGACGGCCATGCAGGCTGGGCTGGCGCTGGCGAAGGACAGCGCCAGCGGCACGAGCGAGGCGCTGGGCAGCGTGGAGGCGCAAGTGCGGCGCATCAGCCGGTTGACGGCCGACCTGCGCAAGCTGGCCGAGCTGGAGACGCGCCCATTGGAACTGGCTCCGGTGGACCTGGCCGACCTGTTGACGCAGGTGGTGGAACTAGGCCGCGAGCGCGCCAACAGCCGGCGGTTGACGCTCACCCTGCCCCAGGCGCCGTGGCCGCTGCCGACCATCTCCGGCGACGCCGACCTACTGCTGCTGGTGGCGCATAACCTGCTCGACAACGCCATCAAGTACAGCCGGCCGGGAGACACGCTGGAGGTGCGGGCTTCGGAAGACGGCCAGTGGGTGGTGGTGGAGGTGGCGGACACGGGGCCGGGCATCCCGGCGGCCGAGGCGCCGCACGTTTGGGAGGAACTGTATCGCGGGCGGGCCGCGCGCAGCGTGCCGGGCAGCGGGCTGGGGCTGGCCCTCACCCAGGCTATCGTCCTGCGCCACGGCGGGCGCATCGCGGTGCGCAACCGTGAAGGACAGGGCACGGTAGTGACGGTGCGGCTGCCACAGCGGCAAGCGTAGCGCGCGCGGCTCGTTACCAATCCGTTGCAGGCTGTTACCGACCTGCCACCTCCGTGCCGAACGCGCGTAACAACGCGCAGGTAAATTATGGCAAAGGAGGCAAGGTCCATGCGCAAACTTATCTGGCTGTTCCTCGTGGTATCGCTTACGCTGGCGCTGGCGCGCCCGGTCCAGGCCCAAACCTATTACGTTGTGCAGCGCGGCGACACGCTCTACCGCATCAGCCTGCGGTTCGGGGTCTCGGTGAGCGCTATCGCCGCCGCCAATGGGCTGGCCAACCCCAGCCTTATCTATGTGGGTCAGAGGCTGCTGATTCCAGAGACGGGCAGCCCGCCGCCCACCCCGGCCGCCACCAGTCAGTACGTGGTGCAGCGCGGCGACACGCTCTACCGCATCGCACGGCGGTTCAACACCACGGTAGCGGGCATCATGGCGGCCAATAACCTAAAAAGCTCGCTGATCTACGCCGGGCAAATCCTGCGCATTCCGGGCGCGGGCGGCAACCCAGCGCCCAGCGCCACGCCGCCCGCCACCCAGCCGGGGCCGACGCCGACGGTGACGCCGGCAGCGACGCCCTGCGGCTATAGCTGGTTCTTCAGCAACCCGCCCACGGGCGCGTGCCCGGCGACGGCGGCGGTGGTTTCGCAGGCGGCGGCCGAGCGCTTCGAGCACGGCCTGCTGCTGTGGGTGAAGCAGACCGACACATACTACGCGCTGAACGACACCGCGCCCGGCAGCGCTGCGCGGCTGAACATCATCGTTGGGCCGCTGACGATTAAGCCGGGCGGCTCACTGGATAACCGGGTGGGCGGCGCGCCGGCGGGACGCTTCGAGCCGGTGAGCGGCTTTGGGCTGCTGTGGCGCGGCGAGGCGCAACAGTACCAGGCAGGACTGCGCACAGCGCTGGGCTGGGCCACCGAGGCCGAGCACAGCATCGAGACCAAGGTGCAGTGCGCAGCTTACCCAGGGACGAGCTACGCCGGCTCGACGTGTTACCTGCTGGGGCCGTCGGGCGAGACGGTGCGGATCTACCACGTGCAGTACTTCGGCGACTACTGGGAGCGCTGGCCGACGCCGTAAGGGGCGGCGGACAAACCAGCGGAGATGGCTTACACGGGGCGCACCTGGAGCGGTGCACCCCGTTTTTATTTGGCTTGTTCGGGCTGCTCCACGGGGCGCGCAGGCCGGCGCGGAGCCAGGGGCAGGCGAGCGGGCGGCGGGCGCAGCCGGGCGCGGAGGGCTTGCCACGCGGCGCGCAGTGGGCGCTTAACGGCCGGGAGGCGGAAGAGCAGGAGCAGCCCGACCAGCGCGCCAAAGAAGAGCGGATCGCGGATGTCGGACTTGACCAACCAGAGGTAGTGGAACACAGCCAGCGGCGCGACAACGTAGACAAGTTTGTGCAAGGCCTTCCAGCGCGGGCCGAGGCGGCGCTGCCAGCCCGTAGTGGAGGTGAGGGCCAGCGGCAGCAGCAGGCAAAAGGCCGCGAAGCCAACCAGGGCGTAGCGCTTCTCGAAGATGGCTCCGTACAGAAGGTCGGGGTCGAAGCCGTAGTCTAGCCCGACGAAGGTGAGCAGGTGCAGGCAAACGTACAGGAAGGCGTAGACACCCAGCGGCCGGCGCAGCTTGATGGCCCAGCGCCAGCCGAGGAGGGAGTTGAGCGGCGCACAGGCCAGCGACAGCACCAGGAGCACCAGCGCGGGCTTGCCGGTGCGGAAGGTGATGTCTTGAATAGGGTTGACGCTGAGGTTGTCGGTGAAGTAATCCCAGAGCAAGCAGGCGAACGGCGCAATGGCTCCGAGGTGGGTGAGCACCTGGAGCCAGGTAAATTCGTGCTTGCGCCAGCGGAGGACGACCATGCCAGGCGGCGGGGCGACGAGAAGTTGACGCGCAGGTCCATGCCGGTGTAGAGGCCGGCCACCTCGTCGGAGTAACCGTTGAAGGGCAGCGTGTCACGGCGGCCCAACTCGCCGATGCGGCGCTCGCTGGCCTGCGACCAGCGCGGGTGATTGACCTCCGGGTTGACGTTGGCATAGAAGCCGTATTCGTTCGGCGCGGCATTCATCCAGAGCGAGCGCGGTTCGTAATCCACCAGCTCAATCTTGACGATGGCTTTGATGCTCTTGAAGCCGTACTTCCAGGGCACCACGAGCCGGAGGGGCGCGCCGTCTTGCGGGGGCAGGTCTTGGCCGTAGAGGCCGGTCGCCAACAGGGTCAGGTCGTTCATGGCCTCATCCAGCCGCAGGCCCTCGACGTAGGGCCAGACGTACCAACTGACGCCCTGGCCGGGCATCTGGTCGGGCGCGTAGACGGTGGTGAACTTGACGTGGGTGGCGGCCGAGGTCGGCTCAGCGGCGGCCAGCAGGTCGGCCAGGCGAAACCCGTTCCAGGGAATGACCATGGACCAGGCTTCGACGCAGCGCAGGCGGTAGATGCGTTCTTCCTGGGTGAAGCCGGCGCGCAGGTCGTCGAGGTCGTAGGTCTTGGGGTTGTTCACCAGGCCGCCGACTTCCACGGCCCAGGGCGAGGTGGGGAAGTCTTTGGCGAGGCGCGCCACGGCTTCCTTGTTGGTGGAGAACTCGTAGTAGTTGTTGTAGTTGGTGACGGCGTCGAAGGGCGTGAGGGCGTCACCCAGCTCGTCGGCGGCGGCGCCGACCGTGCCGCCCTCTGGCACGCCGGAGAGGTCGGACGGGGCGGAGGTGGCGACGGCCCGCGGCCCGCAGGATGCAAGCAGCGCCGAACCGGCCGCGAGGCCCAGGCCCTTGAGAAAGGCGCGGCGGTTAAAGAAGACGTGCTCGGGGGTGATCTCAGACGAACGGATGGGGACGGACATGGCGGCTCCTACGGATACTCAGGCTGACAACACCGGCCGGACCCGACTCGGCGGGGCGGGGCCGACAAAGGTTAAGTTATCAAACAGATATTACGTAAGGCTATCAGGCCCGCATGACGGGAAAGGCGCTGGAAAAGGCGAGCACTGAAATCCGCTCGCGACCGTTACCGGGGCGAGGGGCGGCGGGGCGCTCTAGCCAACTTCTAATCCGCGCCCGGCCGGGGTGCTGAATCTGAACCTGGCCCCGTTAACCCCGCTGGATCAAGGGCGTTTGGACAGTCCAGCGCCAGCGTCAAGGTCACGGTTGCTGACGGACGATGGCGGTAGCGGAAATGAAGGACGCCGCGCCTTTGGTCGCGAGCGGGGGCGCTAGGCGACGCCGCGGCCGACGACGGAACGCAATAGCAGGCCGAGGCCGAGGGCCAGGAACAGCACGGGCAGGAACAGGTTGTTGCCAACCAGGCCCAGGCTGACCAAGAGCCAGAAGACGCCCAGCCCGAGCAAGAGCGTGCCGCCGACCATCCCCCCGCCCTGCCGCCCGGAGAGGCCACGGCTGAGCAGCCACAGCCCCGGCAGCAGCACCAGCACGGGCCACCAGGCGAAGACGGGGCCGGAGAGCAGCCGCAGGTTGTTGAGCAGGAACAGGCCGCCGAGGGCGATGAGCAGCAGGCCCCAGAAGAGCGGGTCACGCGGGCGCGGGGGCATGGGCGCGGCTAGGCCTCAGGGGCAGCGGGCGCAAGCGGCTTCTCCATGACCCAGCACGGCTCTTCCACGACTTGCTGCTTGCCGTTCACGTCGGTGAAGTACCAGACGCCGGGGTCATCGGCGAAGGAGTGGTAGCCGAGGCGCTCGTAGAGACGGAAGGCGCCGGGGTTGTCTTTGCCGGCGGCGATGACGGCGGTGGTGAAGCCGCGCGCGCGCAGGGCGGCCTCGGCGGCGACAAGCAGGCGCGTGCCCAGGCCGTGGCCTTGCAGCTCCGGCCGCACACGCAGCGAGTAGAGGTAGGCGCGGCTGTAGCCGTCGGCGTAGCGGGTTTCGGTGCTGGAGAGTTGGACGAAGACCTGCCCGACCAGGCGCGCGCCTTGTACGGCGACGAGCATGAGGCGCTGGCCGCGCAGGGCGTCCTCGAACGTCTGGCGATAGACGCGGCGGAACTGGGTGTAGGCGCCTTCCCATTCGAGCAAGGGCAGCTCCGGCTCGCGCAGGGAGCGAATGACGATCTTCTCGACGTCGGTGAGGTCAGCCATGATCAATCTGCCTGAGCGCGCAGCCACTGCCGGGCCTGGGCCAGTTCGGCGGTGCGTGACGACAAGGTACCATCCAAACGCCCAGCGCGCAATTGCCACAGGAGGGTCTTGAAGCGCGGCCCGGCGGGCAGGCCGAGGGCCAGCAGGTCGTCGCCGGTGAGGTCGGCGCGCACGAAGCGCCATTCGCTGAGGTAGCGGTGGAGCAGCGGGCGCTGGGCCGGATGCAGCGCGTAGGCGGCGGCGACGCCGGCGGGGGGCAGCCGGTCGAGCATGGCGACGACTTGCGAGGGCAGCGGCTGGGCGGGCCAGGCGGCGGGCTGGAAGGCGAGGGCGGCGGTGACGGCCTGGGCCACGTCGTGGGTGATGGCGAGGCGGGCCAGCGCGCCGGCGGACTCGCCGGGGGCCGCGGCGAGGAGGAGGGCGAAGCAGGCGGCGGGTCGAATGAGGGCGGCGGGCAGTTGCCAGGCGGGGCGCGGCAACTCTGGGAGGACGGCGGCGCGCTCGGCGGCGGCGGGCGACCAACTGAGGGCCGGGTGCAGGGCGGTGAGCGCGCCTAGCTCGTCTAGCTGCGTCAGCATGGCGGCGGCTTGCGGCTCGGCGAAGATCAGGTCTAGCTCGTGGCGCAGGCGTTCGCCGGACAGGGCCGGGAGGACGGCGAGGGCGGGCGCAACCTGAGCCAGCGTGTCGGGCGCGAGGGTGAAGGCGAGGCGGCGAGCGTAGCGCACGGCGCGGAAGAGGCGCGTGGGGTCGTCTTGAAGGCTGGCCGGGTGCAGGGCGCGCACGAGGCAGGCGGCGAGGTCGGCCTGACCGCCGAAGGGGTCTACCAGTTCGCCCAGGTGGTCACCATCCACGCGCAGGGCGAGGGCGTTGAGGGTGAAGTCGCGCCGGGCGAGGTCGGTGGTGATGTCGGGGGTGGGGGTGACGCTGGGCAGCGCGCCGGGCTGGGCGTAGGTTTCGGTGCGAGCAGTGGCGCAGTCAGTGGCGGCGCCGTCGGGAGCAAGCCAGGTGGCGGTGCCGAAGGCGGGGTGGACGGTGACGGCCCCGCCGTGGCGCTGGGCGAGGGCGCGGGCGAGGCGCGGGCCGGGGGGAGCGCCCTGCTCCGCGCCGGCGGGCACGGCCACGAGGTCAAAGTCGCCGGGGGGGAGGCCGAGGAGCAGGTCACGCACGACACCGCCGACGAGGTAGACGCTCAGGCCGAGGTCGGCGGCGGCGGCCTGCACCTGCTGGAGGCGGGCAAGGCGCGCTTCGGGCAACGCGGCCAGCAGGTCGGCGCGCCGGTGGGGGGAGGTCACGGCAGGCAGTCGCAGACGAAGCTAAGGTGAGAGGCGACGCCCTGGGCGGGGCCGCCGACGGGGGTGAGGTCGAACTTGATCTGGTTGAGGGGGTCAAGCTGGACGGGCCACGAGCCGGTGGCGGGGTGGCCGGGGGTGGCCGGGGTGGTCTGAGTGTTGCCGCGCGAGTCTACGAAGGTGACGTCTACCGCGCCCTGTTCGACGGTGACGGTGAAGTCCACGGTGGCGAAAGGCATGACGTCGGAGGTCTGGATGGCGAGGTGCTGGGTGTCTTTCTCTTCCAGTGTGTCAATGGTGCGGGTGCACTCGCCGGTGATAGAGGTGATTTGCGAGACGTCGCTGTCGCAGGCGGCCTGGGCGCTGAGGGTGTTGCCGACGCAGGCGCTGAGGGCGAGGCTGGCGAGGATGAGGAAGAGGGCGAGAAGTTTCACGCCGGGTCTCCGGGGCAGGTGATGGGCGCATTATAGCGGAGGAGGGAGGAGGGAGGTGAGAGGTGGGAGGGGGCTGGGACACGCGAGGGCCGAGAAACGTCACCATTGTCACGGGTAGCAGTGGAGGGCGGGGAGGTGTCGCGTTGTCACGACTACCATTGGATGGCTAAGAACCGGCACAACTGGCAGGGCGGCCGCTGGATGGCTAAGAACCGGCACAACTGGCAGGGCGGCCGCTGGATGGCTGAGAACCGGCACAACTGGCAGGGCGGCCGCTGGAGGGCTGAGAACCGGCACAACTGGCAGGACGGCCGCTGGATGGCTAAGAACCGGCACAACTGGCAGGACGGCCGCTGGAGGGCTGAGAACCGGCACGACTGGCAGGGCGGCCGCTGGAGGGCTGAGAACCGGCACGACTGGCAGGGCGGCCGCTTGAGGGCTGAGAACCGGCACGACTGGCAGGGCGGCCGCTTGAGGGCTGAGAACCGGCACAACTGGCAGGAGAGGGAGACGGGATGAGCAGGCACCAGGGTGGGTTGTGCAGTTGTTAAGGCCACGGCCGGGCGATGAGGGCCGGGAGAGGATTCCAGCGTAGGAAAGATATGTTGGGTTGGCAAGAGGCAAAATTCGGCGGGGAAAGGGCCGGACTAGGGGGCATTAATGCCCTGGCCCACAGGTCAACGGCTACGATGGAATACGGCGTTCGATTGGGATCGCCGCTGGGCGTTCATTAGAACGCTCCTACGCGAGGCCGCGTTAGGACTAGAGGGTGTTTCTGGTCTGCGGCGCTGATGGGCCGAGCCATGAGCGATGTTCAGGAATGGAGTTGGGACGAGCGCAAGGTGTTAAGGTCGAAGCCGAGACGCTGCGCGTCACCGGCCACAAGGCACGGGGAGGGCTAGCGGCCTGAGGCCGGGTTGCTCAGAAACTAAACCCGAACAGGACAACCCGAGACGCTGCGCGTCACCGGCCACAAGGGAAGATGAGGCCCACCGACCTGAGGCCGGGTTGCTCAGAAACTAAACCCGGTACGATCAAAGGGTCAGCCTGATCCTGGGTTGAGATTCCTCACCCCCCACAATGCCGAAGGATGGCCGGCAACTGGAGGGGGGCTTCGGAATGACATGGTCCGCCGAGTGTTTCGCCACTGGGGGGCCGGCGCAGGGCGCCATGGGTACTTCAAAATGACAATTCATGGAGGAGATCGAGTCAGTGCGGCCGTTTCTGCCGTGGGGGGGCCGGCGCAGGGCGCCATGGGTACTTCGAAATGACAGCGATGGGGAGAGTGCTCTGTCAGCCGAGACGTGTGCGGCAGCGGGAGGTGCGGGGTATGGCAGGTGAGGCGCGAATGCCATCCGACACCCACATTGCGCATTTGGCGCAGGTCGCGGTAGACTGAGGTTATCAACCGATAGCATGTTAAGGGCAGGGCCGCGCAAGCCACCGCCCGCCTGGCAGGGAGACCCGACATTGGCAATTGACCTGGAGCAGTGGATGGCGCAGCCGCGCATGTTGGCCGAGCGCGTCCGCGGGCTGCCGCTGATTTGGACGCCGGACGTGAAGTGGTTCAACAACGACTGGCTGGGGCCGACGCCGCACGTGCACGACGACGCGACGGAGGTCGCGTTTCTGGCGCAGGGCAGTTTGGAGATCGAGATCGGCGGGAGCAAGCGCGTGTATCAGGCGGGCGACTTCATCATGATGCCGCCGGGGAAGTACCATAACTACTGGTTCAGCGGCAGCGAGCCGGTGGCGTTTTTTGTGGCGGTCGCGCCCAACCACAAGTACAACCGGCTGCGGGCCAAAGACTTCACGCCCGACAATTTTGAGGGCGACGCGCCGTATGCCAACGTGCACGGGGAGGCGTCCTTGCCCAGCGACAGCCACTTCGCCTGCGAGCGCGTGACGCTGGCGCCCGGCGAGAGCGAGGGGCCGCGCCGGCTGGATTTGCAGGACCGCATCATCTACGTCGTGAGCGGCACGGCGACGGTGCAGGCCAACCGGCTGGCGGGGGGGCTGGCGGCCAATAACTACCTGCACCTGAGCGCAACCACGCCGCACCAGATCAGCAACGGCGGCTACGGGCCGCTGGTGTACCTGTCGCTGGTCGTCACCGACCCCTTTACGGCGCACAGCACCGTGCTCGAGCACGAGTAAGCGCCCCGCCCCGTTCCCAATACTCAGCCTGAGGAGCCTTTGCTGCATATGCCTTCGCGCACCGCAAGTTCGCACGCGTTACGTTTTGCCTATAGCACGATCAACTGGGGGACCAAGCCCGACCTGGCGGCCACGTTCAAGGAAATTCGGCAGGCGGGCTGGCAGGCGGTGGAACTGTTCGATCACCCGCTGGATTGGCTGGGCACGCCCGCCTACCTGACGCGCCAGCTGGGCAAGCTGCGGGCGGCCACCTCGTTCGGCAGTGTGGACGTGCCGAGCAGCGCCGAGCAGTTGACGATCCACAAGCGCCGCATGGAGTACGCGGCGCTGTTCGGCGTAGAGATGTACGGGCTGGTGGGCGGCGGGCGGCTGCGCACCCGGCCGCCGAGCGCCGAGGAGTACAAGAACCTGGCGGCGAGCTGCGAGGAGTTGGCGAAGTTCGGCAAGCCGCTGGGCGTGGGCGTGGCCTATCACCCGCACACCGGCTGCACCATTGAGACCGAGGCCGAAATTGACATTTTGATGAACGAGACGCAGCAGACGCTGCTGTGCCTGGACGCCTCGCACATTGGGCTGGTGGGCGAAGACCCGGTGGCGCACCTGCGCAAGTACAGCCGGCGCACGGGCTACGTGCATCTGAAGGACTGGGCGGCGGGCAAGTTCGTGGAGATGGGGCAAGGCACCATCGGGCTGGACTTCGCGGCCATCCTGGGGGAACTGAAGGCGCAGGCGTTCCCCGGCTGGGTGGTGATCGAGCAGAGCCGCAGCGACGTTTCGCCGAGCGCGAGCGCCAAGCTGAACGCGAAGTACTTGAAGAAGCTGGGCTACTCGCCGGCGCTGGCGGAGGAAGACAGGCCATGACGGCCAGCAAGCTGGCTGTAGGGCTGGTGGGCTGCGGCGGCATGGGCCGCCGGCACATCGGCGGCATGGCGCGGCTGAAGGCGGTGGGCCGGCTGGGGTTTGAGCTGGCGGCGGTGTGCGACGTGCTGCCGGAGAACGCGGGCAAGGCGGCGACGCTGGCCGAGGAGCAGTTGGGCCGCAAGCCGGAAGTCTACGCCGACACGGCGGCCATGCTGCGCGGGACGCGGCTGGACGGCATCATCGTGACGACGACGCCGGAGACGCACACGGCCGTGGCGCTGGCGGCGTTCGCGGCGGGCGCGCATGTGCTGGCCGAGAAGCCGGTGACGCTGGCCGTGGCGGACGGTTTGCGGCTGGTGGCGGCGGCGAAGCAGGCGGGCCGCAAGCTGGCGGTGGCCGAGAACTACCGGCGCGACCCGATCAACCGGCTGGCGAAGGCGCTGCTGGACGCCGGCGCGATTGGGTGGCCGTTCCTGGCGACGCAGAGTTCATCGGGCAGCGGCGAGGTCGTCATCATCACGCCCTGGCGGCACCGGCAGGACCGCGGCGGCATCGTGATTGACATGGGCGTGCACTACACCGACATCCTGGAATACTATCTGGGGCCGATCACGGCGGTGGCGGGCATGAACGCGGTGGTGGATGCGCAGCGGGTGGACGCGCAGGGGGTGTGGCACCCGGCCGACGCCGAGGACCTGAGCGTGGGGGTGATGCGGTTCGCGAGCGGGGCGATTGCCCACTGGCTGCTGAGCCTGGCCGGGCGCGGCGAGCCGAGCTGGAAGCGCATGGTGTATGGCACGGGCGGGTCGCTGGAGGCGCCGGGCGACCGCAGCGGCAAGCCGGTGCGGGTGGTGCAGCGCAAGGCCGGGAAGGACGAGGCCGTGCCCGCCGAGGCGGTGCTGAAGCTCGTGCCGGACTTCGCGCTGGACGCGACGACGGCGGCGCTGTTCGGCGGCGAACGGCTGGCGAGCTATGACCTGCCGTGGACGACGATTGACGCCAACCTGCTGGCGATTGAGCAGGCCGACTTCGGGGAGGCGATCGTGACCGGCCGCGAGCCGGAGGTGACGGGCGAACAGGGGCTACGCAGCCTGGCGCTGGTGGCCGGGCTGCTGGCGGCGGAGAAACACGGGCGGGTGCTGACGCTGGAGGAGATTTTGCGTCAGCCGGACCAATTTGAGGCGCAGGCCGGGGAGACGAAGGCATGAATAGCTGGGCAAGCCAACTAGACTTTGGCGTGGTGCACCCGCTGATTTTCTTGGAGTGCCGGAACGGCGAGGGGCCGATCTTGGAGACGCTGCCGACGATCGTGAACGACACGACGTTTGGGGCGGTGGAGATCGCGCCGATTAAGAACGCGGAAGTGCGGCAGAAGGCCAAGGCGCTGATCGCCTCGGCGCAGATGCAGGTGGTGTACCTGGCCGTGCTGCCGATCATCCTGGAGAAGCTGGAATTGGGCAGCGCCGACGCCGGACGGCGGCAGGCGGCGGTGGAGCGCGTGCAGACGCTGCTGGACGAGGCGATTGACTTCGGCGCGACGCTGGCGATGGTGCAAGGGCCGCTCGACACGGCCGTGGGCGAGCGGGCGGCGACGACAGCGCGGCTGGCGGAAGACCTGGCGGCGCTGTGTGATTATGCCACGGCCCGGTCGCAGAAGCGCCAACTGTTCTTGACGCTGGAGAACTTTGACCGCGACATTGAGAAGAAGCGGCTGATCGGGCCAACGGCCGAGGCGGCGGCGCTGGCGCAGGCGGTGGACCGGCCGAACTTCGGGCTGACGATTGATCTGAGCCACTTGCCCCTGCTGGGTGAAAGCTCGGCGGAGGCGCTGCGCACGGCCGAGCCGTACCTGATCCACGCGCACTGCGGCAACTGCGTGATTGACCATCCCGGCCACGCGCTGTATGGCGACTTTCACCCGCGGTTTGGGCACCCGCTGGGCCGCAACGATTTGCCGGAACTGGTGGACTACCTGCGCCAACTGGAGGCGGTGAGCTACTGGACCAAGGCGGCGGCGCGGCTGGGCACGCGGCCGATCCTCTCGATGGAGCTGCGACCAATCCCGGGCGAGGAAGACCCGCCGGCGATTTTGGCGAACGGCAAGCGCACGTTCATGCGCGCTTGGGGGCAGGCCTAAATGCTCCAGATCGGGGTGTGGGACAACATCGGCAACGTGCTGCTGGGCGTGCGGCTGGCGGGCCAGACGGAGAACCCGTGGCGGGCGCGGCTGACCCAGGACGACCCGGCCGCGCTGCCCGAGGCGCCGACCTTTGAGCAGCTCTTCGCGGGGCAAGACGTGAGGCTGCACGAGTTGAAGACGCTGGCCGAGCTGGAGGGCGTGATCGCCGACCTGGATTATCTGGTGGTGCACAAGGAGCGCGTGCCGGCGGAGGTGTTGGCGCGGGGCAAGAAACTGAAGCTGGTGCAGCACCTGGGGCTGGACTACCGGGGCGTGCCGATGGAGGCGGCGCGAGCGCTGGGTGTGCCGGTATGCGCCACGCCGCTGGTGAACTACGAGGCGGTGGCCGAGCACGCCTGGGCGCTGCTGCTGACGCACTATAAGCAGATGGCCCAACAGCGGGCGCAGATGGAACAGCGGCTGTACATGACGCGCGGCTGGGGGGCGACCGTGGCGGGGCTGCACCTGGTCAGCGACGGCACGCTGGGGCTGCTGGGCTTCGGCGAGATCGCCCGGCCGATGGCGCGCTACGCGCACGCCTTCCAGATGAAGTGCCTCTATTGGGACCGGGTGCGCTTCAGTGAGTTGGAGGCGCGGTATCACGTTGAGTATGTCGAGCGCGACGAGTTGTTCCGCCGCGCCGACGTGCTGAGCGCGCACCTGCCGATCACGCCGGAGACGCAGGGCAGCATCGGCGCTAGAGAGCTGGGGCTGATGAAGCCGACGGCGTACTTTATCAACACGGCCCGCGGCAAGCTGGTGGATCAGGCGGCGCTGGTGGCGGCGCTGCAAGCGCGGCGGCTGGGGGGCGCGGGGCTGGATGTGTACGCCGAGGAGCCGCTGCCGGCGGAGGACCCGCTGCACGCGCTGCACGAGGATTTGAGCGCCAACGTGACGCTGACCTCGCACAGCGGCTGGCAGGGGCCGTGGACGTGGGTGCGCGATTCGCTGAACATCTGGCTGAACGTGCGGCGGCACCTGGCGGGCGAGCCGCTGGCGTACCAGGTGGGCTAGGCCGTGACCAAGCCGATTCAGTTTGGCTATTGCGCGCCGATCTTCGCCTGGCCGGGCGGCAACCTGTTCCGCACGCCGAGCATGGCGCGGCTGGACGGGGGCGCGGCGGTGGCGAGCGCGGCGCGGGCGGAGGCGCTGGGCTACGACAGCCTGTGGGTGGCCGACCACCTGATGCTGGGGCAGGAGCAGGCGATTTTGGAGGGCTGGACGACGCTGGCGGCTATCGCGGGGGCGACGAGGCGGGCGAGGCTGGGGATCATCCATCAGGCGCATTACTTTCGGCACCCGGCGGTGGCGGCGAAGATGATGGCGACGCTGGACGTGCTGAGCGGCGGGCGGTTTATCTGGTTCGCCGACACGGGCACGCGCGGCAGCGAGCACCACGCCTATGGGCTGCCGTGGCCCACCGCGATGGAAGCGCGGATGCCGGACCTGCTGGAGGGCATTGACCTGATCTTGAAGCTGTGGCAGGCGAGGGAGGCCGAGCCGCTGACGTTTGACGGGCGGTTTTATCAGGTGCGCGAGGCGGTGTGCAAACCGGGGCCGGTGCAGCAGCCGCACCCGCCGATCTGGTTCGGCGAGGCGCACCCGCTGACGCTGGCGGCGGCGGCGCGGCTGGGCCAGGGGTGGAACAGCGCGCCGGTGAGCCTGGCGGAGTTGGATCGGCGGCTGGCGGGGCTGAAGGCGGCCTGCGGCGCGGCGGGGCGCGATTGGACGGAGCTGGAGCTGAGCCACGAGACGCAGATTTTGATCGCGGAGGACGCGGCGGGGGTGCGGGCACAAGTGAGGGCCATGCTGGCGCTGACGCCGGGCGAAAACATGCCTAGCGGCCAGGCGACGCCCAAGGGCGAGGACTTCGCGGCGTTCGTGAGCGGCGCGACGGAGGCGTACCCGCGGTATCTGACGGAGGCGTGGCTGGTGGGCACGCCGGACCAGATCGAGGCGCAACTGCGGGCGCAGATCGCGCGCGGGATCAGCCACTTCATGCTGTGGTTCATGGACGCGCCGAGCGAGGCGGGGCTGCGGTTGTTCGCGGAGCGGGTGATGCCCAGGTTTCGCGGCGGTGGCAACGGATGAGCAGCGGACCCACGCCCGCCCTACGGCGGGCAGCCTGATTCTGGGCAGGGGTGTAACGGATGGGCAGCGGTCGGGCAGGCTGAGCGCGTAGCGCCGGCAGAACGGTGGGCCGGTGAATTCGTGCCAGTCGTTGGGAGCGGGCGCGGGGCGTAGCACGCTACGCCCCTACGGAAGGCGGCGCCGCGCCGGAGGGTGGTGAGGGCAACAAGCGCCGTAGCGAATATGAACTTGAGGGATTGAACAGTGACGACGATCACACCTGAATCTGTGGGGCAGATGTTTCGGCTGGACGGCAAGGCGGCTTTGGTGCCGGGGGGCTACGGGGGCATCGGCGAGGCGGTGTGCTGGGGACTGGCGGCGGCAGGCGCGGCGGTGGCCGTGGCGGGCCGCAACGCCGAGCGCACCTCGGCTTTGGCCGAGGCGCTGAAGGCGGCGGGCTATACGAGCTTCGCCGCGCCGTTCGACGCGAACTCGGTGGCTGACATTGAGCGCATGGTGGACGCCAGCGCCGCGGCGCTGGGGCGGTTGGACATCCTGGTGAACTGCGTGGGGCTGAACCGCGAGCAAAAGCTGCTGGAGGTGACCGAGGCGAAGTTCGACGAGGTGTACACCGGCAACCTGAAGTCGGCGCTGTTCCTGGCGCAGCAGACAGCGAAGCACCAGATTGCGCAGGGGGGCGGCGGCAAGCAGGTGCAGCTGGGGTCGGTGCGCACGCTGCTGGGCTTGCGCGGACGGGGCTACACGGCTTATACGGCCGCCAAGGGCGGGCTGGGGACGATGTGCAAGCAACTGGCGGCTGAGCTGGCCCCGCACAGGATCAACGTAAACATGGTGGCGCCGACGTTCGTGCGGACCGAGATGATCGCGCACATGCTGGCGGATGAGGCGTTCTACAACGCGCTGACGGCGCGCATTCCGCTGGGGCGCGTGGCGGAGCCGGAGGAGATTATGCAGGCGGTGCTGTTCTTCGTGTCGCCGGCGTCGGACTTTATCACGGGGCAGATTCTGTACGTGGACGGCGGGATCACGGCGACGCAGTAGGCGGACCGCAGAGCGCAAGCCTTGGAGACCAGAGCGCCTCGCCCTGAGCGAGGCGCTTTGGTTGGGAGGCCCTTGGCGCTGGGCCAGCCGATGATTGCTTCGGGGGCGGCGCGGGGACGGCGTGGGACGGCGACGTTACGGCGCGGAGGCGGTGTACGGTTCCCAGGCTAACTGGTCGCCGTGGCGGCGGAAGTAGCCCACGCCGGGAAAGGGGAAGTGATAGGCCATCACGAGCAGGCCCTCGGCGGCGGCCTGAGACACCAACGCTCGCCGAGTGGCGGCGGCGGCGGCGGGGTGCTGCCAGTCAAAGGGCGCCTGGTCCAGGGCGTTGAGCTGCAAGGGCGTGTGGATGGCGTCGGCGAGGTGGAGCAGGCGCGCGCCGCCGGACTCGAGCAGCACGGCGCGGTGGCCGGGCGAGTGGCCGACGGCTGAGAGGTAGTGAATGCCCGGCGCGATGGCGGCGGTATCGTCCAGCGGGGTCAAGCGGTCGGCATGGGCCGCGACCATGCGGTGGAACGCGGCGGCATCGGCGGGGTCCAAGCCGGCGAGCACGTCGGGTTGGGTCCAGTGGGCGTGCTCCTGGCTGGGCACGACCAGGCGGGCGTTGGGGAAGGAGGGGCGGCCGGACTCGTCCACCAAGCCGCCGAGGTGGTCGGGGTGGTAGTGGGTGATGACGAGGGTGGTGATTGACTCCGGCGGGAGGTTGGCGGCGCGCAGTTGTTCCAGCAGGTGGCCGGGGTCGTTGGGGTCAGCCGAGCCATTGCCGGTGTCTATGAGGAGGCGTTGGGCGCGGGCCTCGACCAGGAGGATGTTGCGGCAGAAGGTCAACGACCCGGGGAGGGCGCGAAACGCGGCCAGCCATCTGTCGGTGTCGGTGGGAAACATCAGCTGGAGGTGCTCTTCCAGAAGCGTTTCAATGGTATCGGGAAGCGAGACGCAGGCGAATTCGCCCACGCGAAAACGGACAGGTGCGGAGGTCATCGGTCTGTCATCCCTAGACATGGAACGAGCCGGTTACCGGAGGGCAGGCGGCAGAATGCGCCGTCGAGGGCAAGAACATCTGATCTATTATAGGAATGTGGCGGGTAACGTCAAGGCGTGGCGTTGGGGTGTATTTCAAGTTGGGGGCGAAGCGCGAAGCGCCGGCCGTACCGTCGGATAAGTCTGTACTGAGACGCTGCGCGTCGCCCCAGACAGCACGGCATTAGGAACAGCCCCTGGAAGGGGGTGCTCGGAAACTAGACTCATTTGATAGCCGGCCCGGGGCGCAGCAGGCTACACCCCTACCTGAGATAGCGCCGCGGCGGCATGGTCGCTAGCCGGCGGCGGGCAAGGATGAGAAATGAAAACGCCTCGCGGTGAGCGAGGCGCTTGTGTTTAGGTGTGGAGGCGGAGGCCTTAGCCGAGGGTCTCTTCGGCCTTGCCGGCTTGGTAGGCGGCGCGCTGGGCGGGCAGGTAGGCGGGCACGGGCATATCCCACCAGCCGGTGGCGACGGTGGCGCTGCCGAGGCGGCGGTCTACGAGCACTTCGATGAGGGCGGGGCCTTTGCTGGCCAGGGCGCGGCGCACGGCGGGCTGCACTTCGTCCGGCGCGGTGATGCGCTGGGCGTGCAGGCCGAAAGCCTGGGCGGTCTGGCAGAAGTTGGGCGAGTAGACGCTGCCGTCGCGGCGCTGGAAATCTACCACGGTGGTGCGGCCAAAGTTGGCGGTTTGGCCGCCCTTGATGGAGCCGAAGCCGGAGTTGTTGAGGACAAAGAACAGCACGGGCAGGTTGTACATGGCGGCGACGGCCATCTCTTGCATGGTCTGCATGAAGTCGCCGTCGCCGGCGCAGCCGACGACCTGGCGGCCGGGGAAGGCCAACTGCGCGCCAAGGGCGGCGGGCACGGTGAAGCCCATGCTGCTGAAGCCGCCGCTGGTGATGTGGGTGCGGGGGGCGTAGACCGGGAAGGACTGGCGCACAGCGGCCTGCACCAGGCCCGCGCCGGAGGTGACGATGGCGTCGCGGTCGAGCACGGCGCGCAGCTCGCGCAAGGCGCGGGCCTGGGTGACGGGGGCAGAGTTGGAGTCACGGTTCTCGGCCAGCGCCTTGTCCCAGGCGGCCTTCTCGGCCTGGATGATGGCGAAGTACTCACCGGACTGGCCGGCGGCGGGGCGGGCCTGCTGGACGGCAGCGAGCAGGTCGGCCAGCCCGGCCTGGGCGTCGGCGACGAGGCCGATCTCGGCCGGGTAGTTCTTGCCGATCTCGGCGGTGTCTATGTCGAGGTGGATGAGGCGCGTGGGGGGGATGGTGTACGACACGCCTTGGCGGAAGGACGAGGCCGACCAGTCTACAAAGCGGCAGCCCACGGCCAGGAGCACATCGGCCCGGGAGGCCAGCGCGTTGGCGCAGTGGCTGGCGGTGGTGCCGATGCCCCAGGCGTTGAGGGGGTGATCTTCGGGGATGGCGCCCTTGCCCTGCCAGGTGGTGACGACGGCGGCGCCCAGGTGCTCGGCCAGGGCCACCAACTCGCGGGCGGCGTCGGCCAGGATGACGCCGCCGCCGGCGACGATGACGGGGCGCTGGGCGCCGGCCAGGAGGCGGGCGGCGCGCTCGGTGAGCACGGCGTCGGGGCGGACGCGGCCGGTGGGCACGCGCAGGTCAAAATCGGGGATGCCGGCCTCGACGGTGGCGGCCTGCACGTCCATGGGCAGGTCGAGGTGCACGGGGCCGGGCCGGCCGCTGAGCATGGTGTTGAAGGCGCGGTGCATGATGAAGGGCAGACCTTCGGCGGTGACGGCCTGGTACTGGCGCTTGGTCACCGGCTCGAACATGCGCAGGTTGTTGGCGGCCTGCGCGCGGTCTAGCTCTTGCATGATGGCGTGGCCGCGCAGGTAGGTGTGGACGGAGCCGGTGAGCAGCAGGACGGCGCTGGAGTCCACGAAGGCGGTGCCGAGGCCGATGAGGGTGTTGGCCGAGCCGGGGCCGATGGAGGTGAAGGCGGCCAGCGGGCGGCCGGTGGCGCGGAAGTAGCCGTCGGCCAGGTGCACGGCCGACTGCTCGTGCATGACCATGAGGGTGTGCAGCTTGTCTTTTTCGTCGAGGAAGGCGTCGGTGAGGCACCAGGCGCCATGGCCGGGGATGCCGGCGGCGTAGGGCACGCCGGCCTTGACGAGCGATTTGGCAATGATCTGAGCGCCGGACAGTTGCATGGGGGCCTCCGCTAGATGATCCAGGACTCGGCTGCGGTGCGCAGCAGCAAGGGCTTGAGGAACTCAATGCTCTTGAGAATACCTTCGCGGGAACCCATCAGGCGATCTTCGTGCTCGATGCTCAGGACGCCATCATAGCCGATTAGCCGCAAAATGCTAATGAAGTCGCGCCACCAGCCGGCGTCGTGGCCGTAGCCGACGGCGCGGAAGGCCCAGGAGCGCTGGTCTAGGCGGGCCATGGAGCGGGTGTCGAGGACGCCGTTGAGGGCGATCTCGGGCGGGTCGAGGCGGGTATCCTTGGCGTGGACGTGGAAGACGACGCCGGGGCCGAGGGCCCGGAGCACGACCAGCGGGTCCATGCCTTGCCAGAAGAGGTGGCTGGGGTCGAAGTTGGCGCCGAGGTTGGGGCCGGCCACGCTGCGCAGCCGCAGGAGGGTGCGGGTGTTGTAGACGGCCTGGCCGGGGTGCATCTCAATGGCGACGTTGACGCCATGCGCGGCGGCGAACGGGCCGGCCACCTGCCAGAACGGCTCGATGGCTTCGGCCCACTGCCGGTCAAGCAGTTCGAGGTACTCGGTCTGCCAGGTGCAGGTGACCCAGTTGGGGTAGGCGCCGCCGTGGAGGTCGCCGGGGCAGCCGCTCATGGTGACAACGGTGGGGAGGCCGAGCTTCTGCGCGGCGCGCACGGTCTTGTGATAGACCTCCTGCGAGTGGCGGCGGCGCTGGGGATGGGCGTCGAGCAGGTTGCCGTTGCAGTTGAGGGCGCTGATGACGAGGCCGCGCTCGGCTACGGCGGCCAGGAGCGCTTCGGCGGCGCCGGGCTGGTCGAGCACCTGGTCGAGGTTGAAGTGGGGGGCGTTGGAGAAATTGCCCGCGCCGAGTTCAATGGCTTCCAGGCCGCTAGCGGCGGCGAAGTCGAGCGCCTGGGTGAAGGAGAGGTCTTGCAGGCTGTCGGTGTACAGACCAAGCTTCATGGCGGCCTCCGAAGATCATTTGAGCAGTTGTCGAATGGAATGACGGAGCTTGGGCAGAAGGCGCGGGGCGGAGCAGGCTACGCCCGTAGGCGAGGCTGCGCCGCGCAGGGCGGAGCCGGCGCCGGCGGCCATGGCCCGATGCTTTTGCGCCAATTGACCAACGCCTCAGGCCGGCGGCTTGAGGCCGAGGATGCCGGCGCGGTGGACGGGGCTGTCGCCGGCGGGCGCCATTTCGGCCAGGCCGGCTACGCCGCGCAGGTAGAGCGGGCTGTCGGCGGGGAGGGGCAGGCGCACGACGCGCTCGGTGGCGGCGGAGAGGTAGGCGGCCAGGACCGCTTCCATGGTGCGCCGGCCGGTCTCGGCGGGGGCGAGGGGGTCGCGGCCGGTGCGGACGGCCTCGGCAAAATCGGTATGCAAGGCGATGAAGTTCTCAAACTCGGGGCGGGGGCCGCGCGGGGTGAACTCTTGGCGGCCCGCCGAGTTGACGAGGGTGAAGCTCTGAATGTCGGCGAACGGGCCGGTGGCGTAGTCTTGGTAGAAGAGCAGGATACGGCCGGCGGAGCCGCTGAACTCGAAGCCGTTGGCCCCCCCGCCCCACCACAGTTGCACGGTGGTATAGCCCTGGTCGCCGCTGAGATGAACGAGGGTGAAATCTTCGACGCTCTCGCCGGGGTGGGTGAGGTTGTCTACGACCGCGCTGACCGCGCGCGCCGGGCTGTCGAGGAACCACTCGCTCAGGTAAAGGGCGTGGACGATATCCATGAGGATGCCGCCGCCGGCTTCGGCGGCGTCGTGGCGCCAGCGGGGGCGGTATTCGGCCGCGCCGGGGTGGTCGGGCAGGCCCAGGAAGCTGAGGTGCACGTGCCCGAGCCGGCCGATGGCGCCGGAGCGGATAAGCTCGCGCGCCAGGATGAACTCGGGGAAGAAGAGGTAGTTGTGGCACATGCCGTAGCGCAGGTTGGCGGCACGCATGGCGGCCACCATGGCGGCGGCGTCGGCGGGGACGGTGGCGATGGGTTTTTCGGTGAGGACATGCACGCCCGCCGCGGCGCAGGCTTCAATGATGGGCCGCCGGAATTGCTGGGGCGTGGTCACGGTGACATAGTCGAGGCCGAGGTCGAGCAGTTGGCGATAGTCGGCTACGCTGGCGGCGGCGGGCAGGTCGAACAGCATTTGCAGCGGCAAGCGACGGGCGGGCGTGGGGTCGCAAACGCCGACGACCTGGAGGCCCTCAATGGCGTGCAAGGCCGGGGCGTGCGCGCGGGCGGCGATGTTGCCGCAGCCGATGAGACCAACTCGCAAATCACTCATGCGAAACCGCCTCCTTGGGCGACGAACGTGAGGGCTTCGTTTTCGGAGGGCATGGCGTTGGCGCAGGCATGGCGCGTGACGACAATTGCGCCGGTGGCGTTGCCGAAACGGGCGCAGCGCTGCCAGTCCCAGTCATGACGGACGCCGTAGAGGAAGCCAGAGACATAGGCGTCGCCGGCGCCGAGCACGTTGAGCACCTGGACGCTAAAGGGCGCGGCGTCGAGGCGTTGGCCGTCAGCGAAGACGGTGGAGCCGCGCTGGCCGCGCTTGACTACCAGGGCGCGGAGGTGGCGGCCGACGGCCAGCAGCCGGGCGACGGCGGCTTCTACATCTGGTTCGCCGGCGGCGGCCATGATCTCTTCCTCGGTGCCGACGACGAGGTCGGCGGCGGCCACCTGCCGGCGCAGGGTGGGGCCGAAGGCGCGCGGGTCGTCCCAGAGCGTGGGGCGGTAGTCGAGGTCGAGCATGACCTGAGCGCCGGCGGCCTGGGCGCGCTCGACGGCGGCGGCGGTGGCGGCGGCGCTGGGCTGGCGCGAGAAGCCGGTGCCGGAGACGAACAGCAGGTGGGTGTCTTCCAGCGGGGCGGCGGCCAGGTCGTCGAGCGAGAGGTGGATATCGGCGCACTGCTCGCGGTAGAAGGTGAGCGGGAAGCGGTCGGGCGGCTCGATGCCGAGGATGACCAGGCCGCTCAGGTGCAGCGGGTCGCGCACGACGGCGGAGAGGTCAACGCCTTCCTGCTGCAGAAAGTTGACGATGAAGTCGCCCAGCGGCTCCGCGCCGATGCGGGTGAGCAGCGCGGAGCGCAGGCCGAGGCGGCGCGTGCCGACGGCCACGTTGGTGGGGCAGCCGCCGACATAAGCATTGAACGACCTGGCTTCGCGCAGCGGGCGGCCGATGTCGTTGGAGTACAGGTCTACGCCGCAGCGGCCCATGGAGACGAGATCTAAGCGCTTGTCAGGGGTCATGCGTCAGGCTCCTGGGCGGGCGAGACGAGCGGGAGGCGCGGGTCGAGCGGCGGCCAGTTGGCCCTGACCCAGGCCAGGGCCGGGTCGTCGGCGTTGGCCAGCGACTGCGCCGAGCCGGCCAGAAAGTTGAGGTAGTAACCGTGGTAACCGGGCGCGACGGCCACCGGGTGGTAGCCTTCGGGCACGAGCACTACATCGTCGTGGCGCGGCTGGAGGAGGTGGTTGAGGCGGCCGTCGCGGGTGTAGACCTGCTGGTAGGCGTAGCCCGCGCCAGGGTCGTGCTCCGCGCCGACGCGGCCAAACTTGTAGAAGTAGACTTCTTCCAGGTCGGCCTCGAGCACGGCGCCGCTGGGGGACAGGCGATGCACGTCGTGCTTGTGCGGGGGGTAGGAGCTCCAGTTGCCGGCGGGGGTGTAGACCTCCACGACGATCAGGCGATGGCAGTCGAAGCCGGGGAGCAGCAGGCCGTTGATCTGGCGCGAGGCGTTGCCGCCGCCGCGCAGCTCGATGGGCGACTGCGCGGGGGTGATGAGGGCGGCCGGGTGGTCCTGGTCGGTGGCGCACCAACCGTAGGCGAGGTCCACCTGGTCATCGAGGGCCGTGAGGGTGAAGGTGGTGCGGCGCGGCAGGTAGAGGGCATAGGGCAGGCCGGCGAAGACGTGCGGGCGGCGGCCGAGGCGCGGCCATTCTCCGCGGGAGGAAGCGACCGCGCACACGCCGCCCAGCACGACCAGGGCGAACTCGTGCGCGCCGGTGTCGAAGGGCCAGGTTTGACCGGCGCGCAGGCGGCGGGCGGCGAAATGGAGCAGGTTCCACCCGGCCGAGGCGGGGGTGACGCGCACGTATTCGGGAGCGGCCGGGTCGGGCGAGACGAGGAGCGAGGCGGGAGGTGTCATGGGGCACCGGGCGGGGGAGCGGTGGAGCCGCGCACGACGAGCGCGCCGGGCAGCGACCGTATGCGCGGCGCGGTGGGGCTGCGCTTGGCGCCGGACGAGAGCAGCGAGCACAGGAGGGCGGCGGCGTCGCGGCCCAGCTGGTATTTGGGCTGGGCGATGGTGGTGAGCGGCGGGTCGGTGTAGGCGGCCAGGAAGATGTCGTCGAAGCCGCCGACGGAGACGGCCTGTGGGAGGCGCAGGCCGGCTTGCTTGAGGCGCTGGAGCGCGCCAAGGGCCATGAGGTCGTTGAAGCAAAACAGCGCGGTAGGGCGCGGCTCGAGGGCCAAAAAGGCTTCGGCCCCGGCCACGCCGCCTTCGGGCCGGCCGGTGGGGCCGGTAAGTTCCCAGGCTGGGTGCGGCGCAAGGCCGGCGGCGGCCAGCGCGGCGCGGTAACCGGCGCGGCGGTCGAGGCTGGCCTGCCCGCCGAGGGCGTTGCCCAGGTAGGCGATGCGACGGTGGCCGAGGCTGAGCAGGTGCTCGGTCAGGAGCCGGCCGCCGTGCAGGTCGTCAATAGCGAGGCCGTAGGCGCGCGCGGGGGGGACGGCGACAAGGTTGTTGACCAGCACCAGCGGCAGGCCAAACTGCCCCAGCGCCTTGAGCTGGGCGGGGGTGATGGCCGAGGAGCAGATGATGACGCCCTCGACGCGGCGCTCGGTCAGGGCGCGCAGGATGGCGGCGGCGCGCTCGGCGTCGCGGTGCGAGTCGGCCAGGAACAGGCTGTAGCCCGCGTCGAGGACGCCGTCTTCGATGCCGCGCACGACTTCGCCCAGGAAGGGGTCGGCGATGTTGCTGACGACGACGCCCAGCACGCCGGAGTGACTGGTCTTGAGGCCGCGGGCCATGGCGCTGGGAACGTAGCCCAGGCGGCGGGCGAGGCGCTTGAGCCGCTGGGTGGTGGCAGGCGGGATGGCGGGGTCATCACGCAGGGCGCGCGAGACGGTGGAGTGCGAGACTCCGGCGCGGCGGGCGATGTCTTTGATGGTGATGGCCATGGGCGGCGGTTACGCAAACGTGTGCATAGATAGAGGGGTTTTAACACAAGTAGCGGGGCGCGTCAAGCGGGAAGATGGGAGGTCGGAGGTGGGAGGTCGGAGGTGGGAGGTCGGAGGTGGGAGGTCGGAGGTGGGAGGTCGGAGGTGGGAGGTCGGAGGTGGGAGGTCGGAGGTGGGAGGTGGGAGGTGGGACAGGTTAGATGGCGGTGCGGCCGCCGTCTACCAGCCAGGCGGCGCCGTTGACGTAGGCGGCTTCGTCGGAGGCGAGGAAGACGACGATGCGGGCCACTTCGTCGGGCGTGCCGTAGCGGCCGAGGGGGTTGCGGGCGGTGTTGGCGCGCACGACGGTCAGCGGTTCGGCCGGATTGAGCTGCTCGGCCAGCGACTGCATCATGCGCGTCTCGATGGGGCCGGGGCAAACGGCGTTCACGCGGATGCCCTGACGGCCCACCTCGCCCGCGGCGGTGCGGGTGAGGCCCAGGATGGCGTGCTTGCTGGCGCAGTAGGCGCCTAACCCGGGAGCGCCGACTGTGCCGGCCACCGAGGCGGCGTTGATGATGCTGCCGGATTGCTGGGCGAGCATGACGGGCAGCACATGGCGCAGGCCCAGGAACGTGCCGCGCACATTGACGGCCAGCACCCGATCAAATTCAGCTTCGTCAAACTCGGCCAGCGGGGTCACGCGGCCCTCGATGCCGGCGTTGTTGAAGAAGGCGTCTATCCGGCCGTAGGCGGCGAGCGCGGCGGCCACGTAGGCGCGCACGTCGGCGGAGCGGCTCACGTCGGCGGTCACGGCCAGGGCGGCGCTGCCGAGGGCGCGCACGTCGGCGGCGGTGGCTTCAGCGGCGGGGCCACTGAGGTCTATGACGACGACTTTGGCCCCGGCCTGGGCGAAGGCGAGGCAAGCGGCGCGGCCGATGCCGTTGCCGCCGCCGGTGACGAGGGCGATTTTGCCAGTGAGGTTCATGGGGGCCTCGAAGCGCTAGGTGGTGGAAAGCGACGGGCGGGATGATAGCACGACAGGCCGCATGGCAGGAGGCCTGAAGCGCGGCGCAGGTTGCCCACCCCGGAGGGGCGCGGCGGGCACGGAGACCAGGACGTGAACGGCCCGGCCAATGGCTAGTTGAGGCGCGGCGATGAGCGGTGGAGGCGAATGGAGGCCGACGAAAAACCGCGCCGGTCAGCCAGGGCCGGCCGGCGCGGTGATGGCGCGGGGGAAGAAGGCGGCGCGCTACTTGACCTTGGCGCCGTTGTCCTTAATCCACTGCTTCTTCCAGTTGGCCTCGTTGTCGGTCTTCTTGTAGGCCCGGGTGGTCTTGTAGGTGTTCCAGGCTTTGTTGGCCGCCAGGTTGACTTTGACCAGGCGGGCCTTTTCCAGCCGGGCAGCTTCTTCCTGCTTTTCTTTCAGCTTTTCGGCGGCTTCCTTTTCCTGCTGCTGCTTGACCTGAAATGCCTTGGCCATCTTCTTGTCTTGAGCCGACTGCTCTTTGCGCGCTTCTTCGACTGATTCGTCCTTCTTGAAGGGCACGTGATAGTTGAAGGACGAGTTGGACTTGCCCTTGATGGCGAACTTCAGGTCAAACTTGGTCTCGCCGGAGGAGAAGCTGGCGCGGCGCTCGAGGCCGTTCCAGTCGCCTTTGTTGTTCCAGGCGCGGCGGATGGTCTCTTGCAGTTCGGAATCTACCCAGTCGTCATCGTCGCCGGTGTTGAAGACGGCGGTGTAGGTCTTGTTATCAATCTTGACCTTGTTGAGATTGTACCAACGTAAGGCCGCCCTTTCAGCGTTCGAGATCGCGGTTGACTGGTTAATCTTGCCCATGATCTGCCTCCTCTCGAAAAATACGGTATATAAGGTCTAGAACATCCAGTATGAGTATAGGACGATTAGCGCAGGAGGCAAGCGGCGCTTTGCCCCTAGCCGAAACCCATTTGCTTGAGGTAGGCGCGGTTGCGCTGGGCGATGGGCAGCGGCTTGTCGAATGGGGCCGGGTACATGTCTTGCTCCACGATGGCCCAGCCGCGGTAGTCCACATCGCGCAGCACGTCGCGGAAGGCAGCGAAGTCCACGACACCATGCGCCAGTTCACAGAACGTATCCAGGCCGACGGCTGCGCCGAAGGGGATGTTTTCCTCGGCCACGCGACGCTGCACGGCGCCGTCTACGCTCTTGAGGTGTAAGTAGGGGATACGTTCATGGTGGCGGTGCATGAAGGCCACGGGGTCGCCGCCGCGGTAGGCGTGGTGGCCGGTGTCGAAGCACAACGCGACGGCCGAGGGGTCAGTGTCGGCGAGGAATTGCTCAATCTGGTCTTCGTACTCGACGTTGGTCTCGGCGTGGGGGTGAAAGACCAGGCGCAGGCCAAAGCGCGAGCGGGCCAGTTCGGCGGCGCGGTGGGTGGTGGCGATGAGGCGCTGCCAGCCGGCAGGGTCGAGGCGCGGGGCGCGCAGCGGGCGGCCGGTGCGCTCGTCGGTGTAGGAGCTGTCTATGAGCACCTGGAACTTCGCTCCCAGCGCGACGAGCAACTCGCCCGCGCCGAGGAGCTGACGTTCCAGGTCGGGCCAGGCGGCCGGGTCGGAGAGCGTCCCCAGGGCGAACGTGCCGGTGACCTTAACGTTGCGCTTGTCTAGCTCGGCGCGCAGGGTGGGCAGGTCGGTGGGCAGGTAGCCAAACGGCCCAAGCTCGGTCCATTCGTAGCCGGCTGCGACCAATTCGTCGAGGAAGCGGTTCCAGGGGGTCTGGCGAGGATCGCTGGGGAACCAGACGCCCCAGTTGTCGGGGGCACTGCCGATGGTGATGTGCATGGACGGCTCCTTGTCGGGGACTATAGGCCACGCGGGGTGGGCGCGGAGGCGCGCAGGCCTCCATCCACCACGACGGATGCTCCGGTCATGAAAGACGACATGGGGGAGGCCAGGAAGAGCGCCACCTGGGCAATCTCTTCCGGCTGGGCGTTGCGCTTGAGGGCGCAGCAGTCGGCCACCTTGTGCATCTCGGCCGCGCCGACGCCTGTCCACTGGCCGGAGACGACCGCTCCGGGCAGGATGGTGTTGACGCGGATGGTCGGGGCGAAGTCTACAGCCAGCGAGTGGGTCAGGGCGAGCAGGCCGCCCTTGGCGGCTTCGTAGGCGGCATAGCCGGCGTAGCCCCACAAGGCGTGCACCGAGCCGGTGAGGAGGATGACGCCCCCGCCCTGGGCCAACATGCCGGGCAGCGCGTGGTGGGCCAGCATCCAGGCGGACTTGAGGCAGATGTTCAGGCTCCAATCCCAGTCGGCTTCAGTGATCTCAACGGCCGTGCCGCGGCGGTGCGTGCCGGTGTTGCTGTGCAGGATGTCAATGCGGCCATAGTGCGCCTGGGCGGTCTGGATGAGTTGCTCGCAGTCGGGCATGTGGCCGACGTCGGCGTGGACGTAGAGGGCTTCGCCGCCGTCGGCCCGAATGCCGGCTACGACGGCCTGCCCGGCTTCGTCGGTGATGTCGGAGACGACGACCCTGGCCCCTTCGCGGGCGAAGAGTTGGGCCGTGGCGCGCCCAATGCCGGAGGCCGCGCCGGTGATGACGGCCACCTTGTTGGGCAGCATGAACTTATCCATAGGCTCTCTGGTTGCGCGCGTGTGGGTTGCGTGGCGTTAGGCGACGCGGTAGAGCGGCTCGAGGCCGGCGGCGACGCGGTCTACGTTGTCGGCGCAGCATTGGGCGCGCTTGCGGCTGGTGCCGTCGGTGACGCCGGCGATGTGCGGCGTGGCGATGACGTTGGGTAATTGAAACAGCGGCGCGCGCGGGTCGGGCGGCTCCTGGCTGAAGGCATCTAGCCCGGCCCCGCCCAGGCGACCGGCTGCCAGGGCTGCGGTGAGCGCAGCCTCGTCTACCAGCGCACCGCGGGCGACGTTGATGAGGTAGGCGCTGGGCTTGAGCAGGCTGAGGCGGCGGGCGTCGAGCGTGTGGCGGGTTTCGGCGGTCAGGTGCAGGTGGAGGGAGACAACGTCGGCGAGGGCAAGCTGGGCGTCGAGCGCGGCAGGCTCGCCGACGAACTCTAGCCCAAACTCCTGGGCTTCGGCGGCGGGCACGTCGCGAATGTCTATGGCGGCGAGGCGCAGGCCAAAGGGCCGGGCGCGGCGGGCCAATTCGCGGCCGCTGGCGCCGAAACCCACGATGAGCAGCCGCAGGCCTGCGAGTTCCTGGCCGAGCGGTTCGTACAGGCGGCCGACCTGGAAACCGGCGTGGGCCACCGGCCAGCGGCGGGTGAGCATGAGGAGGAGCAGCAGGGCGCATTCGCCCAGGGCCGTGGCGCTGAACTGGCCGGGGCAGTTGGCGACGGGCATGTGCTGGGCGCGCCAGTAGTCGAGGTCGAAGTGATCTAGCCCGGTGCCGAGGATTTGCCAGAGCCGGCAATTTGTGGCGAGGTGGAGCATTTCACGCGTGCCGGCCGAGCCGCCGTGGTCAATGACCACATCTACACCTGCGAACTGTGGGGCCAGCGGCGCCTGCCGGTCGAGGAGGCGCAGGTCGTGGCGGTCGCCGAGGGCGGCGACCAGGTCGGCGCCCCAGGGACGAAAGAGGTTGGGGTTGGTGGGATGGGTGAGGAAGAGGACAGACAGGCGGCGGGACATGGCGGCTTTCGGACGGCGGGCCGGGGCAGGCCCGGGGCTGAGTTGCGGAAAACGCTTGAGTGCTATACGGTATAGCAGGCAATCCGAAATGTCAATTTGTCTCGGGTGCATTTGCCGATAGTGGCCGCTTAGAACCTATCTCTAAACCTTATGATGACGGATAATGGTTAGCGGAGGGAGCCGCTCCATGACTGAGCCGGAAGCGACGCGCTATGCGGATGTCGAGAGTTGGGAATTGTCCGACAGCCTGTGGCA
>JADZEK010000046.1 GCA_020850595.1 Anaerolineales bacterium
CGCCGCCGACTTCGTTTGTGCTAGACTCCATGTTGACCTTCCTCGGTTGGCTTGGGCGGTGACACCCTAAATCTACCGAAGAAGGTCGTTTGTTTCAACCCCGGCCCGACTTTAAGAATGCCCTGCACTGCGCAAACAAAACCCTTGCAAAAACCTGCCTGCGGTGCTAAAATCCGCTCGTTCGGGTAAGGTGCTGGATGGATACGGATCTTTTGGAAACGTGGGCCGCCCCCACGTTTCTGCGTATATGTAGGGAAAAACGCCAGTCATGAAAAGTGAATTCGCCCTAGCCTTCAACGAAATCGCCGAGCACAGCAAGCTCAAACGCGAGATTATCCTCGAAGCGCTGGAGAACGCGATGGTCACGGCCTACCGCAAAGCCGTCAACGCCTCGGCCGCCCAGCATGTGGTGGTCAAGATTGACGCGGGCACCGGCGGCATTAAGGTCTACGCCGAAAAGGAAGTCGTCGATTCCGTCCTGGAACCGAACACCGAAGTGGCCTTGGGCGACGCGCGCGAGGTTGACCCGCAAGCGCAGCTCGGCGACATGGTGACCGTCGAATCGACGCCGAAGAACTTCGGCCGCATCGCGGCGCAAGCCGCCAAGCAAGTCATCCTCCAGCGCATTCGCGAAGCCGAGCGCGAGAGCCAGTATCAGGAATACGTCCAGCGCGAAGGCGATATCGTCAACGGCACGGTGCAGTCGGTGTCGGCTCAGGGCGTGACCCTGGGCCTGGGCCGCACCGAAGCCACCCTGCCGCGCAACCAGATGGTGCCCGGCGAGCGCTACCACGCGCACGAGAAGGTGCGCGCCTACGTGCTCGAGGTGCGCAAGACCACCCGCGGGCCCCAGATCATCGTCTCGCGCTCGCACAAGAACATGCTGCGCCGCCTGCTCGAATATGAAGTGCCCGAGATCTACAGCGGCGCGGTGGAGATCAAGTCTATCGCCCGCGAGCCGGGTCAGCGCAGCAAGGTGGCCGTGGCCGCCGTGCAAGAAGGCGTGGACCCGGTCGGCGCGTGCGTCGGCATGCGCGGCGTGCGCATCCAATCCATCGTGCGCGAGCTGAGCGACGAGAAGATTGACGTCATCGAGTGGAACCCCGATCAGGCCATCTTCATTGCCAAAGCCCTCAGCCCGGCGCGCGTGACGGCCGTGTATCTGGATGACGACCCGCTGGCGGGCCGCACGGCCATGGTGGTGGTGCCCGACGACCAGTTGAGCCTGGCCATCGGCCGCGAAGGGCAAAACGCCCGCCTGGCCGCCAAGCTGACCGGCTGGCGGATTGACATTAAGAGCCTGACCGAAGCCGCCACCGACTCCTTCCGCAAGCTGCGCGAGGTGGAAGAGTTCGCCGAGACCGCCGCGGCCAACGCCGAGCAGGTGGGCGCCGTCGAGCTGGTGCTGGCCAAGAAGGCCGAAGGCAAGCCGGTGACGCCCGAGGAATATCAGCAGCTCGCCAAGCTGGTCGAGCTGGCGGAGAAGCGCGTGGCCCGCGGCCGCCAGGAACAGCGCGCCGCCAAGGTGGAGCAGGTGGAGGCCATCAAGGCCACCATCCCGGCGGCGGCGCATCGCGTGCCGCTGGCCGAGGCCAACCTGCCCGATCGCGTGTTGCGCGCGCTGACCGAAGCCGACTTCAAGACGGTCGGCCAGGTGATGGAGCAGTTGGCGCTCGACCAAGACCGCATCCTGGGCCTGGAAGGTTTCGGGCCGAAGATGCTGGATGACCTAAAAACCGCGCTGGCGGCGGTGACACTGCCCGAAGAGACGGCCGAGCCGCCCGCGCCCGCCGCGGCTGAGGTTGAGTCTGTAGCGGTGGCGCCGGCTGCGCCCGAGGCGGCGGCCCCAGCAGCTGAGCCGGTTGCGGCCGAGCCTGTGCTCGAAGCGGCCGAAGTAGCGGCTCCGGGGGAGGCCGTGGCCGAAGGCGTCGAAGAAGAAGCTGTGGATGAAGAGGCCGCCGACAAAGACGACGATAGCGACGACGGCAAGAAGGGCAAGAAGAAGGGCAAGAAGAAGGGCGCGGTTGAGATCACCTACGATGAAGACCTGGGCATGTTCATCACCCGCAAGAAGCGCAAGCCCGGCCGCGCCAAAGATGACATGTTCGGTGGGTTGGACGAGGAGTAGCCGCCGGGCGGCGGGTAGGTGCCTCGCGTGAGCGACGATCCGGCGCGACCCAAAACGGCGCGCGCCGCCACCCGGCGCAGTCCGTCGGCGCGCCGGGCGCCGCAGCGCACGTGTGTGGGCTGCCGGACGGTGCAGCCCAAGCGCCAGCTCGTGCGGCTGGTGCGCCAGGCCGACGGCGCCGTGGCGGTTGACCCGACTGGCAAGGCGCACGGGCGGGGAGCTTACCTCCACGACCGGCGCAGTTGTTGGCTTAGGGCGCTGGCCGGGTCGGCGCTGCAAAACGCGTTGCAGGTTACCCTTACCGAGGCTAATCTGTCCGAGCTGCGCGCTCGGGCCAACGAGTATTCTGATGATGACAATTGACGGCGGCTACCGACCGCCGCCCAATTTGATGAGGCGCGCAAGCCCACCGTCCCGGCGATAAGCCGTGGAGAGCCACCCGGCTCGGCTCGCTCGCCTCAACCAGCGGCTGCTCCCAGCGCCGCACAGGAGGTGTTTATGAGCGAGAACGGGCGTCAAGTGGTAGAAGTGCCCAGCGTTGTCACGGTGCGGCAGCTAGCCGATCTGGTCAAGGCCAGCCCGATTGAGATCATCAAGCATCTCATGAGCAACGGGGTGATGGCCAACATCAACCAACAGCTCGACTACGACACCGCCGCGATCGTCATTCAAGAACTTGGCTTTGAAGCCAAACCGGAAATCGTCGCCGCCCCCGCCGAAGAAAAAGAAGAAAAGACCCAGTCGCCCGAATGGCGCCGGATGATCGCAGCCGAAGCGGCTGAGAACCTGGTCACACGCCCGCCCGTCGTCACTATCTTGGGCCACGTAGACCACGGCAAGACTTCGCTGCTCGATGTGATCCGCAAGTCGAACGTGGCGGCGGGCGAGGCGGGCGGCATCACCCAGCACGTCGCCGCCTACCAGGTCGAGCACAACGGCCGCAAGATCACCTTCCTGGACACCCCCGGCCACGAAGCCTTCACCGCCATGCGCATGCGCGGCGCGCAGGCCACCGACATCGCCATCCTGGTGGTGGCGGCCGATGATGGCGTCATGCCGCAGACGCGCGAAGCCTATGCCCACGCCAAGGCGGCGCGCGTGCCCGTCATCGTGGCGCTGAACAAGATTGACAAGCCCAACGCCAACCAAGACCGCGTGAAGCAGCAACTGGCCGAGATCGGCCTGGCCCCCGACGAGTGGGGCGGCAAGACCATCGTGGTGCCCGTATCGGCGCGGCAGAAGAAGGGCATTGACGACCTGCTAGAGGCGATTTTGCTGGTCACCGACGACACCACAATTAAGGCCAACCCCAACGGTGTCGCGGCCGGCACAGTCATCGAAGCCGAACTTGACAAAGCCAAAGGCGTGATTGCCACCATCCTGGTGCAAAACGGCACCCTCCGGGCCGGCGACACGCTGGTGGCCGGCACCGCCATGGGCAAGATCCGGGCGATGTTCGACGACCACGCCAAGCCGATCAAGGAAGCCGCGCCGTCCATGCCGGTGCAGGTGCTGGGCCTGTCCGACGTGCCCGCGCCGGGCGACCTGTTCCGCGTGGTGGGCAGTGACCGCGAGGCGCGCATGATCGTGGCGCAACGCAAGCTCGACCTGAAGGCCGCCGAGGCCAAGCCGGCCGCCGCCGTCAGCCTAGACCAGGTCTTCGCGCGCTTCAAGGCGGGCGAGCAGAAAGAGCTGCCGCTGATCGTCAAGGCCGACGTGCAAGGCTCGCTGGAACCGATTGTGTCGTCGCTGGACAAGCTCTCGGTGACGGACGGCCCGCGAGTAAACGTGCTGTACGCCGAAACCGGCAACATCACCGAGAACGACGTAATGCTCGCCACGGCCTCCAACGCCATCCTCATCGGCTTTTCGGTAGGCGTGGATGGAGCCGCTCAGAAGCTGGCCGAAACCAATGGCGTTTCCATCCGGCAATACGATATCATTTACCGCGTGACCGAAGACATCGAAAAGGCCGTCAAGGGCCTGCTCGAGCCGGAGTACAAGCCGGTGGTCATCGGCCGCGCCGAAGTCCGCGCCGTGTTCAAGATCGGCAAGCTTGGCAACATCGCCGGCTGCCTCGTCCGCGAGGGCGAGCTGCGCCGCAACGCCAAGATGCGCGTAGTGCGCCAGAACAAGGTCGAGTTCACCGGCGAGATCGCCTCGCTCAAGCACGAGAAGGAAGACGTGCGCGAAGTGCAGAAAGGCTTCGAGTGCGGCGTGGGCTTGAAAGAGTTCGACGCCTTCAAGGCCGGCGACCTGCTGGAATGCTTTGTGGTCGAACGGGTCAACTAGCGAGCCGGCGACCCAACAGCCCGCGGCCGCCTGGGGGGGCGCCGCGGGCCGGTGCCATGCCCTTATGCCATCCGTCCTGCGCCAGAAACGCGTTGCCGACCGCCTGCAGCAAGAAGCCTCGACCCTGCTGCTGGAGATGAAAGACCCGCGCCTCGACCTGGTCACGGTCACGCGCGTGAACATAGACCGCGAACTAGAGTACGCCCACATCTTCGTCTCGACGGTGGGCGACGACGCCCGCCGCAAGGCAGTGCTGCAGGCGCTCGACCACGCCAAAGGTTACATCCGGCGTGAAATCGGCCGGCGCGTGCAGCTGCGCCGCGCGCCGGAGGTCGTCTTTCACTGGGATCCCTCGCCTGAGAAGGCCGAGCAGATCGCCCAACTGCTCGATGAGCTGAAGGCCGCGCCGCCAACCGCGCCGAGCGAACCGCCCGCCGCTACGCCCAATGCCGATCCAGAATCCCGCTGATCTCGACCTGGCCCGCGCCCGCTTGGCGGCCGCCCAACGCTTGCTCGTCATTACCCATATTGCGCCCGACGGCGACGCCATTGGCTCGCTGCTGGGGTTGGGTTTGGCCCTGCGCGCCGCCGGCCACGCGCCCGTGCTGGCCTGCGCCGACCCCGTGCCCGAGGTGTTTCGTTTTCTGGCGGGGGCCGACACGATCACCGCCGCGCCCGAGGGCGACTTTGACTACGCAGTCGCGCTTGATGTCTCCGACCCGGCGCGCATGGGCGCGGTGGGCGCGGCGCTCGGCCGCCCGCCCGATCTGGTCCTCGATCATCACCTGACTAATCCCGGCTTTGGCGCGCTGAATTTCATAGATGTGGCCGCCGCCTCGACCGCCGAGTTGGTGACCGAACTGCTGCCGGCGCTGGGCCTGCCGCTGCCCAACGAGGCAGCCCAGGCGCTGCTGACCGGCGTGGTGAGCGACACGCTGGGCTTTCGCACGAGCAACACCACGCCCAAGACGCTGGGCCTCGCGCAAACTCTGATGCAGGCCGGCGGCGAGTTGAGCCGGGTATACGACCTCGCCCTCTTCAAACGCTCCTATAGCGCCGTGCGGCTGTGGGCCGAGGGCTTGAGCCGCATGCAGCTCAAGCACCACCTCATCTGGGCGCGGCTGCCCCTGGAGGCGCGCAAGGCCGCCGGCTTTCAGGGCATCGGCGATGCCGACCTGATCAACCTGCTCACCTCCGTGCGCGAAGCCGATATTGCGCTGATCTTTGTCGAGCGCGCCGATGGCAAAGTCAAAGTCAGTTGGCGCTCGGTAGCGGGCATCAACGTCGCGGAAGTCGCAGCGCAGTTCGGCGGCGGCGGCCACGCCCAGGCCGCGGGGGCCGAGGTAGCCGGCACGTTAGACGATGTTGAAGCGCAAGTGCTGGCCGCCACGCGCCCGCTCGCCAAGGCGGCTCGGACGCCCACGCCCGCCGCCTGACACTGCCGCCCATGGTCGCGCCTCGCGGCATTCTGCTGGTGGACAAACCGACCGGCCCCACGTCGCACGACCTGGTCGCCGTTGTGCGGCGCGGCGCGCGCGTTAAGCGTGTGGGCCACGCCGGCACGCTCGACCCGCTGGCGACGGGCCTGCTCGTCATCTGCGTCGGCGCGGCCACCCGCCTGAGTGAATACCTGGCGAGCAAAGACAAGCGCTACACCGCTACCCTCCGCCTCGGCCAAACCACCGACACCTACGACGCCCAGGGCGCCATCACCAGCGAGAGCGCGGCGCTGCCCGATCAGTCGGCGTTCAGCGCCGCGCTGGCGCAATTCCGCGGCGCGCAGCAGCAGACGCCGCCGGCCTACTCGGCCATCAAACGCGGCGGCCAGAGGGCCTACGACCTGGCGCGCCGCGGCGAGGTGGTGGCGTTGGAGCCGCGCGCCGTCCACTTCTATGCGTTGGAGGTGACAGACTGGCAGCCGCCGCTGGCCGTGGTGGAGGCGCACTGCTCAGCGGGCACCTACCTCCGCTCGCTGGCGCACGACCTGGGGCAGGCGCTGGGCTGCGGCGCGCATCTGGCCGCGCTGCGCCGCACCGCGTCGGGCGCGCTGCGGGTAGACGAGGCCGTCCCTTTAGCCGCCCTGCAAGCCGCTTTCGCGGCGGGCGACTGGGCCAAGCACCTGCGCCCGCCCGACTCCGCCGTGCCCGACTGGCCCGCCGTGCGCCTGAGCGCCGCGGCCTGCACCCGAGTGCAGCAGGGCCAGAGCGTGCCGCTGGACGCGCCCGGCCCCGGCCTCCGCGCGAAGTTCGCCCGCGCGTATAATCCGGCTGGTGAATTCTTTGCCGTGCTGCGCGCCGACCCCGAGGCCGGCGTCTGGCGGCCCGACAAAGTGTTCGCCGACCACTAAGCCTTGCCGGCCATCACAGGAATTGACCCCGCGATGCAGCACGTGACCGCCTTCGAAGACTTGCGTCTCGACCACCCCGCCTACCTGACCATCGGCGCCTTTGACGGCGTGCATCGCGGCCACCAGGCCCTGATCGGCGCGATGGTCACCGAGGCGCACGGCGCCGGCTGCCCGGCGGTGGTGCTTACCTTTCTGCCGCATCCCTCGGTGGTACTGCGCGGGCGGCGGCTGTCGTTTTACCTCTCCACGCCGGAGGAGAAGGCCGAGTACCTCAGCGCCTTGGGCGTGGATGCCCTGGTGACGCACCCGTTCAACACCGATGTGGCCGCCATTCAGGCGGGCGATTTCCTGGAGCGCCTGGTGGCCTACACGCGGCTGCGGGTGTTGTGGTGCGGCAAGGACTTCGCGCTCGGCCATAATCGCGAAGGCAATGTGGAATACCTGAGCGGGGCCGGCGCGCGGCTGGGGTTTGAAGTGCGCGTGCAGACCCCGGTGTTGATTGATGGCGAGATCATTTCCAGCACGCGCATCCGCCAGACGCTGCGCGACGGCGCGGTGGAACAGGCGGCGCGGTACCTGGGGCGGCCGTTCCGGGTCACTGGGGAAGTAGTGGAAGGCGCCAAGCGTGGCCGGCAGCTTGGCATCCCGACTGCCAACGTGGCTGTGGGAGATGAGCGCGCCACGCCCGCCGTGGGCGTCTACGCCTGCCGCGCCAGCCACGCGGGCTGGCGCGGGCCGGCCGTAGTGAACATCGGCTTCCGGCCCACGTTTGAGGCGGTCGAGCCGCACCCGGTGATCGAGGCGCATCTGCTCGACTTCAGCGGCGATTTGTACGGCCAGCGCCTGTCACTCGATTTCTTCCACCGGCTGCGCCCGGAGATGAAGTTCTCCGGCATTGACGCGCTGCTGGCGCAGATCAAGCAAGACATCGCGCAAGCCCGGACGCTGCTGGCCTAGCGCCGGCGCGCAACTGCCGCCCTGACGCCTGCGGCCGGAGTGATCCCCATGCCTCAACCCCCTGCGCGCGACATCTACCTGCTCAGCCCGAAGACCCTCAGCCCCGAGACGATTGCGGTGGCGTTCGCCAAAACCTCGCGCAGCCCCGAGTCGTTCCGCGATATCGCCGCCGAGCTGAGCGACGAGCAGTCGGCCAAGTTCCACGAGCGCTGGGTGGTCGGCTACGGGCATGCCTCGGTGGCCGAGCACGCCGTACTGCACATCGCGGTCGAGAACATCTCCCGCCTCGCCATCGAGTGCCTGGAGTCTAATCGCCTGGCCTCCTACACTGAGAAATCTACCCGCTACCAGTTGTGGGACCTGACCCACTACTACACGCCGCGCACTATCGCCGCCGGGCCGTTGGCCGGGCTGTACCAGCAGACGGTTGCGCGCCTGTTCGTGGCCTACCGCGCTTCGGTGGAGCCGGTGCGCGCCTTGATGCAGCACAAGTACCCGCGCAAGGACGGCGAGAGCGAGGCCCGCTGGGACGGCCGCATCCGCTCCCGGTACGTGGACAACTGCCGCTTCCTGCTGCCCGCGGCCTCGCTGGCCAACGTAGGCGTGACGGCCAACGCGCGTGTCCTGGAAAGCGCCATCCGCAAGCTGCTGTCGCACCCGTTGGAGGAAGTGCGCGAGATCGGCGCGGCCGTGAAAGCCGTGGCGCAGGCCGAGGTACCCACGCTGGTGAAATACGCCAACGAGGTGCCATACCAATGGGAGACGGCCGCGGCGCTGACGGCGGCGGCGCGGCCAGTGGTGGGCGGCGGCCCAGCGGGCGCCGACGTGCAACTGGTGAGCTATGACGCCGACGCCGAAGACCAGTTCCTGGCGGCCTGCCTCTACCGCTATGGCGGGGCGGCGTTCGCCCAGTGCGCCGTGGCTGTGTCGGCGCTGACGCCCGCGCAGAAGGCCGCGCTAGCCGACGAGGCGCTGCGGCGCCTGGGGCAGTATGACGTGCCGCTGCGCGAGTTGGAGCACGTGAGCTACACGTTCGATGCCGTCATGGATCAGGGGGGCTATTTCGAGCTAAAGCGCCACCGCATGATGACGCAAAGCCCGCAGCGGCTGACCTGCGACCTGGGCTTCGCCATGCCGCGCGCGTTTGAGGAAGCCGGTCTGCGCGTCGAGTATCAGGCCGCCCTAGAAGCCGCCGCCGAGGCCTATCGCCGCCTGGCGGCGGAGCTGCCCGAGGAAGCCGGCTACGTGGTGCCCAACGCCTTCAACCGTCGCGTGCTGATGACGCTCAACTTGCGCGAGGCTTTTCACCTGTGCGAGCTGCGCGGCACGCCCACCGCGCACTTCTCGGTGCGCCGCACCGCCGGGCAAATCTATGCCCACATCGCGCGCGTTCACCCACAGTTGGCGCGCTTCATGCGCTGCCGGGATAACCCCACGTGGCCGGCGATTGAAGCCGACTACTTTGTGAAAGTCGCCTAAGCCGCTTGCCCGGCGAGTTGGGCCAGGGTCTGCTTGTCAACCTTGCAGATCACCGTGTAGGCCGGGTCGAAGACGTTGCCGATCTCATAGCGCACCGCGTGGCCGAGCAGCAGGCCGGCGTCGGCGTCGCTCAGGCCGTAGTCCGCTTGCAGCCAACTCAACATCTCGGTCGTGGCGTGCTGGAGCGCCTGGTCCAGCGGACGGGCGTTGCCCACCGCGAAAATTTCGCGTTCGTTCTCGCCGCGCGGCCAGCCGCTGCGCCGGCCCTTGAGCACGCGCACCGTGAACTCCACGTCGAACGAGATCTCAATGCCTGTGCCCAGGATCTCGCCGTCGCCCTGCACGGCATGGCCGTCGCCGACGAACACCAGGGCGCCCGGCTCGAAGACGGGGAAGTAAACGGTCGTGCCGGCCACGAAGCCGCGATAGTCCATGTTGCCGCCGTGCTCGGCCGACGTGCCCGTGGAAATGGCCTGCTTGCCCCACGGCGCGACACCAAAGCAGCCCAGCATGGGGGCGAGCGGCAGCGCCAGCCCGGCCAGCGTACCCTGCGGCTCCCACAGGCGCGCCACGCCCGCTTCCAGGTCCATGCGCCAATCGGTAAAATGCGACCCGGGCTTGGGCAGCGGCGTGCCCGGCTCCACCACGTTCGGCGCCAGCCCGCTCAGGCTCCAGCCGCGCTCGCGGTTGGGCGTCAGCCGGTTGAGGTGCAGCGCCAGCATGTCGCCCGGCTCGGCCCCGGCCACATAGAATGGGCCGGTTTGTGGATTGCCGCCCGGTGTCACGCGTTCGCCGGTGTGGTCGCGCCCGGCAGCGTCCACGGTGGTGGTGATGACCGTGTCGCCGTCGCCGATCTCCAGCACGGGCGCGTGCGGGCCGAGCGTGTTCCAATAGTGGGTGGGCCGAAAGGTGTGAACGGTCATACGGCGCCTCCGGTCCAAGTCGTCGCCTCCGCCAGCGCGGTGCGCACCTCGGCCGCCAACGCCAGCGCCCGCTGCGGGGCCGAGCCTACATAGGCGCGCGCGTCCATTAGTTCGCGCAGGCGCGCGGGCTGGAGGAAGCGCAGCAGCTCGGGGTCGGCGGCCAGCAGGTCGGCCAGCGGGTTGGCGCGGCCTGCCTTCAGCGCCGCCCACGCCTTAAGGCTGGCGTCGCGCAGCCGCTCGTGGCAGCGCTGCCGGTCAGCGCCCGCCCGCACCAGCGCCATCAGCACGCGCTCAGTGGCGGCGAACGGGCCAAACCGCTCCAGGTTCGCGCCGATGGCGGCCGGGTCTACCACCAGCCCACGCACCACGCGCGTGGCGGCCAGCAAGCACTCCTCCAGCGCAATGAAACCCTCGGGCAGCGTGGCGCGGCGGTTAGCCGAGTCGTCCAGCGTGCGCTCCAGGAGCGACTCGGCGGCGTTGCCCCACGCCACCGCCGGCAGCCCGGCCACGAAGCGCGCCAGCGAGCAAATCTTCTCCGCGTTAACCGGGTTGCGCTTGAACGGCATGGCGCTTGAGCCAACCTGCTTTTCGCCAAACGGCTCGGCCAGCTCGGCCATGCCTTGCGACTGTAGCACGCGCAGATCAAAAGCAAACTTGTGCAGCGCCGCCGCCAACCCGGCCAGCGCCGCCAACACGGTGTAATCCTGCCCGCGCGGGTAGGTTTGGGTGGCGATGGCAAAGGCGGGTAGCTCCAGCGCGCGCAGAAAGTCCGCTTCCAGGGCAGCGGCTGAGACCGGCGTGCCCGCCAGCAGTTCCTGATAGGCGGCCGCCGTGCCCACGGCGCCTTTCAGCCCTTTGCCACGCAGCTCGCTCAGCAGCCGTTCCAGCGCGCGCCAGTGACCCAGCAAATCCTGCGCGTACACCGCCAGCCGGTAGCCCAACGTAGTCGGCTCGGCGGGCTGGAGGTGCGTGTAGGCCATGCCCACCAGGTGCGCGTGCGCCTCAATCTGTCCCGCGAAAGCCGCCAGCAGGTCGCCCAGCCGCTCGCGTACCAGTTGCACGGCCGCGCGCTGGCGCAGCACATCCGCGTTGTCGGTGATGTCGGCGCTGGTGGCGCCGGTGTGCAGGATGCCGCCGCCGACCGGGCATTGCTCGGCGAAGGCGCGCAGTTCGGCCATCACGTCGTGGCCGATCTCATGCTCTATTTCCAGCGCGCGGGCCGTGTTGGGCGTGTCGGCGTGCGCGCGCACATCTTCCAGTTGCGCGGCCGAGATGATGCCGGCCCGTGACTGCGCCTCGGCCAGCGCCACCCACAGCCGGCGCCACAGCGCGCGCTTGTGGGCGTCGGACCACAGCGCGCGCATGGCGGGCGAGCCGTAGCGCGCGGCGAACGGGGAATCCAGGCCGGCGTCGCTCATGCGCTCCTATTCTCGCGGGCGGTAGCCCAGCTTCTGGACTTCCGCCTCGTGCTTGCGCCAGTTGGCGCGGACTTTGACATGCAGTTCCAGGAAGACCTTGCCCCCTACCAGGGCCTCGACCTCCTGGCGCGCTTTGATCCCAATCTGCTTGAGCATCGCACCACCTTTGCCGATGACGATGCCCTTGTGCGACTCGCGCTCGACGTAAATGGTCGCTTCGATATAGGCATTGCTCTCGCCGCGCTCCTGGAATGAGTTGACCTCCACCGCCACGCCGTGCGGCACTTCCTCTTCCAGCAGGTTCAGCGCCGCTTCGCGGATGAACTCGCCCGCCAGGTCGCGCAGGTGGGTCTGGGTGATCTCGTCCTCGGGGAACAGGTCTGGCCCTTCGGGCAGCGCGACCACAATGCGGTTGAGCAGGTCTTCCAGGTTGTCGCCGCGTGTGGCCGACACCAGCAGCCACTCTGCGCTGGGCGCGAGCGCGCTATAGGCTGTGGTAAAGGCGATCACGTCTTCCGGCTTCAGCCGGTCGGCCTTGTTTAGCGCCAGCACCACCGGCCCCGGCTCAGGTCGTGCGGCGATAATCTGCGCCAACTGCTCGTCGCCCGGCCCCGGCGGGGTCGAGACATCCACGATAAACAGCACCACGTCGGCGTCCTGCAGGGCGCGCGTCGCCGCCTGCACCATATACGCGCCGAGCGGGTTGCGGGCCGCGTGTATCCCCGGTGTGTCCACGAAAATCACTTGGGCGTCTAGCCGCGTGAGGATACCGATCTGCGTGTGGCGCGTGGTCTGCGGCTTGCTCGACGTAATGGCAATCTTCTGCCCCAGATACGCATTCATCAGCGTGGATTTGCCTACGTTCGGGCGGCCCACCACCGCCACAAAGCCGCTGCGGTGCGGCGCCGCCGGTGCGGGGGCAGAGGCGCTGTCGGCTGGGGCCGGCGCGGTGGCGGGCGCGGATTCTTCGGACGGGTCGTGAGGCTGGTCGGTCATGGCGGTTAATCTTTAGCGCAGGGTGAGCGGGTTAAAGTCGGTGGTGTAGTCGTAATAATCCTCTTGCTCGGCGCGCTTGAGGAAGTTGACGACGCGGTAGGTGATGGGCGTGGCGAGGATCTCGTACACCACCTTCGACAGCCACTCGCTGCCGATGATGATGAGCATATCGCTAGCCGCATACACGCGGCCCAGCACCATGATCGTGACAAAAAGACCCGTGTCGGCCACCTGCGCCACAAGCGTGCTGCCGATGGTGCGCACCCACAGCCAGCGCCCGCGCGTGGCGATCTTCAGCTTGGCGACCACGAAAGAATTGATGAATTCGCCGACCAGGTACGCCAGCAGCGAGGCGACCAGAATTAGCGGTGTAGAGCCGAGGATGTTAGCGTACGCCGTCTGCGCTTCGGCGGCGGTGGCGTACCCCAGGGTCCAGTTGGCGGGTGGGGGCAGCCAACCGGCCAAGCTAATGGCGATGACGGCCAGCAGGTTGCAGGCAAAGCCGATCCAGATCACCTGGCGCGAGCGGGCGTAGCCGTACACTTCGGTGAGCACGTCGCCGAAAATGTACGAGATGGAGAAGATGACGAACGCGCCCGACACCTGGAGCGGCCCGAGGGTGATGAGTTTGACGGCGATGATGTTGGAGACGATCAAGGCCGTGACGAACACCGCCGTAACCAGCGGTAGGAACTTGTAGCTGCGCCCGGCGGGTGGGCGGGGCTGAAGCGCCGGGCTGTTCAGATTTGGCATGAGTAGCGATGACCGTGAGCGTGAGGCCGCCGCGCGCTCAGAGCGCGACCGGCGGCGGCTTATTGCGGAAACTGGCTGTCTGGCATGGCCCCCAGCGCGGCGGGCACGCACTCGGGCAAGCCTTTGACGGTGCGCACCTTGTCCCACAGGCGGCAGAACGAGCATTCGCCGGGGGCCGTGGTGGGCTGGCCGCACCGCTCGCAGGCGTGCAGTTCCGCTTCGCTGGCCGGCACGTTGAACAGGCCGGCGGCCTTAGCCTGCAGGAAGTTCAGATAGAACTGGAGCTTGGCCCCCGGCCGCGATTCCTCTAGTTGGTTCAGGACTTCTTTGTTGGCGATTGTCGTCGAGCCGACGGCATGCGGACACTCATCGTAGATGTACTCAATGCCGCGCACCAAGGCGTAGGCGGCCATCTCGCGCTCATAGACGCGGCACAGCGGCTTTACCTTGCGCGCCAGGCCGGGGCGATTGGCCTCCAGCACGGGGGCTTGCCGCGCCAGGTAGCCGCCCGCCCAGACGAGCGTGTTCTGCATCAGCACGGCCACCTCGTCGTCGAGGTTGTGGCCGGTGGCCAGGGCGGTATAGCCGCCGTCGTGCGCCACACGGTTCATGATGTAGCGCTTGTTCAGCCCGCACACCGAGCAGGGCTTGCCGTGCCCGCGATTGCTGATGACGGCCAGTTCTGGGATGGTGGCCCCGTACGTGCTTTCGACCTCGACGACGTGCAGCCGCAGGCCGTGGGCGTCGGCGAACTGCTGCGACAACTGGCGCGATTGGTCCGAATAGCCGAAACCGCCATCAATGCCCAGCCCAATGTACAGGCCGTCGGCCTTGTACCCCAGCTTGCACAGGATGTCCCACAGCCCTAGCGAGTCTTTGCCGCCCGACACCGCCACCAGCACCTTGTCGGCCGAGGTGAACATGCGGTACTTTTCGATGGACTTCTGCACCTGATCAGGCAGCCAGGCGGCGTAGTCCTCCGCGCACAGCGCCAACTTGTGCTGGCGCATGTTGATGACGGCCGAGCCGCCGCATTTGCGGCATTTCATCATCGGCCTCCCGAAATCACCGCTACCAGCCGGATGTTCATGCCTTCCCGAATGATGGTGTCATCGGTGACGAGCTTGCCGTCCACCACCGCCAGCACCGTTTCGGGCTGTAGGCCGATTTTCTTCACCGCGTCGCGCAGGGTGCTCCCCACGTTGGCGTCAAAAGTCTTGCCGCGATAAGCAATCTTAACGGTCATACCAGACTCCTCAGCCCAGATTCTACCCGTTTAGCACCACTAACTCAAGATCGCGCCGCCGCGTCACCTCGGGCAGCCGGGCGGGCGGGCCTACCAATCTACCAGGTCATCCAGGTCGTCGAACGTCACGGTCAGGTCGCGGCGGCGGCTCGCCACCACGCGGTTCACCAGCGCCGCGCCCAGCGCCCCAAATGCGCCGGGGGCCAGGCGGTAGGCGGGCAGGGCGCGGGCCAGTGCTTCCAGCTCGGGCGGGGGCGCGGCCGGCCGCAGGGCGTAGCCGTCGGGCACGGCTCGCGCCTCCAGCAGCAGATCGAGCGCCACGCTGGGGGCCGCGGCGCTCGGCGCGGCGTAGGCGGCCACCGCGGCCAGGTCAAGCTCCTTCATGAACACGCTCTTGGCCTCGCCCGAGGGCAGCCGGCCAATCACATCGGCGCGTGGGAAGGCGTCGCCCCGGTCTTCTAACCAGGCATAGGCCGCCGCGTCGCTGAAGCGCTGGCCGATGTCGTCAATCGTCTCGTCCACCAGCAAGTAGTTCTGGTCCTCCCACAGCCAATAGGCCGGGCGCACGTATGCGGGCGGGCCAAACAGCGGCAGCCCAAAGGCCTCCGCGTCGGGGCCGTAGACCAGCGCGTGGTGATGATGGAATGGCGTCACAAGGCCGGCAAAGGCGATAGGCATAGTCGCTTACCAGGGCATCGCCCAGGGGTGAGGCAACGGGCAGCCTGCGCCGCCGGGCGCGGCGGGGCGTAACGCTGTTCAGGTGGCCGGCCGGAGGGGACTGCGAGGCCGGCCGCTCCGCTTCTCACTTGGGCGAGGGGGTTAGTTCGCCAACGGCCCGGCGGCGGCCACTTGCGGGTCAACCGATGGGGCGTATTGCGCGAAGTTGTCGGCGAACGCGCGCGCCAGTTCGCGCGCCTTGACGTCGTAGGCGGCCTTGTCGGCCCAGGTGTTGCGCGGCTGCAACACCTCCGGCGGCACGCCGGGGCAGGTCGCCGGCACGAGCACGCGGAACACCGGGTCGGGTTGGGTCGGTACGTCGCGCAGCGCCCCGCTCAGCACCGCGTTGACCATGGCCCGCGTGTAGGCGAGCTTCATGCGCTGGCCCACGCCGGGGGGGCCGCCGCTCCAGCCGGTGTTCACCAGCCACACGGACGATTGGTGACGGTTGATCTTGTCGCGCAGCATCTCGCCATAGACGCTGGGCGGGTGCACCAGGAACGGCCCGGCGAAACAGGCCGAGAACGTGGCTTGCGGCGTGCTCACGCCGCGCTCGGTGCCGGCCAGTTTTGCCGTGTAGCCCGAGAGGAAGTGATACATGGCCTGCTCGGGCGTCAGGCGCGCCAGCGGCGGCAGCACCCCAAATGCGTCGGCGGTGAGAAAGATGATGTGATTGGGATGACCGCCCCGGCCCGTTGGCACGAAGTTGGGGATGAAGTCAATCGGATATGCGGCGCGGGTGTTCTCGGTGATGGCATCGCTGGCCAGGTTCAGCGCCCGCGTGCCGGGGTCCATGACGACGTTTTCCAGCACCGTGCCAAAGCGCCGCAGCGTGCCGTAGATTTCCGGCTCGGCCTCCGCCGAGAGGCGGATGATCTTGGCGTAGCAGCCGCCCTCGAAGTTGAAGACGCCGCCGTCGCCCCAGCCGTGCTCGTCGTCGCCGATAAGCCCGCGCGCCGGGTTAGCCGAAAGCGTCGTTTTGCCGGTGCCCGACAGGCCGAAATACAGCGCCGTGCCGCCGTCTGGCCCAATGTTGGCCGAGCAGTGCATGGGCAGCACTCCCGCGGTGGGCAGCAGGTAGTTTAGCGCCGAGAAGATGGACTTCTTGATCTCCCCCGCGTAGCGCGTGCCGGCGATGACGATGGTGCGGCTAGCCAGGTCGAGCACGATGGCGGCGGTGTCGCCCTGCGCGGGGCGGCGCACGCCGTGGCGGGCCGGATCAGGATGGTATTCCGGCGCGTGCAAGATGGTGAAGTTCGGCGCGAAAGCCGGTAAGTCTTCCGCCGGAGGGCGGATAAACAAGTTGTGAGCGAACAGCGTCGGCCAGGCGCGCTCGGAGACCAGGCGCACGCGCAGGCGGTGGGCCGGGTCGGCGCTGGCATACAGGTCGCGCACGAACAGCTCGCGCAGGTTCAGGTAGGCTTTCACGTCGGCCAGCAGGCGGTCGAACTGTTCTGGCTCAAAGGCGCGGTTGACCTTGCCCCACCACACCTGCCCCGCGCTGCCCGGCTCGCGCACCAGCCACTTGTCGTCGGGCGAGCGCCCCGTGAAGGGCGTGGTCACGGCCACAAACGTGCCGCCGTCAGAGAGCGCGCCCTCGCCGCGGGCCAGGGCCAGTTCCACGGTCGCAGCCGGCACGGGGTTCCAATGCTGCTGCGTGCCGGTCAAGCCCAGCGCCTCGAGACTCTTTGTCCGCTCCTGCATGCGTCACCTCTCCTAAAACGGAACAAGCGGGCCGGCTCAGGGCGCCGGCCCGGTAATCACCCGGCGCGGCTAATGGGCCGGCTTCAGCGCGCCCATCGTCTCGCGAATAATCTTCACCGACTTGTCAGCCATGCCTTTCTCGTCGTCGGTCAGGGTGTACTCAATGATCTGTTCGACGCCGTTCGCGCCTAGCTTTACCGGCACGCCGAAGCAGATGTCCTTCAGGCCGTACTCGCCGTCCAGGTAGGTGGAGGCCGGCACGATCAGGCGCGAGTCGAGCAAGACGGCCTCAGCCATCTTGGCCAGGGCCGCGCCGGGAGCGTAGTAGGCCGAGGTGCCCAACAGGTTCACGATCTCGCCGCCGCCCTTGCGGGTGCGCTCGACGATGGCGTGCAGCCGGTCAGCGGGCAGCCATTCGGTCAGCGGGCGGCCGAAGACAGTGCTGTAGCGGGTGAGCGGCACCATCTCGTCGCCGTGCCCGCCCAGCACCACCGTCTGCACGTTCTCAATCGAGACATCCAACTCTTGCGCCACGAAGGCCGCCATGCGGGCCGAGTCGAGGATTCCCGCCTGGCCGATGACGCGGTTACGCGGCAGCCCCGATTGCTTGAAGGCCAGGTAGGTCATAGTGTCGAGCGGGTTGGTCACCACAATGTAAATCGCGTTGGGCGAGCGCGGCAGGGCATTGTGCAGCACGTCGGTGATGACTTGCTGGTTGGCCCCGACCAGGTCTTCACGGCTCATGCCCGGCTTGCGCGGCAGCCCCCCGGTGATGATGACGATATCCGAGTTCTCGGTGCCGTCGTACGAACCGTCGGCGTTGCCGCGGATGCGCGAGTTGTAGCCCTCAATTGGCCCGGCCTGAAGCAGATCTAACCCCTTGCCGACCGGCATGGTCTTGGCGATCGGGATGTCCACCAGCACCAGGTCGGCCAGTCCGCGCTTGGCCAGCCACAACGCGCACGACGCGCCGACGTTGCCGACCCCCACAATGGTGATTTTGCTGCGCATAGAAGTCTCCTCTTCTCGAGGTGGGAAGTGATGAATAGTGAGTGGTTGTTGCGGCCGGGGCCTGCGCGGGAGGCGCGGCCCGGCAGGAAAATTCTATCACAACGGCCGCGGCCCCCGCCGGGCGCGGCGCCGGCCGCTCAGGGAACGGCCGGCGGCGCCTGCTCTTGGTCGCGCATGGCCCGGAAGGCCGCAATCGCCACCTCCAGCATGGTGGCGTCCGGCTCGCGCGTGGTCAGGCGCTGCAGCGCCAGGTTGGGGATGACCAGCAGGCGCACCAGCGGGTTGCTCAGGTGACGCGCCGTGAACCGGATGTACTCGTAGGCCAGGCCCGCGACCACGGGGATCAGCAGGAGGCGCGACAGCAGGCGCTGCCACAGCGGCAGCGGCCCCAGCGCCGCGAACAGCAAGATTGAGATGATGACCACCGTTAGGAGGAAGGCCGTGCCGCAGCGCGGGTGCTCCAGTGGAAAGCGCGCCACCGAAGCGGGGGTCAATTCCGCGCCTGCCTCGAAGGCATGGATGGTCTTGTGCTCGGCCCCGTGATAGCCGAACAGCCGCCGGATGTCCGGCACCAGGCCGATCAGGCCCAGGTAGCCCAAGATCAGCAGGAGTCGCACCAGGCCCTCCAGCAGGCTGCCCCACAGCGGCGGTATGCCCAGCAGGTTTTCGCCCAACTGCGCCAACCCGGCGGGCGCCAGGAAGAAGATGCCCAGGCTGATGGCTAGCGAGAGCGCCATGGTGCCCCAGGCCATTGGCCCCTCAAACTTCGCCACGCCGTCGGCCGCCACGTTGGCCGCGAACGTCAGGCTTTGCCAGCCCAGGCCCAGCGCGTCCCACAGTCCCAGCAGGCCGCGCACGAAGGGCAGCTTGCTGAAGGTGTTGCGATAAAGCGGGCTAAGCGGCTGCGTGTGGACCACGATCTGTCGGCTGGGGGCGCGCACCGCCACCGCCATGCTGCGGGCGCCGCGCATCATCACGCCTTCGATGACGGCCTGGCCGCCGTAGGATAAAAGGGGGCTGTTTGACATGGTCTGCATTGTAGCGGGCGGGGCGCTGGGGCGTCAATGGCTGCCCACCCGCCCAGTTACTGGGGCGGCGGCGAACCGTTGTGCTTGCCCGCCGATAGGCGCTCGGCATGCTCGGCGCGCCGCTGGGCCACTTCAGCTTCGACCCGGGCGCGGATAGCGGCCCATTCGCTCAGTGGCACCGCCAGGAAGGCTGCGACCACCTCCGGGTCGAACTGCCGCCCCGCCTCGGCCGCAATCACCAGGCTGGCCTCATCCATCGGCCGGCCCTGCCGGTACGGCCGGTGAGAGGTCAGCGCGTCGAAGGTGTCGGCCACGGCGAATAGCCGCGCCCCCAGCGGGATGTCTGGGCCGCGCAGCCCGTAAGGGTAGCCGCTGCCATTCCAGGCCTCCTGGTGCGCCAGGACGATTTTGACTTCCTGACGCAGATACGGGATATCCCGCAGCATGTCGAAGCCCTCCTGCGGGTGCCGCTCGATAATGAGCCGTTCTTCGGGCGCCAGGGCGCTGGGCTTGTTCAGGATGGCGTCGGGCACGCCGATTTTGCCGATATCGTGAATCAGCGCCCCGCGGCTGATTTCCATGATGTCGTGTTCCGACAGCCGCAGTTGTCGCGCCAGCCGCGCGGTGTATTCCACCACGCGGCGTGAGTGGCCCTCGGTCTCTCGGTCGCGCAGGTCGAGCGCGGCCGCCAGGGCGTTGAGCGTGCTGTCATAGCTGGCGGCCAACTCGGTAAACAGGCGCGCGTTCTCAATCGCCAGCGCCGCGCTGTCGGCGATGCTGCGCAGCAGGTCAAGGTCGTCGGCGTTGAAGAGTTGGCCGCCGCGCTTGTTGACGGCCTCAATCGCGCCGATGGCCCGGCCCGTGACCACTAGCGGCACGCATAGCAGCGAGTTGGTCACAAAGCCGGTCTGCTGGTCGGCTGCACGGTAGAACCGTGGGTCTTGCTGAGCGTCGGGCAGCACAATGGACTGCTGCTGCGCGACCGAGATGCCCACAATGCCTTGGCCCAGCGGCACCGTCACGCGCTTGATGGCCTCGCCCTCCGGCCCGGTGGCGTACCGGCAGGCCAGAATGCCGGTCTCTGGGTTGAGCAGCCAGAGTGATTCGGCCTCGGTGTGCAGCGTGCGGTTGATCTCTGCCAGCACCAGCGGAATAAGAGCCTGGATGTCCAGCGTCTGCTGCAAGTGGTGGCTGATCTGCTCTAGCAGGCGCTGGCGCTCGGTGTGGTAGCGCTGGCGCGCGTAGAGTTGGGCGTTCTGGATAGCAACGGCGGCGTGGCCCGCCAGCGCGCCGATCAGCACCCGGTCGGCCTCGGAGAACGGATCGGCGCCGAGCTTGTTGACGACGATCAGCACGCCCAGCCAGTCGCCGCGGGCCAGCAGCGGCGCGGCCACGGCGTTGCGGGTTTGGCGGGCCAGCTCGGGGTGCAGGCAGTGCTCGGCCGCCGGGTTGCCGGTCACGGTGTTCAAGCGGATGGTCACGCCCTGGGCCAGGGCGTCGGCCCGGCGCACCTGGTCGGCGGGCATGCCCGCGCCGATGAGCTCGGCCACGTCTGGCCCCACCGCGTGGGTGCAGGTCAGCCGCCTGCCGCCCTCATCCAGCAGCCAGATAGACACCCCCTCGCTGCGGGCGGCGCTCTGCATCTGTTTGAGAATCGAAACCAGCAGCGGATCAAGCTCCAACGTGGAGTGAAACGCCTGGCCGAGTTCGAGTAGCAAACTCAGCGCGCTGGGGGTGTCGGCCGACTGCTCCATGTTGTTTTCGGCGGGTCAGGCATACAGAAGACGTCAGCGGCTATTATACTCAGGAACGCCCGGCCGGGTTGCAGCGCGCTCAAACCCGTCTATACTTTGCCCGCGTGGACGCTCAACAACCACAACCCGATAGGCCTCCAACCCAATCAGTCCCAGCGCTCCACGGACCGCTTCCGTCTGGGCTGGCCGACCAGCACGCCGCCGACCTGGAGCAGGCGCTGGCGGTGCTCTATCAGGCCGCGGTAGCCGGGGCGGCCGCCACCAATGAAGACGACCTGATCACGCGCATCACGGCCATTATCGGCCAGGGCCTCTTCACCCACAACTTCGGCGCGCTGCTGCTCGACGAGTCCTCCGGCAACCTGCATATGCACGCCTCCTACCAGGGCCTGGACCCGGCCGCCCGCGCCACGATCATCCCCCTCGGACAGGGGGTTACCGGCGGCGTGGCGCTCTCTGGCGCGCCGCGCCGCGTGGACGATACCCGCCTCGAACCGGCCTACATTGACTTGGGCTTCGGCATGCGATCGGAGCTGTGTGTGCCCCTGCGGAGCGGCGAGCGCGTGCTGGGCGTTCTGAACGCCGAAAGCCGCAGCGTGGCCGCCTACAGCCCAGCCGACGAGCGCTTGCTGGTCACGGTGGCCGGGCAGATGGCCACCGCCATTGATCGGCTGCGCGCCGAGGCCGCCCAGCGCCAGGCCAGCCAGCGCGTGACCGAGAGCCGCGCCGTGCTCTACCGCGCCAGCCAGGAGATCACTGGCAGCCTCGACCTCGAGCATGTCTACGCCGCCACGCACCGCGCCGTGACCGAGCTGATGCCGTGTGAGGCCTTCATCATCGCGCTGGCCGAGGAAGATCACGAGCACATCCATCTGGTCTACGCGGTTGACCAGGGGGTCAGGGTAGACCTGGGCCGCCGGCGCATGGGCGATGGGCTGAGCGGCCACATCATTGCCACCGGCCAGGCTGTGCGCGTTGACCACGCCGACGAACTGCCGCCCATCGCGGCTTACCACTATGGCGGCGCTGAGGTGGTGCAGGCCATTCTGGCGGTGCCGCTGCGGCTGGGCAGCAACGTCTTCGGCATGATGTCGGCCCAGTGCTACCGCGAGGCCGTCTACCGGCGGGAAGACTTGCAGACGCTCACCCTACTGGCCAACCAGGCGGCGGTGGCCATTGAGCAGGCCCGCCTGTTCGCCGCCGAACGCGAGCAGCGCCACCTGGCCGAAGTGTTGCGCGAGACCGGCGCGCTTCTCAGCGCCAGCCTGGAAACTGACGCGGTGCTCGACCAACTGCTAGAGCAGGTGGCGCGCGTGGTGCCGTATGACACGGCCACGATCATGCTGCGCGAAGGCGAACTCTACCGCGTGGCCCGCCTGCGCGGTTATACGCCCGAGCAGACCGCCCAGTTGCATGAGGCAACTTTCGACGCCCGCACCACGGCCAACCTGCGCACGGTGATCGAGACCGGAGCGCCGCTGATTATTGCCGATGCGCACCAGTTCCCCGGTTGGGTGCCGCTGGGGGCCTCCCGACACATTCGCGCTTGGCTGGGTGTGCCGCTGATTGCGCGCGACGAGATCATCGCCATCTTCTCACTCGACAAGACCGAACCGGCCTTCTTTCAGCCGCGGCACGCCCGCTACCTGGCGACGCTGGCCGGGCAGGCCGCCCTGGCGGTCAAGAACGCCCAGTTATACGAGAGCGAACGCCGCCGCGTGGCCGCCCTGACGGCCCTGCACGAGATGAGCCTGGATGTGAGCCAGGAGCTCGACCTGACAGTCTTGCTGCGGCTGATCGTCTCGCGGGCCATGCGCCTGCTAGACGCCACCGCCGCGGGCCTATACCTGACCCGTGACGACGAGCGGGTAGAATGTGTTTTCAGCCTGGGCTACGACCTGGATTTCGCTGGGCTGCTGCTGGAGCACGGTCAGGGTATGGCGGGCCAGGTCGTCGAGACCGGCCAGACGCTCGTTGTGCCCGATTACAAGACCTGGCCGCATCGCTCCTCGGCCTACGATGCCGCGCCTGTGCGGGCCGTTATCGGCGCACCCATCCGCTGGCGCGGGCAGGTGTTAGGCGCCTTGTCCATATCGGCCGACGTGCCCGACCTGTTTGGCCCGCGCGATGTGGAGCTGATAGATTTGTTTGCCGACCAGGCCGCCGTCGCCGTCATCAACGCTCGCCTGTATGCCGAAGCGCGTGGGACCGCCGACGAACTGGGCCAACTCTACGCTGCCGCCCAAGAGATGGCCGCCGTCCGCGAGCCGCGTCTTGTGCTAGAGGTTTTGGCCCGGCACCTGGCGCAGGCGTTGCGCGTCTCCAGCGCGTATGTGCTCGGGGCCGACCCGGCGCTGGAGACCAGCACAGTCTTGGCAGAGTACTGGAGCGCCGAAGCGACGTCGGCTGAACGCGTCTCGAGCCTGGGTGAGACCTATCGCCTGAGTGAGTACCCGCTGGCGCTGCAAGCGCTGCGCAGCCGCGCCTCACTGGTGGTCCATGTGGATGATCCCGACCTGTCCCCGGCCGAGCGGGCTGATCTGCGGCGCTTCGACGGCCAATCTACCCTGTACATTCCCATCATTGCGCACGGCGAAGTACTGGGCGAAGTGAGCCTGTGGGAGAGTCGTCAGCGGCGCGAGTTCACCCCAGCCGAACAGCAATTGGCCGAAACCCTTGTGCGCCAGGCGGCTGACCAACTGGAGAACACGCGCCTGATCGCCGCCCTGGAAGACGAAAAGCGCCGGTTGGAACTACTCTACCGGCTAAGCCAAAACCTGACCGCCAGCCTCGACCTGGGGGCAGTCGTCCAGCGCGCTTTGGAGAGCGTGCTGGAAGTGCTGGCTGCCCGCCGGGCGGAGATGTACCTGCCGGAGCCGGGCGCGCCCGCGTTGCGCCTCAGCGCGGCGGCGGGCGCCGGCCGGCCAGAGTGGCAGCAGTCGCCCGTCGCCGCGTCCTTGGCCGCCCAGGCCGCGCGGGAGCGCCGCATCGTCCGCTTCGCCGCGCCGGCGGCCGATGCGCCGATGCCGGCCGCCCTCGCTGTGCCGCTGCTCATCGGCGAGCTGCTGGTTGGGGTGTGTGTGCTGCTGAGCGATCGGCCCGGCGTTTTCGCTGACCATTCCGAGCCGGTGCTGCGCGCCCTGACCGGCCCAATGGCCCTGGCCCTGCAAAACGCCCAGCTCTTCGAGGCCGAAGCCCGCCGCGCCCATCACTTGGAAGCGCTGAACGAAATCTCGCGCGCGGCGGTCAGCGCGCTTGATTTCAAGACGCTCCAGCAAACACTGGCCGACCGCCTGGGCGAGATGCTGCGGGCCGATGCCTGTTTCCTGACGCGGTGGGATGCGGCGCGTCAAGTGCCGATCCCGATGGCGGCCTGGGGTGATCAGCGGGAGGTCTACCCGACCCTGCATCCGCAGCCGGGTGAGCCTACCCTGACCGAACTGGTCCTGCGCACCGGCGAGCCGCAGGTGATCGAAGATGTGCCCGGCTCGACGCTGGTCAGCGCCAGCATCAAACAACTGTCATGGATGAAGTCCATGCTGGTGCTGCCGATGATCGCTGGCGATCGCAAGCTGGGGGCGGTGCTGGTGGGCTTCGTGCAGTCGCACACGTTCACGCCGCACGAAATCGCCCGCGCCGAGCAAGCCACGCGGCAGATCGCCCTGGCGATTGCCAAGGCCCAATTGTTCGATGAGACTCGCCGCCACGCCGACGAAGTCATGGCGGCCAGCGAGGCGCTGCGGGCGCTTAACGCCCTGCCCGATGTGACCCAGGCCTTCCCAGCCATTGCCGCTGGTCTGCGCGGCATTACCGGATGTGAGCGCCTGGCCATGCTCGGTTTCAGCGGCCCGGAGCACGAGGTGATGCTGCTGGCCGCCGACCCCATGCTGCCCGGCTTCGCCGCGGGCATGCGCCTGCCATTGACGACTACCTCCTCGGCTGAACAAGTGCTGGCGGGGCGTCTCTATCTGGTGCCTGACCTGCCCGCGAGCAGCCCGTTTGCCCTTGATCAGGCGCTGATTACGGCGGGCTATCGCTCGTCAGCTACCCTCCCGCTGCGCGCTGGGGAGCAGATTGTCGGCTCCCTGAGCATGCAATGGCGCCGGCCCAACGGCTACCAGGAACTGGATTTCTCGGTCGTCGCGCAGATTGCCGAGGCAGTGGCGCTGGCGTTAGAGAAGAACCGCCTGTTCAACGAAACGCGCCGCCGGGCCGATGAACTGGCGGCCTTGGTCGAAGTTTCGGCCGCGCTGCGGTTGGCGCGCAATGCGGCCGAGATGCTGCCCATCTTCCTGCACAAGGCCTGCGCCGTCACCGGCGGCGACAACAGCGCCATCTTCCTGGTCGAGCCGTCCACGGGCGATTTGGTGCTGCGGGGCAACCACCCGCCCGAGGCGCAGCTGGCCGGGATGCGCTACCGCCTGGGGGAGGGCATTACCGGCCAGGTGGCCCTGACCGGCGAAATGCACATGACCACCGACGTGCACGCCGATCCGGAGACCCAGTTGGCGCATCCCGGCGCTCAAGCTTACCTGCATGAAACCCGCAGCGTGCTGGCGGTGCCGCTGCGAACCCACGACGGCGTGATCGGGGTGATGAACGTGGGCAGCAACCGGTCGCGGCCCTTTACGGCCACGGAGATCCACCTGCTCACGGCGATTGCCGAGGTGGCCGGCAATGCGCTGCACCGGGCCAACCTGCTCGAAACGCTCGAAGAGCGCGTCAGCTCTCGCACGCGCGAACTGGCGCGGGCCAATGAGCGCCTCAAGGAACTCGATCGGCTCAAAGACCAGTTTATCTCTAACGTGTCGCACGAACTGCGCACGCCGTTGACCAACATCAAGCTGCACTTGGGGCTGCTGGAGAAGCGCGGAGCCGAGGTGCTCCCCCGTTACTTGCCCACGCTGGCGCGCGAAACCGAGCGCCTGCGCCGCCTGATCGAAGACTTGCTCGACTTGTCTCGCCTTCAGGCTCAGATTGCCGTGCCCCGCCGGACGCAGCAAGGCATGGACGGCCTGATCGCCGAGGTGGTGACGATGCACATCACCCGCGCCGAAACGCGCGGCCTGACCCTGGAGCATGTGCCCCTGCCGACCAGCCCCATCCTGAATGTAGACCGCGCCCAGATCATTCAGGTCTTCGATAACCTCCTGGGGAACGCCGTGTCATACACGCCGTCCGGCGGCAAAGTGCGCGTCTACAGCCGCGTTGTCCATCACGGCGGCCGCGCCGGCCTGGAAGTGAGCTTCCACAACACCGAGTCGGTAATCCCGGTGGCCGATCTGCCGCACCTGTTTGAGCGCTTCTATCGCGGTCGCACCGGGCTGGACTCGGGCGAGGCCGGCACCGGCCTAGGCCTGGCGATTTGTAAGGATATCGTGGAGCACCACGGCGGCGATATCGGTGTGGCGAGCAACGCCGCCGAAGGCACGACCTTCACCGTCTGGCTGCCGCAAGGCGATGCAAATGAAGGCGGCTAACCGCCCGCGCTGCGGTGGGCGATGGCCGTAAACCTCCTGCCGGCCTGCTTTGCGGCCCTGCGCGCCACCGGCGACCCACGGGGTGACGTGCGCCGCTTCCTGCTGGCCGCGGAACGGCCCGACACATTGCGGCATGTGAGCCGGGTGGCAGCGGCCGGGCGTCGGCTGGCAAGGCGCCTGGGCCTGCCGCTGGGGCCGGTGACGCTGGCGGCCATGGCACACGACCTCGCCGCCGTGACGCCGTTATCGCGCATTCTCACCACAGCCGAAGCGCTCGGCGTGCCGCTGAGCGCAGCCGACCGCGCCATTCCCCAGGTGGTGCACGGCGCGGTGGCGGCGGCCGTGCTGCGGCAGGCGCTGGGCGTGGATGACGCCGAGGTGCTCAATGCCGTCACCTACCACACCACGCTGCGGGCGGGCGCATCGGCTGTAGAGCAATTAGTTTTCGTGGCCGACAAGCTGGCCTACGATCCCACCGCCACGGCGCTCGGCTATCACCCGGCGCTATGGGCGGCGCGCGACACGGCCTCCCTCCCAGATTTGTGCAGGCTATACCTGGACTGGGTCGTCCGCGAGTGCCCGGCGCTCGGCTGGCGGCTGCACCCGCACCTGCTGGCCGCGTGGCAGGCCCTTACTCCACCTCGAGCTTGAGCCTGACGCGCCCAATGCCAATCACGTCGCCGGGCATTACTGGCGAGGCGTCGCTGATCACGGTGTCGTTAAGGCGCGTGCCGTTGCGCGAAGCCAGGTCTTCCAGCCACCACTGGCCGTCACGCAGATGCAGCAGCGCGTGCTCCAGCGACGCCGTGTCGTCGGGCAGTGTGACGGTGTTGGTTGGCGCGCGCCCGAGCGAGGTAATGGGCAGCAACGGGAACTCCATGCCGGTCGGCAGCTGGGGCAGCCCCGCCTCGAGCACCAGCAGCCGACCCAGGCGGCGGCCTTTGCCCGCGGCGCGTTGGGCGGCGGCGCGCACATCCTGCCACAGCATCCAGACTAGCAGCCCCAAGAAGCCGTAGAGCAGCGCCGCCAGCGCCAGCCGCAGCCCCAGCATCACCTGGCCGGGGTTCATGGCAGCGCGTCCTTGGGAGGCAGCGGCAGCGGTGCGGTGGCCCCCCGCTGGGCGCGCTGGTCTTGCGTGTTGCTGCGCGAGGCGGGCGCGCCGGGCGCATCCTCGCCATAAATCAGCGGCACGCCGCTCAGCGAGATCACGTCGCCGGGTCGCAGCACGAACTCGACCACGCGCTGGCCGTTGACGAACGTGCCGCCGGTCGAGCCGAGGTCGTAGAGCATGTAGTGGCCAAACCGCAGCCGCAGTTGGGCATGCGCACGCGAAACCCGCGGATCGTCCACGATGATGTCGCTATCGAAGCGCCGCCCGATGTTGATGATGGGCGTGGTCAGTGTCACGGTGCGCTCGCCCTCCAAGATCAGAAAGGCGCGCGGCGGCGTGCGGCCCGGCCCGGCCGACACCGGCGCCATGGTCTGCGTGTCGCTGGCCGGAGGCAGGGGCGTGTCGGCCCGGATGCTGATGGCGCGTGGCTTTTGCGTGGCATCGGCCAGCAGCGTCACCTGCGGGGGCGCGGGCAGCGTCAGTTGGGCCTCGCGCGCCAAGCGCAGCAGTTCGCCCGCCAGGACAGGCCCCAACGGCGGCTGCACGGCCAGGAGCGCGGCCGCGTCGGCGGGGTGCAGGTGGACGGTGTAGTGGGTGGCCGGCACGCCCGCTACCGTAGAGTCTTCGAGCGCGCGGGCCAGGTGCAGCGCTACGTCGCGTGGGTGAACGTCGCCGGCAAACAGGCGCGCAAACACGCCTTCCACCAGCGTCTCCATGCGAGTCTCGAGGCGCGACAGACGGCCAGGCATGCCGCCGATTATACCGCCCTGGGCCTCAGGCCAGGCTGAGGGCGTTGACGGCCTGCGCCTCGCGCACGCCCGACTCAATGGCCCCCTGAATCCAGGCATGGCCGAGGGAGGCGTGCTCGCCCGCGAACCGCAGCCGCCCCTCCGGCCGAATGATGTCCTGGTACAACAGCGTCTGCTGGCCTGGGTCGAACAGCGCGAATGCCCCGCCCGCGAACTCGTCGTCGTGCCACATCTTAGAAGCGCCGCACTCGAACTCCGCCCGGGCCTGCGGGTGGATCTCCACCAGGTCGTCCAGCGCTTCACGCAGGCGCGCCTCGGGCGCGAGCGATCCCCAGCGCTGGGCGTCCTCGCTCCAGGTGTAGCTTGCCAGCACCACCCCGCGGCCTGTCTCCCGGCCGTGATCGGGGTAGTAAATCACCCGGATGGGCAGATCGGTGGCCGTGCCGCCGCCGAAGATGCCGTCATCGCTCTCCCAGAAGCGTCGGCGGAACTGCATCCAGATTTTCGCCGAGGCGTCGTAGTGCAGTTGGCGGATGGCGCGTTGCTTGCCACGCGAGAGGGCTTGCGGGAACTCGATGTGGCGCAAAACTGGAAACGGGATCGTGATGATGGCGTAGTCAGCGCTGGCGCTGAAGCTCCCGGCGGCGCCGGCGTAGTGGGCGGTCACTCGCTCCGCATCCTGTTCAATGGCCGTCACCCTGGCCCCAAAGCGCAAATGGGGCCGTAGGGCCGGCAAGAAAGCGCGCGGTAGGTGATCCATGCCGCCCGCAACCTGCACCATGTCGGTGTAGTAGCCGCCGGCCTCCTCCCGGAACAACTCGAGGAACGACGAATTCATCAGCGCTTCCTGGTCGGCCAGCAACCCGAACATCTCAATCGCGCCTTCTGACCAGCCGCACGCCTCCAAGAATTCGCGGGTTGAATACTGGTCGTAGTCGCGCACCAGGCCGTCCCAGGCGGCCTCGCCCTCGGTCTTGAGGCGCGCCAGCAGCGGCGCCAGCGCGGCTTCCCACAACTGGCCGAAGTTGCGCCCGGCCTCGTGCGAGTGCACGCTGTAGCCCAGCCGCGCCGGGTCGGCATTGGCCTCGGAGATGCGGTGGCGCACCCCGTTCAGGTAGTAATAGCACTGCGGGTTACCCATCGTGAAGGGCGTGGTGGGCACGTTGAAATGTTCGAGATAGGCCATGGTCAGCGCGTGGGAGCGCGGGATGCGCATGGCCCCTGCTTCGGCATACAGTCCGTCGCTGAACGGCTCGCGCAGGGTGCACACGCGCCCGCCAACGCGCGGCTGCGCCTCGAGCACGATGGGCGTATGGCCCGCGCGCCGCAGTTCGTAGGCGGCGCTCAGCCCGGCCAGCCCGGCGCCCAAGACGAGCACCGTCTGCGGCCGGTTGGTCTTTGGCAGGCCCCCGCGAATGACGTCGGCATACTCACGGGTGGTTGGGTTCATCACGACCGGCCTCAGTTAAGCGGCGGCGACAGGCGCTGCCCGGCGGCGGCGCCGATGAAGGCCAGCGCGCGAAACGCGGCATCGCGCACGGCCAGGCTGTTGTTTTGCAGCAGCGGATACAACTCGCGGGTGGCGGCCGGGTTGCCCAGCCGGCCCAGCGCCCCGGCCGCGGCGCGCTGCGTCGCCTCGTCGCCCTGGGCGGCAGCGCGGTTGAGCACGTCGAGCGCGCCGGGACCGGGCGGCACGCCCAACCCCTGCGTGGCGGCCCAGCCGATCAGCCAGCCCTGGGCCTCGGGCAGTTCGATCGGGCGCGGCGCGCGGGCAGCGGGGTCATTGTGGCGCGCCAGCACATCGGCGGCCGCGCTGCGCACAAACCACTGCTGTTCGTTGTGCTGTAAGTCGTTAAGCAGCGCGAAGGCCCAGTCCTCGCGGGTGGCGGCCAGGCCGTAGACGCCGGCGCGGCGCACGCTGAGGTCGGCGTGAACCACCGCCTCCTTGAGCACCGGGAAACCTTCCTCGGCGTTGGCGGCCAACGCCTCGGCGCAAGCGCGGCGCAGGTTCTCATCGCCCACCAGCAGGCCCTGCGCCAGCGCCTCTAATGCGGAGGGGTGATTGAGCACGCTCAGGGCCAGCGTGGCCGCCCAGCGCACTTCGAGCGCCGGGTCGGTGAAGTGCGAGGCGATGGGCAGGATGGCGGCGACCTCGCCCAGCGCGCCCAGCCCTAGCGCCGATAGCCGGCGCACCACCGGGTCGAGGCTGTTGAGGTTCTGCTTGAAGAGCGCGCTCACGGTCGGATCGCCTGCGGCGACGAAGGCGGCCAGTGTGGTCGCGCGCAGCGCCTCCGGCTGTTGCCCATCAATGAACAGGCGCGTCAGCCGCCGGAAGACCTCGGTCCGCCAGCGCGCCTGGGCCGGGGCGTCGCGCAGCCAACGAGCGCAGGCCAGCAGGTCGGTGTGCAGCAGGTCGGGGTGCTGGCTCAGGGCGTGGGCCACGATGGGCGTTAGTTCGCCCAACGCCGCGAAGAAGTAGAGTGCCCGCACCCAGCCGGGGGTAGGCGTGCGCTGAGCGGCGGCTGCCGCTTGCGGCTCGTCGGCGAAAGATGTCGCCGCGCAGAACGCCGCCGCCAGGCTGTGCTGGAATTGCACCCGGTCACGGTAGCGCGCCAATAGCCGCCGCGCCACCAGGTCGTCGAGGAAGTCGGCCGGCTCCAACGCGGCGCTGCCGCCCGGCCCGGCGAAGATGGGCGTGAGCAGCGCCGTGGCCTCGGCGCGCGTTAGCCCGTCCGATAACTCGCGCTCCAGCAGGGCCGTTGCCAGCCGCGCCAGCCCGCGCTGGCCCACGGCCTTGACGCCGTGCCGCAGCACGTAGGCTTCCAGCCAGTCCACGGGGCGCTTGCCGCGCGCGTCTCCGGCGAAGGCCGCCCAAATCTTCAGCGTGATCTCAAAAATGCTGCGGCCTTGGTTGGCGGTGCTCAGCCAGCCCATGATCAGGTGCGGATCGGTGTCGGCTGCGTTCGAGCCGCGGCGCTTGCGCGAACGGATGAGTTTCTCCCAGGCCGCGCCCCACCGGCCAATCAGGGCGCGGTGGTCGTTGTCGCTCCACGGAGCGATGAACACCGGTGCGAACGGCAGCGCCAGCAGCGGCGCGAAATGCTGCGCGCCCGCCGCCGCGACGACGCGGTGCTGGGGGTAGGCCTCCATGAATTGGCGCAGCCAGGCGGCGGCCTCGACGATGATCGGCGGCGGCAATTCGTCCAGCCCATCCAGCAAAATCAAGCACTTGTCGTCGCGCAGGCGACCGCGTAAATGGCCGGGCAGCCGCGAGCCGGTGAGGGCCGAGGCGCGCGCATTGGCTGCGGCGAGCAGCGGGTCGAGCGCCGTGTGGCCCGCGCCCAGCGGCAGCGCCAGATCGCCCGCGTGGATGAAAATGGGCGTGTGGTATGCGGGCAAGAGGGCCGTGTCTTCGCGCGCCGCCACCGAGGCCATGTGCGCCAGCAGCGTGGTCTTGCCCGCGCCGGGCGCGCCCAGCACCAACAGATGGCTGCCGCCTGCCAGCGCTTCGGCCGGCGCGAGGCTCGGCGCGCGGTACAACCCGGCCAGTTCCGGCCACTCTGGCAGCATCGGGATGACGGACGTCAGGTCGAGGTCTTGGGGCGGGGCGTTAGGGTCAAAGGCCGGCTCGGGCAGCAGCAGCCGGGGCGGCAGCAAGATTTCGTCCAGCGGGAACAGCGTGCCCGCCAGGTGCGCGCTTTGGGCGTAGCGCAGCACGTCCTGCCGGACAGCGCGCTCCAACCCGGCGATGAAGAACTCACGCAGCCCGCGCAGCCTTCGGCCGAAATTTCGGCGATAATCGCTCAGGACGTGCCGGATGCGATACAGGCCATAGGCCAGGGCCGCGGCGGCCAGGAACCCCAGCCAGAAGGAGAACGCGTCAATCTCGGGTAAGCGGGGCAGGCGCATCGCAGGCAGCTAACTGGCGCACAAGATGCGGCCGCAGTTACGGCACAGCACCAGGTCGGCAGATTGGCGCGCGCTCTGGTTCAGGGCGGAGGAAAGCTCAACACCGCACGCGCCGCAGACGCCCTCATCGAGCACGGCCACGGCGCGGCCCTTCTTGGCGGGGCGCAGGCGTTCGTAGGTTTCGCGGTCAGCAGGCGAGATCTGCGCCACGACGGCCTCCCGGTCGCCCGCCAGGTTGGCCATGACCAGTTGATGCTGGTCGCGCTCCAGCCGCAGGCTGCCGTGCGCGTTGGCCGAGGCGGTCTCGGCCGCGTCCAGCGCCAACTGCAGTTGCTCCTGGCGGCCCTCCGCCGTCTCCGCGGTGATAAGAGCTTCGAACTGTTTTTCCTCCAGCGCGGCGCGGCGGCGCTGAAGCGATTCGTTTTCATGTTGCAGGTCTTGGAGCACTTTGGGGTTGGTGACCCTGCCGCCGTAAATGCGGTCGCTGACCTCAGCCAGCTTGGCGGCCAGTCCCTGCGCTTCGTACTCCAGCGACTGCACCGCGATGCGCGCCGTCTGGAGTTGCCCATGCCCATCGGCTACGGCGCGTTGGGCGGCCTGGACGGCCGGGTCGGCCCCCAGTTCCTGCTCGATGCTTTGCAGCCGCACGCGGTGCGCGTCTAGCTCGAGGTCGAGGGTTTGCAACTGCAGGAGAGCGGAGGCGCGGCTCATCGCGGGCGATTATAGGCGAGGCATCTGAAACGGCAAAGGGGTACAATGGCCCGCCATGAGGGGCGTCCCCGGCCCGCGCCGGCAACCGCAACCAGATACCTGGCTCGTGCTGGCCGTGGCCATTGCCGTCGTGCTGGTGACGAGCGTGCCGTACTGGCTCGCCTATCGCGTTTCGGGCAATGTCGTGTTCAGCGGCATCTTGCTCAACCCGGCCGACGGCAACTCCTACCTGGCCAAAATGCGCGAGGGCTGGGTGGGTAGTTGGCTGTTCACGCTGCCCTACACGCAAGACCCCGGCCCCGGCGCGTTCATCTTCACTTACTTCCTGTTCCTCGGCCACGTAGCCCGCTGGCTGGGCCTGAGCCTGGAGGCGGTCTACCACGGCGCGCGCCTGGCCGGCGGGCTGGCCTTGCTGCTCACGGGTTGGGCCTTCCTGGGCGCGTTCGCGCCTGGCCGTCGCGCCCGCTGGGCCATGTGGCTGCTCTTCGCCCTCGGCTCAGGGTTGGGCTGGCTGGCGCTGCCCTTTGGCCTGTACACGCCCGACTTACTCGTGCCGGAAGCCTTCCCCTTCCTGGCCGTTTTCTCTAACGCGCACTTCGCGCTGGCGTTGGCGTTGGAACTCTGGATATTGCGCTACGCGGTGCCGGGGCTGCCCGCCGCGGCGCACCCCTGGCAAGGCTGGCTGGTCGTGGGGCTGGCGACGCTGGCGCTGGCCCAGGTGCAGCCCATGGTGCTGCTGAGCGCGGGGTTAGTGATTGGCGGCGTGGCCGCGTGGCAGGCTGTGGCGGCGCGCAGCCTGCGTCCGCTTGTTGTGCCGGGCTTCCTGACCTTTGGGCTGTTGGCCTTGCCGTGGCTGATCTACGACTTCACGCTCACGCTGCGCCATCCGGTGCTGGCCGAATGGAACGCGCAGAACCTCACCCCTTCGCCGCCGCTCTGGGCGGCCATCATCGCCGGCGGCGCGCCGCTGCTCTTGGCGGCGGTGGGCTTCGTGCGCGCCTTGCGCCGCCGTACCCCGCGTGACGTAATCCTGCTGGCCTGGCTTGGACTGGGCGGGCTGGCGCTCTATGCGCCGTTTGCCCTCCAGCGCCGGCTCTCGGTCGGCCTGTGGGTGCCTGTGTGCGTGCTGGCGCTAGACACGCTGCGCGCGGTGGTCTGGCCGCGCCTGCGCCCCGCCTGGCGGCCGCTCGGGGTGGGGGTCGTGGCCCTGCTGGCGCTGCCGACCAACCTGCTGATCTACGCCGCCGCGCTCGGCGCGATTGCCGCCCGCGAACCCAACATCTTCTGGACGGCGGGTGAGGCGGCTGCCCTGCGCTGGCTGGGTGAGCACGCCACACCCGCCGACACCGTGGCCGCCGCCCCGACCTTTGGCCTCTATATCCCGGCCCACACAGCGGCGCGCGTGCTCTACGGCCACCCCTTTGAGACGACGCACGCCACGCTGCAGGAGCAGTTGCTGCTCAACTTCTACGCGGGCCGCCTGCCGCCGGAAACGTGGGTGCACGACCACCGCGTCACCTATGTCGTCGTCGGTCCGCGCGAACGTGCCCTGCTCGGCGCGGATTGGGCAGTGGATTGGCCCGTCGCGTTCGCGCAGGACGAGGTCGTGATCTATGCGCCTTAGCGCCGCTGCCCGCGAGCGCCTGGCGGCGGGCGGACTGCTCGCGCTGGCCGGTCTGGTCTACCTCTGGCCGCTGACGCTGCGTCCGCTGGATGTGCCGTTCGCGCCCGGGGCCGCCTACACCGATCTGCTCATCAGCCACCTCCCCAACGCGGCCTACCTGCGAGACACACTGTGGCAACCGGGCAGCGTGCCGTTGTGGAACGACCGGCTGTTCGTGGGCCAACCCTTCGCCGCCGACCCACTGGCCGGGGTGTGGTACCCGCCCGGTTGGGCGCTGCTCGTGCTGCCGCTGACGCTGGGCTTCAACCTGTTGCTGGCGCTGCACCTGCTCTGGGGCGGGCTGGGCGTCTACGGTTTGGCGCGCGCGGAGGGCGCGAGTGCCGGTCCGGCACTGCTGGCCGCCCTAACGTTCACCGGGCTGCCCAAGTTGGTGGCCCACCTGGCGGCCGGGCATGTGTCGCTCGTGTTCGCGGTCGCGTGGACGCCGTGGCTGCTGCTGGCTTCGCGGCGGGCAGCCCAGCGTGGCGCTTGGCAGGCTGGGGCGTGGGCCGGGGCGGCGCTGGCCGTCACCTTCCTGGCTGACGTGCGCTGGGCCTACTACGCGGGCGCGCTGGGCCTGGCTTATGCCGTGGCGCAGGCCTGGCGCCAGCGCCCAGCGCGGCGGCGCGCCCTGTCGGCGCTGGCAGGGGCCGCAGTCCTGGCATTGCTCCTGGCCGCGCCGTTGGCCTGGCCGCTGGCCGAGTTTGCCGCGCTCTCGCGCCGGGCCGCGCTGACCGTGGCGGAGGCGGGCGCGCTCTCCCTGCCGCCCGTATATCTGCTCGGTGTGTTCATCCCCGACCTGGGCGGTTTCCACGAGTACCTGACCTATCTGGGTGTGCCGGCGCTGCTGCTGGCCTTGGCGGGCCTAGGGCGGCGCACGCTGTTTTGGGCCGCGGCGGCACTGGCGGCGGTGGTGTTCGCCCTCGGCGCCAATACGCCGGTGTATTTGCTGCTGTTTCGCTTCCTGCCGGGGGTGAGCCTGCTGCGTGTGCCGCCGCGGGCCTGGTTCATCGTGGGCCTGGCGGCTTGCCTGCTCGCCGCGCACGGGGCCGAGGTGTTGGTCCAGCGCTGGCTGCCCAAGCTGCGCGCCCGCCCAGGCGCTGTGCTCCCACTGCCCGGTCCGCGCGCCACGCTGGTAACACTGATGCTCCTCACCGGCCTGGACCTGCTGCGCGTAGATAGCACGCTGCTAGCGGCCCGCCCGCTGCCGGCTGTGAGCGCCGCCGCCGCGTGGCTGGCTGCGCAGCCGGGCCTGTTCCGCGTGTACTCGCCGTCGTACAGCCTGCCGCCGGGCGATGGCTTGTCGCACCTGGACGGCGTTGACCCGCTGCAACTGGCTGCAACCGCCATCACCATCGAGCGCGCTACGCGCCTGCCTGCCTCCGGCTACAGCGTCACCGTGCCGCCGTTCGCCACCACCGACCTGGCCGCCGAACATGCCGCCGTCGTGCCCGACGCCGACTGGCTTGGCCGCCTCAACGTGCGCTATGTCGCGGCCGAGTTCGATCTCGTGTCGCCGGGGTTGGAACTGGCGCAAAGGTTCGGCTCCACGCGCGTTTATCAGAACACCTATTGGCGCGAGCGGGCCTGGCTCGACGCGCCCAACGCTCTGCCTGTCCGCGTGACCGAGGCGCGGCCCGGCCGCTTGTTGCTGGCTGCGGCCGGCCCCGGCCTGCTCGTCATTAGCGAGGCCGCCTATCCGGGCTGGCAGGCGCGAGTGGACGGCCGGCCCGCCGCGCTCACCGCGACGGCCGACGGACTCTTGGCGCTCGACCTGCCTGCCGGCGCGCACGCCGTGGAGGTCGTCTTCCGGCCCCGGCCCGCAACCACCGGCCTGGTGGCCGCGCTGTTGGGGCTGGGAGTATTAGGTATCGGTGCGTGGCCGCGGCGCAAGGTGGCCGCGTGAAAGCGCCCCACCAGGAAGCCCGTGTGACCGCCGCCGAGTGGCGTTGGGTGTTCGTCTTTGCCCTCGCTGTCATGACGTTTACGCTCGTGCCCTACCTGGCGGCCTGGAGCGCTGCGCGTGATGGCTGGCAGTTTGGGGGCTTCCTGCTGGCGGTGGAAGACGGCAACGCCTACCTGGCGCGCATGGGGCGTGGCGCGCGCGGCCAACTGCTAGAGACGCTGTCCTTCTCCACCGAGCCGCAGCGAGGCACATTGCTGCTGCCCGCCCTGCACCTGCTGGGTTGGCTGGCTGGCCCCGACCCCCGCACAGAGCTGATAGCCTACCACACGACGCGCGTGCTGAGCGGCATTGGCCTGCTGGCCGCGAGCTATACGTTCCTCGCCGCCTTCGTCATCAGCGTCACATGGCGGCGGGTGGCGCTTGTGCTCGTGGCACTCGGCGGCGGGCTGGGCTGGCTCATTGTCGTGCTCGTCCCCGGTGGCGCCTGGCTCGGGTCGCTTCCGCCCGACCTGATCCTGCCGGAAGCCTTCAGCTTCCTGGTGCTGTTCAACTTCATTCACCTGGCGCTGGCTCGCGCCCTGCTGCTGTTGGCACTGCTGGCCTACCTGCGCGGCCGGGGGCGGTTGGCCGGCGGGTTGCTGCTGCTGGCCGGCCTCAACCAACCGCTGGCGATTGCCCTGGCCGGCGCGCTGATGGGACTGCACGCCACGCTCGGCTGGCTGCTGCGCCGGCGCTTCTCAGATTGGCCGTGGCCGCGCGACTTGCGGACGGCGATGGTCGCGGGCCTCATCGCCGGGCCGTTCCTGCTCTATGTGACGATTAGCCTGCGGCTCGACCCGCTGCTGCGGCAGTGGATGGCGCAAAACATTCTGTCTTCGCCGCCGCCGATCCATTACCTGCTCGCCTACGCCGTGCTTCTGCTGCCCGCTTGGTCTGGGCTGCGGGCGTTGTGGGGCACCGCCCCGCGTCTGGCGGTCCTGGCCGCTGCCTGGATCGTGCTGGCCCTCCTGCTGGCCTATCTGCCCGTGCCGCCTCAGCGTCGGTTCTTAGAGGGCGTTCAACTGCCGTTGGCGGCGCTGGCGGCGCTTGGCCTCAGCCAACTGGCCCGACCCTGGCGGCGCCCGGCCGCCGGGTTGGTGCTGGCCCTCAGCCTGCCGACCACGCTCCTCGTCTGGCTTGGCGCGCTGGGCGCGGCGCGGCTGGTCCAGCCGCCCATCTTTCGCCCGCCGGATGAACTCGCCGCATTTGCGTGGCTGCGCGCCAACGCTCACCTTGGCGACGCGGGGCTGGCGGCCTATGCGACTGGCAACGCGCTGCCCGCCTACACACCGCTGTCGGCCTATGTGGGTCACGGGCCGGAGACCGTGTTCTTGGCCGACAAGCTGCTGCGCGTGTTCGTCTTCTACGCCGCTGCCACGCCCGACAGCGATCGGCGCGCTCTACTGAACGAGGCGGGCATTGACTATGTGCTCTTCGGCCCCAACGAGCGCGCCCTGGGCGATTTTGATCCGTCCACCGCGGACTATCTGGCCGAGCGCTTCACCTCCGGCCGCTATGCCGTCTATGCGGTGCTCGCGCCGTGATCGCACCGTCGGTAGGTCGCGTTCCGCCGCGTGCGTCGAACCGGCCCCACCGCTGGCCGGCCGGCGCGTGGCCGTTTCTGGTGGTTGGCTTCGCGCCGCTAGTGCTCTTCGCGCCGTTCCTAATCGGCGCGCGCAGCCTGTATTGGGGCACGCCGCTGTTACAGTTCTACCCCTGGCGCTCGCTCGGGCTTGAGTTGCTGCGCGGCGGCCACCTGCCGCTCTGGAATCCCTACCTCGGCCATGGCGCGCCGCTGCTCGCCAACTATCAGTCGGCGCTGCTCTATCCGCCCAACTGGTTGGGCCTGGTGCTGCCGCTCGACCTGGCCTCCGGCTGGCTGGCGGCGCTGCATCTGGCCTGGGCCGGGCTGGGATTGGCGCTGCTGGCCCGGCGCGTTGGTGCGCGGCCGCTGGGGCAGGCCGTGGCCGGCTTAGCTTTTGGCCTGAGCCAGTACCTTGTTTCGCGCGTTGGTTTCTTTAGCATCAACGCGACGGTTGCGTGGCTGCCCTGGCTGATCTGGGCGGTAGACGTTCAACTCCAGGCGGCGGGCTGGCGGGCGGCCCTCGCCGCGGCTTGGCGGCTCACGGCTGTCTCCGGCCTGTTGCTGCTGGCGGGCCACGCGCAGACCGCCTGGTACGCGCTGCTGCTGGCGGGCCTGTGGGCGGCGTGGCGACTCCTGACCACGGCTGGGCTTACCTGGCCGCGCCGGGCGTCGTCGGCGCTGCGACTGGCCGCAGCACTCGGGTGGGGGGCGGGCCTTGCCGCGCTCCAACTCCTGCCCACGGCGGAACTTCTGCGCGAATCGCCGCGCGCCACCGCCGCCGCTTACGACTTCGTGATGACGTACTCGTACTCGCCGCTGCGCGCCCTGACCATGCTCGCCCCCAACCTATTCGGCAGCCCGGCCACCGGCAACTACCAGGGCTATGGCAACTACTGGGAAGACGCGAACTACGTCGGCGTGCTGCCATTGGCGCTGGCGCTGACGCTGCTGGTGCCCACCGTCGTGCGAGCTGGCTGGCGCGCGCTGCGGCGCGTGGCGAGCGCCGCCCCGCCTGAGCCTGGGCGCGGCCTGCCGCTCTTCCTGGGCGGCGTGAGCGTTATCGCTGTGGTGTGGGGGTTGGGCGTGAACACGCCGGTCTTTCCCTGGCTCTACGCCCACGTGCCGACTTTTAGTCTGTTTCAGGCGCCTACGCGCGTGCTGATCTGGCTGACGTTCGCGCTCGCGCTGCTCGCCGGGCTGGGGACGGACCGCTGGCGCGCGCCCTCCGGCCGCGCCCACTACTGGACTCGCCTGGGCGCGATGGGGGCCGCCACACTGCTACTCGGCGGCCTGGCGGGCGGGGTACTTTTTCGCTCTGGCACCGAACTAGCCGCAACGCTGCGCACGGTAGCTCTCAGCCTGGGGTGGGCCGGCGCGCTGCTTCTGGCTACCGCTGCGCTGTCGCTGCTGCAGCCCACGCTCACGCCCGGACGGTGGGGGGCGCTGGTGGTGAGTGTGGTGCTCGTAGACCTGCTGGCCGCCGGGTGGGGCCTTAATCCTGGCGCGGACCCGGCCGCCTATCGCGCCCCCGCCGCCCTCGACCCAGCTCTGGATGCTGCGCTGGGCGGCCACCGCTTGTGGTACCCGCCCGACGATGAGCAGGCCGCGAAGTTTGAGACCCTGCTGTCCTTTCAGACCTTTGGGCCGCCCCAACTGGCTCTGACGACGCGCGCGGTGCAGTTGCCCAACGTGGGCGTGCTCGACCGGCGCGCGTCAGCCAACAACTTCGACCCGTTAGTGAGCGCGCGCTACGCCGCCTTCACCGAGTTGGCCGCCGCGCACCCCACTGCCGGCCTGCTGGCGTTAATGGACGTGGCTGTGGTGGCGGTGCTTGAGGATCAGCCAGACTGGGAGTTGTTGTCCCGCGACCCGCAAACGGGCATCGCCTTTTATCGCGCGCCCGGCGAGCCTCGGCGCGTGTGGGTGGTCGGCGCCGCCCGCGTCGTGCCGAATATGGCGGCGGCTCTGGCGGCGCTCGCCGATCCGGCGTTTGACCCGGCCGCTGAGGTCGTGCTGGAGGCCGGGGCCGCCCAACTGCCGCCCAGCCGCATTTCTTTGACACCCTCTATTAACGCCGTTACAATCCAGGTCTCGCTGGCAGCGGCCGGCTGGGTGGTCGTGTCAGACACGTTCTATCCCGGTTGGGTGGCTGCGGTAGATGGGCAACCCGCACCGCTTTGGGCCGCCAACGCGGCTTTTCGCGCCGTGCCGGTTCCAGCGGGCAGCCATGTCGTCAGGTTAGACTATCAACCGTGCAGCGTGGCGCTGGGCGGGCTGATCACGCTGGTGGCGCTGGTCGGGTGGGCGGGCCTCGGCCTCCTGGCGCATGTGGCCGGGAGGCGCAGTGCGTAAAGCGCTCGCCTGGCTTTCGCCTATCGTGGTGGTGGCCCTCGCGCTGGCGGCGTATCTAGGGGCCGTGCTCCTCCGCAGCCAGGGTGACCCGCTGACCTTTGCCCGCCTGGGTGACGGTTTTGTTAACGGCGCGCCGGTCGGCGCGCAAGGCTACGACGGCCAGTTCGCGTACTGGATTGCCAGCGACCCGCGGCCCGCTGCCGCCGCGTCCCACCTGGATGTGCCCGCGTATCGCTATCAGCGGCTGCTTCATCCGCTGCTGGCCTGGGCGCTGGCGGCCGGACAAGCGCCTCTCGTGCCGTGGACGCTGGTGCTGGTGAACGTGGCCGCGCAGCTGGCCGGCGTCTGGCTGGTGGAGCGCTGGCTGACCACGCATGGGGTCAGCCGCTGGTATGCGCTCAGTTACGGGCTGTGGGCGGGGCTGGTGCTGGCCGTCCGCCTCGATCTGGCCGAGCCGCTGGCCTATGCGCTGGCTGCGGCGGCGCTGCTGGCCGGGCAGCGTGGGCGGCTGGGCTGGTCGGCGGCCTGGTTGGGGCTGGCGCTGTTCGCCAAGGAGACCACGCTGGCCGTCTGGCTGGGGCTAGCGGCCTGGGCGCTGGTCAACCGCCGCTGGCGCGCTCTGGGCCTCTACGCGGCGGCAGCCTTGCCCTTCGCTGCCTTTCAAGTCCTCTTGACAAGGTGGTTCGGCGCGGTGGGGCTGGCCTCCGGAGGCTACCTGGCTACGCCGTTTGAGTGGCTGCCCTATCTGGGCCTGTGGCGCGTGGCGGGCGCGAGCCTGCCGGCTTTCGCGCTCCTGGCCGCCATCCTGGGGCCGCTGATCGTGTTGCCGAGCGCCTGGGGCGCTCTGGTGGCGGCACTGCGCCTGGCACGGCGCGACTGGTCGCCCATGGTCTGGGTGTTGGGCGCAAACGCCGCCCTGGTAGTGTTCGCGCCGTTCTCCACCTTTCACGAGCCGGTTGGCATCATCCGTCTCGCGACGGGACTGGTGCTGGCGGTTGTGCTGTTTGGCGCGCAGGTGGGGGCGCGTCGGGTCCTGAACTACAGCCTGTTCTGGCTAGCCGCCCTCGCTCTGGTCATCCGTGACTGATACACTCCCTTCCATGTCGTCGCCTGCTGTCGCCGCACCACCCACGGAACCTGCCGCTGCCCTCGGGCCGATCTATATCGTCCTGCCGACCTTTAACGAGGCGGAAAACATCAGCCAACTCGTGCCGCAGCTTTTGGCGCTGCCCAGCGACCTATGCGTGCTGGTGGTGGACGACAACTCGCCCGACGGCACCGGCGCGCTGGCCGACCGGCTGGCGGCGGAGCAATCTGCGCGCGTGGGCGTCATCCATCGCGCGGGCAAGCTGGGCCTGGGCACGGCCTACGTAGCCGGGTTCAAGCAGGCGCTGGCCGCGGGCGCGGCGGCGGTGCTCACCATGGACGCGGACTTCTCACACCATCCCCGCCACATTCCTAGCATGGTCGAAAAGCTGGCCGAGGCCGACCTCGTGATCGGCTCACGCTACGTGCGCGGCGGCTATGCCGTTGATTCGCCGCCGGCCCGCCGTGCGCTGAGCCGCAGCGCCAACCTGGTGGCCCACCTGGCCCTCAACTTGCGCGCCCGCGACGTGACGGCCGGCTTTCGCCTCTACCGCCGTGCGGTGCTCGAGTCGCTGGACCTGGACCAGATATTCTCGTCCGGTTACTCGTTTTTGGTTGAACTGCTGTATCTAGTCGAGCGGCGCGGCTGGCGCGTGGCCGAAGTGCCCATCCAGTTCCACGACCGCATCCGGGGCCAGAGCAAGATCTCTCGGGCCGAGATCGGCCGGGCCTTGTACACCGTTGCCCGGCTCACCTTCCGCCGCATGCGGGGGCGCTGAACCGTCGGATTTGCGTATTGGTATTATGGCAGGCCGCTCCGGCCCGAGGCGCGGCCCTTGGTCAACTCAGGAGTCCTCGTGACGAATTCTCCCGCAAACACGCATGTGACCATCCGCGCAGTCGCTGACCGCCTGCTTGCTAACGTCGAGAAGGTTATCATCGGCAAGACCAGTGAAGTGCAGCTGACGCTGGTCGGGCTGCTGTGCCAGGGACACCTGCTCATCGAAGACGTGCCCGGCGTCGGCAAGACCATGCTGGCCAAGGCGCTGGCGCGCTCCATCGGCACCACCTTCAACCGCATTCAGTTCACCCCCGACATGCTGCCCAGCGACGTCACCGGCGTATCCATCTTCAACCAGCAGACGCGCCAGTTTGAGTTCCGGCCCGGCCCGATCATGGCCCAAATCGTGCTGGCCGACGAGATCAACCGCGCCACCCCCAAAACCCAGGCCGCCCTGCTCGAAGCCATGGAAGAAAAGCAGGCGACGGTGGACGGCGTGACGCATACGCTGCCCCGGCCTTTCATGGTGCTGGCGACGCAGAACCCTATCGAATACGAAGGCACCTTCCCGCTGCCCGAGGCGCAGCTCGACCGCTTCTTATTGCGGCTCTCGCTGGGCTACCCCTCCACCGCTAATGAGATTGACGTGCTCGACCGCCAGCAGTTCGCGCACCCCATTGACAAGTTGGAGCAGGTGATCAGCGTGGACGAGCTGCTGGAGGCGCAGTCCGCCGTGCGCCAAATCCATGCCGACCCGGCCGTGAAAGCCTACCTGGTGGAGATCGTGACCCAAACGCGCAAGCACCCCGATGTGTACCTGGGGGCTAGCCCGCGCGGCAGCCTGGCGCTCTTCCGCAGCGGCCAGGCCCGCGCCGCCTTGCACGGCCGCGACTACCTCATCCCTGACGACATTAAGGCCCTGGCCGACGCCGCCCTGGCCCATCGCGTTATCGTCGGCCCGGCCGCCCGCATTAAGGACGTTTCGACTCGCTCGGTCATCCGCGACATCCTGGCGGCCGTGCCCGTGCCGGGTGGCAGCACGCTGCGGCGCTCCTGACACTCGCGCGATGCTCGCCCGCCGCCTGGTCGTCTTTGGATTGCTGCTGCTGTGCGCCATTGGCGCGTTGGTCACCGGCCGCCAGCTCTTCTACAACCTTGTTTACCTTTGGCTGACGATCATCGTGATTGCCGGTGTGTGGACCTGGACGGCCATCAACCGCCTTCGTCTCGGCCGGCACACCCGCGCCCTGCGCGCCCAGGTGGGCCGACCGCTAGAAGAGCGCCTGTCGGTGCGCAACACCAGCCCCGTGCCCAAGCTTTGGCTCGAAGTGCGCGACCATTCGGACCTGCCCGGCCACGAGGCCAGTCTGGTGGTGGACTCGCTTGGCCCCAACCGCGAGCGCGTGTGGGTGGTGCGCACGCTGTGCCGCGAACGCGGCCGCTTTCGGCTCGGGCCGCTCTCACTGACCAGCGGCGACCCGTTTGGTTTGTTTCAGGTCACCCGCCCGGTCCCGCAGACCACGCATATCGTCGTCTACCCCATGACGGTGGACTTGCCCGACTTCACGCTGCCGCTTGGCCCGATGCCCGGCGGCGACGCGCTGCGGCGGCGAACCCACTATGTGACCGCCAACGCCTCCGGCGTGCGCGACTACGCCCCCGGCGACTCCTTCAACCGCATCCACTGGGCCTCCACTGCCCGCCGCGATCGCCTGATCGTCAAGGAGTTTGAGCTTGACCCGCTCTCCGACATCTGGCTCTTCCTCGATGGCGACCGCAGCGTGCAGGCCGCCCTGTCGCCGGTGGAGCCGGAGCCGGGGCCGCTGAACGCCCTATGGCCGAACAAGCCAGAGCGCGTGACCCTGCCGCCCAGCACCGAAGAATACGCCGTGAGCGTGACGGCCTCGCTGGCGCAGTACTTCGTGCGCCATGACCGCACCGTGGGCCTGCTGACCTACGGCCGCACGCGCGAGGTGGTGCAGCCCGACCGCGGCGAGCGCCAGTTGACCAAGATGCTGGAGACGCTGGCGATGTTTCGCGCTGAGAGCCGCATTCCGCTCGACGATGCGCTGTCACTGGAAGCCCAGCAGTTGCCGCGCTGGACGACCCTCATCATCGTGACCTCGTCGGGCGACATGCAGTGGGTACTGAGCGCCCAGGCCCTCAAGCGCCACGGCTTGCGCGTGATCGCCATCGTGGTAGATGCCGCGACGTTTGGCGGCTACAACGCCAACGCCGGCACCGTCGAGGCCCTGTGGAGCGCCGGCATTCCCGCCTTCCGCGTGAACTACGGCGACGACCTGGTGCAGGCGCTCTCCTATGGCTCCTTCGCTACCCAGCGCCTCGGCGGGGCTGTCGTGGCGTAGCGTGCCCGCCGGATCGCACCCTCACCGGCCGCGATCCAACCTCGGCCGGTTTGCTTCCCGCCCTTGAGTCCCCCGAGTCCCCTGAGTCCCCGCCCCCTTGATTGCCGCTCTTGCCACTCCTCAGGTCCCCGCCCATTTGCCTGCCACCCCGTACGCCGCCGCCTCCTCACCGGGTATAATGCCCGCCATGCCGCCCTGGATGCGCCTCTCGCTGGCCCTGGTGCTGGCCCTCTCAGCGCTCCTGCTTGGGTCGCGGCCGGCGAGCGCGTGCAGTTGTGTAGACCCTGGTCCGCCCAGCGCCGTGTTTGGCTACATGCCGGTCGTGTTTCGGGGGGTGGTCACCGGCGTTAGCGCCGGCTCGCCCTGGGGGCCGGTAGTGGCGTGGCTCCAGAGCCGCCTGGGGCTGGCCGGGTCGCCGGCTGGGGCCCTGTATGTGCGCTTCAGGGTGACGCAGAGCTGGAAAGGCCAGACCACGACCTCGGCCACCGTGGTTCAGAGCGGCATTTGCGGCTATGGCTTTGACTTGCAGCGAGACTACGTGGTTTATGCCTGGCCAGACACCTATGGCCTGACCACCAGCATGTGTACGCGCACGGCCGACGTAGGGCAGGCGTCCGCCGATCTGGCGTATCTGCGAACGCAGCCGTTGCTGACGCTGCAAGCGTCGCCTCCCGCCCTGGCTTGGGCGTTGGTGGTTGCGCCGGCCGTGGGCGGGCTGGCGGTCTTGGCCGTCACGGCGCTGGCCGTCCGGCGGCGTTTACGGCGAAAGCAGAAGGGACTCTTTTGAAACCGATCTCTCGCTGGTACCTGGCCCTGGCGGTTTTCACCGGCGGCATGACGACGCTGGCCGTCGAGTTGGCCGCCAGCCGCCTGCTGGGCAACGTCTTCGGCACCAGCAACCTCGTCTGGGCCAACATCATCGGCCTGATCTTGCTCTACCTCACCGCCGGGTACTTTATCGGCGGGCGCTGGGCCGACCGCTCGCCCAACCCGATCACGTTCTTCTCGCTGCTGGCGTGGGCGGCCTTCGCCTCCGGCCTGGCCCCGCTGGTGGCGCGGCCGGTGCTGCAATTCGCCGCGCAGGCCATGGAAGCCTTCAACGCGCCGGTGATCGGCGGCTCGTTCCTCTCGGTGTTGGTGTTGTTTTCGGCCCCGATCACGCTGCTCGGCTGCGTGTCGCCTTTCGCCATCCGGCTGGCGCTGACCGATTCGCGCCACGCCGGGCAGGTGTCGGGCCGCATGTACGCCATCTCCACCATCGGCTCCATCGTCGGGACCTTCGCGCCCACGCTCTGGCTCATCCCCACCATCGGCACGCTGCGCACGTTCATGCTGTTTTCGGGGCTGCTCATGCTGGTGGCGCTGGGCGGGCTGTGGCAGGTGGATCGGCGGCGGGCGCTGCTGAGCCTGTGGATGCCGCTGGCGGTGGCGGCGCTGGCCTTCTTCACCATCTCCGGCTCACTCAAGCCCACCGCCGGGCTGCTGGAGGAGCGCGAATCGGCCTACAACTTCATCCAGGTGGTCGAGCGCGGCGGCACGCGCTACCTGCTGCTCAACGAGGGGCAGGGCATTCACTCGGTCTACAACCCGAATGACCCCGAGACGTTTGGGACGTGGGATTTCTTCCTGGTGGCGCCCTTCTTCAACGCGCCGCCGCACCTGCCCAGCCAGGTGCGCAGCCTGGCGCTCGTGGGCCTGGCAGCGGGCACGATCGCCAAGCAGTACACCCAGGTCTACGGCCCGGTCCCGATAGACGGGATTGAGATTGACCCAGCTATTGTGGAGGTTGGCCGGCGCTACTTCGACATGAACGAGCCGAACCTCAACGTCATCATCGAGGACGGCCGTTGGGCGCTCACCAACTCCAAGAACACGTACTCGGTCATCGGCGTGGACGCCTATCGCCTGCCCTATATCCCCTGGCATCTGACGACCCGGGAGTTCTTCACCGAGGCCCGCGACCACCTGACCGCCGACGGCGCGCTGGTCATCAACGTCGGCCGCACCTTCACCGACCGGCGGCTGATCGAGGCCATGGTCGGCACGCTGCAAAGCGTCTTCGCCTCGGTTTACGTCGTGGACGTGCCCGATACCTTCAACAGTATCGTGTACGCCACCGTGCAGCCGACGGAAGCCGCGAACCTGAGCGCCAACCTGGCGCTGCTGCCCGAGGCCACGCCCGCCCTGCTGCGCGACGCCGTGGCCCGCGCCATCGCCAACCTCCAGCCGACACCGATCTCAGACATCGTGTTCACCGACGACTGGGCGCCGGTCGAGTCGCTCACCAACTCCATCGTCGTCCGCTTCATCCTCAGCGGCAGCATCTACCTGTCAGGGTCCAAGACATCGTGAACACTTTTGAGCTGGCGCGGTAAGTCGGAAAAGGTCCAAGACATCGTGAACAGTTGCGAGCGGATCACTCGTGGGCAAACTCGGGACGCAGTCGTGCCA
>JADZEK010000047.1 GCA_020850595.1 Anaerolineales bacterium
ACTGCCTCCTGTGAGGAGACAGCATGCCGCCAATTCGTGCCGGCCACGAACGCCCGAAAAGTGTTCACGATGTCTTGGACCTTTTCCGACTTACAACTGTTCACGATGTGTTGGACCCTGACAGCTAGCCGATTGAGCTAACCGTGTGGTCAATGGTCTTTGTGTCGGGGCGAGAGGATTTGAACCTCCGACCTCACGGTCCCGAACCAAAACCGACATTTTTGCACCGCTGACCAAAAGGCTTGGCGTTTTGAGTAACCTTGTGACGTCCCAAGGAGCGTAGCCTTGTGGTCGGGGGTGTCTCTTTTTCTGGGTCTCGGAAGCCTGTCTTTTGGTCCGAAATTGAATACCGAGTAAGCCAACTCGCCAGCTTAAGTCTAGCAAGGACCGGCAATGAATGCAAGAGTCAATTGTTCATATGTTTGAGCCGCGTCACTCCGAACTCATGTGGCGAATGCAGGTTTATTTGTCGTCCGCTGCGCAACCCATCTAGTGCGCGACAATCACAGCCATATTGCCCTTCTTGTGGCCTTGATCGACGTAGCGATGGGCCTCCACCAATTGCTCCAGCGGATACGACCGGTCGATGACCGGCCGGAGCTGGCCGGTTTCAATCAGGTCTTTGAGGTGCAGCAAGTCTTCGGGTCTCTGGCTGCCGGCGCCATGGATGATCTGCTTGCCGCCGGTCGAGGCCCAGCGCGCCTGGAACCGCTGCGACAGTCCGGGGTTGACCAGCAGATAGCGCCCGTTGGGCGTCAGCACGCGCACGCTGCGCGAAAATGAACTCTTGCCAACCACATCAAAGATGGCGTCGTACGCCTGACCCGAACGCGTGAAGTCCTCACGCGCGTAGTCATTGACCTGGTCGGCGCCAATCGAGCGCAGCATGTCGAGCTTCTCGGCGCTGTCCACGGCGGTCACACGCGCGCCGCGCCGCTTGACCATCTGGACCAGCATCGTGCCGATGCTGCCGCCCGCGCCGTTGATCAGCACCTGTTCTTCACTCTGGATGTTTGCCTTTCGAAAGAAGTGCAAGGCCTCCAGGCCGCCCACGGGCACCGCGGCGGCTTCGGCAAAGCTCAGGTTGGCGGGCTTGACAGCCAGGGCGCCGCCCATCGCCCCTGGTTCTTCAGGCATGGCCTTGTACTGGGCATACGCTCCCAGGCCGATGCTCGTGGTGCCAAAGACCGGGTCGCCGACCTTGAATTTGCGTACGTCTTTGCCGACGGCCTCAATTTCCCCGGCCAGCTCCTGGCCCAGAATGACGGGCTTTGGCCGGAAGAAACTGAGGTAGATCCAGAACGGCAGCCTGAACTCCACCGGGAGTTTCAGGTTGCGCAGCTCAGCGTCTCCAGCGAAGGCCGTGGTCGCGTGTATCTTGATCAGAACTTCATTGTCCTTGGGGACTGGCTTGGCGATCTCGCGGAGCTGCAGAACATCCGGCGGCCCAAACCTGGTCATGACTATCGCTTTCATTTTCATTCTCCAAGCGGGTAGGGTGGTGGTCAGTGCGACGGCGAAGGCTCGATGGTGAGCACCACGCTGCCCCGTTTGCGCCCGGTCTCGACGTACCGATGCGCGTCGGCCGCCTGCGCCAGGGGATAACGGCGGTCAATGACGGCTTTGACCGCGCCCGCTTCCGCGAGTTCACGGATGAAGTTGAGATCGTCCGTGTTCTCGCGGGTGAGAGTCGCCACGGAAATGTACCGGCCGCCAGGCTTGAGCGCCCGCTTGCTGCGCGCGGCCGAGCCCTTGCCAACGGCGTCAAAGATCAGATCGTACGTCTCGCCAAGCTCAGTGAAGTCCTCTTTGGTGTAGTCAACGACGTGCTGCGCCCCCAGGGACCGCACCAAGGCCGCATTCGCGCCGCTGCTGACCCCGGTCACCTCGGCCCCTAAGTGCCGGGCCAACTGGACCGCCATACTCCCCACGCTGCCCGAAGCGCCGTAGATCAGCACCCGCTTCGCGTGTCCAGCCTGGAGCTTGCCCTTGCGCAGCAACTGCAGGGCGGTCATGCCGCCGACGGGCAGGGCAGCGGCTTCGGCATAAGACAGATTGGCGGGTTTGCGCGCCAGCACCCCAGCCGGCCAAGTTTCCGGCACGCAGACATACTCGGCGTTGGCGCCCACGCTCAGCCCCGTGGTTGTTCCGAAGACCTGGTCGCCGATCGCGAAGCGGGTGACGGCATTACCGATCTCCACAACTTCTCCGGCCAGCTCGTGGCCCGGGATGCGTTTGCGCCGGTGGGGGCTGAGCAGCCGCATGGGCAGCCACATCCAGCCTGGCAGCTTCCGCAGCATCACATCGCCAACGGTGACCGTGGCCGCATGAACGCGGATCAGAACCTCATTCGCCTTTGGCGCCGGCTTGGCGACTTCCTGCAGCTGAAGCACTTCGGGCGGTCCGGAGCGGATACTGACAATGGCTTGCATTTGTTGGGTGGGGCTGGTCTGGATGGCTGTCATGGGCGCTGCTCCTTGAATGCCGCCTGAAACGCGGCGGGTACGGGTGGGTTCAGTCACGGCTGCGAACTCGTATTGATCGTCATTGGGTACGCTTTCTTCCTGAATGCTGTGACCATGCTTAATCTCAGAGCAAGGATTGCTGTCGTTACGCCGCCTGGCTGTCGGCCGCAGGTTGGAAACCTTTGATGATAAGCCACAGCCCAACACTTAGTTCAAATAGGCCGCCGGGGACGGACAGCATGACACCGACAGGGAGCCCAAAGATCTCAGCAATGGCCCCGGTCATGAAGATCGCGTAGCCGACAAAGCCCCACACCGCCAGGAAGCCTGGGACCAGCCGGGTGCGGAGTAGGAGCGTACACATGAAGAGGCTGGCAAACCCGAGCGACAGCATGGCGATTTGATATGCCATGGTGTTCGCTTGGGTCAAAAGTGACCCAACGACCGTGGCCCAACCCCGGCTTGCCTCCCCAGCGTCCACACTGAATTGTCCCAGCGGAAGGAGCATCAGCAGAGCGAGCACCCCGCTGGCCAGAAAGATCCCTTCGACGAGCCGCGCGGCGAGGTAGGCCTGGGCGGTGCGCTGGCCGTGCTGCGCCAAGATGGGAAAGAACAGCACCCCCAGCCCCACCACCACCACGGAGTTCAGCAACATGAGAAAGCTGCCAGTGGTCAAAGTCAGTTGATGGGCGGCAATGGTTACCAAGTAGGCGGGAGCGCCGGTCACGGAAGTGACCAGCCCATACCCTATTCCGTAGAGAAAGAACGCCGATATGAATAGCCCTCCAATCACCGCCGAATAAGCCCGTCGCGCGCGGAGTTCGGCGCTGCTGCGGGCATCGGCGGGCGAGTCGTTGGCGGTTTGCTGCAAGCTTTGGGTGGCCACGGTCATTCTCCTGTTTGGCTGTCTAGTGATTCATAAGCATGAGCAGCAGGATAGCGGACAGCCGGATGCGGCGTATCCACCCTTAGGTGGGTTGGTGGGTGGAGAATTGCGGCAGACCAAAACAAACGCCCCACTGAACGCCGTGTATACTCCCTGGTAGCCATCCATGACCGTCCATACCAGCCTGCCGCCGCATCTGCTGACCACCAAGCTCAACGTCCCGCCCGCCCGGTCGCAGGTCGTGGCCCGGCCGCGCCTCTTCGCGCGGCTGGAGGCTGGTCTGCGAGGCAAGCTGACTTTGATTGCCGCGCCGGCCGGGTTCGGCAAGACTACCCTGTTTGGCGCCTGGCGCGCCACCGCGGCCGGCAGCGGCCTGCCACTGGGCTGGGTGTCGCTCGACGCCGGCGACAACGACCCACTCCTTTTCTGGGGCTACTTCCTGGCGGCGCTGGACCTGGCCGCGCCGGGCGCGGGCGCAGCGGCCCTCACCTCGCTCCAGACCACGCAGCCGCCCCCCATCGAGGTTGTGCTCACGGGCGTGTTGAACGCCTTCGCAGCACGGTCGGCGGAAGCGCCGGACCGCCACGTTGCGGTGGTGCTGGAGGACTATCACGTCATCACGGCAGCGGCGATTCACACAGCCCTCACTTGGCTGCTCGAACGGCTGCCAGGGACACTGCACCTGGTGATGCTCACCCGTGCCGACCCGCCGCTGCCGCTCGCCCGCTTGCGTGCCAGGGGAGACCTGACTGAACTCCACGCGGACGACCTGCGCTTTACGCCGGCTGAGGTATCGGCCTTTCTCAATCAAACAATGGGGCTGAACCTCGCCGTCGCCGATTTGGTCGCCTTGGAAGCGCGCACTGAGGGCTGGATCGCCGGGCTGCAGCTGGCCGCGCTAGCGCTGCAAGGCCAGGCGGACCGCGTCGGCTTCATTCACGCGTTCACCGGTACCAACCGCTATATCGTGGATTACCTGGCCGCCGAGGTGCTCGCCCACCAGCCGGCTGAGATGCAGACCTTCTTGCTGCATTCCTCGATCCTCGACCGCATGTGCGGCCCGCTGTGTGAGGCGGTGTTGGCGTTGTCGGCAGCCCACGAAGCCGCCGAACAGCAACTCGAAGCGCTCGAGCGCGCAAACTTATTTGTCGTGCCCTTGGACGCGGAACGCAGCTGGTATCGCTACCATAGCCTCTTCGCCGACGTGCTCCGCCAGCGCCTGACGCGCACGGCGACGGGTGTCGAGATCGCCGCCCTGCACGAGCGGGCGAGTCTCTGGTATGAGGCGCAGGGCCTGGTGGCCGAGGCCGTGCAGCACGCGCTCATGCTGCCCGATAGCCTGCGGGCCGCCCAATTGATCGAGCGGCACGGCATTAAGGTTATCGTCGGCGGACAGATCCAAACTGTCTTGGGCTGGCTCAGCCGGCTGCCTGAGTCGGTGCGTCATGCCCGTCCATTTCTTGGCATTCCCCATGCCCTGGCGCTGCTGTTCACGGGCGACCTGGAAGGCGCCGAGGCTCGCTTACGGGAGGCCGAAGGCTCCATCGGGCCGGGCAAGTCACCCGCCGAAGTCCGCTTTGTGCAGGGCTACGCCGCCGCCATCCGCGCGAACATCGCCACCTATGCCGGGAATATCGCGGCCACCGTCGCTTATGGCGAGCAGGTGCTGGCCTTGTTGCCCGAGACCGAAGTGATTGCGCGGACGACGGCCCGCCTGCACGTGGCGCGCCGCTTCCGGGTGACGGGTGAGGTCACCCTGGCCGCCGAACGGGCGGCCAGGGCCGCAGTCGAGCCGATCCGCGCTTCGGGCAATCGCATCGCGGCCATCGTGGCGGTCATTAACCTCGCCCGCCTCCAGGTGCTGCAGGGCCGGCTGCGGGCGGCAGCGGCCACCTATCATGAAGTCGTCCCGCTCGCGGGCGGACTGGAAGCGCTGCGGGCCATCCACGGCGGCTTGCCCTATTTCGTCGGCCTGGGTGAGCTGCACTACGAATGGAATGAACTCAGCCAGGCGGCCGAGTTCTTGGCCCATTCCATTGTCGATGGGCCGGATATGCGGACCACCGACCGCGAGTACGTGCTGCTGGGTTACCTGGCCCTGGCGCGCTTTCAGCAGGTGCGCGGTGAGCGTGACCATGCTCACCGCACGCTCACCGCGGCCGCCGATTTGGCTCGCCGGCGCGGCTTTGCCGCCCACCTGGTGTCGCGCGTGGCGGCGGTACAGGCCCACTTCGCGCTGACGGCCGGAAACCTGCCGGCGGCCGTTGCCTGGGCCGAGGCGAGCGGGCTGACGGC
>JADZEK010000048.1 GCA_020850595.1 Anaerolineales bacterium
ATTGTGGATGGGCCGGATGTCAAACAGATTCGTTCACGATACGGGCTCTCGCAGGGTGAATTTGCCGCCATGCTGGGGATCAGTGTGGCGACCCTGCGCAACTGGGAGCAGGGGCGCCGGGCACCAGAAGGGCCGGCGCGAGTATTGCTTCAAGTGGCTGCCCAACACCCCGACGCCGTTTGGGACGTTGTGAAACGCGAGGGGAAGCTGCCCAGCCACGCGGGTAACTCCAGAAACGGTACTTCAAGATAGGGCAAGGATGCGGCCTGATGTTGATGAGTGGGTGCAAGGTGCAGCCATGAACCAAGTCAAGCGCGCACGCCTCGAGGCGAAAGGCTGGCATGTCGGCAGAGTTGATGAATTCCTGGACTTGGGGCCTGATGAGTCGACCTATATCGAGTTGAAACTGGAATTGAGGCAGAAGGTACGGGAGTATTGGCGTGCAAATCAGTTGACTCAAATGCAGATGGCCAAATTGCTCGGGACCAGCCAATCGGTTGTGGCGCGGATTGAGATTGGCGACACGTCAGTTTCGCTCGACTTGCTCATCCGCGTGCTCCTGGCTTTGGGCGTGACAAGGAAGGAGTTGGGGCGGATGATCGCGGACCTAGACAAACCATAACGTCCAGTGTTAGCGTTTTCGTACGCCTATACCGGGCCACGCCATGTATCCAAGCGGGCTGCCCGGGCGTTATTGTAAGGTTTGACGAAGTCTCACGGGTTTTTGAGATGTGGGGCGACTCTGGCCAGAGAGCGCATGCTATACTTTTCCCGACGTGCCTCGCGAATTCAGGTGGTCTGGGGTAGCCGTGAAGAAAGGCAATTGCCATGTTGAAGCTCAATGAGCGCTTTGTCGTCGACGCCGCGGGTCACCCGGTTGAGGTCGTGCTTCCGATCGAGAGCTACCGGCAGTTGTTGGCATGGGTGGCAGAGGCGGGTCGTGGCGTGCCTGGCGGCGAGCCACTGGCGGAGTGGCGCAAGGGGTTCCGCGAAGCCATGGCACGGGCTGGGTATTCGTCACGTGAGCAAATCGTTGACCTGACGAGACAGATTAAGCGAGAAGTAGCCGACGAGCGAATCTTTGGTATGCAAAGATAACCTGCCCGAGCGTCGCTCGACTTATTTGGTCCGTTGACGAGATGCGGTTGAGCGAGGAGGCCTGTATGACACACGTCGTTTTCTCACTGCCAGTTAGTGTTGAGCAGATCGCAGCGGTGATCAAGCAGATGTCGTCTGACGAACGCCAACGCCTGTTTGAACTCGTACCTGAAATTCAATATCAGCTTATTGGGGGCAGACCGCCGTCAACTGACTCGATTGATGCCCATATAGACACGCTGCGGGGGGAAGTGAAGCGTCTTCTTGGTGAGACCGTGATCACCGACGACATGCCGTTTCTCGGCGGTCTGACGCTCAGACAATACTTCGACTTACCCGAAACAGAGCGTACTCAAATCTGGGAAGCGGAGGCTGAAGCAGACTGGAACGAGGCGAGCGAGCGCGAGGTCGACCCCGATGCGCTTATTGCTCGATAAAGTCGTTGCTCGTCGTATCTTGATCGGCCTATTCAGCCTGGCCCAAGACCGGCCACTGACAACGGCCGATCGCATAGCGCTGGACCTCTTCCAGCAGTGCGTGCAGCTTGAGCATCAGTTGTATGTTGTCCCACCCATAGCGAATGTGGTTCGTCGCATCAACCAGGCGGCGTATCAGCCAATCATCGACCTGTTTTTGGGTCAAACGCAGGTGATTCAACCGGCGCGCTACACACTTCGGTGGGCGCGCCGGCTTCGTGATGCGGGATTCTCGCGTGAGGATGCGGCTGTGCTGGCATTGGGCACATTTGGCACCGATGTCCAAGCCGGTATTCTGGGTGTGCACTTCGTTGCCACGCAAGATCAACGCTTGATTAATAACTGGATCGTTCGCCACGAGCAAATCCAGACAAGGCTCATGGTGATGCAGCAGGAGCTGCCAAGCCCTTATCGCGATGCTGTGTTACCCAAGGTGCTGCCGCCGGAGTGGGTGCCCCTTGGGTAGTTAAACGCGGACCGCCAGATCAGCGGCCAAATACGGCTGTCGCAGAATATCCAAGCTCCCGCCATACCGCTAACACAACCACGTCGGGAGTCGGAGAGCAGGGATGCCCGCTCCCCGCGCCGAGTGACGCCATCGCCAAGAAAGGTAAGACCTGGTCATCATGAAATTGCTGCTTGCTTCTGCCGGCATCAGTAACCTCAGTATCCGTAACGCGCTGGTTGACCTGCTGGGCAAGCCCATTGCCGAGGCGAGCGCCCTGTTTATTCCTACCGCGGCCTATGGCCATCCCTATGCGGGTCCAAAGGCGGTTTGGAATTCGATCGCCGGGCCACACAGCGGCCTCCAGTGCGACCTGGGCTGGAAGTCGCTGGGCGTGCTGGAACTCACCGCGCTGCCGAGCATTGATCGATAGTATTGGGTGCCGCTAGTTCAAGAGACGGACGTGTTGCTGGTGGGCGGCGGCGATGCCACCTAGCTGGGCTACTGGCTGCGGCAGTCGGGGCTGGCGGACTTGTTGCCGTCGCTGTCCAACACGGTCTGGGTGGGGCAGAGCGGCGGGAGCATGGTAATGACTCCCCGGATCGGAAAGTACTTCATGGAGTGGACCCCGCCGGACGGCAGCGATGAGACGTTGGGCCTGGTTGATTTCACGATCTTTCCGCACCTGGATCACCCGGATATGCCCGGCAATACGCTGGCCGACGCCGAACGCTGGGCGGCCGGGATGACCGGGCCGGCCTATGCCATTGACGATGAGACGGCCATCACAGTCGTCGACGGCCAAGTGGAGGTCATCTCGGAGGGGCACTGGAAGCTGCTTAAGCCCTAAGCTCGGTTCAGGCAGCCACAAGCCCGGCCAGCCAGTAATGGCCAGGGCGCCCATCGCCGCGCTCACCCCTGGGACCGATTAGGCCGCCGCTGCCCGAACTCGATCCCCATACGGCCGCGTGCTGGGCTTGGACATGCCACCGCAGCACCCGCATGGCCCGCAGTGTGTTCCAGCGGCTTGGCTGGC
>JADZEK010000049.1 GCA_020850595.1 Anaerolineales bacterium
TCAAAGTGCTTGAGCAGCCCTGGCATGTTCAGTTGATTATCCATGCGTCAGAGGCTAACGCATTTTGTCTCCCTTGCACAGTTGACCCGCAGCGCAGAGCGGCTAATTCTCATATTGAGAATTGCTGCTGACCGGCAATCGCTATGGCGTTTTTTGGGAGAATGCCGCATGGCCCGTGGCCCGGCCCCACCCCTCACGCCTGACACGCCGGGGGGCCGAACACAGGCGGAGATAGCTCTCGAGCGCCAGCGCCTGTCACGCCCGGCCTCGCGACCGGAAGCGGCAAATCGCGCTAAAATGGCGGCGGTGGTTTAGAATGCCTGGCCCGATCATCCAAACGAAGACTTTCGTTCCCCCGCTCCCGGCCGCCACCGTGTCGCGCCCGCGGCTGATCGCGCAGCTCAACCAGGGTCTGGAGAACGGCCACCGCCTGCTGCTGGTGGCCGCCCCGGCCGGTTATGGGAAAACGACCCTGCTCTGCGACTGGGCCGGACAGGCTGGCCCGGCGCGGGTTGGCTGGCTGGCGCTGGACGAGGGCGACAACGACCCGGCGCAGTTCTGGACCTATCTGGCCGGCGCGCTGGGCCGCTACCTCCCCAACCTGCTCGAACCCATCCAGACTCTGCTGCAGGGCGACCCGTTGCGCCAGTTGCCCACCGACCTGCTCCTCGCCGTCCTGATCAACACCCTCCTGCCGGAAACTCAACCCATTGTTCTGATTCTGGACGATTACCACGTCATCCACAACGAACGCATCCATGCCGCGCTGATTCAACTCCTGGCCCGCGCCCCGGCCCACCTGCATCTGGCCGTCACCAGCCGGAGCGAACCGCCTCTGGAACTGTCCCGCCTGCGCGCCCGCCGCCAGTTGACCGAAATCCAGATGGACGCTTTGAGTTTTTCCACAAGCGAGTCGGCGGCCTTCCTCAACGCCGCCATGCGCCTCGCGCTGTCGGAGGCGGACGTGGCCGCGCTCAACCGGCGGGCCGAGGGCTGGATCGCCGGTTTGCAGCTGGCGGCGGTGGCGGTGCAGGCCGTCCGCCGGCGGGCCGACGATGTGGCCCGCTTCATTCAGTCGTTCGGCGGCGCGCACCGGCACGTCATGGATTACCTGACGGACGAGGTGCTCAAGCATCAGCCGCCGGAGATTCAATCATTCCTCCTGCGAACCTGCCTCGTCGCTCAATTGACCGCGCCGCTGGCGGAAGCTCTCACTGGCGCGAGTGGCGCGCAGTCCCTCCTCGCCTCCCTGGAGCGCGCCAATCTGTTCGTCATCCCCCTGGATTCCGAGCGCCGCTGGTATCGCTATCACTCGCTGTGGGCCGATATGCTGCGGGCGCGGCTCCAGCGCGAGCAACCCGGCCTCGTTCCGCGGCTGCATCAACAGGCTTCGGCCTGGTTCGAGCAAAACGGTCTTCTCGACGAAGCCGTATCGCACGCGCTCGAAGCGGGTGACTTCGAGCGCGCCGCCGCTCTGCTCGAACCCTCCGCCAAAGCGCTGGTCATGCGCGGCGCGAGCGAGACGCTGCAAAACCGGCTGGCAAAACTGCCCCGCGCTGTCGTTGCCCGCCGGCCGCGCCTGATGATCGCCTGGGCCTGGGCCGATGTCACCGCCGGGCAACTCGACCAAGCCGAGCTTGTGTTGGCCGAACTCGCCGGCCACGCCGGCCTCGAACCGGTCTTGAGCGGCGAGATTGCCGCCATCCGCGCGATCCTCGCCACCGTCCGCCAAGATATTTCCGCCATCAGCGCGCACGCCCAACAGGCCCTGAGCCAGATTCCGCTGGAGGACAGTCAGTTACGGTGCGTGGTCCTGCTCAGCCTGGGGACGGCCGCTGCGCTCACTGGCGACGTCCAGCGCGGGGTCGAATTGCTCGCTCAGGCCGTCGCGGAAAGCTCGCGCGGCCGGCAGCCCATCATTCAGCTTATCGCAGCGAGCACGCTGGCGCAGGCGCACGAGGCGCTGGGCCAGTTCGATCAAGCCGAGCAGTTGCACCGCCAGGTGATCGCGCTGGAGGCCGATCGCAGCGTGGGCAACCTGCCGCTGATCGGGGTGGGCTACGTGGGCCTGGGCGGGATCCTGCACGAGCGTTTGCGCTTCCAAGAGGCCGAGGCCGCGCTGCAACGCGGCCTGTCCATCGGGCAGCGCTGGGGCAGTCCGGAAATCCTCATCGGCGGTTATATCAGCCTGGCGCGTTTGCGTTACACCCAGGGAGATTTGAGCGCCGCGCTCGAAATCCTCGCCCGGCTCGAGTCCGAGTTTCTCGATAGCAGCCCGGCTTTCGAGCGCGATCTGATTCGCGCCATGCAAGCGCGGCTCTGGCTGGCTCAGGGGCAGGTCGAGCAGGCCGAGGCCTGGGCGCGCCCCCAGCCTCTCGACGAAAGCGAGCCGGTGGCGTATGCCCAGGAAACTCAGTTCCTCGTGCTGATGCGCCTCCTCATTGCGCGCAAGGAAGCCAACCGGGCCTTGCCGCATCTGACCCGCCTGGAACAAACTGCCCGCTCCAGCCGGCGCGCGAGCAACCTGATCGAAATCCTGATCCTGCAAGCTCTGGCTCAACACGCCCTCCGGCAGCCTCAGGCGGCCCAGAACGCGCTGGGCGCGGCGCTGGCGCTGGCCGAACCGCAGAACCAGCGCCGCGTTTTTGTGGACGAGCCGGAAATCATGCCGTTACTGCCAACACAGGCGCGGCCGAATTCGTTTGCGGCCGGCCTGCTGGTTGACTTCGAGCGGCGGGCGGCCGCCCTGCGCCCGGGCGCCGCCCTGCTCAGCGGACGTGAGCTGGAAGTGCTGCGCCTGATGGCCGCTGGTCTCTCGAATCAGGCCATCGCCGACCGGCTGGTGGTGGCGCTTTCCACCGTCAAGAGCCATGTTAAGAGCATTCTGATGAAGCTCGCGGCCGATAACCGCACCGGAGCGGTGGCCCGCGCCCGCGAACTGCATTTGTTGTAAGCCGTCCCCCACGGCCGAATCCCCCCACCCATTCCCCCTTTGGAGGGAGGCCCGCATCCCCCCTCTCCGCTAAGATGTGCCCAGGCAATTCGCATGGACACTGTCTTACACAGGAGAGGCCCAATGAAAGTCCTGATCGTCGGCGCGGGGATCATCGGCAGCATTTACGGCTGGGCCTTCGCCCAGGCCGGGCACGAGGTGCTTCACCTCGTCCGCCCCGGCAAGGCGGCGCAATTCGCGGACGGCCTCAAGCTAGACATGTACGATGCGCGCAAACGGCGCCCGAACCAGTTCATCGGCCGCTACGCCATCCGGCTGACCGAGACGCTCCAACCTTCCGACGGCTACGAACTGATCCTCGTCCCCACCAAACACTATCACCTCGTCGAAACACTCCAACAGATCGTCCCACTGGCCGGAGAGGCCGACTTCCTCCTGTTGACGCAGAACTGGGGCGGCACGCAGGCCATTGACGCGATCCTGCCGCCCTCCCGCTATCTGTACGGCGACGCCAAAGCCGGCGGCGCATTCCAGAACGGCGTGCTAGTGGCCACCATCGCCGGCGTAGACATCGGCCAAGTGGGCGGCCGGCAAACCGAGTGCCTGAAGAAGGCCGAAGCCCTGTTCAAGTCAGCGCACATCCCGGCCACTGTGCACGCCAACATCCTGCACTACCTGTGGGTGCAATACGCCCTCACCGGCGGCCTGTGGCCGGCGCTGGTGCGGGCAGGCAGTTTCGAGGCCGTGCTGCGCGATGCCCAGACCGGCCGGCAGGCCATGCAGGCGGCGCGCGAATGTCTGCGCGTCATCGCCGGCCGCGGCGTGCAACTCAAGCAATATCCAGAGACGCACATGTATCTGAACACCTCGCCGCTCGCCATGTGGATCGCCGGCCTGGTCATCCAGCTCATGTTCCGCTTCAACAAGGTGGTGCAGCGCAGCTCGGCCCACGGCCTGGGCGACGCCAAGGAAGTGAGCGTGTTCTTTTTCGACCTGTTGAACGCCGGCCGCGAGCAGGGCCTGCCCATGCCGGCCATGAGCGGCTTCGAGCCTGATATTCGGAAGTTCGCTGGAGGTGTCGCATGAAAACGCTTATCGTTGGCTCCGGCGTGATCGGCGTCCTCTACGGCTGGGCGCTGCATCAGGCGGGCGTGGAAGTGGCGCACTTCGTCCGGGTCGGCCAGAGTGACCGGTTCCCAAACGGCGTGACACTCGATCTGCTGGACGAGCGCAAGGGGCATCCGGCCAAAGCCATTCACCCTTACCCCATCCGCTGTGTCGAGTCGGTTTCGCCGGCGGATGGATACGAGCTTATCCTCGTCCCCACCAACGCGCAGCAGGTTGCATCCGCGCTCGCCGCTCTGGCCCCGGTTTCGGGCGACGCCACCTTTCTGCTCTTGTCGGGCAACTGGGAGGGAACCGCCGCCATTGATGCCATCTTGCCCCGCGAACGGTATCTGCTCGGCTACCCCGACGGCGGCGGGACTGTTCGCGACGGAGTGTACTGGACGAACCTCGGGCCGGAAGTGCACCTGGGCCTGCACACAGGCCATTCCGCTGAACGGCTCGCCCGCGTCCGGGCGGTCTTTGCCCGCGCGGGCCTCCGCGCCGATATGCAGGCGAACATCCTGCACTGGCTGTGGATCCACAATGCCGGCGTAATCGGCTTTGCCGCCGGGTTTGCCCGCTATCGAGACATCCAGGCCTATCTCGACGATAAGGCGTTGGTCTATCAGTCCATCCGGGCGACGAAGGAGCTTTACAACCTGTGCGCGCGCCGCGGCGTGGCCCTTAAAGACTATCCCGAGATCAGCTACATCAACTTTCCCATTGGGCTGGTGGCCCTTCTCCTTTGCTGGAACTTCCGCCGCAACGAAAGCATGCAGCGCTTCACCGCCCACGCCGCCACTGCGGGCAGCCTGCGCGAGACCAGGTATCACTACGCCGGCATGCTGCGCACCGCCCGCGAACTCGGAGCCGAGACGCCGAACCTGGCAGCGCTGGGCGCTTACCTCCAATAGCCAGAGTGCTTTTCGCCCGGCTGGCCTTCGGCCAGTGCGGCGGCGGCGAAGGAGCGTGGTGATCTCTACGCTTTGCGCCCTGGTTGCGCAAAACCTGCGCCAGGCCCAGCGGCCGACTTGCCTAATACCAGACCGGCTCCAAGCGCGGATGGATACACCGCACAAAGTGATCGGGCGCAATCTCAACCAACTCGGGTTCGCCCGCATTACATTCGGGTGTGACAAACGGGCAGCGCGACGCAAAGCGGCAACCGGGCGGCAGCCTGATCGAACTGGGCGGCTCGCTCTCAATCTCAGTTCTCTCCCGCTTTACATCCGGATCAACCATGGGCACAGCGCCCAGCAGCGCCCGCGTGTACGGATGACAGGCCTGGTTGATGACCTGCTTCGTTGGGCCGATTTCGGCCATGCGCCCCAAGTACATGATCGCAATCCGATCACACAGGTATTGCACCGTCGAAAGGTCATGCGAGATGAAGATGAGCGAGAGACCCAGGTCTCTGCGCAAGTCCGACAGCAGGTTCAAAATGCCGCTGCGAATTGACACATCCAGCATGGAGACGGGCTCATCGGCCACGACCAGCCCCGGCTCCAGGACGATCGCGCGGGCGATCGAAACGCGCTGCCGTTGCCCCCCGCTTAACCGGTGGGGGAAAGCATTCAGCAAACTGTCATCCGGGTTGAGGCCAGACCTTTCCAGCGCCAGGCATACCCGCTGCCGGCGCGCCTCCTCGCCCCGTATGCCGTGGATGACGAGCGGTTCCACCACGGATTGATAGATGGTGAAGCGCTGATTCAGCGTCGCGTACGGGTCCTGAAAGATCATCTGAACGCGCTTGCGGAAGGAGGTCAACTCATTCCCGCGCAAGGAGGCGATGTCTACCCCATCCAAAAGTATCTTCCCCGTGCTCGGAGGCTGCAACAGCACCACCAACTCGCCCAACGTGCTCTTGCCCGAGCCGCTCTCTCCCACCAGCCCAAGGATCTCGCGTTTCTTCAGCGTCAAATCCACCCCGTCAACCGCCTTGACAAACAGACTTTGGGGCTTGAGCAGGCTTGAAACCAAGCTTTGCCTGACCGGATACCATTTCTTCAGGTTATCCAGCACCAGCAATGGCGCCTCTGCCGCTTGGCTAGGTTTAGTCGCATTCATATTCTGAGTTGACAAAGCCACACTCCCCGGACCGAATTAGCAGATCAGCCCAGACCCAGCTTAACAGCCAACCCCCCGCCGCGGCCCGGTAGACTTGTCCCATTCACCTGCTCAGACACTTGCGCCGCGCCCTTCCACCTGAATGGGGCCTCGCGTTCGCCGCGGATGGTCACCTCCAGCGGAAACCACCGCGTCCGGCGACCGTCTGACACCCGGCTCAGTCGGCGGGAACCTTTTGCCAGGTGCTCGCCCTGGCAGCCAGTTGGCGTAACTCCGGCGCCCGGTCGGCATAGTGGCACGCCGCATACTGACCGGGCGCGTGCTCCACCAAGCGCGGCTCCTCCGCCAGGCAGCGCTCACCGACGAACGGGCACCGCGACGCAAACCGGCACCCGGTCGGCGGCGAAGCCAGGCTGGGCGGATGCCCCGGGATCGAAATCAGCGGTTTCTCAACGCGAATCTCAGGGAAGGCGTTCTTCAGCCCCATGGTGTAGGGGTGGATGGGATGATTCAGGACGTCACGGGTTGATCCGTACTCGGCGATCTTGCCTGCGTAGATGACGGCGATCAGATGGCAAGTCTCCGCAATCACGCCGATATCGTGTGAAATGTAAATCATGGCAAACCGGAATTCCCGCTGCAGATCCACGATTTGCCGGATGATGCGATCTTGGACGATAACGTCCAGGGCCGTGGTCGGCTCATCGGCGATGATCAGGCGCGGCTTCAGAGCCAACGCCATGCCGATCACCAAACGCTGCCGCATGCCGCCGCTGAGTTGGTGGGGGTAATCGAGCAGCCGCTCCGGATCAATGCCCACCATCCGGCACAGTTGGTCGGCCTGCTGGCGGGCTTCTTGAACCGACACCGACTTATGGGCGCGAATGGCCTCGACGATTTGGTCGCGCAGCCGGTAGACCGGGTTCAGGCTGTTCAAGGCATTCTGCGGAATGATGGCGATATCCGCCCAACGCAGCCGGTTCCATTCCTTTTCCGTGAACCGCGTGACCTCCACGCCGTCCCAACGGATGGATCCCCCCGCGACCGACCCATTTCTGGGCAGCAGCCCCAATAACGACTTGGCCAGCGTCGTCTTGCCGCATCCCGATTCGCCCACCAGTCCCAGGTTGTCGCCTAGCTGTAGTTGGAAGCTGACGCCGTCCACGGCGATGACCGGTCGGCTGCCTCCGTACTTGATTTGGAGATTAGAGACTTCCAGCAACGGGGCTTCCATCGTCATTCCCTCAAGCTGGGGTTGACAATCGGTTCAAGCGCTCGGTTAATAAAGTAGACCGAGATCACCAGTAATACGATTGCCAGGCCCGGCGCTAAGGTCCACCACCAGGCGACGCGCATCGCCCCCGTCGCAAAGGCGCTTTGCAGCATCCCCCCCCAGCTAATCGCGTGTGGATCGCCAAAACCAAGAAAGCTGACGCTGGCCTCCGCCATGATGGCCCACCCGACCGAGAGCGGCACGTACAAGAGCACGATCGGCAGGATATTGGGCAGCAGGTGAACGTACATGATCCGAAAATTCGAGGCCCCCGCGACGCGCGCCGCCTTGATGTACGGCCGCTGAGCTAACGACAGCACCTGCGCCCGGATCACGCGCGCGGGCGACCGCCACATCAGCAAGCCCACAATCATGATCAGGTTGAAGGTGCTGGGCTGCAGCAATGAAATCAGCAAGATCGCGAACGGCACAAACGGCACCGAATAGGCGATGTCCACGATCCGCATCAACACCATATCCACCGACCCGCCATAATAGCCGGCCAACAGGCCCACGTTCATCCCGATGATCGTCACGACCAGCGCCGACGTCAGGCCGACCAGCAGCGCAATGCGGCTGCCAAAGAGCACCTGCGTGAAAACATCCCTGGCCAGGTTGGTCGTGCCAAACACGAAATACCGCGAGGGAGGCTGTAGAATGGCCGCCTTGCCGGTCTCCGGATTGATCAGCACATCCATGGGATCATACGGAGTCAGCGCGGGGGCAAAGATCGCGATGAGCGCGAACACCATCACCATAATCAGGCCGAACGCAGCCAACCGGTCCGCGAGGATTTCCCGCAAGAGAGATGATCGAGTAAACATGGCGGCTTCCCGACTCGCTATTTGTAAACGATGCGCGGATCCAGGTAGGCGTAGGCGAGGTCGGCGATCAGGCTCATGAAAGAATTCATCACCGCCAACAACAGAAAGGCGCCCTGGGCGACGGGGTAGTCATGTGACCGCACGGCCAGCACAATCAACCGGCCGACGCCCGGCCACGAGAAAACCATCTCGATCTCAACCATGCCGGCGATGGCCAGGCCCACATACACCGTGGCGGCCGTGACGACCGGCAAGATCGCGTTTCGGAAGCCATGCTTGAAAAGGATGACGCTCTCCGGCAAGCCCTTCGCCCGGGCCAGTTCGATATAGTCCTCCCCCAGCACCTCCAACAGCGTGTTTCTGGTCAGCATCACCGGCAGGGCGGCCAGATACAGTCCGGCGACCAGCGTCGGCAGGAACAAGTGATGCAGGAAATCGAGATTCAGATATTTATCCAGGCCGCCGGTCGTCTCGTAGCCAACATCGCGCAGCCGCCCGGCGGGAAACCACCCGAGCTTGAATGACAGCAGCATGAGCAGAATCATCCCCACCCAAAAGATCGGGGCGGACCGGAAGAAAAGCGTCAGGCTGATCCCGAGCGAGTCTATCAGTTTGCCGCGCCGGGCCGCGAGGAAGACACCCATCAACGCGCCCAAGACATACGCAAACAGAAAGGAGGTCAGGGCCAAGATCAGCGTGTTCGGCAGCACGTCGCCCAATTCCTCAATGACCGGCCGGTGCGATACGAACGAAACCCCCAGGTCGCCGCGCGCCAAGTTCCCCCAATACACCAAATACTGCTGCCAGAGCGGCTTATCCAAGCCGAATTTGCGCAAAATCTCCTGGCGCACCTCCGGGTCGAAAGTTGTGTCAACCAGAAAGGTGGTCGGATCTCCCGGCGTGGCCCGAAAGAGCACGAAGATCAGGGTGACGATCGCAAATACGGTGAAAACGTTATAGAGGAGACGCCGTAATAGAAAACCGCGAACACCTGTCACCTTATTTGCTCCTCGCTAACCACATCCTGGGCGGTGCGTGTTTAGCGCCTGGCCGGCGTCGGCCGTTGCGCTCAACCGAACAAGCCGGCCCTTGGCCGGGCGGCGCGTCGGGTGCGGATGAGCGCCGGCGCGCTGGAGAAGGCGGCCGGCCTCGAGCAGGTTCGCCCGTCCGGTGTAGACGACGGCCCCGCGTTCAGCGCCTAGGCAAAAGCCGGCAAGACCGCCTGGGCAAACGCTTGCAGCCGCTGCTTGTGCTGCTCAACCATGGCATCGCCCAGGTTGATCGAAAGCTGGTTTACCCCCGCCTCCCGCAGCATCTGAACACGGTCAATAATAGCGCGCGCGTCGCCGATAATGGTAAACGCGTCAATACAGTCCACCGTCACGAGCTCGCCGGCCTGCGCGATGCCTACTTTCCAATACACCTCCTTGATCCGGCGGATCAGCTCCATATCCAGGCCGACGTTCTCGAGCACCTCGTCTGGCGCGCCGCCGATAATGTGGGCGACGGAACTCCTCACCCCCTGCAGGGCGCTGTCACGGTCCTCGGTGAGGATAACCGTCAACCAACTGACAATCCGCGTCTCGGCGAGCGCGCGCCCGCTTTTCGCCGTGCCCAATCTGACCTGCTCAATGGCGAAATCAATGCCGCGTTTGTTGCAGATCGCCCCGATGATCACCCCATCGGCGAGTTCCCCGGCCGACTGCAAAACGTAGGTCCCGCGCCCGGCCATGTAAATGGGAATCGGGGCCGGTGGGGGAAAATCTAGTTTGACACCGTCCACCTGAAAGTACTTCCCGCGATAGACCAGCCGTTCACCGGTCAGCAGCCCGCGGATGATTTCCAGCATTTCCCTGAGCTTGGAGCCGACGTGGTCCCCGTCCAGGCCCAGGGGCAAGATCAGTTCCTTCTGGTTGCCCGCGCCAATGCCCAGGTGCACCCGGCCGGGCGCAATCTGCCCCAGCGTGCCGACGCTCCGCGCGCTGATCGCCGGGTGGCGGGTATGCGGGTTGGTGACCGCCAACCCGACCTGGATTTTTTGGGTCGCCTGCGCAACCAGCCCCAAGACGATGTACGGGTCCGGGAAAAACGTCTGGTCCGGCAGCCAAAAGAAGTCGAAGCCCAGCGCCTCGCCCAACTGCGCCAACTCGATGTGTTTGCGGTAATCGTCGTTGATGTGATGCCCGAAGCCGAATTCCATGTCGTCGTCTCCTACCCGCCCTGGAAAACCTCGACCTCGCCCTCGCGGAACTTCCTCAGCTTGCCCTCATCAATCTCAACGCCCAGCCCCGGCTGCGTGGGAACCACCAGCGCCCCGGCCTGCATGGGGATCATGGCCGTGCCCAGATCCTCCTTCAACAGATACTGCCCGCTCATCTCGCAGCCGAGGTTGATCGCCGGGCTGGAAGCCGCCAGGTGCAGGCCGGCCGAAGCCCCTATCACGCTTTCCAGCGCGCCGCCGACATACCCGCGCAGCCCGAAGGTCTGCACAATGGCCGCCATTTTCTTAGAATTGCCCGGGCCGCCCGGCCCGATGATGTAAATGCTGATGGCGTCGGCGGCGTGCGTCTTGGCAATCACACCCAGATCGGTGATGGACTTGACCGACTCGTCCGCCATGATCGGGATCGGCGATTGGCGCGTGATCTCAATCATACCATCGAGATTGTCGCGATGAATCGGCTGCTCCATGAATTCCACGCCGTACGGCTCCAGACCCCGCAGCACCCGCAGGGCGCTCTTGACGTCATACGCCTGGTTGACATCCACGCGCAGGCTGATCGTGTCACCGACCGCCTCGCGCACGGCGCGCACCACCGCCACGTCGGCCATGGGGTCCGGGCGCCCCGCCTTGATTTTCAAGATGCGCCAACCGCGCTCGACCATCTGCCGCGCTTCGGCGACGACTTTTTCGACCTCGACAATCGGCAGCGACCAACTCAGCGGAATGGCATCGCGGACTTTGCCGCCCAGCAGGTTGTAAACCGGGGTGCCCAGCACCTTCCCCGCCAGGTCATAGGCCGCCATCACCAAAGCGCCTTTGGCGCGGCCGTTGCCCGGCACCGCCTGGTCGAGTTTCAGCGTCAGCAGTTCCTGATCGAAGCAGTCCAGGCCCAGGATAGCCGGGATGAGCTTGTGGCGTAAAACCACCCGGACGGTCTGCGGCGTTTCGCCCAACTGCGAGTGCCCAACCATGTGCGGCGCTTCGCCCCACCCGAAGCTGCCGTCCTCGCCAATGAGCTTCACCACCACGTTCTCTTGCGAATTCGTGGTGCCGATGGCCATCTGGTGCGGTCGAATGACCGGCAACCGCAGCGACTGAACTTCAACTGCCTTGATCTTCATGGTCCGCCTCTCCCTTGATTATCCGTAATAGCTGCCGCCGTTCACCGACAGCACCTGGCCGGTAACGTAACCGGCCGCGGCTGACGCCAAATAGCTGACGGCGGCGGCGATGTCTTCCGGTGTGCCCACGCGCCGGACCGGCCGGCGGTCATTGGGCTGCATCCCCAAATTTGACAATAGCTCGGTTGGAACGCCCGAAGGCGAAATCGCATTAACGGTGATGCCGTGCGGCCCCAGCTCGGTCGCCATAAAGCGGGTCAGGCCGATAACGCCCGCCTTCGAAGCGGCGTAGTGCGGGCCGATCCCCCCGCCGGTTTGGCCGGCGATAGACGTCAGGTGGATAATCCGCCCGCCGCCCGCCCGCTGCATGGCCGGAATGACCGCCTGGGAACACAGGAAGACGCCTTTCAAATTCACGTCAATAACTTGATCCCATGCGGTTTCGTCAAGCTCGGCCGTGCTTGCTTTGGAAGCCACGCCCGCATTGTTCACCAACACATCAATCCGCCCCCAATCGGCTAACACCCTGGCGACCATCGCGGCCACCTGGGCTTTGACGGCCACGTCGGCTTGGTAGATGGCCGCCTGGCCGCCCTGTGCCTGTATCGCCTGCGCCACGCTCGCCGCTTCACCCGCATGCTGAGAATAAACCACGGCGATCTGAAGTCCATCGGCGGCCAGGCCCAGGCTGATCCCCCGCCCGATCCCGCGCCCCCCCCCGGTAACGATGGCAACTCTGCTCGAACTCATCCCTGTTCCTCTTTGCAAAACTGTCCGTCGCCTGGGCTGCCGGCCGTGTGCGACTTCGCGATGGCCCGCCCGCAACCGTCCTCAACCGCCCAACACGCCCTGCGCGAGAGATAAAGCGTGAGGCGGGGACCCGCTCGGCAGGTCCCCGCCTCACCTCAGACTGACCTTACTTGGCGGGCATGTACATCAGCCCTTGATCGTCCCACTCATAGCCGGCGGCCGCCAGCAGTTCGCGGGCCTTCGCGGGATCGTACCGGCGGAAGAGCTGGTTCGGGTCGTGCCAGTAGGTATTGACCGGCGAGATCACGCCAGAACCCTCGATGCCGGCGCCGCCCAGGATCACGTTCACGATGGTGTCGAAGTCCACCGTGTAGCCGATGGCGTCGCGGAACTTCGGATCATCGAACGGCGGGAAGCGCACGTTGAAGCCGACGATGCGGATCTGATGGCTTTGGCTCTCGGTCACGGTCAGGTACGGGATCCCCCGGGCGATCTCCACCTGGACGGGAGTCAGCGGATCGTAGTTGATATCGGCCTCCTGGTCCACCAGCGCCTGGAACACGGCGTCCAGGTTGGAGTACAGGATGACCGAGTAGCCATCCGGGTTCACTGGGAACTGATAGCTCTTGTTGGCCGACATCCGGATCTCTTCGTTCGGCCGCCATTCTTCCAGGTTGTACGGCCCGCTGCCCACCGGCGCGGTGTTGTTGTCGTAATCCGCCTTGGGGCCGCTCACCTGACTCCAGATGTGCTCGGGGATGATGTAGATCTGAGAGAAGGTCGCCATGAAGATCGCGGCGTTCGGCGTGGTCAGGTGGAAGACGAGGTGATAATCATCCACCAGGTCAATCGAGTCGATGCTGGCCAGGAACGGCTTGTAGATGGACGACCCTTCCTCCTTCTGGATGTCGTAGCTGTACTTCACGTCAGCCGCGGTCACCGGGGTGCCGTCATTGAAGATCATGCCCTGGCGGATCGTCATGTTGATCGTCGTGGGGTCAACGACCTCCCAGCTTTCAGCGGCGCCGGGGGTCGGCAGGCCGTCCAGGCCCACGCGCGCCAGCGTGTCATACAGCTCGCGCATCACCTCGGTATCCGCCCCGGTGGTCTCGAAGAAGGGATTGAGGTTGACCGGCAGCTCGTTGTGCGCGACCCGGAGTACCTTTTGGTCGCCCTTGGGCGTGGCGTCCAGCAGCGTCCAGTAATTGTAGACGCCCTGTCCCGGCATAACGCGCACGTTTTCCCACAGCTCGTTGTTGTACACATCAATGGACGAATCGTGGTAGACGATGATCGCCGGCAGGTCTTGCGCGACGATTTCCTGAATCTGGAAGACCAGGTCGCGCCGCTTCGCCGGATCCATCTCTACGGTCTGCTCATCAATCAGCCGGGTGACCTCCGGGTTGTCGTAACCCATGAAGTTCAGCCCCGGATAGTACAGCCGGCGGATCAGCACTTCCGGGTCCAGGCGCTCCGGGCGGCCGTCATACCCCAAGGTGAAGGCGTTGTAGCCCTCCTCGGTCGAATACAGGTCAATCATCGTGTCATACGTCATCTGCACCGGATTCACCCGCAGGCCGAGCTTGGTCCACTCGTTCGTCAGCATCTTGCCGACTTCATTGCGGGCCGGATCGTCGTCAGCCGTTGAGAAGACAAAGGTGATCTCGGGGACCAACCGGTCGGGGGTCAGCGCGGAACCGGCTTCCGTCGGGGCCGCTGTAGCTTCGCCCCCGGTGGTCGCGGTGGTCGCGGTCGCTTCCGCCGCCGGTGGCTGGGTGGCGGCGGCTGTGGGCGCCGCGACGGTCGGCGCCGGGGTGCAACCGGTTAAGACCAGCGCGCCCAGAACCAGCGCAAAGAGCAGATTTCTTGCGTGCAGCCTAAGCTGGGACATTCCTTCCTCCTTGTTTGCAGTAGAGCCGTCTTTGCCTCAGACGTAATCCTTCGGCGGTCATTCTTCGCTTACCTGATCTCTTCCCCAAAGCCCGATGTGCCTCTCCTTTCTTTCGCGGCGGCCGAAGATTTTCCTGCGTCGGCGCACCCGTCTGGTCGGATACAACTCGTCTGAATAATCTACGACCGGCGCTCGCCGGCCTCTCGCGCTGTCATCCCGCCTTCGCCCAGGTCTGGTGCGGGCGGTGCGGGCCTGGCCGGAACGCTGCCCGACCCTCCGCCTGCCCTTACCGCAGCCCAACCCCAGTCTGCCGCGGGAGCCACCCCGGCGCTTGGTCTCCCGGGTTCAGTGCACGGGAACGATATGCAGGTCCTTCGGATACAGGCTCAGAATCTCGTGCCCGGTCTCGGTCACCAGCACCATGTCCTCAATCGCGAAGTTTCCAATCTGGTGATCCGGCCGGTCGTACCAGATCGGCTCGACCGTCAGCACCATGTTGGCTTCCACCGGGATGTCGCCGCCCTTGTTGATCCGCGGCGGCTCGTGAAAGAACAGCCCCACACTGTGCCCGACACCCGTGGTAGTGAAGTGCTGGGCCAGCCCGTGTTTCGCCAGCACCTGGTAGCAGGCGTCGAAGATCTGCCCCGTGGTGGCGCCTGGCCGAATGGCCGCCACGCCCGCCTTTTGCGCCTCCAGGTTGGCCTCGAACATCCGGCGCTGTTCGTCCGTCGGCTCACCAATGCACGCCATCCGCATGAAATCCGAGCAATAACTCTTATAGCGCGCCCCGGCATCCACGATCACCAGATCGCCCCGGTTGAGCGTCTTGGTGAACGGCCGGACGTTCACCATGCCGTACTTCGAAGCACCCGAGCGGATCATCATGAAGCTGGGCAACTCGCTGGTTTCCAGCGCCATCTGCGCAAACATGATCCCCGCCAGTTCTTTCTCAGTCATGCCTTCCCGCAGGGCCGCGAAGCCCACCTCAAACGCCCGCGTCGTGGCGGCGCACACCTTGCGCAGCGCCTCGATTTCCCGCGCCGACTTGATCTTGCGCAGGTCCCACAGCAGGTCCGCCGCGTCTACGAACTTGGCCTCCGGCAGGCTGCTCACCAGTTCGCCATAAGCCGCGTGGGTCAGCAGCATCTTCTGGGCGTGGCCCAACTCGACGCCCAGCGTGGCCTTCTCCAGGCCCAGCTTGCGCACCGAGCGCGCAATGGCCTCCACGCCGTTGGCGGGGGCATTGGTCAGCCCGCCCCACGGCCCCCACGGGCACAGATCCTCGATCCAGGACGAGGCCGTGGCGATGTCGCCCAGCAGCCCGGCGAACGACATGATCGGCCCCTTGTTCTTGTCGCGCGGCAGGATGACGCCGATCGGCCGTTCGGCGCTCCACTCGATCGTTTCCAACCCCGAAAAGTAGGTCCCGTTCTCCTCGCTCGTCAGCACCAGGGCGTCAATGCCCTGTTCCTCCATTAACTTCTGGGCCTTGTGGTACCGGGCCAGGTATTCGTCGGTCGGGAAGGGGGCATATTCTGGATTACGCATGGGTTGTCTCCACAGGGCCTGCCCAGGTCACGGCCGCTCGCCGGTCTCCAGATAGGCCGATACTTGCTCGCGCGTCAGGCCGGCCAGGCCGAGTTTTTCAACGGTCCGCCCCTGCGCCCAATAGTCGGTCTGATCCAAGACCGACAAGATCGTGTTCGTGCTGTCGCTCGCCGGCGTCGGCACGCCCAACAGGTCCCCCAGCGAAGAGTACATCACCGTGCCGTAGGGCACATCCTCGGCCACGTAGCGGTCCCAGATGCGGTCGCGCAGCCCAAATGGCTCGCCCGGCGAGCGGTAGATGTGCGGCCCGCTGCCGTTCTCCCGGTACAGGTCATCAATTGGCACCACCTCCAGGCCGAGGGCCTGCTGCAGCGCCATCTTCTCCGCGTCAATCGCGTCCAACAGGCGCAGCGTCCCGGGCGTCATGCCCTCGTTCATGATCGAGAAGCGCCCTTCCGCGCGCTCGATCGCGGCATAGTTGGTCAGCATCGGCCCGGGGTGGATCATGAAGTTGGGGTTGTTCAGGCCGGGGTCCAGTACGTTGGGTTTGGGGCGTATCTTCAGGGTATCGCCGAGGGTCTCGGCCAGGCGCTCGGTGTTGCGCCCCGGAAAGGCAGCCGTCCGCACCCGCGACGGCAGCCGGATGCGTATTTTGGCCTCGCCCACCATCCGCGCCGATTGGGGCAGGGTGACGGTCTCGCCCAGCAGCACGTCGTCTAGGCTGAAGCCGGCCCCGCGCAGCCGGCGCCCGACTTCCAGCGAACCGGCCGACCCACACAACAGTAGCAGCGTCTGGCCCTTCTGCAGGTGGGGGAGCAGGGCCTCGGCCGTCGGCAGTTGGCCATAGGCCGGCACCGCCAGCAAGATCAATTGTGCCCCCCGCACCGCCTCACCCAGGTCGGTCGTGATGCGCTTGATCGGCACCAACTCTTCGCCCAGGTCGCCCTCGATCTCGACCCCGCCTCGCTTTTGCGCAGCTTCCAGCCGACCCGGCGTCCGGTTGTACAGGGCTACCTCGTAGCCCCGCCGCGACAACGCCGCCGCCACCGCCAACCCTCCTGGGCCGGCGCCCAGGGCCGCAACCCGGCTGATCTTTTCCATCAGGCTCCTTTGGTTTGCGTTGACCACACAGCGATAATTGGGAAAATCGCCTGTCCTGTGCCTCGTGCGCTGCCCTGCTCGTCGCGAATCTGGTAAGTTGGTCTTACCAGTATACAGATTAGGATTAGTCTGTCAAGAATGTGGTTCCCTTCCCTTCTGCTGCTGGATACCTGGCAGAAACCCCATTATTCTCCTAAATGCGTCACTTGCTTGTATGAGGAAAATCAGGACTTGACAAACTTGAAAATCCAACACATCCTTATGATGCTAAGTATACTAGATAACTTGTCAGACCAGAATTGAATGTTGATGTCCATAGGCTAGTGCCCGATTTCCTGGGCATGTTGAAAGGATGACCCATGAATAAACATGCTTTACCTCTTCAACGGTTTGGCCTTGGCCTGGTTCTCGTAATGCTGCTGGTGGCCTGCACCAGCCAACCCACGGCCGCCCCAACGATGGTGGTCACCAACACGGAAGTGGTCAACACACCCGTGCCGACCGGCCCTAAGGCTGGCGGCACTCTGCGTCTGATGGCGATTGTAGATGTCTCGCAGCAGGCTGGGCTGGACCCGGCACAGGCCCGTACCCAGTCGCAGTGGGTAATTGGCGACCTGGTGTTTGAGACTCTGGTGGAGGTTACGCCATCTGGTGAGATTGTTCCGGGGTTGGCAAAGTCCTGGCTTATTTCGGACGATGGGTTGAGTTACACCTTTGAATTGCAGTCAGGGGTTACGTTTCATAATGGCCGAGCGATGACGGCCGAGGATGTGAAGTACTCCATTGAGCGGGTAGCTAACCCCGAAACGGCTTCGCCGCGGCTGAACAATTACAGTAGCCTGGAAAGCGTGGAAGTAGTGGATGATGATACGGTGATCATCCACTTAAATGCGCCGTTCTCGCCCTTGCTAGCCACGTTGTCCCATGTAACCGCAGCTATCGTCCCGCAGGAAGAAGTAGCGAAGGCCGACTTCGGTTCTCACCCAGTGGGCACGGGGGCGTTTCAGGTGACGGAGTGGGTGCGCGATGAGCGCTGGGTGCTTGATGCCTATGACAGCTATTGGCAGCCCAATCTGCCCTATCTGGACCAGATCGTGATTACCTTCAATGGTGACGACAATGCCCGTATTGCGGCGCTACGTTCGGGCGACATCGACATGCTTCTGCAAGTGCCCGTCCAGTTTGTGGATGCCCTACAAGATTCTCCGACCAAACAGATCTTTGGCGCGGACCAGATGGGCTTGTCGTGGCAACACCTCGCCCTGAACACCCAAAGGCCGCCGTTTGATGATGTCCGCGTGCGCCAGGCAATTGCCCTCGCGCTGAACCGACAGGAGTTGGCGACGATTGGCAAGGGCGCCTACTCAGAACCGCGTTCCGGTAGTTTCTTGCCTTCATGGCATTGGGCGGCCAATAACGAAGAGGTGTGGACGCAAGATGTCGAGCAGGCCAGGGCGCTGTTGGAACAAGCAGGCCAGGGCGCTGGCTTTCCGATGCAACTCCTTGTCGTGTCGGGCTTTGACTTCCAGACGCGAACTGCGGAGGCTATTCAGCAGCAGCTCAGCCCGCTGGGCATTGAAGTGAGTATTGAAACAGCCGACTTCGGCACAGTGGCCAGCGCTGCTGGGGAAGGGGCTTTTGACGGTATTGTTCTGGTGTTCTCGCCGGTATTTGACCCGAATGACCGCGTGCAGCAGACGTTTGTCACCGGGGCAGGCCTCAACTGGTCTAAGTACAGTAGCCCGCGCGTTGACGAGTTGGCGAACGAGGCCCGCGTAGCCCTCGATCAAACAACGCGTGCTGAGTTATACCGGGAGCTACAGCGGGTTGCCTTCGAGGACGCTGCTTGGGTATCGCTGTACATGTACAACAACTTCGATGGGCTGCAGGCCTATGTGAAGGATTACGTGTACTACCCGCAGTTTTACTACCGGTCGCTGCGGAGCGTGTGGCTGGATCAATAGGTGAGTGGCCGGTCGGCGGACACAGCTCAGGCGATTTGGTACACGCTGGAACAGCAGATAATGCCGCGCCATACGGCCCTGCTGGTCATAGATATGCAGAATGACTTCTGCCACCCTGGCGGCCTAGCCGCCAGGGTGGGCAATGACGTGAGTGACATTGCCGCTATGCTCCCCAGGTTGCAGCAGCTGTGCGCCGAGGCACAAGCTGCCAAAGTACGGGTGATTTTTGTGCGCCAGACTCACAGCGAGTGGGACGACTCGGGGCCGCGTCGGGCGCTGCCGCGCTACAAGACGTTTTATCCGTGCCGCGAAGGAAGCTGGGGAGCCGAGTTCTGGGGCGTGAGGCCCCGGCCAAACGACTACGTGTTGACCAAGCATCGGCAAAGCGCTTTTATTGGTACCCCGCTAGACTTGGTGCTGCGTTCGCAAGGAATACAGTCGCTCGTATTGACCGGCACCAATACGCATGTATGTGTAGACTGCACGGCTCGGGACGGCTTTCAGCGTGACTACTACGTCGTGTTGACCTCGGACTGCACAGCGACCGGAACCTCGCAGCCTGGTCGGCAGGAAGCAGCCTTGGCGAATCATGCCGGGCGGTATGGGTGGGTGGCGACATCCGATGAGATTGCGAAGGTTTGGCGTGAAGTGCCCCAACCCCTGTCTAGCGGTCAAAGGTGAATCTTGCTGCGCCTACTTATCCGGCGATTGTTCGCGCTGGTCCCCGTCCTGCTGGGCGTGGCGGTGATCGTTTTTTTCATTATCCGGCTGGTCCCTGGCGATGCGGTGGACATCATGCTGGGGGAGTACAACGACCCAGAGGTGGCCGCGCGCATTCGCCAGTTTCTAGGGTTGGATCAACCTGTTCCGGTCCAGTTTGTACGCTGGGTAACGGGGATGTTGCGCGGCGACCTGGGAATATCTATCCGTACCGGGCGCGCCGTGACAACCGAAATAGCGCAGCGGTTACCAGCGACGATGCAGTTGGCCGGCGCTGCGGTTATCTTTTCGCTGCTCATTGGGGTGCCGTTTGGGGTGATCTCTGCCACGCACCGCAACACGACCGTGGATTTCATCGGGCGGGTGTTTTCGTTGGGCGGAATTTCGATGCCGCATTTTTGGCTAGGGATCCTGCTCATCCTGGTGTTCGCCGTCACGCTGCGGTTACTGCCGTCGGGCGGTTACGTCGCGCCCGCGCAAGATTTGGAGCAGAATCTGCGCCATCTGGTGATGCCAACTGTTACGCTAGGCTACAGCATGGCGGCGGTGACGATGCGAATGACGCGCTCGGCCGTGCTGGAGGTGCTGAGCCAAGACCATGTGCGCACCGCGCGCGCTAAAGGTCTAGTCGAGCACCTGGTAATTAGGCGGCACGTATTGCGCAACGCCCTTATCCCCGTAGTTACGGTCGTGGGTATCCAAGTCGGGCACTTGCTAGGAGGCACGGTGGTTATCGAGGAGGTGTTCTCTTGGCCGGGCATCGGCAGTTTGGTCGTGCGCGCCATCTTGCAGCGTGACTACCCGTTGGTGCAGGGGGTGGTGCTGATATTGGCGACGCTCTTCGTGCTGACGAACCTGGTGGTAGACATTCTCTACGGCTTCTTAGACCCGCGCTTGCGGGCTTGGGAGGCGAACTCAGCGTGACCGTGGCTCGCTGCAAGTTGCTGGTGGTGCGGCTGCCGGGGTTGGAGCGCTTTCCGGCCTTGAGGCGATTCGTCCGTGACCGGGCAGCCATGTTTGGGTTGGCGCTGGTAGCGCTAGCCTTGGCAGCTGCTACTATCGGCCCCGAGGTGGCGCCATATGACCCAGCAGCGTTGCATGTGGATGCCTTGCTAGTGGGTCCTGGGTCGCGTTTTTGGTTGGGGACTGACGAACTAGGGCGTGACCTGCTGAGTCGTGTGTTGTTGGGTGCGCGCGTATCGCTTTCGATTGCCGTGGGCGTGGTCAGCCTGGCAGGGCTGGCGGGAATCTCATTTGGACTAGTTGCAGGTTATTTTGGGGGTCGTCTGGATGCCGTGCTGATGCGGTGCATGGATGCCATCTTTGCCTTTCCAGCAGTGCTGTTGGCGCTTGCGCTGGTATCCGTATTGGGTGCCAGCACCCGCAACCTGGTTATCGCGATAACGCTGGTATATGTGCCTGTGTTTGCGCGGCTGGTGCGTGGCCTTACTCAGCAACTCCGTTCTGAGTTGTATGTTGAGGCTGCGCGGGCGCTGGGCGCCAGTGATGCACGAATTGTTGTAGCGCACATTTTACCGAACATAAGTGCGCCAATCATAGTGCAGGCCACGGTCATACTTGCCTATGCCATTCTGGTGGAAGCGGCCATGAGCTTTTTGGGCCTGGGGGTGCAGCCGCCTACGCCGACATGGGGGGGGATGCTGGCGGCGGGCAAAGGCTTCTTGGAGCAATCTCCGTGGGTAGCTATCGTGCCTGGCCTGGCGATAATGCTCACTGTGCTGGGCTTTAACTTGCTGGGTGACGGGGTTAGTGACTTGCTTGACCCCAGGCTGTCTCAAGAGGTAGGAGGTAGGTGAATGGCGGATAATGAATTAGCTCAGGCCGAAGCGGATGTCAGATCTGCCCTGGCGCGAGCACGAGTGTCAGCGAGGCCTGAACAGCTGGCGCGCTTGATAAAGACTCATCAGCATATGCAAGTGCGCTTGATGCAATTGCGCGAACAGCTTGCTCCAAACGTACTACCGGCGCTTGCATTTCCCGCGGCCACTGTGTTGGACGCAGGTCAGGACCAGCCAGGTGACTGAGACAGCGCTTTGGGAGTATAGCCTTACCGACCTAAGCCGCGCATTCCATGCCCGCGAGCTCTCGCCTGTGGCTGTGACAGAAGCGTATCTCCAGCGCATAGAGGTGCTGGAGCCGCGTCTGCACGCATTCACGACGTTGACCGCTGATCAGGCAATACGCGATGCCCACGCCGCCGAAGCTCGCTTGGCGCGTGATACCTCCCTCGGCCCGCTAGACGGTGTGCCGCTGGCGCTTAAGGATGTGTTTGATACTGCTGGGCTGCGCACCACGGCGAATTCGCCGCTGTATGCAGAGCGGGTGCCAGAGGTAGATGCGACGGTAGTGGCGCGCTTGCGAGCTGGAGGCATGGTGCTGTTGGGCAAGCTGGCGCTGTACGAGTTTTCGCTAGGCGTGCCAGAATTGGTAGGACCGTTCCCGGCGGTTCGTAACCCGTGGAACCTGGACCACGTGCCAGGAGGCTCAAGTTCAGGCTCGGCGGCGGCTGTGGCGGCAGGCCTGTGCGCTGGTTCTTTTGGCAGTGATACGGGGGGTTCGGTGCGCGGCCCCGCCAGTTACTGCGGTATTGTGGGCTTTAAGCCTAGCGCGGGGCTAGTCAGCCGCTTTGGCGTTGTGCCGCTGGCATGGACGCTTGACCAGGTCGGACCGCTGGCCCATTCGGTGGAAGATGTGGCGCTGCTGCTTCAGGCAGTGGCTGGCTACGATGCGCGGGACGTGGCGAGCGTGCGCGTGCCTGTGCCCAACTATCGGGCCGCGTTGGGCCGATCCCTGAAGGGATTGCGGATTGGCGCACCGGTTAATTTCACCGTCGGGCACATGGACATTCATCCGGAGACCACACGGGTGTATGCCGAAGCGCTGGAGGCTCTGCGTGCATTAGGGGCGATAGTGGAGCACTGTGATCTGCCCGAAGTAATTGGGTTGGGCACGGAAATTGTATCGATCATTGGTTCTTGTGAAACCTTAGCGATGCTCGAACCGGTCATGCAGCGACGGCCAGAGAAATTGGGCCACAGTTTTGTCAATGTGCCCTTGGCAGGTGCTTTGTATACGGCGGTGGATTACATACAGGCGTTGCGCGGGCGCACCCTAATTTGCCAGGCGTTGGCTGAGGCAATGCAGACTTACGACTTATTGGTTTTGCCGACTACCTCTTCACCTGCACCTGCCCTCGCAGTTGAGATCACTCGTTCGGGATGGCGCCCGACAACCTTGCTCCGCCGGCTGTTTAACTTGACTGGACAGCCGGCGATTTCGGTGCCGGCCGGCTTTTCATCGGACGGTCTACCGATAGGTGTGCAATTGGCAGGCCGCCTATTTGAAGACGCAACGGTACTGGCAGCAGCTCACGCTTTTATCGAGGCGACGCAATGGCACCATCAGCGTCCCCAGTTAGGGACGTAATGTGGTGATGCCCATAACCCCGGGCTGAGGGTCAAAAGTATAACATGGCAAGTATTGAGCGCGTCATGGTCTTTGGCGCCGGTCCCGACGGTATCGCCGCCGCCGGCCTCAGGCGCCGGGGCTACATCGTTCTGGCGTCTTCAAGGACGGCATGATGAACGTGCTGCCCTTTGACTCCGGCGACCTGATCGTGGCCAACCCGGACGCCAGCTACAAGGTCTACTGGTCTGACTAAATGCGCCCGGTGGCCCTCGGTTCGCCCAATCCCGAACAGCGCCGCATGTTCGACGTTGATTAGGCCGCCACGCAGGCCGGCGTGGACGTGATCCGGCCTGGCATCACACTCGCCGATATCTTTGCAGCCTGCTACCAGATGTTGCTCGACGACGGCGCGCTGGAGTGGGGCGACCGCGGCGCCGGCCTGGACATGAACGAACCGCCGCCCTCCACCACCCGCGGCTGTCGCGTGCCGGTTCAGCCAGGCCTGGTGTTCACAGTGGAGCCTATCGCCTGGGACCTACCCGACGCTCGCCTGGGCAATTTCGCCCTGGAAGCGGAGATGCTCGTCACCGCGCCCCGTCACCAGGTGCTCAGCACGGTCTGCACCGACCTGTTCATCCTTTAGCCCACGCGGGCCTCAGCCCGCCAGAGGAGACCAACCATGCCCACGATTAGGATTGAGATGTGGTCCGGCCGGACGCTTGACCAGAAGCGCGTGCTAGTCAAGAAGGTAACCGAGGCCGTGGTCGAAGCCTTGGCCGTCCAGCCCCAGGAAGTCAAGATCCGCATCGTCGAGGCCGAAAAAGAGGACTACGCTGTCGGCGGGGTGCTGCGGAGCGATGTCTAGCGCGCTGCCGGACCCGGCCGCCCCGCGCGCCCGCACGCTGCTCTACTACCTGGCCACCAGCGGCTACGACCAGGCCGAGCGCCGGCGCCGCCTCGACGCCCTGGCGCCGTTCCTCCCGTCGGGCTTTCGCTTAGAGTTTGTCACCGCCGCCGAAGGTCCAGCGTATCTCGACCGCGCGGCTGACTTCGCCGCCGCCACCCGCGCAGCCCAAGCCGGCGTCGAAGCCCTCGGCCCAGAGCAGGGTGAGGTCATTGTTTTGGGCGGTGCGCTCGACCTGGGGCTGGCCGAACTGCGCGCCCGCGCTCGCCTCCCGGTCATCGGCCCCGGCGAAACGGCCTTGTTCGTCGCCGCGCTCTATCGCCGCCCGTTCGTCCTCCTGGTGCAGGACGACGCGGCCCTGGAAGCCGGTCACCGCCTGGTGGCGCAGACGCCGGTCAAGCCGGCCGTCGTCCACGTCCACTCGCTGGGCTTGCCTGTGCGCGTGCTGGTCGCTGACCCTGAGCGCGGCCGCCAGGCCCTCTGGTCGGCCGCCCGCGCCGCCCTGGAAGCTTACCCCGGCGCCGCCCTGTTGCTTGGCTCGATGAGCTTGCCAACCCTGGGCCTAACCGACGACTTGCGCGCCCAACTCGGCGTGCCCGTCCTCGATCCGCTGCGCCTCGCGCTGCGCCTCGCCGCCGAAACGGCCGAGGCCGCCGCGCGCGCCGGAGGCACATAATCAAACTGCGCCCGGATTGCGAGCCGCGCCCTCCAGCGCCGGCCTGCGTTCCGGCCGCCGAAACTGGGCGCGCGATGAGCGGCCGCCACAATCAGACTATAATGAAAAGCTGCGTTCATTCTGTCTCTGGGGGGCCGCTTGTTCGAGCGTTGATCGGCCCGCGAATCAGGGGATAAAAAGCGTGAAGTCTGAAGCCATCTTCCAGCGCATCAAGCAAGTGCGGGTCGCCGATACCGTCGTGGATCAGGTCATCTCCCTGATTGAGGACAACGTGCTCAAACCGGGCGACAAATTGCCCAGCGAGCGCGAGTTGGTGGCCCAGTTCCAGGTGGCGCGCCCTTCCATTCGCGAGGCGCTGCGCATCCTCGAATTCCAGCAGGTGATTCAAGTGCGGCACGGCCGCGGCGCTTTCGTCCTCGGCCTCAACAACGGCCTGGCCTCCGACGAGGAGCGCGTCCGCTCCTGGTTCCATGAACACGGCCGTGAAATGCTCGATGTCCTCGAGGTCCGCACCAACCTCGAGGGCCTGGCCGCGCGCCTGGCCGCCGAAAAAGCGACCCCGGAGGCGGTGGCGGAGATTCAGCTGAAGATCCTGGCGGCCGAAAAAGAGTTTACGGAAAGCAATTGGGACGAGTTAGTGCGCCTTGACCGCCAGTTCCACCTGGCCGTAGCCCGCAGCAGCGGCAATGCCTTGATCCCGCCGCTGACCGAGATGTTGATTGACGCCATGGTCAACCCCCGCCGCTCGCTGATGCGCCTGCGCTCACACGCCCCCGGCTCCTGGGCCGACCACACGGCTGTGCTCGACGCCATCCGCGCCCACGACCCCCAACGCGCTGAGCAGAACATGCTCATCCATCTCGGCCACGTGCGCACTAACGTCATAGCGCTCAGCGCTGGCGTCGCAGACGCCCTGGAGGCCGCTTAACCCCCGGCCGCCGGGCCGCCTCCCAGCGCGCACCGCCACCGCGCTGTCTGCGCGGACAAATCATTAAAACCGCCCGCCGCTTTAACCGGTGGAACCAACCCCCCCAAGGAGCTGTCACCATGCCGCTTGAAGTCGTCACCACCAACAGAATACCCAAGTCGCCCAACCCGTTCTCGCTGGGCATCAAAGCCGGCGGATTTCTGTTCGTCTCGGGCCAGGTTGGCAAGGACGCCAACGGAAAGGTGCTGGCGGGCCTGCCGGAACAAACCCGGCAGACCTTGGAGAACCTGAAGATCGTCATCGAGGCCGGCGGCGGAAGCTTGAGCCAGGTGGTCAAGGCGACGATTTACATGACCGACATCACGCGCCTGCCCGAGGTGAACGAGATCTACCGCACCTACTTCACCGGCACGCTGCCCGCCCGGGTTACGGTGGAGGTGCGCAAGCTGGGCGGCACCGCCGAGATCGAGATTGACGCGATCGTGGCGCTGGACTAAAGCCCACCCCCAGTCGTTTGAACCGCATCCGCGCCGCGCTGCGGCCACTGCTGGCCGCCCGAGAACACAACCGCCTGCTGATCATCTGCGCCGCGGCCTTCCTGCTCTCGGTAGGGATGGGGCTGACAAGCCCCGTGGTGTCCCTGTACGCCCAGAGCCTGGGGGTCAGCACGTCGCTGGTCGGCGTGTACATCACCACCTTCGCCCTGGGTCGCATCCTGGTGACTATCCCGGCCGGCCGCGCCGCCGACCGCTGGGGGCGGCGCAGCCTGCTGGGCGTCGGGCCGCTGATCATTGCCACGGCGGCCCTCGGGCAGGCGCTGGCCCCCAGCTACGCGCTGCGGCTGGCCTTTCGGCTGGTAGACGGCCTCGGCTCAGGGCTGGTCATGTCGGCCATCTATCTGAGCGCGGCTGACCTGACGACGCCCAGCGAACGCGGTCGGATCACGAGCCTGTTCCACACGGCCCTGTTGGGCGGCCTTACCGTTGGGCCGGCCATTGGCGGTGTGGTGGCCGAGGGCTTCGGCCTGGCCGGCCCGTTCTTCGGCATGGCCCTGTTGTCGCTCATCATCGGGCCGGTCCTGTGGCTCGCTCTGCCAGAACTGCCCAGCGCGGCGGCCCGGGCGGAAACGGAGGCTGCCCCGCCCGCGCCCCGGCCGTCCACATCGAAACCGGTAGGCCGGCCGGCCAACGCCGCCGGCCGGCTGTGGGCCGATCCGAATTTCGTGCTCGTGGCGCTGGCCGGCTTTGTCACCTTCTTCGCGCGGGCCGGCGCGCGCGACACGATCTTGCCTCTGCTGGGCCACGCCGAACTGGGGTTGGGCGCTCCGCAATTGGGGGTCATCTTCACGGCGATGGCGGCTATGAACTTGGTGGCGGTGCCGGTCGGGGGGCAGTTGACCGACCGGGTTGGCCGCAAGCCGGCGATCTTCATCGGGCTGATGATCATTGCCGGGTCCAGTCTGCTGTTGGCGCTGACGCCCAACACCTTTGGGTTTGTGCTGGGCGCGCTGCTGATGGGCTTTGGCAAGGGCTTTAGCGAGCCAGCCGCGATGGTCTATATGACCGACATCTCGCCGGCGGGCCGGTATGGCGCCAGTTACGGGCTGTTCCTAACGCTGCGCGACGTTGGTCTGCTGGCGGGGCCGGTGGCCTTGGGCCGCATTGCCGACCTCTCCGACCTGCGCCTGCCGTTGCTGCTGACCGCCGGCGTTACCCTGGCGGTCAGCGTGCTGTTTGTCGGCCTGGCACACGAGACGTTGCGGCGGCGCCAGTTGACCCGCCCTCGCGTCTAGACGACCCGCCGGGCGTGTTCCGGCTGACCCGCGCGCCCCAGGCAGCCGCAACCCGTCGCGGCCGTGTTACCGTGAACCGGGCGCGCCCGTTTCAAGAACGCCGCCGCCGGCGCTCCTGACCTGCCCCAGTCTGACCAGAACTCCTGCTGGTCACGGCCGCCAGCTTATAGAACGCATGTACTGACTAATTCGGGCACTGCTCCGCGCTCGCAGTCCTTCATGTTCGGATTTGCTCATCCGGCTTGACTATCAAACGTCCTCGCTATACTATTCGAACAGCAATTCAATCACCGCCGATTTGAGGCACGGGCTTCGCTTGACAGCCAGAGACCGACTCATCCTATCGCTGGACCTTGGCACCACCGCCATCAAAGTGGGCCTCTTTACTGCCGCCGGCGACTTACTCCGGCTGGCGGCCCGCGAGCAGCGCCTGCTCTTCCCCGGGCCGGGCCGGGTCGAGCAATCTCTAGCGGCCACCTGGCAACTGGCCGGTGAGGCCGCCCGCGAGTTGCTCACCGGCCTGGAACCGGCGGATGTCCAGGCCGTCGTGCTGACCAATCAGCGCGGCTCAGTCGTCCCCCTGGACGTCACCGGCCGGCCGCTGACCGACCTCATCGTCTGGATGGACCGCCGCGGCCTCTCCCAGGTCCAGCGGCTCGAAACCGCCATCGGCCGCCAGGCCTACTACCAGACCAGCGGCCATCCCATCGTGCCCATCACCGGCGTCACCAAAATACTCTGGCTGCAGCATCTGGCCCCGGAAGTGTGGGCCGACGCCGCCGTGGTTGGCCCGCCCCAAACCATCTTCCTGCGCTGGCTGGGCTGCGCCGAAGCCGTGGCCGACTACTCCTCCGGCAGCTACCTCTTCCCCTGCGACATTCGGGCGCGCCAATTCAGCCGGCCCCTGGCCGAGGCTCTCCACTTCCCCCTCGACCGCCTCCCCCGCCTGGTCCCGGCCACCGAAATTGTCGGCCACCTGAGTGCGCCCGCGGCCCAGCACCTGGGCCTGCCCAGCGGCCTCCCCCTCGGGGCCGGCGGCGGCGACGGGCAGTGCGCGGCCGCCGGCACGGGCGTGGTCGCGCCCGGCAGCGTGATGGTCAACGTCGGCACGGCCGCCGGCGTTCAAGTCTTTCTCCCGCAGCCCGCCTTCGACCCCGCCCAGACCCTCAACTGCGCCGCCCACGTCGTCCCCGGCGCGTGGGAACTGGAAGCCCACACCCAGGCCTCCGGGACTGTGTTCCGCTGGTTTCGTGACGAATTGGGCGGCGCCGAGCAGTTGGTCGCCCGGCATTCACACCACGACGCCTACGACCTGTTGATCGCCCAGGCTGCCGACGCCCCGCCCGGCAGCGACGGCCTCCTGTTCCTGCCCACCTTTAACGGCGCCACAGCCCCCGTGGTTGATCCCTACGCGCGCGGCGCCTTCATTGGCCTGCAGCTTGCCCACCGGCGCGGCCATCTTATCCGCGCCCTGCTCGAAGGCATCGCCTTAGAAATTCGCTGGATGCTAGACGCCCTCGCCGCTGCCGGCGCCCAGGTGCAGGAGGTCCGCCTGGCCGGGGGCGGGTCGCGCAACCCCCTCTGGAATCAGATCCAGGCCGATATTTACGACCGGCCCGTCCGCACAGTCAGCCACCCCGACGCGGCCCTGGTTGGCGCCGCCATGTGCGCCGCCGTGGCCCTGGGCTGGTACCCCGACTTCACGCGCGCCGCCGAAGCCTTTGTCGGCTTGGGGCCTGTCCTTCATCCGCGGCCCGCCACGCGCTCCGTGTACGACCAGGCCTACGCCCGCTACGTCCGTCTGTTCCGCCTGCTGAGTGAGCAGCAAGCGTTCACCCCTCACGCTCCCCTGGAGGAAACCCATGAGCACTAAAGAAGAGCAACACAAAGCCACCGTCCGCCGCGCTATTGCCGCCTTCAATAACCGTGACCTGGCCGGCTACTGGGCCTGCCACACCGAAGACACCACCTCTCACGAAGTCTACTTTCCCGAGCCGCTCACCAAGGCCGAGATGTCGAAGTTCGTGCCGCAGCTCTGGCACGCTTACCCCGACTGGCATATTGACACCCGATCAATGACCGCCGAGGGCGACCTGGTGGCCGTGGAGAATGTCATGACCGCCACCTTCGTCAACGACATGGGCGACCAAAAAGCCACCGGCAAGTCGTTCAGCGTGCGCGAAGGCGTGTTCTTCCAGATGAAAGACGGCCTGATCCAACACGTGCGCATCTACCTGGACCAGAAGTCGCAAAACGAGCAGCTCGGCCTGGCCTAACCGCTTCGCCTGCGCCCCCAGCAAGGACCACCCGCATGGCCCTGGTTGTGCCTCGCCCCGATCCCCTGCCGCCCGACCCCTCCCGTCGCGAGACCATTGAGCGTGTCTCGTCCGCCGACGGTTGCCGGGTCAAGTTCGACCTCTACTCGCCCGCCGCGCCGCCGCCCGGGCCGCTGCCCTTGCTGCTCGCGCCCCATCCCATCACCTGGACCGCCGCCCAAGACTATCACGGCGGCCTGGTCGGGCTGATGCGTCCGTATCATCCCGGCTACTACGGCCTGGCCGACCGTCACGGCGTCATCATCGCCATGCCGCACGGCCACCAGCACCACGAAGATCTGTGCTCCCTGGCCGGGCCTGAGCAGCTGGCCGACATGCACGACCTGATTGACGGCCTCGCTCAACACGGCTACCAGGTGGATCAGCGCCGCGTGTACACCTGCGGCATGAGCATGGGCGGCCAGGAAGCCCTGGCGCTGGCCGGCCGCTACCCCGACCGCCTGGCCGCCTGCGTGGCTTTTAACCCCATCGTAGACCTGGCCGCCTGGCACGCAGAGCTGGCCGCCTCCCCCGTCCCCGCCATCCGCGAGTTCGGCACCGCGGCCCGCATTGCCCGCGAAGTCGGCGGCGACCCGGCGGCCGTGCCGCCCGCCTATGCCGAACGAAGCCCGTTGCACTACGCCGCGGCGCTAGCGCGCGTGCCCACCCTGGTCTTCTGGAGTCACGCCGACCTGATCATCCCGCGGCAGGTCACCCACCACGCCTACCGCCTCTATCAGCGCGTCAAGGCCGTTGATCTGACCAGCGCCTTCGGCGAATACAACCACACCGCCATCCACGGCCCGCTCGTCCTCGACCAGACCACGCGCTGGCAGCTCCACGAGTGGTGTGACTACGACCTGGCGCTGACCTGGCTGCTCAGCCACCGCCGTTAACGCCAAAGCGGGCGAGCCGGTCCGACTGGCAGGTCGGCTGGTTCGCCCGCTTTTAGCTCCCGGGCGCCCGCCCGGGGCCGATCTATCAGCCTCACCCCTCCGGCTGGCGTTGGCGCACCGTCATATGGCAGAAGCCCTTGGTCGCCAGTTGCTCGGCGCCGCCCAGCTCCGCCTCGAAGCTCCCGTTGTAGCCCTCCACCATACCCTTGTCCACCTGGTCAAAAATGCGGCAGAAACGCAGGTTCTCCGTGTCTGGCAACCCCATAGACTTCCAGTAGACCGGCAGGGGGCAATACGTTTCGCACACACGCATCTCGCCGGGCTGCACCTCGGCGCTGGTGCCCAGGTAAAGCTGCGCCATCGGGTGGGCCACCAACTCCGCCAGGCTCTCCAGGTTATTCGGCTGGCCCTGCGCCTTCACCAGTTCCTGGCGGGCCTGGCCCTTGCGATAGCCGATCTGATAGATCGCCTTGGCCGCCACGTCATACGCCTCGTCGCCAAAGCGCTCGCGCATCGCCAGGATGATCTGCGTGACATACTCGGCCCGCCGCTTAATTTCCTTGTCCATGATCGCCTTCACCTCATCCCAGGTGAAGGCCTTGTCAGTTGAACGATGGCTGCGCTCCGGGAACACAAAGCCCGCCGCGCCGGTGACTTCTGTCATTATTCGCCGCCTCCTGGTTCTACCTTGGGCCGGCCGCGCCATGCCAGCCGGCCGCCCTTAATTGCCTCGATAAATTCTACCAACGCTTCGACTTTGACCCGCAGCAACGCCTCACCGCGCTCGGCCGAGGCAAACCGCGGCGCCCCCTGATGGCCCAGCGCCGTCATCTCGCCCATCGAGAGCGCGATCGTCACCGGGCCTTTGGAAAGCAGGCCCGATGGACTGGGGAACACCGCTCCCAGCCGCGTCAGCTCCACCTCCGGCGCCGCATCTACAAACTGCGCCGGGTCCACGTCCACCGGCGAGAGCGCCAGCATGGCCGAGGTCTCCGACGACCCGCCGTGCCCATCGTAGTCGGGCGTGCCGGCCGGCTTGGGCAGCGTCGCCAGTTCCCACGCCCGCACGTGGCAGGCCAGGGCCTGCGTCTCCAGGTGCAATTCCTCCACCAGCAAATCGAGGATGCCGTAGTTGCCCCCGTGACCGTCAAGCACAATGACCTTGTCGAACCCGTGGCGGATCAGGCTCAGCGCCACGTCCTTGATAAACTCCTTGAGCACTTCCGGCCGCACGCTCAGCGTGCCGGGGAAGTCGAGGAACATCCGCGAATTGCCAAACCAAATGGGCGGCGTCGTCGGCACTCCGGCCGCCTCCCCGGCCCGCAGCGCGATGGCATAGGTCTCCGCTGTGTCGGTGCCCACCGGCAGGTGCGGGCCATGCACCTCCACCGCCCCAACCGGAATGATCACGATCCCCTGCGCGTCTTTGGCCGCCTGCGCCACCTCCGGCGACGAGAGCCGTTCCAGCTGAACGGTGCGTTCTAAAGGCGACTTACTCACGCATCCACACTCCTTCCCCGGCAACCACGCGCCGGCCCCCCCGCCGGAGTCTGCCGCCAGGCGCTTGAGGGCCGGCCGCCCTATCTTCTCTTTGCGGCGGCCCTCGCCTAACTAAGCCCGACCAAACCAGGCCTCGCGCTGCCGCAGAAAATCGGTATAAAGCCCCGCATACCGCGGCGCGGCCGACGGCCGCGGCTGGGTTACGTCCGGCGCGCCGGTCATCGCCGCGCACGCCGCGGCAACCTCGGCGTGAACGCCCGTCGCCGCGGCTGCCAGCATCGCCGCGCCCAGGCACGAATCAGCTTCCGCAAAGCCCAGCGGCCGGTCGAGCACATCGGCCACAATCTGCCGCCATAGCGGGCTGCGCGCTCCGCCGCCCGTAATGCCCAGCGGCCCGCCCGCCGCCCCCAGGCCCGCCAGCGCGTCCAGGACTTCCCGCAGGGCAAAGGCTACGCCTTCCAGCACCGCCAGGGCCAAATCTGCCTGGTCAGTCGCCAGGGTCAGTCCCGAAAAAGCCCCGCGCGCCTCGCCGTTGTCGTGGGGCGTGCCCTGACCCATGAGATACGGGAAGAACCGCACCCCTCGTCCGCCTGGCGGCCGGCCCGCGCACTCGGCGAGCAAATGGGCATAGGCCGCGTCCGCCGCCTCCCCACCGCCCAACAGCCCGGCCAGCCACTGGAGGCAGGCCGCGCCTGCCCGCGTTTGCCCGCCCACCACCCAGCGCCCAGCCAGATACGGCCAACAGAAAATCGCCTGGCTCAGGCGCGCCTCCGCCGCCGCCGGCCGTTCCGTCACCGCGTAAATGACCCCATTGGTCGCCAGGGTGATGACGGCCTGCCCGGCCAGCAGCGCACCCTGGCTCAGCGTCGCCGCGGCGCCGTCGTTCAGCCCCGTGACCACCGGCAGCCCCGGCCTAAGCCCCAACTCCCGCGCCTGGGCCGGGCGCAGCTTTCCCACCACAGCGTCCGGCGCGCCTGGCGGCGGCAGCCGATCGAGCGCCCAGCCACAGGCGGCGCACACGATCTGCCAGGCTGGTTCAGCCGCCGGCTCGCTCGAAGGGTCTGCCGCCGTGTGGCCGGTCAGCCACTGCGCCAGATACGCTTTCACCCCGAGCGCCAGCGTGGTTTGCCCGGCCAGTTCCGGGTGCGTTTCGGTGAACCAGCGCAGCTTGCCGGCAAAGGCCGCCAGGGGCAGGCCCAGGCCCACCCATTCCGCGCCGATCTCAGCCAGCAAAGCGCGCGCCTGGGGCGCCGAGCGCTCATCCTGCCAGATTGGCACACGCTCCAGCAGCGCGCGCCCGGCCGCATCCACCGGCACCAGCCCCGGCGCGTGCGCCGAGAGGCCCAGGGCCGCGATGTCGGCCGCACCGTCGCCCAATTGGGCGGTCAGCTCGCTCATGGCGCGGGCGCAGGCCTGGCGCCAGTCGGCGGGGGCTTGCTCCGCCCAGCCCGGCTGGGGGTAATCGGTCGGGTAGGGGGCGGTAGCCTTCCCCAGGCGCGTGCCGTCAGGCGCAAAGGCAGCCGCCTTCACCTGGCTGGTGCCCAGGTCCAGGCCGACAAGGATGGGCTGGCCCATAGGACCGCAAACCGGTGGGCTAATGCGTCGCGTGGTCGGGCGGCGCGCCGAACGCTTCGCGGGTGCCGGTGATCAGGCCCGTCACCTCTTCAATGCTGGTCTGGCCGACCGGGGCCAGGCCCACGCGCGTCCCTCGGCGCAGCACCAGCACCCGGTCGCAAGTGTCGAAAACGTCCTGGATGCGGTGGGTGATGAAGATCATCGAGCGCCCCTGGTCGCGCAGGCGTCGCATCAGGTCCAGCAGCGGCGGGATGGTCTTAACCGACAGGCTGGCCGTCGGCTCATCCATGATGATCACCTTGGCGTCGAACGCGATGGCCCGGGCAATCGCCACCGCCTGCTGCTGCCCGCCCGAGAGGTCCGTCACAATCGTGTCAACCGAGTCAATCCGAATGTGCGTTTCACCCAGCGTGTCTCGCGCGATGCGCCGCATGGTCTTGCGGTCTAGCAGCGGCAGCCCGGCCACCGAATGTTTCAGCTCGCGGCCCAAAAAGATATTGTCGGCAATGCTCAGGTTCGGGGCCAGCGAAAAGTCCTGATAGATCATCTCGATGCCGTAGCGCCGCGCCGCAGACGGGTTGCGGATGTGCGCCCGTTCGCCGTCAATGAAGATTTCGCCCGCATCCGGCTTGTGAACGGCCGTCAACAGCTTCATCAGCGTTGACTTGCCCGCGGCGTTGTCGCCCACCAGGCCCAGGATCTCGCCCTTGTTCAGCTCCAGGTCTACGTTCGCGACCGCCTGAACCGAGCCAAAGCTCTTGGATATACCCTGCATCACCAGCAGTGGCGCTGCCGCCGCCATACAACCTCGTCTTTCTGACCCTGCCCCGCTCTGTGGCAGTTACCGGCTCGCCCGGCGCATGCAGCGAGCCGGTAACTGCCCGGTCCTCATCCGGCGCGGCTAAGGCTGCCAGTCGCCGATGGGGCACTCCAACTCATACGTCTCGCCGTCGGCCTGGTGCACGGTCACGGGCCACGGGCTGAAGGGCTTCACCTCCGCCCCGGTCGTCAGGTAGTCATAGATCTGCTGCATTTGCGCCTGCGCGCCAGAGTAGGAGCTCCATTCGAAAGCGGCGATCAACTCGCCGTCGGCCAGCCACGTCTGGCTCTCCGGGGCAAAGCCGCCGCTGATGACCTTGATCTTGTCGGTCAGTTCCTGGGCCTTGAGGGCCTGCACCACCCCGCCCGTCATCACTTCCGAGATGACGTAGATGCCCTTGAGATCGGCGTTGGCCGCCAGCACGTCCTCGGTGATCGCCTGGGCCCGCGCCGGGTCCCAGTCGGCGTAGCCCGTCATCACCTTCTCGATCTCCGGGTGCTCGCTCAGGTACTGGTTCACGCCGTCATCGTTCCAGGTGACCAGCGCCATGCCGGCAAAACCGTTGATATGCAGAATCTTGCCCTCGTTGCCGATGGCGTTGGCCAGGTACTCGGCGCTGCGATAGCCGATGCAGTACAGGTCGTTGCCGCTGTGGTTGAGCACCTTGTCGCTGGCGGCAGCGTTGTCAATGCTGAAGACCGGAATGCCCTTCTCCACCGCTTTGTCAATAGACGGGCCGACCGCGTCGGCGTTGGCGGCGGCGATCAGCAGCGCGTCAATGTCCTGGGTCAGCAGGTCTTCAATGTCGCTGGCCTGCTTAGCCGGGTCGTTGCCGTGCTCGATGTGAATCAGCTTGACGCCCAGTTCGTCGGCCTTGTCCTTCAGGCCGTTGAACAGCTGAATCTGAAAGTCATCCAGCAGGGGCGGGCCGGAGAAAGCCACGGTGATTTCGTCATCCACCGGGGCTTGGGTGGCCGCCGGAGCCTCCGTGGGGGCCGGGGCCTGGGTGGGGGCCGGGGTGGCCGCGGGCTGGCAGGCGGTCGCCAGCAGGGCGACGAGCAGCAGGCCCACCAGCCATTTCGGGACGTGTAACGTGCGCATTAGACTCCTCCTATCGAGATGAACCATTGGGTGCGGTGAGTGAGCCAATCGGATTGCGCGGAATGACCACCTCCTGTCGAACGGGGCGGTAAGCCCCAGCCTAGCTGTTGCGGCGCTGAAGGGTATCCACCATCACCGCCAGCAGGATGATCAGACCCTTGAACACGTACTGATAAAAGCCCGAAACGCCCAGCAGGTTTAGGCCGTTATTGATAAACCCCAACATGAACACGCCGATGAGCGTGCCCACCACCCCGCCCGTTCCGCCCGACACCGAGGCGCCCCCGATCAGCACGGCCGCGATGCTGTCCAGTTCCATGCCCACCCCGGCGTTCGGCTGGGCCGAGGCCACCCGCCCGAGCAGCACGATAGATGCCAGGGCCGTCAGCAGCGCGCTCCCGATGAACACACCCAGGGTCAGGCGCGTGAGGTGGATGCCGCACACGCGGGCCGCCTCCCGGTTGCCGCCCATGGCGTACAGATGGCGGCCCACCGCCGTGTAGCGCAGGACAAAGCCCATCAGCCCGGCCACGCAGACCAGCGTAATCAGCGACCACGGCACCGGCCCCACGTTGCCCGCGCCCAGAAACTCGTAAGGCATCGGAAACCGGATGAACGGGTGTCCGTCGGTATAGATCAGCGTGATCCCGCGGGCCACATACATCGTGCTCAGCGTGATGATCACCGAGATGCCCGTGCCCCGGCTCACCAAGAAGCCGTTGGTCAGGCCCCAGGCCAACGTCACGGCCAGCGCCACCGTCAACGCCGGCCCAAAGCCCCACTGCAGCGACAACCCGCCCAGCAGCGCGCCAAACAGGCCCAGGTAGCTGCCAATGGATAGGTCAATGTTGCCCGTCAGCAGGCACAGCAGCTGCGCCAGTGCCAGGATGCCGATCACCGCCACCTGGCGCGTGACATTAAACAGATTATTGGCGGTCAAGAAGACCGGCGAGCTGAATGAAAGAAACACCAGCCAGACGATCAGCACCGTGGGCAGGATCAGGCGCGAGAGCTGCCGCCGCAGCGCCCGCCGCCGGTCGAAGGCCAGGTTGGCCGGCTGGTGGAGGTCCAACGATTGATCGAGTTGGCCCATGCGCAGTTCCTTCTAGGTCTTTAGCTGGTTGTGCCGCGCGCCCTAGTCACCGGCCGGCACCGTCAGCACCTCGATGCCGGCGGCCTCGAGCGCTTGGCGCTGGTCGGCGGGCAGGCCGTCGTCAGTCACCAGGGTGTTGACCACCGCCAGCGGCGCCACCGCCGCAAACGCCGTCCGGCCGATCTTGCTAGAATCGGCCAGCACAATGCGCTGGCGCGCGTTCTGAATGAGCGCCTGCTTCACCACGGCATCATCCACGTTAAACTCGGTCAGACCCGCCTTCAGGTCCAGGCCGCCCACGCCGATGAAAGCCTTGTCCACGTGGTAGTTGCTGTAAGTCTGCGCCGGGATGGGGCCGATCATGGACAGTTCGCCCGCCCGCACGATGCCGCCCGTCAGGATCAACCGCACATCCGACGTCAGCGACAGGCGCGCCACAATCGCGTTGGCAATCGGCAGGCTGGCGGTCAAGATCGTGAGGTTGCGCTTGCCCCCCAGCGCCTGGGCCAGCTCGAGCAAGGTCGTGCCCACATCCAGGGCCAGGCTGTCGCCGTCCAGCACCAACTCGGCCGCCCGGCGGCTTATCGCCTGCTTGCGCGCTTCGTGGCGCGTGGCCCGCAGTGCATACGGCGGCTCGAAGCTGCGTCCCAGATTCACCACCGCGCCGCCGTGCACGCGCCGTATCAGCCCCTCGCGCTCCAGGTCGCGCAAGTCGCGGCGGATGGTCATTTCCGACACGCCGAACAAATCGCACAATTGCGCTACGCGCTTGCTGCCGCTGGCCTGCACCAACTCCACAATCGTCCGGCGGCGGTCAGTCTGCATCGGTGGCCCAGGCGGGGGGTGATCAAGGAGGGCGGTCATGGATGGTCGAATGTGTTCCGATAGTACGCTTGCCGTGTGCGTTTGTCAATTACCTGTGTGCGCCCGCGCCTACACCAGAAAACGGCCCTTTTCCAAAACCACCCGGCCGTCGAGCCAAATCTGGCCCTCCTGGCGCAAATCCTTGATGATGTCCCAATGCAAGGCCGACTGGTTGATGCCCTTGTTCTCGGCATACGCCCGGCCCAGGGCCAGGTGCACCGTGCCGCCGATCTTCTCGTCGTAAAGTATGTCGTAGCAGAAGCGCTGAATGCCGAAGTTCGTGCCCACCCCAAACTCTCCTAGCCGGCGCGCCCCCGCGTCCATGTCCAGCAGCTTGTCTAGCAATGCCTGATTAGTGCGCGCCGTCGCCCGCACCACCTGCCCCTGGTCGAACTCCAGCCGAATGCCCTCGACCCTCTGGCCCACGTAGACCCCCGGAAAGTCAAACGTGATCGTCCCTTGCGCGCTGTCATCCACCGGCGCCGTGAAAATCTCGCCGTCAGGCATGTTCAGATGCCCGTCGGCCACTTCATAAACGCGGCCGCGCGTAGAGAACGTCAGGTCGGTGCCCCCGCCCACCAGGCGCACTCTCTCGGCCGCCTGGAACACCGCGCACAGCTCGCGGTAGCGCTGGGCTTCGGCCGCCCAGTCGCGCAGCGTGGCGCTGAAGAAGAACGCCATCATCTCGTCCAGGCTCATCTCCGCCTGCTGCGCCAGCGCCTCGTTCGGCACGCGCACCAGCACCCAGCGCGTCTGCTCGTTGCGCAGCGCGCTCACCTGGCCCATCGCGCGCTTGTGGGCGGCGATCTTCTCGGGCGCGATGCCCGTAAACTCGTGCGGGTTGCGCGCGCCCCGCAGGCCGATATACACGTCGGCCCACTCCATCCCGTGCGCCTGCATCTCCGGCGCCCAGTCCAGTTGCGCCTGGTTGCCATAGCGCATCAGGTCGCGCTCCAGGTATGCCGACTGAAATTCCACGTGCGGCAGCCCCCCCGCCCGGATGACCGCCGCGTGCACCGCCCGCGCCAGCGCGAAGGTCTCCACCTCCATCATCGTGATCTGCACCTTCTGGCCGGGCTGTACCTCGGTCGAATAGCTGACCAGGATGTCGGCGAGTTGTTCCCATTCACTGCGCCTGCGTTCGTTGTCCATCGCGGTTGCCTCGGCTTGCTTACAGCGCGCCGCTCGCCCAGGCGGGCAGCCAGGCGTTCAGCCGTTCGCTCAGTTGGCTCTGCCACATCACCGTAATGCAGGCCGCCGGGTTGAGCAGGCCGCGCTCGGTGATGATGGCCGTCACCAGCTCAGGCGGGGTCTCGTCAAAAATGCGGCCGATCACCTGGGCCTCGGGCGGGTATTGCTCGCTGAGCACCTCGTGCCGGTGGATTGGGTCTACGCGGAAGGGCAGCCCCAGCAGGGTGCTGGCGTCGAACTTGAGCGTGTCGGCGGCGATGTAAAACGGCACGCCGTGCGCCTTGGCCACCAGCGCCGTGGGGTAGGTGCCCACCTTGCACAGCGAATAACCGTGCGACGAGACCGCATCCGCCCCCACGAACACCACGTCGGCCTGCGGCACCAATTCGCCGATGCAGGCGTCAATGCTCACGGCCACCGGAATGCCCAGTTTCGCCATTTCGGTCACCGTCCACAGGCCCTCGTTCGCCGGGCGCGACTCGGTCACGACCACGCGGAAACGCTTGCCCTGTTCCCAGGCGCGCCGCAGGATGCGCCAGACCGTGGACGACATGCTGTACATAAACACGGTGTCGCCGTTCTGCACCTTCGCGGCGCCGTAATCGGCAATCCGCCCCAGGGCCGTCTCGGCAAAGGCCAGGAACTCATCGGCCGCGGCCAGCACCTCGGCCCTGAGCGCTGCCACCGGCGCCTGCGCCGCCAGCCCGGCTTCCAGGCGGCCCAGCAGCCGGTGCAGGGCGTTGATCGGCGGGGCCAGCGAAGGCGTCACGCGCAAGATGTCTTGCGCCGCCTGCTCCACCTCGGCCGCCAGCGCCGCGCTGTCGCTGGCCGAGCTGTCGCCCACCAGCGTCGCCAGGGCGCGCACGACCTCCTTGGCCGTGTCGGCCGCGCCGCCAATCACGTCGGTGCGAATCCGCTCGACCACGGTCGTTATCGCCGGATGTTGCGTCATATTCAAGCCTCCTGAATGAAAGCCGCGGCCACCCGCCGGGTCAGCCAGTCGCTGGCCGGCAGAGCCAGCATGATGTCGGCGCACGCTTGGGGGGCCAGCACGCCGCGCTCAGTGACAATGCCCGCCAACAAAGCTGCGGGGGTGCGGTCAAATAGATGCCCGGCCGGCCGGGTGGAACCGCCGGCCGGCGCCTGCGCCGTGCGGTCGCCGGGCTGGAACCGCAGCGCGTCCAGGGGGGGCCGCCGGCCCTGCATCGAAGCCGTGTCGAACTTCAGGGTGTCGGCCGCCACGTAGACGCGCACACCGTGGCGGCGGGCGGCCAGCGCCGCCGGGTACGTGCCCACTTTGCACACGACGCTGCCGTCGGCTTCAATCGCCTCCGCGCCCAACAGCATCAGGCTGGCCCGCGGCGTCACGAACTGCAAAGCGGCGTCAATCGTCACCTCCACCGGCACGCCCAGGGCCGCCAACTCGCCAGCCGTCTCCAGCCCATCCTGGTTCGGGCGCGACTCAGTCACCCGCGCGCGAAAACGCTTGCCCGCGCGCCAGGCCTCCGCCAGCGTGCGGCGCACCGTCTCGCTCAGCGTCCAGGTGACGACCAGCCCGTTTTCAGGGATCAGCGCCGCCCCGGTCCGCGCCACTTGTTCACGCGCCGCCTGGGCCTGCGCCGCCAGCCGCCTGGCTTCGCCTTCGAGCGCCCCGCGCAGCGTCTCCACGTCCGTGCTGTTCGCCGCCGTGCGTTCGGCCGCGGCCAGCAAGCGATGCAGCACGTTGCGCGGCGGCGCGTAGGCGGGCATGGCCGTCACCAGCGCGTCAGCCGCCGCATACAGTTCATCCAGCAGGCCCATCGCTGTGCTGGCCGCGCTGTCGGCCGCCACCTGCGCCAGGGCCTGCCCCACTTCGCGCCCGCTGCGCGCGGCATGCAGCTCCAGCGCCGTCAGGCGTCGTACCAGGTTTACAACGGCTGGATGCTGCCTCGGAGCAGTCATGTGGGCGGAGGGCCGGCGTCTTCGTCAAACTTGGGCCAATGCCCGGTGTTGGGGTCTGTTCGGCGCATTGGCCCGCCTGCGGCGGCGGCCAGGCAGCGCCCGGCGCGCTAGCGCGCCCGGTTGGCCGCCTGCATAAAGCGCTCCACCCGCGCCGGGTCAACTGGGTTCCAGGTGTGGCCGTCAACCTTGAGGCTCGAGCCTACAATCACGCCGTCGGCCACGCTCAAAAACGCTTCAATGTTTTCGGGCTTGGCCCCCGTATTCACGAACACCGGCACGTCGCCCACCGCCGCCTTGACATCCCCAAACTGCTCCACTTCCGGTTCGGTCCCGGCCATCGGGCCTGAGATCAAAATCACGTCAGCCAGGCACGACACCACCGCGCTGCGCGCCCGCTGCGCCACGCTGCGTGTGCCCAGCGGCGACGCGAACTCCGGCACCACATTGTAGAAAACGCGCACATTTTGCGCGCCAATCTGTTGGCGAAAGCGCATCACCCGCCCGACATTCGGCGCCCACAAGCCCATGTCCGATTCATACACGCCCGTGAGCACTTCGCGGATGAACGTCGCGCCCGTCGCGTGCGCGATCGCCATGGCCGCCATCGGGTCCCATAGGAAGTCAACGCCGAAGGGGATCGTGCTGGGCGCCAGGTCCGCCACCACCCGGGCCAGCGCGGCCACCTGTTCGAGGCCGGCCTCGAACACATACGGCCGATCATCTTCGTTGCAGAACATAATGGCGTTGACGCCGCCGGCCACCAGGTGCTCGATATCCGCCCGCATCCGTTCGACAATGCCGCGCACGCCGGCCGCGCCGTTATAGCGTGGCGTGCCGGGCAGCGCCGGAACATGCGCCATGGCCACAACGGGTTTGTCAACGCCAAACAAGTCCTTTAGCCAGGCCGGCATACGTCCTCCCTCATCCTATGCAGAGCGTCATTCTCGAACTGCTGTGGTTAGCTCGCGACCACAACCCTCATCGGCAGCATGTTCGTTAATGTTCATTTATACCACAACCCGTGAGCGCCATGCAATCGCCACCGCCACCGCCAGGACAAATGCATCTAAAATGCGCGACGGTGCCTGACCGCCCTTTTTTACCTGTCACTCCGACTGGCACGGCGCTCGGCCCGCCGCCGCGCCTCGCCGCGTAGCCCTAGCGCCGCGTTGAGCAGGGCAATTGCATCTAAACTGCGCTTGGGACTGATCAGCCCCCTTTTGCCTGTCACTCCGAAGTACCCATGGCGCCCTGCGCCGGCCCCCAGTGGCGAAACACTCGGCGGACCATGTCATTCCGAATATGCGATGGGACTACGTCCCATCCCTCCAGGCAGAAACGGGCCGGCGAGGTGCTACAATCCCAGGATGCGCCCGACAAGCTAAGACCGTGTGGTCATTGGTGCTTCCGAGCCCGATTTCGAATATGGTTCTGGTCAGGTGTGTTCCCACCATTGGTGGCGGCTAAGCCGACCCCGCTGAGTAACTTACTGGATCGACACACGACCGGGTCGGGCGCCGAAAGGAGCCTGCGATGAACCCCACTTCCGCTGCGCCCGCGCCGTTGGGCATCGTCCATCCCCACGCCGCCGGCCTAGACATTGGTCAAGCTGAAATTTGGGCGGCGGTGCCGGCGGGCGGCCAGCTCCCGGCCGTGCGCGCCTTTGGCACCTTCACGCCCGACCTGCAGGCCCTGGCCGACTGGCTGGTCCAGGGGGGCATCACGACCGTGGCGCTGGAGAGCACCGGGGTGTATTGGATCCCGATCTTCGAGTTGCTGGAAGCGCGCGGCCTGGAAGTCTGCCTGGTCAATGCCCGCCACATCAAGAACGTGCCCGGCCGCAAAAGCGATGTCCAGGACTGCCAATGGCTCCAGCAACTGCACCGCTTCGGCTTGCTGCGGGCCTCCTTCCGGCCGGAAGCCGAGGTGGTGGCGCTGCGGGCCTATCTGCGGCATCGGGCCATGCTGCTTGAGCATCGCGCCGCCCATACCCAACACATGCAGAAGGCGCTGCTGCAGATGAACTTGCGGCTGACCCAGGTGCTGAGCGATGTCACCGGCACCACCGGCCTGGCCATCATCCGCGCCATCGTCGGGGGTGAGCGCAACCCGCGCAAGTTGGCCCAACTGCGCCACGGCCGCTGCCAGCACCCGGAGCCGGAGATTGCCATGGCCCTGACCGGCAGCTACCGGCCCGAGCACGTCTTCGCGCTCAAACAGGCCCTGGCGCTCTACGACGCCTACACCGCCCAACTGGCCGACTGTGATCGCGAAATCGAACAGCACTACGCCACGCTTAAGCCGCGCTTTGAGCCCGACGATCCCGACCAGCCGCTCGGCCCCGATGAGAAGCCCAACACCCATTCCAAGAACGCGCCCGACTTTGATGTGCGCCGGGAGCTCTTCCAATTGGTCGGGGTGGACTTGACGGTCGTCCCCGGCCTGCATGTCAGCAGTGCCCAGCAGCTCCTGGCCGAAATCGGCACCGATCTGAGCAAGTTCCCGACCGTCAAGCACTTCTGCTCCTGGCTCGGGCTGGCGCCCCACAATGATATTACCGGCGGGAAGGTCAAGCGCGCGCGCACGCTCCCGACCCGCAACCGCGCCGGCCAAGTGCTGCGCCTGGCCGCCCAAGCGGTGGGCCGGGGCCGGAGCGGCTTGGGCACTTACTACCGCGCTCATAAGCTCCGCCTGGGCGCGGCCTCCGCCATTACCGCCACGGCCCACAAGCTGGCCCGCATCGTCTACCACATGCTCAAAGACCGCCAGCCCTACCAGCCGCTCACCAAGGAGGCCTTCGCCCAACAGCGCCGCGAGCGCGAGGTTCGAGCGCTGACCAAGCAGGCGGCCAAGCTCGGCTTGACACTCCAACCCCAGCCGGCTTGACATAATGTTTTTGTTTCTGAGTAAGCCCCCCTCCAGTTGCCGGCCATCCTTCGGCATTGTGGGGGGTGAGGAATCTCAACCCAGGATCAGGCTGACCCTTTGATCGTACCGGGTTTAGTTTCTGAGCAACCCGGCCTCAGGCCGATCGTATTCGCGCTGCCTTGTGGCCGGTGACGCGCAGCGTCCCGGGTAATGATAGCTGGCGGCCAATTTCCGGGCCACTTTCGGCACTCCCTCAGCAAACGGAAATAAGATGCAACTGCCCTGGGCAGGGGGCTGCCCGGCGTAAAACGAAGGCGGGCTGGGCGCCTCAGACGCCCAGCCCGCCCGTCAGGGAACTGTCAGCGCCGTGCGTGGCGCGGCTACTGCACGTAACCCTGAACGAAAGTGAAGAACGTGAAGTCGGTCGTGTCGGTGTCCGGCGAAATGTAGAGGGTGACATCGAAGGGCAGCGTCTCGCCCGGCGCGAAGGTATCGTCATCCGGGTAAATGCTGGTCCACGCGCTGCTGTACAAAGTGCCCTCGGCGTCGTAGACCGCCAGGATGAGGGTGGCGCTCGACAGGTTCTCCTCGGAGGTGTTGGTCACATCACCCGTGAAGGCCACCGTGTCATCCGAAGTCTCGCCCGACTCATTGGCCGACTCCAGCGCCACGACGTCGAAGCTGGTTTCGAAGGTCCAGTAGGCGTCTACCTGCACGCTGTAGCTGGCCACGTTCGCGACCTGGTCCGAGTCGCCGTTGATGGCGCTGAAGAAGTCGAAGCTGACCGGGATGACCTCGCCCGGAGCGACATAGATCGGCACCGAGGCGGTGGCGGCGTCCAAGACCGTGCCATCCTCCGCGTACAGCCCGGCTACCAGGCTGATGGACAGCACCTGGTCGCTGTTGTTGCCGATGTTGGCGAAAATGTGCAGCCCATCGAAGCCATCCACGACGGCGTTCGTGATCTCAACGGCGATGTTGGCGTTGAGATCCGTCTCGTCCGTCAGATCCACATCCACGTAGTAGATGGACGAGTCGGCGTCATCTGCCGGGCCGTCCAGAGAAATGGAGAACGGCGTGCGGTCGTTGCCATTCTCGTCGCCGGCGGCGGCCAGGTAGCGGGTGATGCTGTAAGAGGCGTCGGCGGCCACGGCGGTGCCGTCGGCGGCCAGCAGCGCCCCGGCGAAGCTGTTCACCAGCACAGGCGAGTCCGAGTTATTTACCAACTCGCCGGTCAGGTAGATCGTGCCGTACTCATTGACGTAGATGTTGTCGTTCTCCACCGACACGTCGCCGCGATCCACGTCGCCTTCGCTGTAGTCAGAGACCTCCACCGTCCCCTGCCAGTCGGTGGTATCGGCCCCATCCGTGTTCACGTACCAATCAAACGGCGTCGTTTCGCCCTGGGCAATCGTGTAGAGGAGCGGGCTGAACTCAATGGTGTCGGTGGGGTTGTCGTCCGAATCGGTCAACACCGTGTTGCCGTCGCCGTCGGTCAGCGTCAGCGTCAACTCGATGCTGGTGGCCGGGTCTTCGGTGTCGTTGTACACCAGGCCCACCACGTGGAAATAGTCGTACTCATCCACGTACCCGTACAGGCTGGTCACGGCCACTTCGCCGGCCACGATGCCCGTTTGTTCCTCGGTCGCCTCCGGCTCCTCGGTCGGGGCCTCTTCCTCTGTGGGTTCTTCCTCCGGCGTGGGTTCCTCCTCTGCCTCGGTCGGCTCGGCTTCGGCGGTGGCCTTCGGCGTCCGAGTGGGGTCGGGGGCTTCGGTGGCTGCGCCCCCGCCGCCGCAGGCCAACCCGGCCAGCGACAGGGCCACAATTACCGAGAGTATGGCGAACAACCGCTTAGAAAGCATCTGATGCTCCTTCTCCTCTGGTTCGCTACCGGCTAGGCTACTAACGACACGGTCGGCGTTACTGGCGCCGGCCGGAGTGCATGAACTTAGTTGCCCCGGCCGGCCTTGGGCCGGCCGGGGCGAACCGTGAACAACTGATTGAGAAACGGGTAAATCTAGACCGAGTCCTTCAGCGCCTTCACCGGGCGCGCTTTGACAACTCGCCGCGCCGGCTTGGCCGCAATCATGGCCGGCTGCTTGGTGAACGGGTTGATGCCTTCGCGCGCCTCAGTCGCGGGCTTAGTCACGACGGTCAGCTTCACTAGGCCCGGGAGGGTCACTTCGCCGTTCGCCTTCAACTGGCCCGCCAGGACTGCCGAAATGGCGTCCATTGCCGCGGCGGCCTGCTTCTTGGTAAGGCTGCTCTTCTCCGCGACAGCGACCAGGAACTCGGACTTTGTCATGCGATTGCCTGCCATGTTTTTCTCCTTAGGATATGGCGTTTCTGCGGTCGCCGGCAAGGTCCTGCCTGCCGAACGGCCGCCAATATACTGCATTTTTCCCTAAAATGCCAGCAAGCGCGCCAGCCGGGCCGCGATGGCGGCCTCGCTGGGGACAACCCTCTGCATCAACGCCGGGCTGTAGGGCACCGGGCAGTCAGCCGAAGCCAGCCGTTCGATCGGCGCGTCGAGCGCTTCAAACGCCTCACCGGCCACCGCGGCGATGATTTCTCCCGCAAAACCAGCCGTCAGCGTGTCCTCGTGCACGACCAGCAGTTTGCCCGTTTTGCGCACCGACCGTATTACTGCGGCGCGATCCCACGGAACCAGGGTGCGCAAGTCCAGGATTTCGATTTGACCTGGCCAGGCGCGGGCAGCCTCCTCGCAGCGGTGCACTAGAGCGCCCCAGGTGACGACCGTGACGTCCGTGCCGGCCTGGACCACGTTTGCCACCCCAAACGGCAGCACGTAGTCATCGCCGGGGTAAGGCCGGCGGCCGGGCACAGTATCGAGCAGGGCGCGATGCTCGAAGAAAAACGTCGGGTCATGGCCGCGCAGCGCGGCGCGCAGCAGCCCGGCCGCGTCCGCCGCATTCGATGGATAGGCCAGCCGCCAGCCCAGCGTGTGGGCCAACACCGCCTCGCCCGTGACCGAATGCCACGGGTCGCCGGTTTTCTTGCCAAAACCACCCGGCACGCGCACGACCATCGGCACTGCAAACTCGCCCACGGTGCGCCAGCGAACCGTCCCGGCGTTATTCACCTGTTCGGTGGCTGCGTCCATGTACTTGCGGAACTGAATTTCCGGCGCCGGCATCAGCCCCGCATAGGCCAGGCCCGCCGCGCGGCCAATGATGCCGTCCTCGTTCAGCGACGTGTCAAATACCCGCGCCGCGCCATATTTCGCCTGCAAATCAAGCGTCGCGCCGTGGACGCCACCCTTCACCCCAACGTCCTCGCCGAACACCACCAGGCGTGGGTTTAGCGCCAACTCGGCCTCCAGCACCCGGCGGATGGCGTCGAGCATGTTCAGGCGCGGCCCTGTGGCGCTCCCCTCCGGCCTGCCCGACCCCTCCGGCAGGGCGATGCCGGCCGCCAGCAGACCGCCCACCGCCGGCGTTCGGCCCTCATAAAACATATGCCGGGCAGCCGTTTCTGGATCGGGCGGTGCCTGGCGGCTGGCGGCTTCCAGCGCCGCGCGCAGTTCTTGCTCGACGGCATGCTCCAGGGCGGCCCACTCCAGGTTGGGTAGATAGGCCCGCAGGGCCATCAACGGGTCGCGCGCGTTTTCAGCGGCGCGCACTTGGGCCGACTTGTACGCCTGATTATCCGTAAACGAATGGCCGCACAGCCGCACGACGCGCAGCCGCAGCAGGCATGCCCCTTGCCCCGCGCGCACATGCTCGACGGCCTCGGCCACGCAGCGGGCGGCCTCAGCCGGGTCGCTGCCGTCGCCCTCTATGCGGCGCAGGTCAGCGAAACCGCCCAGACTGGCGGCAATGTTGCCCTGGGCGTTCTGCAGCCGCCCCGGCACGGAGATGGCGTAACCATTGTCTTCGATGAAGAACAGCAGCGGCAGCTTCTGCGTGGTGGCGATGTTCAGCGCGGCCCAGAACCCATTGGCCGCCGTCGAGCCGTCGCCGCCGTGTGCCGTCGCCAGCGCGCCCGCCCAGGTCGCGTCGCCCAACGTGTCGCGGTGGTAAGTAATCGCCTGGGCCCAGCCCGCCGCCGGAGAATACTGTGCGCCTACGTCGCCGGCCATGGGCAGCACCGTCGGCCCGCTGCGCGCCGCCAGGAAATGGGTTACCCCGGTGTCGCGCCCGGCCGTCAGGCCGCCGCTGACAGCCAGCCCGCCCGCCAGCGCCTCGGTCAGCGTCAGGCCGGCCGCCAGCATAAACGGGCGTGAACGGTAGTAGACCGAGGCCGCGTCGTGCGGGTGTGTCAGGGCCACTGCCAGCAGCACCTCGGCCAACTCATGCCCGCGCGACGAGAACTGATAGGCGATCTTGCCCGATGGGGCCAGCTCGCGCTCCTCGAGTTCGTCGAGTCGCCGCGAGGTCAGCACCAGTCGCGCCACGCGCGGCCAGTCAACGGCCGGGCCGCCGGCAGCCGGAGCAGTGGTCGGGGCAGGGTCCATGCGGCTAGACGGCCGGATCGCTCTTCGGGCGGCTCATGAACAAGGCAATCCACTTGCCTTTTTGCACCGACTTGTCAGCCTGGTTGTGCACGTCCAGCGACAGCGTCACCGCGCCCCCGCCTAGCCGCGGCAGCGCTTTCACTTCTAGCACCTCGATCAGGATGTGAAGCGTGTCTCCGATGACTACCGGCAGCGAGAACTTCCATTCCACGATCTCGCGGAAGGCCAGGATCGTGCCTTCCATGATGCCCGTCTGCACGGCCAGCCCAGACGCAATGGCGAGCACCGCCAGTCCGTGGGCGATGCGCTGTCCATAGGGCGTGGACTTGGCGAACTCGGCATCAATGTGAATTTGGTTAAAATCGCCGGATAATCCGGCAAAGGTGACGATATCGGCCTCGGTCACAGTACGAGACGTGGTGCGGACTTTCTGGCCGACGGCGAACTCTTCGAAGTACATGCCGCGCTGGGCGGGGGGTAGGGGCATTCGGCTGTCTCCGACGAAGTGGACGGAATTGGGCCGATTGTAGCATGGACTGGCGAAAGCCGCCGCAAATCCCGCTAGTTTTGGCGGCGCACTACGCCCGCGCAGCCCAGGCGCGCGCCGGCATCCTTGCTCTCAGCGCTCAGACGCCTGCCGCTCGCGTTTGGCCAGGCCCGCGCCCGAACCTGGTACTCTCGGCCGGAGGCTGCCGCTGGCGCACCGGCTCCCCTGGGGGCGCCGCCGAACGTTGGCGGGCAGGTCGCGCCTGCCCGCCTGAGATTTGCTATTATTGTTACCATGACCACTCCGGCGGATGCCAACCTCACCGGCAGCGACGCCACCGCGCGGCTGTTACGCCACATCAACGCGCGGCGGCGCAAGCGTGGCTGGGCCGGCTGGGTCGTCTTCCTGGCGGCGCTCGCCGCGGGCGCGTTTGGCTGGCTGGCCTGGAGCTACCCCGTGCGCTTTCCCGGCCTGGTGCCCATGGGGCAACTCGTGGTGTTTCAGGCGCTGGTGGCCGGCATGGGGCTGGTGGTGCTGGCGGCGGGGCTAATCATCGCGCGGCAATTGTCCAGGGCGCAGTGGGCGCCCAAGGCAGCCGTCGTGGCGTACAAGCTCGATGAGACCGCCTATCGCCTCTATCTTGGCCTACAGTACGAGCTGGAGAGCCTGGCCCGGCTCGGGCGCGCCTGGCGCGTAGCCGATCGGCCCGGCGCGGGGCGGCCCGTGGCGCTCCGCACCGTGCCCCTGGCCGACGTAAAAGTGCAGTTGCCCGTCCGCGGGCTGGCGCTGCCGTGGATCAGCCTGTTCTTTCTGCCCACGCAGTTGCTCGTCCTGCAGCGCGGGCGTTACCAGAGCACCAGCTATGCCCGGCTGACGGCCAAGGCCGTCCACGAGCCAGTCCCCGCCGGCGGCCCCGGCCTGGGACGGCTGACCTTGCATAGCGGCGAGACTTTGATCCTGGAACTTGACCTGGCAAGCTTCGAGGCGGCCCGCGACGTGGTAACGGCTCTCCTTCGCTACAAGGAGTATCTGTCCGCGCCTAAACCGGCGGAGCCGCCGCCTGCCCCCGCGGCGGCCCGCGACCCGTACCGCCGCTACCCGCGCGCTGAGCAGCGCCGCCAGGCGCCCCGCGACCACCCCGTGCCGCCCGATTCTCCGCCGCCCTACACAGTGCCGCCCCACGCGGCCCCGCCGGCGCCCGCCGCCGCCGAACCCTACACCGTGCTGGGCCTGCGCCCGGGTGCAAGTCGCAAGGAGATCGCTACCGCCTACCGGGCGCTGGCTAAGCTCTATCATCCCGACCAGACCCTCAGCCTTGGCCCCGAGGTGCGCGCCGCCGCCGAACGCAAGATGAAGGAAATAAACGCGGCCTACGCAGCGCTGAAGGGGTAAGCCCTGGGGCCGACGAGTTGTCTTGCCGCGAACAAACCGCGGCCGGAGGTGTCATGCGGCTGGAAACGGAGCGGTTAGTGGTGCGCAGCCTCGTCCCCGGCGATTTGGAGGCTGTTCACCGGTTATTGGATGAAGCCTTTGACGGCGGCCGGCGCGTTGGTGACCCGGGCGCGCTGGCCGAGCGCCGTTCCTGGCTGGCGTGGACGGCGCTCGCGGAGGAGTGGCACGCAAGGCTCCACCAGCCCCCCTACGGCGAGCGCGGCGTGACGCTCAAAATTACCGGTGAACTGGTCGGCCTGGTCGGCTATGCGCCCTGCCTGAACGCTTTTGGGCAGATTCCTGAACTGCGCGGCAACGGATCGGGCGGCGGCAACACGCCGGAGGTCGGGCTATTCTGGGCGGTGGCGGCGCGCCACCACAGGCGCGGCTATGCCACCGAGGCGGCCCGCGCCCTGACCGCCTATGCGTTTGAGTCGTTGCGCCTGCGCCGGATCGTGGCGACGACCGAGTCCGACAACACCGCCAGCCAGGGGGTCATGCGTAAGCTGGGCATGCACGTGCTGCGCAACCCGCTGCCCGAGCCGCCCTGGCTGCAAGTGGTCGGTGTGCTGGTCAATCCCACATTCAAGGAGTGAGGTATGGCGACCGAGAATCGCACTGCAACGGAAGCGCACGGCTGTGTGGTGTGCGGCAAGGTGCACACTCTGCTGGTCGTCTATAGCCCCAGCGGTCAACTGCTCGACTGCGCCGTCATGAGCGGCGACGGCCGGCGCGTGTATGACCCCCGGCGCCCGTTGGTGGCCTGCAACCGCCACACCCAGGCGGAAATTGACACCGCCCTCGCCCGCAAAGCCGCGCGCGACCGAGAAGACGCCGAGCGCGAGGCCCGCGGCGGCGAGTGACGCGCTGGGGCCGGCCGGGCCAGGGGTGAGCGCTGAAAGAGACAAAAAAGCGCGCCCGGCCTATGGGCCGGGCGCGTGCCAGCGATGGTAGTGCGGACTCTGTCGCGCTAGTTTTCGGTCACAGTGAACTGATACGTCGCGCGCTCGGTCGTGAACGGCGTCACGCCGCTGACGACCAAGCTGGCGTCGTCGTTGCTCAAGTCCAGGTCTACGCTGGCGAAATTGGCCTCATCGAGCTGCACCCGCTCCACCGTCGTCTCGCCGTCCTCATGGATGATCTGGACAATAAACTCCTGCGGCAGCAGGTTGTCCATGCGCACAAAGCCCTGCCCGTCCCAGCCGCCCTCGTCCGCCTCGAAGTCCGTTGCGTAGCCCACGGCGTCCACGCGCACGTCGTCGAGCATGAACCCGGCCCAGTTTACGGCCGCGTCGGTCACGTACTCGAAGCGCACCAACACCTGGTTGCCCACGTAGGGCGTCAGGTCCACTTCTTCTTCAATCCACTCGCCGTGGCTGTTCCCGCCGCCCGAGTAGCCGGTGTATCCCCAGCCCAGGTTGTTCCCGACTGGGTTCTTGTCAGTGCCGGAGGGCGTCTCCACCATCCGCCAGGTGGCCCCCTTGTCGGTTGAGACGACCACGTAGACGTAGTCCCAGTCCTCTTCCAACTCCCACCAGGCGTTGAACACCAGGCTGGCCGAGTCCACGCCCGTCAGGTCAAACGCGCGCGTCAGGCTGGTGTCGCTCTCGTCGTTGCGATGGCCCCAGAAGGCGTAGCGTCCACTGTTCGGCTCGGTGCCGACGACCTGCACCGACTGGCTGCCCTGGAAGGTCAGCGTCACCTGCCCGTCGCAGTCCAGTTCATAGTAGTCCACGCCGAACTGGTGCACCGCCTCGGTTTGATCCACCGGGCAGTTGTCGAAGCTGTCCGTCGGAAAGTCCACCTGCGGCGCGTCGTCGTAGTTGTGATAGACGTAGCGGCCGTCGCCGACCGAGTCGTCTTGCAGGTAGTTGGCGATCACCCAGTCGGCAAACACATCGTTCGACGTGATCGGCGCGCCCGACCCCGGGTCGGTGATGCCCTCGGCTTGCAGCACGGCGTCCACCGCCCGCATTCCGTTGTTCGGGTCCGCCACCAGCGCCTGGGTGCTCTCGTTGCCGAAGCGGTCGAGAAAGTACGCCATGAACAGGAAACCCGCGCCGTAATGCGCGTAAATGTCCGGGTCGGACGACGGATTCTCCGACCAACTGTTCAATTGCAGGTCGGGTTCGGACGTATACGCGTAGTCGAAGCCGTCGGCGCTGAAGCCGTTCAGGAACTCTGCCAGCACCGACGAGCCTTCGTTCATCCACGTTTCCTCGTTGCGGTCGTGGTACCAGTGGATCATGTGCTGGAACTCGTGCGCCAGCGTGCCCGGCAGGCTGTCATCCTCGGGGCCGGTCGTGTCGGCGTTGATATAGAACATCTCCTTCTCGTTGGAGAAGTCGTGCGCCAGGTGTGAATACTCGTCGGCCGAGGAGTAGTAGCCCGCAATCGAGAACCCCAGCCCGCGCGCATACAAGATAAACAGCCGCGGGTCGCCGTCCACACCCGGGTTCCACTCACTGCCGAAAAACTCGCGGTCGGTGGGGTAGGTCTCGTCCTGGAAACGATCCACCAACTCTTTGAAAGCGTCTTCGTCCACCGACACGCCGTCCTCCACAAACAGGTAGACATTGTCGGTCTTGTACAGCAGCGTGGCGTCCACCGTGAAGTTCTCGTCGGTGTCACTGTTGCTGACGTTGAAATTCAGCGTGGTGCCCAGCGGGTAGTCAGCCGGTGTCTCGCTGACCGTCTCCGGGATGTCGGGGATGCCGCGCAGTCGGATCGCCAACTCGCGCAGGTTGCTCTCCGGGATGATCTCATCCTCGAGCGCCGCCAGCGTGTCGCCCGTGTTACCCACCGGGGTCGGCACCGGCGTCAGGTTCAGGCTGGGCGTGTCCATCGGCTCGGGGGTGTCGAAACCCGGCGGCGTCGGGAAGTCCACGATACCCGTCGCCACCTGCGTGATGAGGGCCGCCGTGCTGTTGTACATCCAGTACGCGCCGCCCGCCACCAACGCGGCGCACAGGCACAGGCAGGCCAGCACTGCTACGATGATGCCGATGACCAGCCCGGTTTGGTTATTGTTGTTGGAGGTGTTCATAGCTCCCCTCGCGCCTCGCCCCGCACCATACCCTACTTCGCCCAGTTCGCCTTCATCAGCGCGCCCATGGCCTCGCCCTGCAGCTTGTCCACGCGGTCGGCCAAGGCCGTCTGCCCCTGCTGCCGCAGCGTGTCGCCCACGTAGGTCATAGCGTCCAGCAGTTGCTGGGTCACTTCGCCCGAGCGGCTCTTCAGCGCCGCCACGGCCGCTTCGTCGGTCTCCATTTGCAGCAGCTCATTCACCAAACGCAGTTCCGGCGGCGCGCTCGCCTGCATCACCGCCGCGATGGCATCGTTAATTTCGGTCAGGCGTTGGGCCACCTCTTGCCGCTTGGCCTTCTCGGCGGCTTCGATATTCACGTTCAGCACCGCCAGGAATGTGTCGTCAATGCGCGCCAGGTTCTCCTGGATGGCCTGCTGCAGGTCCGGCGCCTCCAGCAGCGTGCGCAGCAGCTCCGTGGCCTCCGCCATCTGGGCCTGCGTGGCCTTGTCGGCCTCCGCCGTCAGCGCCAACAGCGTCTCGCGCGTTTTTGTCAGGCGGGCCTTGTCGGCCTCGGCCGCGCGATCAATCCGCCGCGTCAGCGCCTCGAAGAAGGCGTAATCCATGCCCGGGCGGGCATAGGATACCAACGCCGCCAGCCGGTCCTCGTCGGTCGTGCCGGTCGCCAGCTCCAGCAGTTTATCCGCCGTTAGTTGCTTGCCCAGGGCCTGCAGTTCGCGGCCGACACTCTCCAGCGTCTGCTGGCGCGCGCGCACCTTCGCCCCAAAGCTCGAGTTGGTCAGCAGGGCGTTCTGTAGCGCCAGCATCTTTTGCGCCCCGGCCTGGTTGCCGCCCTGGGCCGTAGCCTCCGCCGAGGCGCTCAGCAGTTGAAAGAGCGTGGAGTCCACCAGGTTGTCGCTCTGCTTGATCATGTCGGGCCAGCCGGCCTCTGGCGCGGAGAGCAGGCTTTGCAGGAAAGTCACCTTGCTGCGCTGGGCGTCCAGCATTTCCTTGGTGATGCCCTCCCCCTCCAGCACCGACTCGAGCATGCCTTGCAGCGTGAAGGCCTGCTTAGGGCGCAGCAAGTAGCCCTTGCGCTTCTCTTGCGGCAAATTCTTGATCACATCATTCATCAGCCGGCCCACCAGCTTCTCCTGCTCGTTGGCGGGCAGCCCCAACTCCATGGGCACGTAGGTCAGCAGCGTCTCCTTGTCGGGGTCGTGATACAGCAGCGGGGTGGGGTACTGGCCCTGGTAACCGCAGTTGGGGCATTGAATCAGGTTGAAACGACCGCTCATGAACCGCTGCTTGGCCGATGGATCCGCGTACAGGTCGAACACCTGCTCCAAAGTGGCCGGCACCGGCTGGCGGCAGTTGGGGCACGAGACGGTTGTCTTGATGGGGGGCATGCACAGCCTTTCTAGCAGAGTGACAGGATGCGTAATGATACCTTAAGTCGGGCGGTGCCGGCGGGCGGGTGGGGTGGTTGGTAGGGCAATTGCATCTAAACTGCGCTTGGGACTGATCAGCTCCATTTTGCCTGTCATTCCAAAGGGCGCATGGCGCGGTGCGCCAGCCCCCCAGCCCCCCAGTGGCGAAACACTCGGCGGACCATGGCATTCCGAAGCCCCCCTCCGGTTGCCGGCCATCCTTCCGCATTGTGGGGGGTGAGGAATCTCAACCCAGGATCAGGCTGACCCTTTGATCGTACCGGGTTTAGTTTCTGAGCAACCCGGCCTCAGGTCTGTCTTCCTGGCGTAGCCTTGTGGCCGGTGACGCGCAGCGTCCCGAGTAAGGATAGCCGGCGGCCAATTTCCGAGCCACGTTCGGCACTCTCTCAGTGAACCAAATTTAGATACAATTGCCCCGGGCTGGTTGGTCGCCATTGGCGCTCAGGCGAGCGCGCGGCGGGCGGGCTAGCGCGGCAGCGCAAACGCGAAGGTGGCGCCCTGGCCCGGCTCGGAAGTGACCCAGATTTTGCCGCCGTGCGCCTCCACCACCGCCTTGGCCAGGTACAGTCCCAGCCCCGTGCCCTTCACCCGCCGGGTCAGGTCCGAGTCGGCGCGGTAGAACCGCTCGAACACGTGCGGCAGGTCAGGCGTGGCGATGCCGGGGCCGTGATCGGTGACGCTGACGACCACCCGCTCCGCCTCCACCGTGCCGCGCACCAGCACCTCGCCGCCTCCGGGCGAATACTTGAGCGCGTTCGAGACCAAGTTCTGCACGACCTGGATCAGGCGCGCCTCGTCGCCGCTGACGATCGGGAAATTCGGCGGGAACTCGACCCGCAGCGTGTGGTCGTGAGTTTGTGTTTTGAACTTCTCAACCACGCGCGCCACGAGTTGATCGAGCGCCACCTCGCTCATGTCGAGGCGCATGGCGCCGGCTTGCAGGCGCGAAGCGTCAAGTAGGTTGTCAATCAGGCCGGCCAGCCGGTCGGCCTCCTCCTCGATGACCGCCAAGCTGTCGCGCACCACGTCGGCGTCCCACTTGGCGTCCTCGCGCGCCAGCGTCTCAGCGTAGCCTTTGATCAGTGACACCGGCGTGCGCAGTTCGTGGCTGATGACCGAGATGAACGTACTCTTCAGCGCCTCCGCCTCGCGGAACTTGGTGATGTCGCGCACGTTGGCAATCAGGTTGACCAGCTTGCCGTCGGCCTCCAGCAGCGGCGCGTAGGTTATCCCGGCCGGCAAATAGCCGCCGCCCTGGCGCAGCAGGTCGCCCTCCACATACAGCGGCGTCGGGTTGCTCGCCAGGGGCCAGCCGCCGGCTTCCGCCTCGGCCAGGTCTGGTCCCGCCTGGCGGCTGGCCCAGCGAATCACCTCGTCGTGGCTGCGGCCCAAAGCCTCGGCGGCGTTCCAGCCCGTCAGGCGCGCCAACGCCCGGTTAAAGCGCTGGATACGGTGCCCCGCGTTCATGATCAGGATGCCGTCGGCCGAGCTATCCAGGATGGCATCCAGCCGGCGCTTTTCGGCCGAGGTCTGCTGGTACAACCGCGCATTGTGCACCGCGATGGCCGCCTGGTTGGCGAACGAGGCCAACAGCGTGCGGTCGTTGTTGGTGAAAGCCGTGGCGTAGCCGCGAAAGATGTAGATCAGCCCGACGATCTCGTTGCGGGCCACCATTGGCAGCGCCACGCCGTGCAGCAAACCCAGGCTGGCCGCTTCAGTCGTGGCCCGCAGCCGCCGGTTGATCTCCGGGAGCGCGAAGCGGCGCGCATCACCGTGCTCCGGGATGTCGGCGAGCATTGGCTTGAAACTGTCCAGAAAAGCCTCGGGGATGCCGTAGTGGGCGCGGATGCGCCAGCGGCCTTCTTCCTCCCGCAGCACCACCAGTCCGGCCTGCCCGGCCAGCAGTTCTGTCGCGCCGTGCAGGATGCGCGTCAGCACCGTCGCCAGATCGAGTTCCTCGGTCAGGGCGCGAGAGATTTCGAGCAGGTAGTCGCGCTGGCGGACGCGGAAATCGGGCAGCATGGCGTTTAGCGCTTCAGAATGTCTTGCTCGGCCTCGGCCAGTGCTTCCTCAAAGATACCCAGCCCTTCGTCAATTTCGGCTGTGGTCACGGTCAGCGGCGGCGTCAGGCGCACCGTGTTGCGCCCGCAACCCAGCAGCAGCAGTCCCCGCTCGAAGGCGTGGTGAATCATGGCGTCGCGGATGGCCGTGCCGCGCGCCTTGGTCTGCCTGTCCAGCACGAACTCCACGCCGATCATCAGGCCTTTGCCGCGCACCTGGCCGATGCTGGGGTGCCGCCCGGCCAACTCCTCCAGCGCGTCAAGCGTGTATTCGCCCACCGCCGCGGCGTTGTCAATCAGCCCTGCCTCCAGCAGCCGGATCGTCTCCAGCGCCGCCGCGCATGAGAGCGGGTTGCCGCCGTAGGTGTTGCCGTGTGCGCCATAGGGCCAGTCCATAACGCTCTTGCGCGCGATCATGGCGCCCAACGGCATGCCCGAGGCGATACCCTTGGCGATGCACACAATATCTGGCTCGGTCTGCCAATGCTGAATGGCGAACATCTTGCCCGTGCGGCCCATGCCCGACTGCACCTCGTCCACGATCAGCAAGATGCCATGCTGGTCGCACAGTTGCCGCAGCCGCGGGAAGAACGAGTCGGGTGGAACCACGTAGCCGCCCTCGCCCTGAATTGGCTCAACCAGAATGGCGGCGACATCGTCCGGCGGGCACTCATAGGTAAAGATCACGTTCTCGATGTAATCCACGCAGGCGTCGCCATAGTCGCCCTTGGCCGGGTCAAAGGCCAGGCGCGGCCGGTAGCTGTTGGGGTAAGGCACATGTGTTACGCCAGACATCGTGGGGAAGAAGCCCTGGCGCTGCACGGCCTTCGATGACGTGAACGCCAGCGCCCCCATCGTGCGGCCATGAAAGCCGCCGTGGAAGCCGATGAAGCGCGGGCGGCCCGTGTGGTAGCGCGCTAGCTTGATGGCCGCCTCGACTGCCTCCGCGCCGGAGTTTGACATGAAACACAGCGCATCTTCCTTGAAAGGCGCAATCTCGTCCAGCTTTTCACCCAACTGCACCCATTTCTCGTGATAGAAATCGGAGGATATATGAATAAACTTGGCGGCTTGTTCTTGAATGGCTTTGACGACCTCCGGATGGCTGTGGCCGGTTGAGCACACGGCGATCCCGGCCGCGAAATCCAGGTACCGGTTGCCGTCCACATCCCACACGTCACTGCCCCGCCCGTGATCCATGACAAACGGATAGTCACGAGGGTAGGAGGGCGAAATGGTCGCAGCGTCGCGCGCCAGCAGGGCGCGGGCTTTGGGGCCGGGGACATTGAGTTTTTGGGTCATAGGCGACTTCCTGCAGCGATAAGTTGTGATGGTTGGATGCGCAACATAGCCGATGGTTCCAAAAGGGTGGCGCGGATGTCGGCGGCAGTGAGCATGCCGTACAGATGCTCGCCGTCCAGCACGGGCAGCGCGGCCTGAGCGTCGTCGCCCAAATCCTGCTGGGCGCTCCACAGGTCGGCGTTGGCGTCGAGCCAGCCGTCGGGCGGCAGCATCCTCTCGGCCACTGTGACGGCCGGCGCCTTGGGCCGGGCCAGCGCCTCAGCCACCGCCTGCCGGGGCAGCAGCCCAACCATGCGCCCCTGGTCCACCACGGGCAGCAGCGGCAAGTGCGCCGCGGCCTGCAGCGCGGCGGCCAGGGCCGGCGTCAGCGCGTCGCCGGGGGCCAGGGTGAGCGTGGGCTGTGGCACGGCGGCGCGCACTGGTAAACTCAGCAAGACCTGCCGCTGGCGCTCGAACATATCCTCAGCGCTGGCGCCCAGGATGGCGGTAATGCCCATGAGCAGCACCGTGAGCATGGCCCCGCTGCCGAAGCGCCGCGCCAGCGCCGCGCCGACCAACAGGCCGCCCAGCCCCAGCGCCCAGCCCAACACGGCCACCGCGCGCGTCGCGCGCGAGCGCCGCACCACCAGCGCCAACAGGCTGCGCAGCACCCGTGCACCGTCGAAGGGGAACGCCGGCGCCAGGTTGAAGACAAACAGGCCCAGGTTGGTCAGCGCCAGCATTATCAGCCCGTAAGGGATGGCTGGGCCGCCACGCAGCAAGACCAGGCGAAGCTCGAACTCCGGGGCGCTGCGAATGGGGTTGGCGCTGAAATAAATGCCGGCCAGGGCGGCGCACACGAGGCCCAGCCCCAGGTTGACCACCGGCCCGGCCAGGGCAATGCGGAGTTCATCGCGCGGCCGCTCAGGCAGCTTACCCAGCAAAGCCAGCCCGCCAAACGGCAGCAGCCAGATGCGCCGCACCGGGAAGCCTAATGCCTGCGCCTGCACCGTGTGGGCCGCCTCGTGCACCAGGATGCTGCCAAACCCGGCCACCAGCAGGCCCGCGGCGGCCGCCAGTCCGCCCCACCCGTCGCGTGCCCACCCGCTGTAAGCGACCCAGGCCAGCAGCCCGCCCAGCAGCCAGTGGGCTTCTACCGGCGCCCCGTTGACGCGGCCCAGCCGCACTGACCAGCGCATCACCGTTGTTCACCCTCGGAAATGCCGTGCATTTCTGCCAGTATATCACGGCGGCCCAGCCCAAGCCGCCGGGCGCGGGCCAATCACCGGGCAATGGCATCCAAATGGCGCTTGGGACCGATTAGCCCCATTTTGCCTGTCATTCCGAAGTACCCATGGCGCCCTGCGCCGGCCCCCCATGGCCGAAACTAGCTTGCCCTAACCCATCCGCTGGAAGTGTAGGGTCGCTCAATCGAGCGGCCGCCGCCGGCTATCATATGAGTTTAGTTTCTGAGCAACCCGGCCTCAGGTTGGTCATCCTGGCGTGGCCTTGTGGCCGGTGGCGCGCAGCGTCCCGGGTAATGATAGCGAGCGGCCAATTCCTGAGCCACTCTCGGCACTCTCTCAGTGAACGAAATTAGGATGCAATTGCCCCGGGCCAATCCGCAGGCGCGATCCATTGCGCGGCGCAGGCGGGCCGCTAGCGGCCGCTAACTCGGCCTGGGCCGCCCCTCGGCCGCGCAATGGCGGCAGTCAAAACGCTCAGCCGCTACGATGGCCTGATCGGCGCTCCAGAAGAAGTGACTGTCCCCAATCGCCTCGCGCAACCCGCCGCGCTCCAACATGCGCCGCACTGCCTCACTCGCGCCGGCGACCATCAGCCGGCCGCCCTTGTGCGTCAGCCTCTCGTGCAGCGCCAGCATGACTTGCAGCCCAGAGGTGTCCACCAGCGGCACCCCGCGCATCGAGAGGATCAGCGCGTGCGTGTCGCCTAGCTTCGCGAAGGCTTCATTGAACGCGCCGGTGGCGGCGAAGAACAGCGGGCCGGTCAGGTAGGCCACCTGCACGTGTCGGCAGCGTCCGGCCGTCTCAATGCCGCGCTGGCGCAGCCGCTCCACATCCACCACCTGCACGTCCACGCTCAGGCTGGCAATCTGGTTCAGAAACACCGCGCCCGACAAGAACGCGCCGATGACGATGGCCTGCGTCAGGTCGAGCGTGATCGTCGCCAGCAGCGTGATCGCAAACGTCACCATGGCTGTCTTGAAGCGCCGCCCGAAAATGTAGCCAATCGCCTCCCACTCATTCATCCGCCAGGCCGTTACCATCAGCACGCCCGCCAGCGCCGCCAGTGGGATGCGCGACATCACCGGGGCCAGGATGAACATGCTTGCCAGCAGCGCCAGGGCATGGATGACGCTCACCAGTCGCGTCTGCCCGCCGCTCCGGATGCCCACGCTGGTGCGCGCGATGGCGGCCGTCGCCGGCACCCCGCCGAAAAACGGGATCAGCACGTTGCCCAGGCCCTGCGCCACCAATTCCTGGTTGGCCTGTAGGCGGATGCCCGTCATGTTGCTGGCGACTGCTCCGCACAGCAAGCTTTCCACCGCGCCCAGGGCCGTGATCGTCAGCGTCGGCGCGATGAACTCCGTCAGCCGGTCCCACGGTATGCCCGAAAGCGCCAGCCGATCAGCCAGCAGCAGCGTCCGCGGGATATCGCCGATGGCGGCGACTGGCCAGCCGGTGACGACCGCCAGCAGCGTGGCGAGGATAATACCCAGCAGGGAGGCCGGGAAGCGCCCCGCCCAGCGCTTCGGCCACACCGCCATCGTTACCACGACCAGCAGCCCTACCCCCACGGCCTGCCAGTTCGGCGTGAAACCGCCGCGCGCATACCCCAGCAGTTTGAGCGCCGCCGACTCCGTCGCCGGGGTCGTCACGCCGAGCAAGTTGTCAATCTGCCCGATGAAGATGATCAGCGCGATGCCGGAAGTAAAGCCGCTGATGACGGGCGCCGGGATGAAAGCGATGAAGCGCCCCAGCCGCAGTAAGCCGATGACCAGCAGCAGTGCGCCGGCCAGCGCGCCCGCCACCCATACGCCGGTCAGGCCGTACTTGCCCGCCAGCACGATCAGCACCGCGCTCATCGCGCCCGTCGGCCCCGAAATCTGGTACGGCGCGCCCGACAGCCCCCCGATGACCAACCCGGCCAAGATCGCCGTCACCAGCCCCGCGCTGGCCGTTGCGCCGGAGGCCACCCCGAACGCCAGCGCCAGGGGCAGCGCAACCGCGGCCACCGTTAGGCCGGCCAGCACGTCTTGGCGGAACTTGGCGGAGTTGTAGCCGTGAAACTCGTCGCGCAGCAAGCGCAGAAAACTGCGGTGAGGCATGGCGCCCTCCCAGGCGTGACTCCCCAAAGCGTTGCCGGTCCAGAGCGACGAACAACGCCGGTGGGGATGGATCGAATTAATCGCTAAGGTGCGCCATGATTATACGCCCGCCTCTGCCCTTGCATCCATGCCGCCAACCTACTAGAATGCCCGAGCGATGTCGTCCACCGATGAAGTGCCCTTCCGCCGCCAATACCTGGAAGCCAAGCGCCAACACCCCGGCGCGATCATGCTCTTTCGCATGGGCGATTTCTACGAGACCTTCGACGGCGACGCTGAGCTTGTGGCCCGCGAGCTCGACCTCATCCTCACTCGCAAGGCCGCCGGCAAGCAGGGCTACGTGCCCATGGCCGGCCTCCCCCACCATGCCGCTGAGAGCTACATCGCGCGCCTGATCGCCAAGGGCTACCACGTCGCCATCTGCGAGCAGACCAGCACCGAAGCCGTTAAGGGCCTGTTCAAGCGCGAGGTCGTGCGCGTTGTCACGCCCGGCACCGTCGTCGAGCCGGGCATGCTCGACGCCCAGCGCAACAACTACCTTGCCGCGGTGGTATTCTCCCCAACCGCCGATCGCGCGGCCGTCGCCCACGCCGACATCACCACTGGCGAATTCGCGGTGACGCAGCTCTCCGGCGGCGACACGCCCGCCGCCGTGCGCCACGAGCTGCTGCGCCTGCGCCCCGCCGAACTGCTGCTGCCCGACGGCAGCCAGCCGTCCGCCGCCCTCGAGGCTGTGCCCGCGCCGCGTACGCCGCTGGCGGCCTGGAAGTTTGACGGCGGTCAGGCGCGCAACCTCCTCCTGGATCACTTCAAGGTGGAAACGCTGGCTGCTTTCGGGCTGGACGGCTCGCCGCTCATGGCCGGCGCTTGCGGGGCGATCTTGGCTTATGTCAAGGACACGCAGCCCGCCGCCCTAACTTTGCTCAGCAGCCTGCGCACCTACGCCCTTGACGACTACATGACGCTCGATGCGGCCACGCGCCGCAACCTGGAGCTGACCGAGACCCTGCGCGGCGGACAGGTCAAGGGTTCGCTGCTGGGCGTCCTCGACCAGACCATCACCGCCATGGGCGCGCGTCTCCTGCGTCTGTGGGTCACGCAACCGCTGCTCGACCGAACCCGCATCGAAGCGCGCCTCGACCAGGTGGCCGCCTTTCACGCCGAGGGCCTGGCCCGCGCCGAGACGCGCGCGCTCCTCAAGCCGCTGGCCGACCTAGAACGCATTACCAATCGCGTCGTGGGCGGCTCAGCCCATCCGCGCGATCTCGTCGCGCTGCGCGCTACGCTGGCGGCCGTGCCCGCCATAGCCGAGCGCCTGCGCGCCGCGGCGGCCGCCGCCGCCGGCGGTCCCGGCGCTGCCCTGGCCGGCCCGGCGGGCGCCATAGACCCGTGCGAACCCGTCCACGACCTGCTGGCCCGCGCCATCGCCGATGACCCGCCCGCCGTGCTCGCGCGCCCCGGCATCATTCGCCCCGGCTACTCGGCCGAACTGGATGGCATTCAAGCGGCCGCGCGCCATGCCCGCGAGTGGATCGCCGGGCTGGAGAAAGTAGAGCGCGAGCGCACCGGCCTCCGCGGCCTCAAGGTCAGCTACAACAAAGTCTTCGGCTACTACCTCGAGCTTAGCCGTGGCCAGAGTGATCAGGCGCCCGAAAACTACATTCGCAAGCAGACGCTGGTCAACGCCGAGCGCTACATCACCCCCGAGCTGAAAGAATACGAGACGCTGGTGCTGAATGCCGACGAGCGCATCCTCGAAATCGAGACGCGCCTCTTCCGCGAAATCTGCGGCGAGATCAGCCGGCATGTCGCCGCGCTCCTGGCGACCGCGCGCGCCTTGGCCCAGCTCGATGTGGCCGCTGGTCTGGCGGAGGTCGCCGGCCGCCAGGCCTACGTGCGCCCTGTCTTCACCGCCGGCGGCGAATACACGGTGCGCGGCGGGCGGCACCCGGTAGTGGAACAATATCTGCCCGAGGCCGAGCGCTTCGTGCCCAACGATATCGTCTTCGAGCCGGGCGAGTGTGTGCGCGTCATCACCGGCCCAAACATGGCCGGCAAGAGCACTTACCTCCGCCAGGCCGCTATCATCACCCTCATGGCCCAAATGGGCAGCTTCGTGCCGGCCGCTTCGGCGCGGTTGGGCCTCGTTGATCGCATCTTCACTCGCATCGGCGCGCAGGACGAAATCCACGCCGGGCAGTCCACCTTCATGGTCGAAATGGTCGAGACGGCCAACATCCTGCATCACGCCACGCCCCACAGCCTGCTGGTGCTCGATGAAATCGGCCGCGGCACCAGCACCTACGACGGCCTGTCGCTAGCCTGGGCCATCGTCGAATACCTGCACAACCACCCGCGCTTGCGCGCCAAGACGCTGTTCGCCACCCACTACCATGAGCTGACCGACCTGGCCACGCTGCTGCCCGGGGTGCGCAATTACAACGTGGCCGTGGCCGAAGACGGCGCGACTGACCGGGTGATCTTTCTGCACCGCATCGTCCCCGGCGGCGCCGATCGCTCCTATGGCATCCATGTGGCCCACCTGGCCGGGTTGCCGCGTCCCGTGGTCAATCGCGCCCAAGAGATCATGGCGCAGCTTGAGGCCGGCAGCGGCCGCGCCGCGCACCTGCCGCCCCCCGCCGGCGAGGCCGCCCCGCCCGCCCAGCAGATGGCGCTCTTTGCGGCGGACAATCCGCTGCTCGACGAACTGCGCGCGCTGGATGCCAATACCATGACGCCGGTGGAAGCCCTGAACAAGCTTTTCGAGTGGCAGGCGCGTTTCAAGCAAACGTGAAGCCATGACCGACCCCGCGTCGTTGGAGGCCGCCCGCGCCGCCGCCGTCCGGGTGGGCGTGGAGTTCGACGCCGCCCACGCCCGCCAGTGGCTGCTGGCCGTCTCCGCCGCCGACCGGGCGCAGGGCTGGGCGCAGGACGCGCAAACCGGCGCGTTTGGCAGCCACATCGCCCTGGCCGACTTCGACGCCGCCGACCTGGACTACTTCCGGCGCTTGGCGCAGCGCGTGCGGCTGGAGCGCCACCCCGCCGTCGAGAGTGCCATCGCCATTGCGGGCAGCGCGGCTCAGGGCCAGATCCAGCTTTTTCCTGGCGACATAGATTTCTTTGAGCGCGTCCACCTCCACGCCGCAACCGAGGCCGCCGCCCGTGACCGGCTGCGCGAGTTGGTGCGTGCCACCGCCCTCCGCGCCATGGCCGAGCCTGACCTCGTGTTGATCGAGGCCAACCTGGGCGTCTACCCTTGGCCCGTTACGCGCGCGGGCGCGCACTATGCTGCCGGCGACTCAATCCTCTGGGCGCCCGACGAAGTGCTCGCCGGCAAACTCGCAGCGCCGGACGAAACCGGCGGGATGCGCACACTCACCTGGGACTCCGTTCAGGCGGGCGTGGGCTGGAGCTACCTGGGCTGGATTGCGGCCGACCGCGCCGCCGGGCGCATCGCCCTCGTGGGCCTGATGCTCGACGCCACCTGGGAAGCCCCCGATGGTTCGGTCACGCCGCTCGATGGAACGGTGGACGCCTTTGTCCAGGAGGTCTACCTGGAGGCCGAGGCGCTGCCCCTCTTCACGCGCCTGGTGCGGCACGTGGACAAGGACGCTGCCTCGCTCTACGTCAGCGCCATGCGCGGGCAGGTAGAGTACTACACGCGCCACGCGGCCGCTTACTGCAAGGCCACCAAGCGCCTGTACAACCTGTTTCGCCTGACCGATGAACTGGAGGCCGCCGCCTACCTGCGCGAGTTGTTTGATGAGCCTGGCGCTGGGCTATACCAGGTGGACGGCTTACTTGAAGCCGTCTACTACGCTCATGATCCAACTTCAGGGATAGACCGGGCCACCGTGGTGAAACAGTTGGACCATGTGCGGCAGGTCGTGGCCGCGGCGACCGATGGAGCCGAGGAGCGCGAGCTTTTGGCCGCCCTCCGGCTTCTGCGCGACCGCGTGCGGCCCGAGATGGATGCCGGCGCTGATTGGGACGCCGAGCTGCGCGCCGTTCAGCGCAAGTGTCGTGCCCTGGTCAATGAGTACTTTCGCGCCCGGTTGCTCGGCTTGCCGCGCATCGCGGCCTATTTGGCCCAGGTGGGTTCAGCGAGCGCCGCCGGGCCTTAACGGTCAGCGTCATTCGCGCGGCCGAGTGTCTCCGTCGGCGGGCGCTCAGGCGCTCGCCGGCCGCTCGGGCCACGTCATGGCCGTCACCGCCGCGCCGCCGCGCCGGTTCCAGGGCCTCCGCGTTGGCCGTCTCGAAATCATCCGCAGCCACGCCGCCTCGCGCCTCGTCCCGATTGACTTGGCGGCGGAAGCGTAGTTAGGGCTTGGCGCGCTGGTAGGCTTCCGCCAGGCGGCACAGCGCCTCGGTCACACTCGCGATGGACTGCGGCCGGCACAGCACCTGCCCCGCGTTGTAGTCGCCCCCGAACACCGGCACCCCCACAAAGCAGATCCGCGGACAGACCTGCTTGTAGACCTCCACCTCGTCCACGTCCGAGAGCGGGTCGGGGCAGCCTTCATAGAGATCGTAAGCCAGGCCGCCCAAGGCCTCGCGCACGAAGGCCCGCATCGCCGCCGCCTTGCACTTTTCTATGGTGAAGTCGTTGTCGGTCTCCGCGCCGCTCACGTCCACCACCAGCACCGTGTCGTCGGGGGAGAGCGTCTCCAGCACATCGTACGCGCCCGCGAAGTCAGTCTCTTCGCCGTAAGTCAGCTCAATCCGTACGTGTCCGCCCGCCAGCCGCCCGGAGAAGTACGCCTGCATCACCGCCTGCACCCCGGCGAAGTTGTCCAGGTGGCCCTGTATGATTCCGTCAGCGCGATGCGTGAGTGAGTGGGCCTGAAAGCCCGTATCAGCATGGCACGAGATGACCAGCATAGTTATGCCACCAGGTCCACGTACTCTTCCTTGACCGTGTCCTTCGCGCTCGCCCCCAGCAGCGCCAGCAGGTCGCCGATCAGCCCCGCCTTGTTGTCGGCGTCGCGGCGTGACCAGGTGCGCGCCTTGATCTCCACGTAGTACCCCGGCAGCGCCGGCTTCAGCACCCGGTCGAGGTTCACATAGAACTCCTCACCCCGGTAGGCCACCAGCCAGCGTCGGCGCTCCTTCTCAATCTCGCGCTCCAGGCTGGGTTTGAAGTACTCGCGGTAGAAGCGCAGCGTATGTGTGGCCGGGGCCAGGTAGCGGCTGCGGCTCAGCAGCACCGACCCCGCCTTCTGTTCGCGTTCCGCGCCGGTCAGCGTCAGTCGCGTGCGCGTGTTGGTCACCTCCCCGTCCGCATCCATAATTTCGTCCTCGCGGAAGCGCAGCCGGCCCTGGGCCGGGTCGTCGAACAGAAAGTAAGTGTCGTATTCGTGGTAGCGCGTGCTGCGTAGCACCGCCACCGCCTCGCCGCCGATCACCTCCAGCACCTTGGCGTCCTCGGCCAGCCGGGCCTTCACCTGCACCTCGAAGCTCTCCTGCTCCACCGCGCCGCCGATGGCGATGAGCTTCTGCAGCACGCTTTGTTCGCGCTCGATCAAGAAGGCGTCAATGCGTCTGGCGTAATCGCGCGCCGCCAGCGCCAGGTCCTGAGTGTCGAGCGTCAGCAACGTCCGCTCGCGCATGAGCCAGCGGCCGTTGCACATCACATCCGTCACATCGCTGGCCTTGGCCGCGTACACCAGTTGCGCGTAGACGCCGTTGGGGTCGCGCTCAAAGCGGGGCGAGTTGTGCAGCGCGGCCAGGTCAACCAAGATCAGGTCGGCCCGTTTGCCGGCCTCGATGCTGCCGGTGAGGTGGCCGATGTGCAAGGCGCGCGCCCCCAGCCGCGTGGCCATCGCCAGCGCCTGCCGGGCGGGCAGGGCGGTCGGGTCACTGCTCATCCCCTTGGCCAGGATCGCCGCCAGATGCAGTTCGCTGAACATATCCAGGTCGTTGTTGGAGGCGGGGCCGTCGGTGCCCAGTCCCACGTTCAAGCCCTGGTTCAGCATCGCCACCACCGGCGCGACCCCAGAAGCCAGCTTGAGATTGCTCGTCGGGTTGTGCGCCACGCCCGCCCCGGCGTTCTTGAGGGTGCGGATCTCGCCCTCGTCAATGTGCACGCAGTGGGCGGCCAACACTTTGGCCTCGAACAAGCCCTGCCGTTTCACCCAGGGCACCACCGGCATGCCGTGGTCTTTGCGGCTGTTCTCCACCTCCAGCAACGTCTCAGACAGATGCGTGTGCAGCGGCACATCGAACTCAGCCGCCAGTTGGGCGCAGGCTCGCAGGATTTCCGGCGTACAGGTGTACGGCGCGTGCGGCGACACGGCCGGCACAATCAGCGGATGGCCCTGCCACTGGATGATGAACTCGCGCGCCAGCGCGAGCGAATCCTCAAAGCTGTCCGCGTCGGGCGTCGGGAACTTCAGCACCGTTTGCCCGCACACCGCCCGCATGCCGGCCGTGGCCGCCGCCTCGGCTACCCCGGCCTCGAAATAGTACATATCGGCGAAGCTCGTGACGCCCGAGCGGATCATCTCCGCGCAGGCCAGCCCCGTGCCCAGGCGCACGAAGTCGGTGCTGACGAACTCGCGCTCGACCGGCATCATATAGCCCAGCAGCCACACATCCAGGCGCAGGTCGTCGGCCAGCCCGCGCAGCAGCGTCATGGGGGCGTGCGTATGGGCGTTCACCAGCCCCGGCAGCAGCGCCTTCCCCCCGCAATCCAGCGTCTCTTTGGCCGTGAAGCGCGTTGCGTATGGGCCTACGGCCACGACACTGTCGCCCGTGACGGCCACTGCCCCAGCGCCCGCGGCGTAGCGCGTATAGCGCTCATCCATGGTGAGGATGATCGCGTTGGTGAGCAAAAGGTCGCAGGCGGTGGTCATGACCGGGGATTATACAGTTTTGTCCGGCGGCGGCCAGCGCCTATAATCGCGCCATGTCCGCAGGCAATGCCTCAACCGTTACCCGCCCGCCCAGCGCCGGACTCGGTTCCGCCTTCTTCAGGCGGCGATCGCCTGACAGCGTGGTGGCGGTGCGCTTCGTCTGACCCCGGCCGCCATCGAATTGCATGGAGCGGCATCCGGACTAGAATTCCATCTCGGCATCAGCGCTGCCCCGCTGACTTATCGCCCGGAGGAAAATCATCATGCAAGCGCCCCGCGGAATACCCAACCCACCCAACTACCAGGCCGTCACCCGCACCGAGCTTAATCGGCTGCTGGGTGAACTCACCCCGCTAAAACTCGCCTACGATCAATCGCAGCAGCCTCAGCCGCAGGGCCAGCCAGGCGGCTGGCAGCGCGGCGTCTCCCCCAAGATCGAAGCCGACTACCGGCGCAAGCTGGGTGAGATCGAGGCCCAGATCCGCGACGATGTGGACGCGGTTGACGCCCTGTGCACTGTCCACGCGCAGTACGTCCAAGACTTGGTAGACCGCGCCAAAGCGTTCGTCGCCAGCGCCAAGCGCTCGATTGACTTGACCGACGAGGTGGCCGAGCCGGAGAACTTCGAGGCGGCTGCCCGCGCCGCCAAAGCCGCCGCCATCGCGCTGGAGGCCGTCGCCGCCAATGCCGTCGGCGCCGACCGTGAATACGGCCAGGCCTGGTTTGAGTACCGCTCCAACCTGGCGCTGCCGGATGAGAACATCAACAAGGACTACTTCGAAGGCCGCCGCAAGGAAATCATGGCGCGCGGCAAGACCATTACGGCCAAAGTTGCCAAGTGCGGGCAACTGAACGAGCAGGCCAAAGCCTACATGAGTCTCAGCGCCAAACTGATGACGAAGGCCGCGGGCCTCAAAGCCAAGAAAAAAGAAACGGCCGCGGCCCTGCTCGCCCTGGAGGCTAAACTCAAGAACCTGGTGGAAGACGGCATGGATGACCGCGCCCGCATGGGCTGGCAAGGCGATGGCCGCAACTGGACCAGCAAGGTGCGCGCGCTTGACAACATGGCCCGCGGCCAAATCACGCGCCGCGTGCAGCAAGAAGCCGAAGGCTGGATGTCAGACCTGACCTCCACGCTCAAGATCTTCCGCAACCAGGTCAAGACCATGGAAACGCTCATGACCACGGCCAAGAAGCCGCTCTCTCCGTCGGCCCTCAAGAAGAACCAAAAGGTGCTGGCCCTGGCCGAAGGCCACCTCCAGCGGGCCCGCGCCATCCTCCGCGAAGCGCAGGAAGTCGTGGAACAGGCCCAGCGCCACTCCGACGTGATTCGGCGCGCCAACGTCCACTAACCGCCTCAGAGCCTGTTGGTAAGATAGGAGCTGTATGCTGCGAGCGGTTGACCTCATTACCAAAAAACGCGACGGCGGCGAATTGACCCAGGCCGAGATCGCCTTCTTTGTGGAAGGCCTCACCAGCGGCGTTATCCCCGACTATCAGGTTGCGGCCTGGGCCATGGCGGTCTTCTTCCGGGGCATGACGGCGCGCGAGACCACCTACCTGACCCTGGCCATGGCCGCCAGCGGCGACCTCTTGGACCTGAGCGACACGGTCAAGCTGGCCGTGGACAAACACTCAACTGGCGGCGTCGGCGATAAAGTGACGCTGGTGGTGGAGCCGCTGGTCGCCAGTTGCGGCGTCCCGATGGGCAAGATGAGCGGGCGCGGGCTGGGGTTCTCCGGCGGCACCATTGACAAGCTCGAGTCCATCCCCGGTTTCCGCACCGCCCTCACCACGGCTGAGTTCAAGGCGCAACTCAAGCGCATCGGCGTTGTTCTCACCGGTCAGTCCGGCAACCTGACCCCGGCTGACGGCAAGCTCTACGCCCTGCGCGATGTGACCGGCACGGTCAACTCCATCCCCCTCATCGCCAGCAGCGTCATGAGCAAGAAAATCGCCGGCGGCGCGCAAGCGATCGTGCTCGATGTCAAGGTCGGCACGGGCGCCTTCATGCCCACCGTGGCCGAAGCCGTCAAACTGGCCGACGCCATGGTAGCGATCGGCCGGCACGCTCAGCGCCGCACCGTCGCGCTCATCGCCGACATGAACCAACCGCTCGGCCATGCCGTGGGCAACGCCCTGGAAGTGCGCGAAGCTATTGATACCCTGCACGGCGGCGGCCCAGCCGATTTTCGTGAACACTGCCTGGTCGTCGCCGCGCACCTGCTGGTACTCGCCAGACATGCCCGCGGCCTGCCCGCCGCCCGCGCTGAACTGCTCCGAGCGCTAGACGGCGGCGCCGCCTGGGCGAAGTTCAAGCAGCTCGTCGCCGCCCAGGGCGGCGACGTGGACGCTGTGGAGCACCCCGAGCGTTTGCCGGCCGCCCGGTTTGTCGAGGTCGTGCCCGCCCCGCGCTCCGGCATTCTCAGCCGCGTGGACGCGCGCGAGATCGGCCTAAGCTCCGTAGACCTCGGGGCCGGTCGCGCTACCAAAGCCGATAAGATAGATCATGCTGTTGGCCTGGTCATCCACCACAAGGTCGGAGACCACATCAGGCGAGGCGAGCCGCTCTTCACTGTTCACGCCAACGCTGCCGACCGGCTCGCGGCCGCGCGCTCCCGCGTCCTGGCCGCGCACCGCATCGGCGCCCGTGCCGTGCAGCCGCTGCCGCTCTTTTACAAGACACTCAAGAGCCACTAGCGCTGGGCCAACGCTAGCGGGTGGAGGCCGCCGCCTCCACTCGCTGGCTTCCAGGCGCCACCCGCACCAGCACTGGCGTGCCCGCCTGCCATGTATACAGCCAGGCCTGGGCGCTCACCCATGCGTGCGCTTGGTCAAAACCCAGCGTGCCGCTCAAGCCATCGAGCGCGCTGACACCCAGCGCGGCCTGCACGCCGGCCCGATCCGGCGCGAACTGATCCTCAGCGCTCGCCGCAATCGAAGCAATCGTCAGCCGGGCGGCGTCGTAGGCCAGCACGGCGTCCACACGCGGCTGCGCGCCGTTCGCGATAGCCCCATAGCGCTCAGCAAATCCAGGATCGGCGCTGTCCGCCGGCAGCGGCGCGGGCGAAACGAAGCCGGCGCCGGCGCCCAGCGGCCCGGCCAGCGCGGCGAACTGTGGTTGCGCCCACAGGGGCGGGCCGACCAGCAGCGCGTCCGGGTCTGCGGCGCGCGCCTGGGTCAGCCAGGACAGTTCCTCTAGGTCGTCACAGGGGGGCGGGCACACCTGCGCTCCCGGCGGCAAGGCCGCCTGGGCTGTTGCGGCGGGCAGACCCAGCCGGTAGGTTTCTGGCGGCAGGTCAACCGCGCCTGGGTTGGGGGCCAGCAAGGCCAACCCTGCGGCCGCGTAGATGGGCGCCGCGGCGCTGGTGGTGTCCGCGCGCCAATGGCCGATCACCGCCAGCACATCTGGGTCAGTCGTGAGCTTCTCAGCTTGTTCTCTGGCCTGGGCCGGGTCGCCGCCATCGTCCAGCGCCGCCAGGGCCAGGCTGTAACCGCCCGCGCCCCCGGCCGCGTTGGCTTCCTGCACCGCCAGCCGCACTGCGTAGACCACCTCGTAGCCCACCTCGCGGTAGCGGCCCTCGAATGGCGCCACCAGCCCTAGCTTGATCAGCGGGCGCGCCACCGGCAGGCAGGCGCTCAGCGCCGCAGCAGCGAGCACGAACAGCAGCACCCCCCCCTCCGGCGCCAACGGTCTACGGGCACGCATTCGCCAGATGCTCCTCATAGGTCACCGCAAAAGCGTGGCGGCCGCTCCCGTCGCACAGCGCCCGATAGTACAAGTAGCCGGTCTCAGCCGGTTGGGCCACCGCTTGCAGCGAGGCCAGGCTGGGGCTGGCGATTGGCCCAGGCGGCAGGCCTCCATATGCATAGGTGTTGTAGGGGTTGTCCACCGCGCGCAGGTCGAGGCCGCCCAGGCGCGGCCACCAATCGCCGGGCCGGCCGAGCGCGTATTGCGTCGTCGCGTCAATCTCCAGACGTTGCCCGGCTGCCAGCCGATTTAAGATCACCGAAGCAATCACCGGCCGTTCGTCGGCCACTACCGCCTCACGCTCGATCAAAGATGCCAGCGTCACGGCTTGGTGCAGGGTTAGCCCCTGGGCGCTCACGTCTGTGCGGAAGTTACCCGGCAGGCGCGCGGCGAAGTTGGCCAACATCTTGTCAATGATATCCGCCGCCGTGGCATCCGGCCGAAAAAGATAAGTGTCCGGGAACAGATAACCTTCCAGCGACGCGCCGGCGGGCAGTTCCGCCAAAAAGTCGTACGTGGCCGCGCGCGGCGAATGTGGGCCTGCCAGGCTGGCGAACTCGCCGCTGGCGTTGCTCAGGCCGCGTTGAGCGGCCAGCGCCTCGCTCACTTGCTCCAGCCGCCAGCCCTCGATGACGCGGAACAGCACCTCGCGTGCGTTGGCGTCGGTCAGCGCCTGGGCTACCTGCGGCACCGTCATGGTTTGCCGCAGAATGAAGTCGCCCGCTTCCACCTGGCCGTCAAGGCCGTGGTAGCGCAGATACGAAACGAGCAGCCGCGCATCACTCACTAAGCCCCGGTCGGCCAGTTCCTCGGCCACCTGCCCGGCGGTCGCGCCGCTGGCGACGGAGAAGTTAACCGGCGTGGCATCCCTTCCGGCCGGCTTGGTCAGGTCAGCCGCTCGGGCCGTGAGGTAGGCCAGCAGTACGGTGCGTTCGGCGGGGTTCAGGTCCTCAGCGCCCGGTCCGACCGCGGCCCCTGCGCGCCCGTTGAGCGTGATGACCACGGCTAGCCCCCCCACCAGCAGTGCCGCGACGGCGAAGATGAACAAGAAGAAGCGCGCGGCCAGGTTACTCTGGCGGCGTTTCGCGCGAATTTGCATCGAGGTAGCTCTGAAGGATGACCGCCGCCGCCGCCGCGTGCCGGTCCGCGCGCCGGTCGCGGCGCTTCTTCCCAGCGGCGCGCAGCCCGGCCTGAGCTTCCTGGCTGGAAAAGCTCTCGTCGTGCAGCACCACACGCTTCGTCGTTAGTGCGCGCACGGCCGCGGCCAGCTTTTCGGCGTGGCGCGCCTGGGGGCCAACCTGCCCCTCGCTATCGAGCGCGCTCCCGAGGATTATCACCTCGGCTTGCTGCTCCACGGCCAGCGCGACAATGCGGGCCGCGTCCTGCGCGCGCGCCGTGTGCCTCATGGTCGTCAGCGGCCGCGCGAACTGGCCGGTCGGGTCAGAGACGGCCACGCCCAGGTGCCGTTCACCCGGATCAACCGCCAGGACACGCACTTCAGCGCTCGGCTCCGACCACGACCACGCCGATACGGAACGGCAGGTACGGCAGCCGCGCCCACCATGGCGGGCTGACCGTGACAACCGGTTGGCCGCTCAATGGCAGCGCGCTCGCCAGCCGCAGTTGCGCCTGCGGCACGGGCAACCCGGCGACCAGCTCGCGCACGCTGCTGGGAGCGATGATGGGCACTGCCACGCCCGAAGCCTGTAGCGTGAAATGCGCCCGGCCGGCGTCATCCAACGTCGTCGCCGAGAAGCGCTCGAAGCGCGCCGATCCGGCTTCCAGCGCCTCGCCCGCCGGAACCGCGGCGACGAGCGCCGCCTGAGCCGCGCGCTCCGCGTCTGGTTCGCCCACCACCAGCCCGGTGAACGCCAATCGCAGCGTCAGGCGCAGCACGTCGGCTTGCTCGCCCTCGGCCAGGTCAAAAGTCTCCGCTACGGTGTCGGCCAGGGCAATCTGGTTGGCCGCCAAGAATTCCCCCGGTTGGAGTTGTGTCACGATGGCGCTCAAGGCGTCGGTCTCGAGCCGCCTGAGCAGCTCCTGCCGCAGCCGTTCGCGGTCGGCGGCCGTCACAGCGGCGCGCAGACTCAGCCCGCCGCCCGCGGCGGGGGCTGGGTTCGTCACGGCGACCTGGAGGCCCAGCGGGCCGTCAATCGCGTTGATTTGTCCGGCGGCCACGTTGCCAATCGGCCCGAGGTCCGCGGCGCTCACTTCGGCGGCGGCGGTCGCGCCCACCCTGGCCTCCAGCGTCACCGCCCGCGTTGTGCGGAACCTGACGGCCGTGCCGCTCGTGGTGCGTACGCCCGTGCCCGCTGGAACCGTCGTCACGGTGCCGTCCAGGCTGGTGAAGATGACGGTTCCCACCGCCGCGGTGCTGGGCACCTCGGCGCTGCCGCTGGTGGCCGTCTGGCCGGAAGCTTCAACCTCCACCTGAGCCACCCGCGCCGGGATGACCGCCTCCGCGATCTCGCTGACGGTTGGGTCGGCGGCGAGTGCCAGCGTCAGCGACACCGGGTGACTGGCCGGGATGACTGTGACCTGCGCGGCCGGTCCGAGCGCCACCGCCAGGGCCAGCGCCCCCGCCGCGCCGAGCGCGAACACCAGTCCCCGCGTGATCCACGCTGCCCAGCCAGGCAGGCGAACCTGCCAGCGCGAGCGCGGCGGGCGCAGCCTGCCCCGGTCAAGGCGTGGCCGGGCCGAGGTTTGGCCGGGCAGCGGCCGGGCCAGGCGGCCGCGCCAGCGTCGTTGGCGGCTGGTATCCAGCGAGTCGAACACGGGCAAGCCTAGCGCCCGCGCTTGCTCGCGAACGGCCGGATCGCCCGTTATCAGGGCCAATTGCGCCCCCAGCCGCCCGGCATGGCGCTGCAAGAGCACCAGGTCGAGCCGGCGGCTTAGCACCCGCCCCTTGTCGGGCCAGACCAGCAGCACTCGCGCCGCCTGCGCCCAGCCGATCTTGTCGCGGGCCGAGTTGAAGTCGTCGTGCGGCTCAAGCTGAAGAATCTGCTCTTTCAAATCACGCCTTGGGCGAAGTTCCCAGTACGCCCTCCACGGCGGGCCTCACCTGGGCCAGCGCCTCCGCCAGCCGCGCCGGATCCTTGCCGCCCGCCTGGGCCAGATTAGCCTTGCCGCCGCCGCCCCCCCCCACCACCCGCGCCACGGCCTTGACGATCTTCCCGGCATCCAGCCCGCGCTGCACCAGGTCGTCGCTGACGGTCGCGACGAAGTGCGGCCGGTTCTCGAATACCGAGCCAAGCACCACCACCCCCGAAGGTAGGCGCGGGCGGAACCAGTCCGTCATCTCCCGCAGCGTCTCGCCATCCACGCCCTTCACGGCGCCGGCCAGCACCGCCACGCCTCCCACGTCTTCCACTCTCGTCAGCAGCCCTTCCACGTCCCGTTGCGCCACTTCGCGCCGCAGTCGGGCGATTTCCTTGTGCGCGGCCTGGTGCTCATCCAGCAGGTTCAGCACCCGCCGGTCCACCTCCGCCGCATTGGCCTTAAGGTAAGTGGCGATGTTGTCGAGCGCGCCCAGGCGCTTCTGAATCAGGTCGAGTGCGCCGCGGCCGGTGACAGCCTCGATGCGGCGCACACCCGCCGCCGCGGCCTCCTCGCTGACAATCACGAATGGGCCGATGTCGGCCGTCTCCACGACGTGCGTGCCGCCGCACAGCTCGAAGCTGAACGGGTCTGGCTCCCCGATGCGGATGGTGCGCACGGTGGCGCCGTACTTCTCCCCAAACAACGCCATCGCGCCTGCTTCAATGGCCGCCTGGCGCTCCATGTACTCGACCTCCAGCGGGTAGTTCGCCAGCACCGCCTCATTGACCGAGCGCGTCACCTGATTGAGCTGCTCTTGGGTCAACATGCCTTGGTGGGTGAAGTCGAAGCGCAGTCGGTCGGGCGCGACCAGCGACCCGGCCTGATGGACGTGTTCGCCCAGCACATAGCGCAGTTCTGAATGCAGCAGGTGCGTGGCGGTGTGGTTGCGCATAATGTCCCACCGCCGGTCCGCGTCCACCGCCGCCACCGCCACGTCACCCTCTTTGGCAATGCCGCGCAGCACGGTGCCGCTGTGCACGAGGATGCCGGCCGCCGGGCGGCGCACCTCCTCAATCTGAATCTCCCACAACGGTTCGTCGCTGTTAGGCTTGAAGAGCGCGAACGCGCCCGTGTCGGCCACCTGACCGCCGCTGGCCACATAGAACACCGTGCGCGGTAGGACCAGCTCGACCTTGTCGCCGGGGCGGGCGTTGGGCACGCGCATACCGTCCTTCAGGATGGCGATGAGCGGCTCTTCGGCCTCCAGGTCGTTGTAAGGGTCGTATTCCACGCCCTCCGGCCCCAGCGCGCCCTGGTCTTGCAGTTCTTGCAGCAGCAGCCGATAGACGGCCACGTCCTCGCCCCCGACCGTGCCGAGTTCAGTGCGCGACGCCTCCGCGTGCGCCTCGCGGGCGCGGGCGAAGCTCGATTCCTCCACGTGCAGGCCGCGTTCTTGTGCCACATCGCGGGTGATTTCGAGCGGCAAGCCGTAGGTGGCGTACAGGTTAAACGCGGTCTCGCCCGGCAGCGTATCCTTCCCGTGGGCGGCCAGGTCGTCGAGCCGTCCATTCAAGTTGGCGATCCCGACATCCACGGTGCGCTGGAAGCGCTGTTCTTCTTGGGTCAGGGTCCGCAAGATGTTGTCGCGCTGGCGGGCCAGTTCGGGGTAGCTGGCGCCGTACTGCTCGATGACGGTCTCGGCCACGCGCGCCAGAAACGGCTCGTTGAAACCCAGCTTGGCGCCAAAGCGGGCGGCCCGGCGAATGATCATGCGGCAAACGTAGTTGCGGCCGGTGTTGCCCGGTGTCACCCCGTCGGCGATCAGGAAAGCGGCGCCGCGTCCGTGGTCGGCGATTACACGATACGGCGTCAGGTGCGCCTCGCGCTCGGCCGCGCTGTGGCCCGTCATCGCCTGGATGGTGTCCAGGATGGGTGTGAACAGGTCGGTGCGGTAGTTCGAGTCGACGCCCTGCATCACCGAAACGATGCGCTCCAGCCCCATGCCGGTGTCCACGTGCTTCTTGGGCAGGGGCGTCAGTTCGGCCGCCGTGGGGCCGGTGCGGTTGTATTGAATGAAGACTAGGTTCCACAACTCCAGGAAGCGCGGGCAATCTCCGTTGACGCGGCAAGTGTGGCCGGGCACGTCCTGTTTGTCGCAATAGGCTGCGCCGCGGTCAATGTGGATTTCACTATCCGGGCCGCATGGGCCGATATCGGCCATCTCCCAGAAGTTGTCTTTGCGCCCAAAGAACAGCAGGTGCCGCGGGTCGAACCCGGGCTGGCGGCGCCACACCGCCGCGGCCTCGTCGTCGCGCGGCACCACCCCTTTCTCATCCTCAAAGCACGTGGCCCACAACTTGTCCTTGGGTAGGCCCCACACGTCGGTCAACAGCTGCCACGCCCAGGTGATGGCCTCGGCCTTGTAATAGTCTCCGAACGACCAGTTGCCCAGCATCTCGAAAAAGGTGTGGTGCGTATTGTCGCGGCCCACGTCTTCCAGGTCGTTGTGCTTGCCGGCCACGCGCATGCACTTCTGGGCGTCGGCCACGCGAGTGTAGGGCCGGTTGTCGCGGCCCAGGAAGACGTCCTTGAACTGCACCATGCCTGAGTTGGTGAACAATAGCGTCGGGTCATCGCCCGGAACAAGCGACGCCGACGGCACAATCGTGTGGGCCTGCTCGGCGAAGAAGTCAAGAAACGATTGACGGATTTCAGCGCCGGTCCGGGGGGCTTGCGGGGACCGCGCAACGGCTTTTTTGGACATGCGTGAGTGGCTCCAGGCGGAATGTTGAACGGTGCGGAGGAGAATTATACGCGAGAAACTGTCGCTTGAGGGGCGGCCCAGGCCCGCTGGTATAATGCCCCTTCGCGCGACGATTTCTCGGAGGCTGGCATGCATCTAGACGAACAGGTGGCCCTGCTGATGCAGGGCACCGAGTATGGCGATGAGACCATCAAGGCCAACATGGCCCGCGAACTGCGGGCGCGGCTCGAACAGGCCGCGGCCGAGGGGCGCGCGCTGCGCGTCTACTGCGGCTACGATCCCACCTCGCGCGACCTGCACCTGGGCCACACCATCACCATGCGCAAGCTGCGCCAGTTTCAAGACCTGGGGCACGAAGTGACGTTCTTGATCGGCAGCTACACCGCCCTGGTGGGCGACCCGTCAGATAAGAACAAGGCGCGGCCGATCCTCACCCCGGCCCAAGTGGCCGACAACGCCCAGAGCTACTCTGACCAGGCCTTTCGCATCCTCGACCCGCGCCGGACGAAAGTGCGCTCGAACGGCGAGTGGTTGGCCGAACTGTCGCTGCTCGACCTCATCCGTCTGGGGCAGAACTTTACCATCCAGCAATTCCTGGTGCGCGAAAACTTCGCCAAGCGGCTGGATGCCGGCGAACCCATCTTCTTGCACGAGACGTTTTACGCGCTCATGCAGGGCTACGACGCGGTGGCCATGCACACCGACGTGCAGGTGGGCGGCACCGACCAACTCTTCCACATCATTGTGGCGGGCCGCAAGCTGCAAGAGGCCCTTGGGCAGAAGCCGCTGGTGGGCATTATCACCGGCATCCTGCCGGGCACCGACGGTCTGCTGCGCATGAGCAAGTCTACGGGCAACGTCATCCCGATTGACAGCACCCCCGCTGACATGTACGGCAAAATCATGAGCCTGCCGGACTTCGCCATGGTCAAGTACTTCGAACTGCTGTCGCGCTACACCCCAGCGCAGATCGCCCAGATCGCCGCGGAGCTGGATGCGGGCCTACGCCATCCCCGCGACACCAAGATGGAACTGGCGCGCGAGATCGTCTTCATCTTCTACGGCCAGGCGGCCGTGGCCGACGCCGAGGCCAACTTCAAGCGCGTCTTCCAGCGCGGTGACGTTCCCGCTGAGATGCCTGAGATCGCCTTCAGCGGCGCGCCCTTGCTGGTCGACTTCCTGTCGGAGCATGGGCTGGCGGCCTCCAAGAGCGAAGCGCGCCGCCTGATAACACAGTCCGGTGTCCGGCTTGACAGCCAGGCCGTGACCGACGTGGCGTTCCGCCTGGATACCGCCCAGGCCGTCATCCAGGTCGGCAAACGCAAGTTCGTGCGCGCCAAGCGGGCGTAGTCAGCGGGCTAGCCGTGTGTGTGGGCGTTTGGGTCACTCGGCTGATCCCAGACGTCCCTTCATTTTATCTATGGTGCGCATAGCCACGCCTGGAGGCGCGGGCTAGCAGCGTTTTGACCCCTGAAGCTGTCAGGCTATGCGAATCCGGCGATGGTTATGGCCGGGCTAGCGCGGTGGCCAGCAAGTCCTCCCCGATGCCGGCGGCGATGTCGGGGCTGCCCCCTTCCAACAAGACCACGACCACCACGCGCGCGTCGGCTTGCGGGCCGAAGACCTGGTACCACGTCAGCGTGCGGCCCTCGGTGCCCGAGGCGGCCGTGGAGGCATATCCATGCGCCAGCAGCGGACGCACCTGCGCCGCCGCCTCCGTAGAAACGGCGCGCTGCGGCTGTCGAGGCGGTGCCTCTGGCCGCCAGACACCGTCTGGGTTTTGCGTTGCCAGCACCAACTGGGGCGCCGGCAACATCCCGTCGCGCACTAGGGCACTCGTTGCCAGCGCCAGCTGGAGCGGGGTGAGCGTGAGCGCCCCCTGTCCAGCCGCGGCCACGGCCTCTTGCCCGGCGGCCACCGGCTGCGCCGTGCTGACCGACGTGGGCAGCGCCAACGGCGCGGCCGTGCTGAGGCCGAAGGCGGCGAAGAGCTCCTGGAGCTTGTCGGCGCCGAGCGCCGCGCCGACCGTGCCCGTCGGCCCGGGACAGCCAAACAGCAGGCTCTCGCGCAGGGTCAGGGCGGCCAGGCGCGGCGGCACGCGGCAGTTGAGCGCTTCGTCACCCATGGGGAGCGAAAGGGTTTCGAGCCGGTACGACCGGCCCAGATCGAGTTGCCCCGACTCGGCCGCGCCCGCCAGCACAAGCGGCCACAGCGCGCCCCCGGGCTGGTAAAGGCCCAGAGTGGCGCGGTTGAGCAGCGGCGCGTTTGGGTCAGCCAACAATGTTTCCCAGTCACCCTCCAACTGGTTGGCGTCGAAGGTGGGGTGCGACGCGAGCGCCAGCACCTCCCCCGTCTGGGCGTCGAGCGCAACGACGGCCCCGGTCAGGCCGCCCAGGGCCGCGTCGGCTTCCTGTTGCAGCGTCAGATCGAGTGTGAGGCGTACGCCTCGGCCGGCCGGCGGCTGGCCGAGGACGGTGGCCTGCCAGTAATAGTCGAACGGCTCTAGGCCCGCGTCGCCGTGCAGCACACCATCGAAGGCAGCCTCGATGCCGGCGCGGCCGTATAACGGCGAAACGTAGCCGAGCACCGGCGCGAGCGGCGCGTAGGGATAGGCGCGCCTCCAATCGCCCGGCTCGCCGAGGGTGGTCGCCAGCGGTTGGTCGTGGCGATCATAGATGGGTCCACGCGGCACGCGCACTTCGGCGAGCACGCGGCGCGGGTTGTCGGCGCGGCTCAACAGGGGCTCGCGGCGCAGGTACGCCCAATAGCCCGCTGTGAGCGCAAGCGTCAAGAAACCAATCGCAACCGCCCAGGCCAGGCGGCGCACTTGGAGGCTCATGCGCTCGTGGGCCGCCTGCGCGCGCGGCGGTCGTCTGGGCTTGACAGGCGCAGCAGCAACCCCACCGCCACGTAGGCCGAGACCAGTGACGATCCGCCATAGCTCAGGAACGGCAGGGTCAGCCCGGTGAGCGGCGCCAGCTTGATCACGCCGCCCATGATCAGGCTGGCCTGCAAGGCGATGAGCGCGGCTAAACCGCCCGCCAGCAACTGGCCGAACGGCGTCGGCGTCTCCAGCGCGATGCGCAGGCCGCGAAACACCGTTGCCGCCAGCAGGCTCACGACGGCCAACATACCCAGCAGCCCCCACTCCTCGGCGATGGCGGCGAAAATAAAGTCGGAATGGGCCACCGGGATTACCCCCGGCACGCCTAGCCCCGGCCCGCGCCCCGTTAGCCCGCCCGCCGCCAGCGCAATGAGCGATTGCACGATCTGGTAGGAACGGCCGCTCGGATCAGCCCACGGGTTCCACCAGGCTTCCACGCGCAGCCGCACCACGTCGAACAAAGCATAGCCGAGCACCGCCGCCAGCCCCAGCAGCACCGCCCCGGCCGCCACGTACAGTACCTGCCCCGAGGCCAGGTAAAGCATCACGATAAACACGCCGAAGAACAGCGTGCTCATGCCCAGATCGCGCTGCGAAATCAGGATGAGCGTACTAAAGCCCCACATGACCAGCATCGGCAGAAAGTATGCCAGCGCGCGCGGGTGGGCATTCGGCCACGCGCCAGGGGCCAGCGTGGCAAACAACTGCTCGCGTCGGTCTGACAGGTACGAAGCCAGGAAAACGACCAGCAGGAGCTTTAGAATCTCAGCGGGCTGCAAATACAGGCCGCAGCAGCCGAGCCACAACCGGTCGCCCTGGCCCGAGGGATTGACTCCCAGGAACAGCGTGAGCGCCGTAAGCAGCAGCCCGGCGAACAGCCAGGTGTAGCGGTAGCGCCGCAGCCACCGCAGATCGCCGGGAAGCAGTACCACGCCCAGCAGCGCGCCCGTGGCGACGCCCAGCCAGGCCGTCTGGCGCAGGCCGAAGCCGGGCGCGAGCCGCCAAATCACCACCAGGCCAAAGCCCGTGAGCAGGTAAATTAGGGGCAGCAGGTAGGGGTCGTGCTCTGGCAGCCGGCGGCGCACCAACGCGCCGGCTGTCAACGCACAGGCCAGCCACGTGCCCAAAATCAGCAGCGGCTGCGTCAGATTGAGCGGCTGCCACACGCCCGCCCGGGCCGAGGGCATTAGGGCCAGCGCCGCCACGGCGGCGAGCATGAAACCGGCCGCCGCGCCGAACAGTTGGGTTTCGCGGCGGCGCAGCGCGCTAAGCGACATACTTCTGGATCAACAGCCCCAGCTTGTCCTTAGTGGCCGTGGGCACGCGAGCCGGATCGGTCATGAGTGCTGCGGCCAGCGCGGTAGGGCACGGGCAGTGGCCGCGGTCGGCTTCCGCGCCGAGCAGGTTCACGAGGGCCTGCTGCGCCGTGGCGGTGTTGGCGTTGAGCGTGCGAATAATCATCTCCACCGTCACGGCCTCTTCCGCTACGTGCCAGACATCGTAGTCGGTCACGTGCGCCATGCAGGTGTAACACAGCTCGGCCTCGCGCGCCAGAAAGACCTCTGGAGAAGTGGTCATGCCGACCAGGCTCATACCCCACTTACGGTAGGTGTTGCTCTCCGCCTTGGTTGAGAAGCGCGGCCCCTCGATGGTGATAAACGCGCCGCCCTGGTGTACCGTCGCGCCGGTGGCCTTTACCGCCTCGTAGAGCTGCTGCGAGAGCGTCGGGCAGAACGGTTCCGCCACGCCCACGTGCGCCACCAGCCCCTCGCCGAAGAAACTCCGCGGGCGGCCGTGGGTGTTGTCGTAGACCTGGTCGGGGATGACGATGTGGCCTGGGGCGTAGTCCTCGCGCAAGCTGCCGCACGCGCTCACGGCCACCACCCGCTCCACACCCAGTTGCTTGAGGGCGTACAGGTTGGCGCCATACGGCACCTCCGCCGGGGTCAGGCGGTGGCCGCGGCCATGTCGCGCCAAGAAGGCCACCCGCTGTCCGGCCAGCGTGCCGACCACAACCGGGTCACTCGGCCTGCCGAACGGCGTGATAAGGTCATGCTCTTCTTTGTCCGTCAGCCCGGCGATGTTGTACAGGCCGCTGCCGCCGATGATGCCAAGGGTGGGTGTGTCCGCCATGTGCCGCCTCCAGGCGCCGGTTTAGGCCGTCATTGTACCGCAAGCCTGGTGTAGAATGGCGCCTCGACCGTCACCGACCTCATCCCCGCGCCCATGATTGGAGGCCGTGCATGCACATTCGCGATTTCCGCGAAGCCGATATCGAAGCCGTTATTGGCTTGTTCCGCAAGAACTATGGCGACGACTATGCCATCCCCGAATTCTACGACCCGGCCTGGGTCAAGCGCGGCATTTATTCCGATCACATCCTCTGGCTGGTGGCGGAGGAAGCTGGCGAGATCCTCGGTTCCGGCGCGTGCATCCTCAACTACGGCGACTATAACGATCAGATCGGCGAGATCGGCCGGCTGGTGGTAGACCCCGACGCCGGCGGGCGCGGCCTGGGGCGGGCTATCCTCTCGGCCCTGGTAGACGCCTCGGATGAGCGCGTGGAGTTTGCCTTTGCCGAAGCGCGCACCGTCCACCCCAAGACGCAGCGCATTGACGACCGCATTGGCCTGGTGCCGCTGGGCTTCCTGCCAATGTATTACCTCATGACCTGGCGCGAAAGCCTGATTCTGAGCGGCCAACTCTTCGGCAACGGCCGCCTGCTGCGCCGCCCCGGCGCGGCGGAAGTGATTGCGCCGGTGCAGCCGCTGGCCGCGCTGTCGCTGGCGAACCTGGAATTGGACGAGCCGGTGACGGTGCGCGACAACGCCCGCGCCTACCCCTTCGACGGCGCGCTGACCGTCGCGCCGCTGACCGGCTCGGCGCTGGTGCGGCTGTTGCGCATCGAGCAGGGCCGCGTGTTCCAGCCCGAGGTATTTGGCTCGATGCAGATTGACCAGGGCCTCTCGCAGTTGCGCGCCAAGAAGGCCGAGTACCTGGTGGCCTCGGAAGGTGAGCGCACCCTGGGCGCGGTCGGCTACATCGGCGATGAGCGCAACCGCAGCGTGCGCATCACGGAGCTGATCGCCGCGGACGAAGCGGTGAAGGGCAGCCTGCTGCGCCTGGCGGTGGAAGCGGCCGAGGAGCAGTTCGAGGCCGAAATCATCAAGTGCGATGTGGCCGCGACCAGCCCGCGCGCCCAGCAGACGTTGTTCGAGATGGGCTTCCTGCCCGCGGCCTACGTGCCGGGCATGGTGTTCCACGGCACCTCGCGCTGGGACATCGTCCGCATGATCAAGCTGAATGTGCCGTGGGATTTGGGGCCGATTGAGCTGACCGCGCCCTCGCAGAAGTACGCCGACGTGGTCACGCCCGCCTTCCTGAAGGCCGACGTCGTGCGCGAGCGCAAGCGGCTGGCGCTGGCCGCACCTGTGCTCAAGGGGCTGACGCGCCTTGAAGTCGAATTCCTGGAGCACGTCTGCGCCGAAGCGACGCCTGCCCTGGGCGAAGTGCTGGCCGGTGACAGCTTGCATGTGGTGCTGGCCGGCGCGCTGGCGCAGGGCGGCCGCCCGTTGAGCAAGGGCGACTTCGCTGGCGCGGGGGCGTTGTTAGGGCAGGGCGTTGGTGAGCCGGTTGTGGCCGGGGCCGGGGCCCGCGTGTTGTCCCTCGGGCCGGCCGGGCTGGCGCAGTTGAGCTTGACCCACCCGCGCCTGGCCGTGAAACTCTACCAGAACCTCGTGAACAATCGCGCGCTGTAGTGAACAGGCCGTGGCGTTAGTGCCGATCATCGCTCGAAAACAGGAGGAACCGCGCCAATCAGCCGCCGGCGGCACGGTATAATCGTAGCAGCCAGACGCGCCTCGGTCGGCCCGGATGCGCCCCCGCCCTGGCTCCCTCCGCCACCCATTCGGCCGGCTTGGCCGAGAAAGCGCCCCGCCATGCCAGACACATCGCCCGCCCAGCACTCCCCTAAGCTCGACCGTTCCTCCGACATCCTGCACTATGACGTGCGCCAGCTCGACGCCATCGTCGCGCCCAAGAGCGTGGCCGTCATCGGCGCGACCGAGAAAGCCGGCAGCGTGGGCCGCACCATCGTGTGGAACCTGCTCAGCAGCCCGTTCGGCGGCACGATCTACCCGGTGAACCCCAACCGCGCCAACATCCTGGGCATCAAAGCCTATCCCGAGATCGGCGCCATCCCCGATAAAATTGACCTGGCCGTCATTGTGACCCCCGCGCCAACCGTGCCCGCCATCATCAAGCAATGCGTCGACAAGGGCGTGCCGGGGGCCATCATCATCTCGGCCGGCTTCAAAGAAACGGGCGCGGCCGGCGCGGCGCTGGAACAGCAGGTGCTGGCCGAGGCCCGGCGCGGGCGCCTGCGCCTCATCGGCCCTAACTGCCTGGGCGTGATGAACCCATTCAGCGGCCTCAACGCCACCTTCGCCAGCAAGGTGGCGCGCCAGGGCAGCGTCGGCTTCATCAGTCAGTCGGGCGCCCTGTGTACCGCCGTGCTCGACTGGAGCCTGCGCGAGGAAGTCGGCTTTAGCTTCTTCGCCTCCATCGGCTCCATGCTCGACGTGGGCTGGGGCGACCTGATCTACTACCTGGGCGACGACCCACACACCGAGAGCATCGTCATTTACATGGAGACCATCGGCGACGCGCGCGCCTTCCTCTCGGCGGCGCGCGAAGTGGCGCTGACGAAACCCATCATCGTCATCAAGCCCGGGCGCACGGCGGGCGCGGCCCGCGCGGCCGCCTCGCACACCGGCTCCCTCACCGGCAGCGACGAGGTGCTCGAAGTGGCCTTTAGGCGCAGCGGCGTGCTGCGCGTCAACGCCATCCACGAGCTGTTCTACATGTCGGAAATCCTTGCCAAGCAGCCGCGCCCCAAGGGGCCGAAGCTGACAATTGTGACCAACGCCGGCGGCCCGGGCGTGCTGGCCGTGGACGCCTTGTTGACCACCGGTGGCGAATTGGCCGACCTCTCGGCCGAGACGATGGTCGAACTGAATAGCTTTCTGCCCGCGGCCTGGAGCCACAATAACCCAGTGGACATCCTGGGCGACGCTGACCCCAGCCGCTACGCCAAGGCGCTGCAAGTGGCCGCGGCCGACCCGAACAGCGATGGCCTGCTGGTGATCTTGACCCCGCAGGCCATGACCGACCCAACCGAGACGGCCGATCAACTGAAGCCCTTCGCCCAGACCTACGGCAAGCCCGTCATCGCGAGTTGGATGGGCGGCGGCGATGTGGAAGCGGGCGAGATGATCCTCAACCGCGCCCGGATCCCGACCTTCCACTACCCCGATGTGGCTGCCACCATGTTTACCTACATGTGGCGCTACACCTACAACCTGCGCAGCTTATACGAGACCCCCATGCTGCCGGTCGGTTTGGCCGCGGCAGACGCTGGTCGCCACAAGGCCGCCGAGATCGTGGCCGCCGTGCGCCGAGGCGGGCGCACGCTCCTGACGGAAGTCGAGTCGAAGGAACTGCTGGCGGCCTATGGCATTCCCACCGTCACCACGCGCGTTGCCAAGACCGAAGCCGAGGCCGTAAAGCTGGCCGACGAGTTTGGCTACCCGGTGGTGGTCAAGATTCACTCCGAGACTATCACGCACAAGACCGACGTCGGCGGTGTGCAGCTCAACCTGCGCGACGCGGCGGCGGTGCGCCGGGCGTTTCGGACCATTCAGACCGCAGTGGCGGCGAAGGCCGGTGCGGAACATTTCCTGGGCGTCACCGTGCAGCCGATGGTCAAGCTTGACGGCTATGAAGTCATCATCGGCTCCAGCATTGACCCGCAATTCGGCCCGGTCATCCTGTTCGGCGCCGGCGGCCAACTGGTCGAAGTGTTCAAGGATCGCGCGCTGGCCCTGCCGCCGCTGACCACCACGCTGGCCCGCCGCATGATGCAGCGCACGCTGATCTACACCGCCCTCCAGGGCGTGCGCGGACGCCCCCCAGCCGACCTGGACGGTCTGGAGCAACTGCTGGTCAAGTTCTCCTGGCTCATCACCGAGCAGCGCTGGATCAAGGAGCTGGACATCAACCCGCTGATCGTCGCGTACGACCCGGCCAATGGGCAGCCGCCGATGATCGCCCTGGACGCGCGCGTGGTGGTTTATGGGCCGGAGACGGCCGAGGCCGACCTGCCGCGCCTGGCTATCGTGCCGTACCCGTCGCAATACATCAGCAGCTTCACAGCGCGCTCCGGGCAGGCGCTCACCTTGCGGCCGATCCGCCCCGAAGACGAGCCACTCTTGGTCAAGTTCCACGGCACGCTCTCGGAACGCAGCGTTTACCTGCGTTACCTGCACCCGCTGCAACTGACCCAGCGCGTCGCTCACGAGCGCCTCAGCCGCATCTGCTTCATTGACTATGCGCGCGAAATGGCGTTGGTGGCCGAGCGCGCCGTGCCCGGCACGGACGGCCATCAACTTGCTGACCGCGAAATCTTGGGCGTGGGCCGCCTGAGCCGCACCGGGCCGAGCAACGCCGAAGCCGAATTCGCCATCCTGGTGGCCGATAACTTTCAGGGGCAAGGGCTGGGCAGCGAGTTGCTGCGGCGGCTGGTGGCCATCGGCCGCGAAGAGGGCATTGGCCGCATCATCGGCTACATCTCCACCGAGAACGACGCTATGCAGAACATCGCCCGCAAGGTGGGTTTCACGGTTCGGCACGCCAAGGACGACGACTTGATGTTGGCGCAGCTAGACCTCCCGGCAGCCTAAGCGGCCCAGTTGTTGTTTCCCATATGTTGTGCCGCGCCCCTGCCGCGGCCCCGCCCGTCGTTGCCTGGCCCGCGGCCCGCTGCCGGCGACCCAAATCAAACGGGCGGCCTGGTTTGTAACCACCATGTGGCCCGTTCATCATTTGCCCTGTTCCTAAATTGCTCGTCATCGCCTCTGCCAGATATGCCGGTTCGCAGCCCAAGCCTGACCGCCCTGCCGGATGTGCCGGTTCTCGGCCCACACCTGGCCGCCCTGCCGGATGTGCCGGTTCTCGGCCCACACCTGACCGCCCTGCCGGATGTGCCGGTTCTCGGCCCACACCTGGCCGCCCTGCCGGATGTGCCGGTTCGCAGCCCACACCTGGCCGCCCTGCCGGATGTGCCGGTTCTCGGCCCACACCTGACCGCCCTGCCGGATGTGCCGGTTCTCGGCCCACACCTGGCCGCCCTGCCGGATGTGCCGGTTCTCGGCCCACA